>NZ_JARIXR010000001.1:0-568500 GCF_029269205.1 Pseudomonas sp. 1912-s | reverse complement strand
GCACCGCTGGCCGACGTGGTGGGCTGGTTGCGCGAATACCTTGGCGTGACCGAATGGGCCGAAAACTGGCGTAATAACCGCTGGGATGGACTTTCAGCGTCAGGCAAAGCCGTCGAATCGAATAGTCGCCCGCTCGCTGCTTTATAAAGGCGTACTTCAACCGCACTCCTTGGCAAAGTACGCGGCGGCCTTTTTTAAGATGTCTCGCTCTTCGGTGACCCGCTTGAGTTCGGCTCGCAGACGACGCAGTTCAGCGTGCTGATCATCGTCTTGCTTCCGTTCTCCTTGAGGTTTGCTGTAGCGCTTTATCCAGGCATAGAGGCTATGCGACGACACGCCAAGACGCGCCGCCACATCAGCGACAGGCAGCTTCTTTTCGGTCACTTGATTGACCGCTTGGATTTTGAATTCTTCGGGGTAACGCGGGTTGCTCATGGCACCTCCTAATTGACCTCAGTTTAAGGCAAAGAGGTGTCTACGAAACCCGGGGCGATTCACATGTCGCGCTGAGAAAGGGGTTTACGCGCGATAGCGGCGATCTTCTGCGCCACTTCGAGGTTGATGGTGTTCATGCTTGTTCTCCATCGGCGCCAAACAGGTCAGCCAGGTCAATTTGGTAAACGGCTGCCCAAGCAGCGGTAGGCCAGGAGCGAACCCAGCCATAACGTGGATCGTGAACCTTCGGAGCTTGCACGCTGTTCTCAGCGCACCAGGTCTTCAATGGGCGGAATCCTTGCTTGCCGAACTTGCGCTTGGCGACTTTCTCCACCGCGGCGACGGTGGCCTGCCGCAGTCCGCGACCGAGTTCTTCCTTGAGTTGGTTGGCCTGCCGAACAGCCGCCGAAGCAGTGGCCATTGCCGTCGCTTCACGCCGCGAACCGATCTCAGCTTTGGTTTCTATGGCGTGGTCACGCTGTTCGATCGCCAGCTTCTCAGAGCGTTTCGATGCGAGGAGGTGTTCGAGCGCCCCGATGTAGTCCGCAGGCAGTGCCGGGGCGTTTTGGCGACGCTGCTGGACCATCTCCCAAAACTCACGCACCAGCTTCTTCTTGAATGCCCGAACGATGTCCGCGTTGCGCATGTAGGTCAGCAGCAGCGTGGACTGAGGCTCATTGAGGAAGGCGTACTCAGTGGGACGCCCTCCCGTACTTTCGGATTTGAAATCCAGAAGTCCGAACTCTTCCAGATCGACCTGATAGGTGCGCACAAGCTTGATGACGCTTGAGTGATCATTGAGTGTGCCCTCGGCAATGGCCAGGGTCGTCGTGACCGCATCGCCGTCTTTGATAATGACGATAGTCATGGGCGAGCCTCCGCAGAATTCATGATTTCGCAGAAGTCGTCGTGCGCTTGACCGCTGATCAACAGAACCGCCCGTATGACCGCATCAACACCCAAATGATCAAGCTGAGGTTCCGGTTCACTACCACGCAACGCCTCGTTGTTGATCAGGATCTTGCTCAACTGGCTGATCGTGAGTAGCGCGTTTTCCAAGCGATCTGAAAGGACAGTTTTACGACTCATGGCAAGCCACCCCGCTTTCCTGCGCCACGTTTTCGGATTGCACGTTTTGTGGCGCGGGACAGATCTGGGCGATCTTTTTGAACTGTTCAAACGCCGAATCCAAGCTGGAGGCGCCTACGTCATCGAAATACTTCGCAAGGTCGGTCAGCACGGTTACATCTGCCCCCGCGCCAGATTCAACATCACGAGCGATGGCACGAGCGATGGCTGCAACCCAATTACAAACATCAATGGTCGCTAAGACCTGGAGCTCTACTTCTTCGGCAAACTCTGTGATCGACTGGAAGTGGGTGCTCATTGAATAGCCCCCTCTTCATACGCTGCCTTGAGCCCGCGCTCTGCCGACCGGGTAAGCGCAGAAACGACATCGCCAATGAAACCCAGAGTGCGAACCTCAGACAGGTAAGCGGTCTCTCCGTCGTTGATTGCATAGGCCAAACGACTGCACAGCTGGCTGATACCGTCGGACAGATCTGAGGCGACAGAAAGTGCTTCGATCAAATTCGCATCCGGATTGATGCTGAAGAGATCGGTATACTCCATGCCAAACGCACAAGGCTTTAGCTTCGGGTGTTGCACCGTTTGTTGGGTGGTGTTATTTTTGGGATGCATTAGATCGTCCTCTAGACGAAGAAGTACAAAAGCGCTTGCGTCAACAAGTGCTGATTGAGAACCCGCTGCCAGGCGGGTTTCTGCTTTCTGGGATTCAGAAATGCAGAATTTGAAGCAGGCGCGCTGTCAGGGCGGTCCTGTGGTCTGTTGCTCTGGTGCGCCTGCGTGTTTCATTCTTGATTTCCTTTACTGGTCTTATATCCAGTACGCATAGAATACTTCAGGTATCCGGCCAGACCGAGGTGCAACTTGCGCATCCGAGGAACACAACTCGTCATCGCCCTGGGAACTTGCTGATTTCTGTTGCTGATACCGATCCATCGGCCGCCTGCTCCACAAAAATGGTCCTGCCCGCCGCGATTGCTTTGGATAGAGCCGGACCAGTGCAACCCAGTGCCAGTGCAGCTTTTTTCCTGCCTGCTCGCTCAACATACTCGGCGAGCAGAACGCGGGCATACGCACCGCTCACTGTACTGCCTGCTTGGTACTGGATGTATTCACAGGTACATCCGAACCTGTCGCCCCAGACCCTGCGGGATTATTATTTGTGCACTGATTGGGCGAGCTCTGCCGCCTCTGTCCTGGGAATGGTTTTTCTTCGATGGCGGACAATCTTCCGTCACTGGAAACGATCACGAAAATGGAACGCCCTTCACGGATGGCCTTGCTCAAAGAGCCCTGACTCATCCCAAGCTTTTCGGCTGTCCTGGCATGTCGCTTTACTGCGTATTCAGCAAGGGGAATTCGCTGCACTGGAGTAACTCCACAATTTCGTCCTCTCAATAGTGCTAGCGGGATTTTTTAAAGTCAATGCCTGCGGGATTTGATTTTAAATCCCGCCAGCAATAAGGTCATTTGCTATGAAAATACAAAAGAAAAGGCCGCTGACCGAAAATCAGTTGGCGGAATGCGCAGCGCTGAAAGAAATCTTCAACGCCAAGAAGGAATCTCTGGGCCTCACGCAAGAAAAGGCGGCTCAGCACTTAGGCATGAACCAAGGTTCTTTTAGCCACTACCTAAATGGTCGGAACGCGATCAATCTCGAATTCGCTCTATCTGTCTCCCAATTGCTTGAGGTCCCTGTAACAGACTTTGCCCCTCGATATGCAAAGGCTCTTTCCGACCTTCGAGTTGAGACGCTTGATAGCTTTGCGCGCTTTCGCCCCGAGGGGGAAGGAGCCGAAGGGCGTATTAATGAGTGGGCAGGACAAGTACACGTCACTGCATCGGCCTACCCCTTAACGTCCTGGGGAGGTCACCGCATGAGGGATCCTTCTAGCGATCAAATTGAAGGCGAGAACGACCCAAACTTTATTGGCAGTACGGAACAGGCCGGAGCCAATGGTTACTGGGTTGCTATGCAAGGGACTTCGATGTCGAGAGCTATCGCCCCCTGCTTCCCTCCAGGAACATACGTACTCATAAATCCAGACGTTTATGAGTTTCAAAGCGGTAAGTTTTACCTTGCGCGCCACTCGGATGGCGACTACGCGATCCGCCAATACATGAGGGAAGCAGGTGCAGATTACCTCGTAGCTCTCAATCCCGCCTTCCCTACAATAGCCCTCAGTCCTGAGTGGTCAATAGTTGGGTTAATCGTCGACGCACGCATGCCCGACTTATAAAAATAGTCCCGCAGGGATTGACAGACAAAAATCCCGCTAGCATTATAGCTCCATCTTCTACGAGATCTGGAGCTTCACATCATGGAAATTGTCACCTGCGGTTCTCTCTTCGGAAAGCTCGGAAGCGTACTCGCCGAGCGTGAGCTTCGGTGCCTTCTCGCAATCGCAAATGGCGGCACTGATAAAGAGATCGCCAAGCGCGATGGCGTCTCTCCTCGCTCAGTCAAAGGTCGCATCGAATCGGTCATGTACAAGCTCGGCGTTTTCAAGCGTCCATCTCTTGTTGCCGAAGCTATACGACTTGGCTTGATTGGCTTCTGCTGCAACATGAATCCCGCGCCCCAGCATCACAACCAACCCCCTCATGACGGTGTCTTCCTCGCCTAACTGCTAAGGCATAGGCAAGGTGTGCCTAAGCGAGGGATCAGGTCAGTACCTACTAAAGCTTAGCGATGTTTTCCGAAAGTCAAATTATCGGCCGGGATTCGTTCGGCCTGGAGAAAGTGAAGCCAATGAATCGACGCCAGTTAAGCCGTACGGCGCTACAAGCAGTAGCCCTATCCCTGATCGCCGGCCAAGCCTTCGCCATTGAGCAAATCATAAACGTCCAGCACGACAGCGTGCGCAGCGTCACCTGCTGGATCTTGAACGACACCGGGATCAGTTGCTTGCCGGACAGTTCGCTCCTACAACAGGCCACCTCCTCAAGTGAGGCGGGACGAGCTTCTCAGGCCAGCTCAGTGCCGGAAAACGGGTTACAGCAGGCCTCCCCGCTCCCACAGAAAAAGGGGTTCCAGCTATGAGCCGCCGCAACGGTACCAAGGGCCAGCGCCTGATCGAGCTGTTCAACGCCCTGCAGCGCCGGGAGACCACGTTCGGCCAGATCTACGCAATGTCGGCGTCGTGCGGTATCGATGCACGCCGGGTGCTGGTTGATCACTTTCAGCGTGGAGCAAGCCATGAGTAAACAAGGTGACTCGATCCTTATGAGTGGCCAAACGCCAGAAGTCGCGTCTGCATTCCGCGCCCTGCTGGCCGAACGCAATTCGCTGGCCTTCCTGCTTAAGCGTTTCGTGGATGGAGAGCACGACCAAGGCGAGAATCAAGGCGAGCGCCACATGTACCACGACGAAGCCGAGGCTCTACTGGCTTACCTGGGCGGCGAGGTACAGGGGCACACCCTGGTTCCGGACGACCTGCTTCGCGCTGAACATGAGAGGAAGAAGGCGTTGGTCGCTGATTCCGATAGGTACCAGTTCATCGCTGACAGCGCTTGCGACGTGAGCTTCTACGTGGACAACACAGATCTTGGCGATGGCGACACTGCGCCTGGCCCGCGCGTCGGGCTCACTCCGGACCAGTACCCCGTGGAAATGTTCGGTAGCAGCAAGGCGAAGCTGGACTTCGCGGTTGACGTGCTGATGGCGTCCAAAAATTTCGCGACACCATCCACGGATAACGAAAACGTGTCGCGACACGAAGGGAGGTAACTATGCGAAAAGAACTCATCAAGATCAGCGAATTCCAGCGACGGCGCTGGGGTGAAAACGGCACCCCGCCCTGCTCCCAGGCAATTCGCAATCACATCCGCAACGGCATGGTGCCTGGCGAGCAGATCGGGAAACTCTGGTACGTTGACTGGATCGCCTTCACCCGCTCGGACGGCAACGACCTGGTGGCGATGGTATTGAAAGGAGCTGCATGATGGCGCCTCGGCCGCGGAACAAGGCGAATAAGAGCCTCCCGCAGAACCTGTACTTCGATGCAAGACGGTCGACATACCGCTACCGTCGGCCAACTGATGGAAAGTGGTTCCAGTTCGGTGGCGACCGCATCAAAGCGATCGATGCTGCCAAGCAGTTGAATCTGGAGTTTATGCGCGGTGCCGACTTGGTCGGCGCCGTGCTCTCTGTCTCGTCAGAATCGTTCGCCACATTCCTCGATACCTACGAGCGTGACGTACTTCCCCCGCGCGAGCTGGCAAAAGGGACCCTGGGCCTTTATGCCGTGCACTTCCGCCGCTTCCGGAAGCAGTTCGAAGGCAAAGCGGTCGACCAAATCACGATCCGCATGATCGCAGAGATGCTGGACGCTATTACACCGCGATCGGCCAACCAGTGCCGGGCGCTGCTGATCGACATTTTTAACCATGCAGCCGCCAAAGGCCTGTGCCCAGACAACCCAGCGGCCAGCACCATCAACCGGATCGAGAAAAAACAGCGCAAACGGCACACCGTCGAGGGGCTGAAAGCGATCAGGGAGAAGTCGCCAGCGTGGCTACAGAATGCAATCGACCTGGCACTGATCACCGCCCAGCGCCGCACAGACATCTTGGACATGCGCTTTGATGGGGGCCGGGAAGGCTTCCTGTACGTCGTGCAGAAGAAAACGGCCAAGGCGACAGACGCAGCCTGGATTCGATTCCGGGTAACGCCCGAGCTGCAGGCTGTCATTAGCCGGTGCCGCGACGATGTAGTGTCCCCGTACCTGGTGCACCGCAAGCCGGATCGATTGAAACAGAAGCAGGCACAGACAAAGGATCACTGGACGAAGGTTGAAGAGCGGTATTTGACGCGAGCATTCAAGGAAGCCAGGGATGCGGCAAACTGCTACGCAGGATGGAAGGAAGAAGAGATGCCTGGTTTCCATGAAGTGCGAGCGCTGTCTCTGCACCTGTACAAGAAAGCCGGAAAGGATGGGCAGAAGATCGCAGGCCATGCGAGCGAGGGCATGACGAAGAACTACCAGCGGGACCACGAGGAAATCATCTGGTCCGAGGCCGTTCCGGACCTGAATATCAGCGAAATCACCGGGTAGTTTTGCGCCAATTTTGCGCGGGTTTTGCGCAGGCACAAAAAAGCCGATCTATCTGATCGGCTTAAGAGTCTGATTTTACTCAGGAATAATGGTCGGGACGGAGTGATTCGAACACTCGACCCCTAGCACCCCATGCTAGTGCGCTACCGGACTGCGCTACGCCCCGACTAGGCGTGTTACTGGGTTCGCTTCGCAACGAAGCGATCAGGAATATACCGCAAGCTTTTGAAATGTGGAAGTATTTTAAAAGCCGGAATTACTTCTTCAAAACCACCAGCACATCTTCGAGTTCGGAGATCATCTGGCGGATCATTTGCTTGTATTGGGTGGTGTCGTCTTTGGCTTCATCACCGGACATACGCTGGCGCGCGCCGCTGATGGTGAACCCCTGGTCGTACAGCAATGCGCGGATCTGTCGGATCATCAGCACATCCTGGCGCTGATAATACCGACGGTTCCCGGTGCGTTTGACGGGGTTGAGTTGAGGAAACTCCTGCTCCCAATAGCGCAGCACGTGCGGCTTTACCGCACAGAGCTCGCTGACTTCACCAATGGTGAAGTAGCGTTTGCCTGGGATGACGGGCAGTTCGTCGTTATGACTTGGTTCCAGCATAAGCCTCAACTCGGGCCTTCAACTTCTGCCCTGGACGAAAGGTGACCACACGGCGAGCCGTGATCGGGATTTCTTCTCCCGTTTTTGGATTGCGGCCAGGCCGCTGGCGTTTGTCCCGCAGGTCAAAATTGCCGAAACCGGACAATTTGACCTGTTCGTTGTCTTCAAGAGCGTGCCTGATTTCTTCAAAGAACAGCTCGACCAATTCCTTGGCCTCGCGCTTGTTCAGGCCCAGCTCTTCATACAGACGTTCCGCCATCTCAGCTTTCGTCAAAGCCCCCATACGTCACTTCCTTAACGTGGCGTTCAACCTTTGTTCGAGCGAGGTGAGGATATTTTGCGTCGTCGTATTCACCTCATCGTCATTAAGAGTGCGCGATGGATGCTGCCAGGTCAAGCCAACTGCAAGGCTTTTTCTATGCGGATCAATGCCTTTACCCTGATAAACGTCAAATAGCCTGAGGTCTGTCAGCCATTCCCCTGCATTTTCACGGATTACGTCCAGAACAGCACTGGCCGCCACTCCCTGATCGGCGATCAACGCCAAGTCACGTCGTACTTCAGGGAAACGCGACAACTCGCTGAATTTAGGCATTTTGCCCGAGGCGACTTCAGCCAAGACTAGCTCAAAAACGAAGACTGGACGGTCCAGCCCCAAAGTTTTCGACAGTTCAGGGTGAATCGCGCCAACGAAGCCCACCAGGCGACCTTCACGTTCGATACGCGCGGTCTGGCCCGGGTGCAACGCAGGGTGTTTGCCCGGGGTAAAAGTGAAGGCATCCAGCGCACCGGCAAAGCCCAGCACCGCTTCCACATCGGCCTTGACGTCGAAGAAGTCGACGGTGTCGCGACCTTGTGCCCAGCCTTCCGGCAAACGGCTGCCGCAGACGACGCCAGCCAGCATCGGCTCTTGCTTCAGGCCATCCAGTTGACCGACAAAACGCAGGCCGCTTTCGAACATGCGCACGCGGTCTTGCTGACGATTCAGGTTATGGGACAGCGCTTTCACCAGGCCCGGCCACAGCGACGAGCGCATGGCGGCCATGTCGTTGGAGATCGGGTTAGCCAGCAACAGCGGCTCGACACCTGGGTTGAACAGTTCGAACTGCTTTGGATCGATGAAGCTATAGGTCACCGCTTCCTGATAACCACGGGCAACCAGCAGGCGACGCAGTTCCGGCAGGTGTGCACGGGCTTCGGCTTTCGGCTGCGGCGCCAGGCGCGCTTGCGGGTAACGAACCGGCAGGCGGTTGTAGCCGTACAGGCGGGCCAGCTCTTCGATCAGGTCGACTTCCAGGCTGATATCGAAGCGATGGCTTGGCACTTCTACGTGCCACTGCCCTGCTTCGCCGGCGGAAATGCCGAGGCCGAGTGCCGACAGCAGGCGCTCGATTTCAACCGGGTCGATCACCAGGCCGAGCATTTGCTCAACGGCCTTGGCACGCAGGACGATTGGCGCAACCGACGGCAGGTGCTGCTCGCTGACGGTTTCGATGATCGGGCCGGCTTCGCCGCCCGTGATTTCCAGCAGCAGGCCAGTGGCGCGCTCCATGGCTTCACGGGCCAGTTGCCAGTCCACGCCACGCTCGTAGCGGTGCGAGGCATCGGTGTGCAGGCCGTAGGAACGGGCCTTGCCAGCGATGGCGATCTGATCGAAGAAGGCGCTTTCGAGGAAAATGTCGCGGGTGGTTGCGGACACGCCGCTGTGCTCGCCACCCATCACGCCGGCAATCGCCAGGGCGCGGGAGTGGTCAGCAATCACCAGGGTGTCGGCGCGCAGGCTGACTTCCTGGCCGTCGAGCAGCACCAGCTTCTCGCCTTCCTCGGCCATGCGCACGCGGATGCCGCCGTTGATTTCGGCGAGATCGAATGCGTGCAGCGGTTGGCCCAGCTCCAGCATCACGTAGTTGGTGATGTCGACGGCAGCATCAATGCTGCGCACTTCGGAGCGACGCAGACGCTCAACCATCCACAGCGGGGTTGGCTTCGACAGGTCGACATTACGGATCACACGCCCCAGGTAACGCGGGCAGGCGTTGGGTGCCAGCACTTCGATGGAACGTACTTCGTCGTGCACGGCAGGTACCGCTGCAACTGCCGGACGGGTGACGGTCGCGGCGTACAGGGCGCCGACTTCACGCGCCAGGCCAGCCAGGGACAGGCAGTCGCCGCGGTTCGGGGTCAGGTCGACCTCGATGCTGGCGTCTTCCAGCTCCAGGTAGACACGGATGTCCTGGCCCACTGGCGCGTCGGCCGGCAGCTCCATCAGGCCATCATTGCCTTCACCGACCTGCAGCTCTGCCTGGGAACACAGCATGCCGTTGGATTCAACGCCACGCAGCTTGGCCTTCTTGATCTTGAAGTCGCCCGGCAGCTCGGCACCGATCATGGCGAACGGGATTTTCAGGCCCGGGCGCACGTTGGGCGCTCCGCACACGACCTGGAAAGTTTCCGCGCCATTGCTGACCTGGCATACACGCAATTTGTCGGCGTCAGGGTGCTGCTCGGTGCTCAGCACCTCGCCCACTACCACGCCACTGAAAACACCGGCGGCCGGCGTAACGCTATCGACCTCAAGGCCGGCCATCGACAGACGGGCAACCAGCTCGTCGCGACTTACCTGCGGGCTTACCCAGCCACGCAGCCATTGTTCACTGAATTTCATCCTGCTCTCCTAAAGATCCGTTACGACTAGCGAAATTGCGCGAGGAACCGCAAGTCGTTGTCGAAGAACAGACGCAAGTCGTTCACGCCGTAACGCAGCATGGCCAGACGCTCAACGCCCATGCCGAAGGCAAAGCCCGAGAATTCTTCCGGGTCGATCCCGGACATGCGCAGCACGTTGGGGTGAACCATGCCGCAACCCATCACTTCCAGCCAGCCGGTCTGTTTGCAGACGCGGCAGCCTTTACCGCTGCACATCACGCATTCCATGTCGACTTCAGCGGATGGCTCGGTGAACGGGAAGAACGATGGACGGAAACGCACCGCCAGCTCTTTCTCGAAGAACACCCGCAGGAACTCTTCGATGGTGCCTTTGAGGTCGGCGAAGTTGATGTCGCGATCAACCAGCAGGCCTTCGACCTGGTGGAACATCGGCGAGTGGGTGATATCGGAGTCGCTGCGGTACACACGGCCTGGGCAGACGATGCGGATCGGCGGCTTCTGCGATTCCATGGTGCGGACCTGTACCGGCGAGGTATGGGTGCGCAGCAGCATGTTCGCATTGAAATAGAAGGTGTCATGCATCGACCGGGCCGGGTGATGGCCTGGGATGTTGAGCGCCTCGAAGTTGTGATAGTCGTCTTCGACCTCAGGGCCTTCGGCAATGCCGTAGCCGATGTGGGTGAAGAACTGCTCGATACGTTCCAGAGTCCGGGTAATCGGATGCAGACCGCCCGAGGTCTGGCCACGGCCAGGCAGGGTCACGTCAATGGACTCGGCGGCGAGTTTGGCCGCAAGATCGGCCTCCTCGAGCGACGCCTTGCGCGCATTGAGAACCTCTGTAACACGCTCCTTGGCCACGTTGATCAGCGCGCCGACTTGCGGACGCTCTTCAGCCGGCAAATTCCCCAGGGTCTTCATCACCTGAGTCAATTCACCCTTTTTGCCAAGGTAGTGAACCCGGATTTGCTCCAGGGCATTGATATCTTCTGCGCTTTGCACAGCCTCTAGTGCTTGAGAGACCAGCGCATCCAGGTTTTCCATGTACAGACTCCAGATACAAAATAGGGGAAGAGCTTGAAGGCTCTTCCCCTATTTAAGACGTTTAACACCTTGGGCCACGAAAGCGGCCCAGGGTGACTGTCGGGGGTACTTAAGCCAAGGTGGCTTTAGCTTTCTCGACAATCGCAGCAAACGCCGCTTTTTCGTTCACTGCCAGATCAGCCAGAACCTTACGGTCGATCTCGATGGACGCTTTCTTCAGGCCAGCAATGAAACGGCTGTAGGACAGACCGTTAACACGTGCACCGGCGTTGATACGAGCGATCCACAGAGCGCGGAACTGACGTTTTTTCTGACGACGGTCACGGTAGGCGTATTGGCCAGCCTTAATAACCGCTTGCTTGGCAACACGGAATACGCGTGAACGCGCGCCGTAGTAGCCTTTAGCAAGTTTCAGAATTTTCTTGTGGCGCTTACGCGCCATGACGCCACGCTTTACACGAGCCATGAGTTACTTCCTCTATTCTTGACTAAAATTAACGAAGGCGCAGCATGCGCTCGACTTTTGCCACGTCAGACGGATGCAGCAAGCTGCTACCGCGCAGTTGACGCTTACGCTTGGTCGACATTTTAGTCAGGATGTGGCTCTTGAAAGCGTGCTTGTGCTTGATACCGTTAGCAGTTTTCAGAAACCGCTTAGCAGCACCACTTTTAGTTTTCATCTTTGGCATGTTCGGTACTCCGCATTCAGTTGATAAACATAATCAGAAGGCCTGCCGTGCCCTATTGATTACTTCTTCTTTTTCGGGGCGATGACCATAATAAGCTGGCGTCCTTCCATCTTAGGATGCTGTTCGACCGAACCGTACTCGAGCAGGTCAGCTTCAACCCGCTTGAGGAGTTCCATCCCCAGCTCCTGGTGGGCCATCTCACGGCCGCGGAATCGCAAGGATACCTTGGCCCTGTCCCCATCACTCAGGAAACGTACCAGGTTGCGCAGTTTTACCTGGTAATCCCCTTCCTCCGTCCCTGGACGAAACTTGATTTCTTTTACTTGAATCTGCTTCTGGTTCTTCTTCGCCGCGGCAATCTGCTTCTTCTTTTCGAAGATCGACTTGCCGTAGTCCATCACCCGGCAAACGGGCGGGATTGCGTCGGCGGAGATTTCCACCAGGTCCAATTTGGACTCTTCAGCAATACGAAGCGCTTCATCAATCGAGACGATGCCAATCTGCTCGCCGTCAGCGCCAATTAACCGAACCTCGCGTGCCGAGATATTCTCGTTGATCGGGGCTTTCGGTGCAGCTCGTTTATCTTGTCTCATTTCACGCTTAATAATAATTACTCCGAATCTGGGCGACCACGCCGGGAAACCGCTTGCGCGAGGAACTCAGCGAACTGGGCGACGGGCATCGAGCCCAGGTCAGCACCTTCACGAGTACGCACAGCGACAGTCTGCATCTCGACTTCCCGATCTCCGATAACCAAAAGATAGGGAACCTTGAGCAAAGTATGCTCGCGGATTTTAAAGCCGATCTTTTCATTTCTCAAGTCGGACTTGGCACGAAACCCGCTTTCATTGAGAGTTTTTTCAACTTCAGCGGCAAAATCTGCCTGTTTATCAGTGATATTCATGATCACTGCCTGGGTCGGAGCCAGCCACGCAGGGAATGCACCCTCGTAGTGCTCGATCAGGATCCCGACGAACCGTTCGAACGAGCCGAGGATCGCCCGGTGCAGCATAACCGGGTGTTTACGGCTGTTGTCTTCGGAGACGTATTCGGCTCCCAAACGGATCGGCAGGTTAAAATCGAGCTGCAGGGTACCACACTGCCAGACACGACCAAGGCAATCTTTCAGCGAGAACTCGATCTTCGGACCGTAGAACGCGCCCTCGCCCGGCTGCAGGTCGTACGCAAGCCCCGCACTGTCGAGCGCTGCAGCCAGTGCCGACTCGGCGCGATCCCACAGTTCGTCGGAACCGACGCGTTTTTCCGGACGAGTGGACAGCTTCATTTCGACTTCAGTGAAGCCGAAATCGCGGTACACGTCCATGGTCAGCTTGATGAACGCAGCGGATTCAGCCTGCATCTGCTCTTCGGTGCAGAAGATGTGGGCGTCATCCTGAGTGAAGCCGCGCACACGCATGATGCCGTGCAGTGCACCCGACGGCTCGTTACGGTGGCAGGCACCGAACTCGGCCAGACGCATCGGCAACTCGCGGTAGCTCTTCAGGCCCTGGTTGAACACCTGTACGTGGCACGGGCAGTTCATCGGCTTGATGGCGTAGTCGCGGTTTTCCGACTGGGTGGTGAACATGTTGTCGGCGTAGTTGGCCCAGTGCCCGGATTTTTCCCACAGGCTGCGGTCAACGACTTGCGGCGTCTTGATTTCCAGGTAGCCGTTGTCGCGCTGAACCTTGCGCATGTACTGCTCGAGCACCTGGTACAGGGTCCAGCCGTTCGGGTGCCAGAACACCATGCCCGGCGCTTCTTCCTGGAGATGGAACAGGTTCAGGCGCTTGCCGATCTTGCGGTGGTCGCGTTTTTCGGCTTCTTCGATGCGCTGGATGTAGGCCGCCAGCTGCTTCTTGTCAGCCCAGGCAGTGCCGTAGATCCGCTGCAGTTGTTCATTCTTAGCGTCACCGCGCCAGTAGGCACCCGACAGCTTGGTCAGTTTGAACGACTTGAGGAAGCGCGTGTTCGGCACGTGCGGGCCACGGCACATGTCGACGTATTCTTCGTGGTAATACAGGCCCATGGCCTGCTCGTCCGGCATGTCTTCCACCAGGCGCAGCTTGTAGTCTTCGCCGCGGGCAGTGAACACGTCGATCACTTCGGCACGCGGAGTGACTTTCTTGATGACGTCGTAATCTTTCTCGATCAGCGCGTGCATGCGCTGCTCGATGGCCGCCAGGTCGTCCGGAGTGAAAGGACGCTCGTAGGCGATGTCGTAATAGAAGCCTTCGTCGATGACCGGGCCGATGACCATCTTCGCGGTGGGGTACAGCTGCTTGACCGCGTGGCCAATCAGGTGCGCGCAAGAGTGGCGAATGATCTCCAGCCCCTCTTGATCCTTGGGCGTAATGATTTGCAGGCTGGCATCGCCGGTGATCAGGTCGCTGGCGTCCACCAGCTTGCCGTCGACTTTACCGGCCACGGTGGCCTTGGCCAGGCCGGCACCAATGGATGCGGCGACCTCGGCTACGGAAACCGAATGATCGAATGAACGTTGACTGCCGTCGGGAAGAGTAATAGTTGGCATGGCGCCTCCTCTCCTAGTGGTGACCCCTACCAAAGGTCACGTGGGTTGGGATGAGCCAGTACAAGATCCAATACCAGGCCGTTCAGTGATGAACGCCTGCCTTACAGCGGCAGGAGCCTTTCGGCCAACCGATAATCGAACCAGAGTGACTGGAGTTAAACAAAAAAGACCTTGGCAAGGCGGCAAAGGGCGCGCCGGAAAATAGCCAAGCGAAAGATGCTAGCACAGATGAACGGTCATGGCGCCGGCTCAGCTTCACGAAACGCAAATTCCCGGATTTTAGGGGCAAAAGTGAACTTGAACTGTACGGCGAGCCTCAAACACACCGAGAATCGCCGTTCGTCCACGACTCCAGGAGCATTTAATTATGCGTTTTACCTCGACTTTCGCCCTCGCTGCATCCCTGACCCTCATGTCCCTTGGCGCGCACGCCGCTGCCCCTTCGAACTGGCCTGCCGGTGCCCGGGACGGATTCATCAAGGATTGCAGCGCAGCCGCCCAGCAAAGTGTTGATGCCAAAACCGCCAAAGACCATTGCGAATGTGGCGCAGACAAAATCAATGCCGAGTTGAGCAGTGCCGAGATCAAAGAGCTGATGACCAACCAGAACGCGGATCCTGCGCTCAAGAACAAGGCCGTCGCCGCTATTTCGTCTTGCAAGGTCGTGAAGAAAAAGTAATTTTTACGCCCCGCCAGACCGGCTAAAGGGCCAAAAAACGCCCCGAAAACTGCCATTTCTCACAAATTACGCAGCTTTTACGGCTTTTTTTAACAGCTGATATTTCACCTGAAAGCCCCGTAGATCGGGGCTTTCAGCCAGCCAAGGCATGAAACACAACGCGTTTGATTAGCAAACAATGACTTGGGGGGGCTCCCAAGCCGAACATTTCGACTATGATAGCTCGGTGTGCCCAGTTGGCCTGAGCAGCACAGCACTACTGAAAATATATGTTTCTTGGAGATACACCATGTCTAATCGCCAAACCGGCACCGTTAAATGGTTCAACGATGAAAAAGGCTTCGGCTTCATCACTCCTCAAGGTGGCGGTGACGACCTGTTCGTACACTTCAAAGCTATCGAAAGCGACGGTTTCAAAAGCCTGAAAGAAGGCCAAACCGTTTCCTTCGTGGCTGAGAAAGGCCAAAAGGGTATGCAAGCTGCACAGGTTCGCCCAGAGTAATTTCTGCGCTGATCTAAAAAACCCCGTCCATGTGACGGGGTTTTTTATGGCCTGGATAAAAGCGCTGAAGCAATCAGCCGCAATTAACCCGGTTGATCACCAGATTGTCATCGGTGTTGAGGTTCAGGCGATCCGAGCGGTATTCCAGGGTGACCATGTCGTCTGGCTTGAGAATGCGTGCGTTCTGCGCACCGGCGCGGCTACGGGCCTGTTCCAGCAGTTGCGGCGAAGCCTTCTGGCCGATTGCGAACTCGGCAGCCTTCGCCTCACAGCGGCTGTGACCAGCATCGGCCACGGCAGTGTCTTTGGCTGGCTCAGAGGTACCCGGGGTACTGCAACCCGTCAAGGCGAGCGCAGCCAACAAAGTACCGAATGATGCGAGCTTCCAAGGCATGAAGCCTCCTTTGAGAAAAAATGGACAGAGATCGTGCGACCGTGGTTTGGCCGATTGGTTTCAGAATTGTCACAATTGGCCGTGGGCCAGTCTGCCTGAGTCGACCCTTCACACTGGCGAATCAATCGTCACCAGATATGAGCGCACTCAGTAAATGTCGATGTAATCGAACGGCGGATTTGGCCAGTTCTGCTTGAGTGCGTTGAAAATCTGCATCACCCACACCTCATCGCTGGCCGCGACGTTGCCGACGTAACCGGAGCCCGCCGCCCAGGTCTCCAGACGGAACAACAGGCCGTCGATATCAACGCCGCCCACCACGCCGGAAGAGATGTAGGCAATGCCGGCCTTGGTGACGCGCAATTGGGTGTGAACGTTGTCACTGGCGGAGGCAAGCAGCTGTCGCACAGCGTCCAGTGTCAGGTTCTCGGGGTTGTTCAAATCGATCTGCACGCGGTTTGCCCTGGCAATTAAACAGGCGGACAGTGTCGCACAGCCCTCCCCTCATGCCTAAGTAGCAGTGCCAAACGCCGCGCAAAATGGTTAACTCCCCACGCCAGATAAACGCACCAGCCGCCTTTCAGCCTCGCGAGACACCCATGACCATCGTGACGATCCACGCCGACATCAAAGCCAAGTGGCCCCACGGGCAGAGTTCCTACAGCCCGGGCAGCCCGGAGGAGTTGGCAATCATCGGTATCGACCTGTTGGTCAAGGAGATGGGGACACAGGCTGCGCAGGCATTTATCGGCCAGGTATTCGAGAAATACCCGGCCGATCACATGGGGGCACCAGACCCCGAGCGCGAATAAGACCCGGCCGACGAACGCCGACCGGTAAACCGCTTACTTCAGGCGGCCAAGACGTTCGGTCAGCAGATCGAAGAAGCCCTGGGCATCGCCGTTTTCAACCCAGAACGCGTTCTTCGGTTGTTTCAGGCCGTCGTACCAATCGACGATGGTCTGGCCGAAGGTCGGGCCTTCACGGCTGTCCACCACCACATTGACCTCGCGGCCACTGAACAGCGAAGGCTTGAGCAGGTAGGCAATCACGGTAGCGTCGTGCACCGGGCCGCCTGGAATACCGTAGTGCTCCATGTCGCCCTTGACGTATTCATTGAGAATGTCGCCAACCACCTTGCTCGCGTTGTTGTTCAGCGAAGCGATTTGCTTCAGGCGTGCGTCGCTGGTCAGGACCTTGTGGGTCACGTCCAACGGCAGGTAAGTCAGCTTGACGCCGCTTTTGAGCACGATCTCGGCCGCGATAGGGTCCGCGAACAGGTTGAACTCGGCCACCGGCGTAATGTTGCCGCCGTTGAAGTGCGCGCCACCCATCACCACCACTTCCTTGATGCCTTGAGTGATCTCCGGTGCCTGGGTCAATGCCAGCGCCAGGTTGGTCTGCGGGCCGAGCATGGCGATGGTGATGCTGTGGGGCTTGGCGTTGCTGAGGGTCTTGATCAGGTAATCAACAGCATTGCCTTCGGCCAGGCCTTTTTTCGGCTCATGCACGGTAACGCCGGAGATGCCTTCCTTGCCGTGGATGTTTTCGGCATAGATCGGCGTGCGCAGCATGGGTTTTGGTGCACCGGCGTACACCGGGATTTCTTCGCGCCCTGCCCACTCGCGGGCCAGCCGCGCATTGCGGGAGGTCTTGTCCAGCCGCACGTTGCCGGCGACGGTGGTCAGCGCACGGATCTTCAGCTCATCGGGCGAAGCCATGGCGAACAGCAAGGCCACTACGTCGTCGGCACCGGGGTCGGTATCGATGATCAGGTCGATTTTTTCCGCCCCGTGGGCGCTTGCAGCGGTTAGCACGGACAAAAGCAGCACACTCCGGAACAGGTGTCGCAGGGTTTGGGTACCACGTTGCATGACGCACTCCTTGTCGTTGGGAAATTCTAGAACGTTACGCCGGAAACCAGCGCGATATTGCAGTAAGGCTGGCACTCGCCCGTGCGCACCACCGCCCTCGCTTTGCGGCTGAGCTGCTTGAACTCTTCATGACTGACCAGGCGGCGCTCACCGAGGGCAGCCTGTTCGGTCAGGGCATTGAGGTCAGTCAGGGCCGGCGGTTGCTTGAGCAGGATTTCCTCAGCGAGCACGTGACTTTCCACCTGCATTTCGCTGAGCACGATGCGCAGGGTGCTGACGAAATCCGGGATGCCTTTGGTCAGCGCCAGGTCGATCAACTCGACGCCCGGCGGCACCGGCAGGCCGGCATCGCCGATCACCAGAATGTCGCCATGACCAAGGGATGCAATCACCCGCGACAGCGCGATATTGAGCAAGGGAGTCTTTTTCATGAGGGCACAAAACCTTGGACGTCATGCAATGTAGGAATGGAGGGTTGCGCACCGGCACGGGTCACGGACAACGCCGCCGCCACCTGGCCAAAACGAATGGCCTCGGCCTCGCTTTTGCCGTTGGCCAGCGCCGCCGCAAAACCACCGACGAAGGTGTCACCGGCAGCCGTGGTATCGACCGCCTTGACCTTGGGCGCCACCAGGTGCTCAAAGCCTTGGCCATCGGCGAACAACGCGCCCTCGGAGCCGAGGGTAATGATCACTTTACCGGCACCGGCCTTGATCAGGCGCGTGGCGGCGACCTTGGCGCTGTCCAGTGAGTCGACCACCACACCACTCAAGGCCGAGGCTTCGCTTTCGTTGGGAATCAGGTAATCGATGGCGGCGTACCAGTCCTCAGGCAACGGACCGCTGGCGGGTGCCGGGTTGAGGATCACCGTCTTGCCCAGTTCGCGGCCGCGCTTGAGGGCATGGCCGACGGTGTCCATCGGTGTCTCAAGCTGACAGACGATGACGTCGGCAGCCTGCAGCACACTGTCAAATGTCTGTAATTTGGCCGGGGTCAATTCGCCATTGCTGCCGGCGACGATCACGATCGCATTCTGGCTGCTGTCATCCACCACGATCAGCGCCACGCCGCTGGAACCGTCGACGGTGCTGACGGACTGGCAATCGATACCTTCCACCACCAACGCGTCGCGCAATTGCACGCCATAGGCATCGGTGCCTACACAGCCGACCATCGCGACCTCGGCCCCAAGACGCGCCGAAGCGACCGCCTGGTTCGCGCCCTTGCCGCCCGGGACGGTGGAAAATGATTGGCCGATCAGGGTTTCACCGGCGCGGGGCAGCCGGCTGGCCCGGGTGACCAGGTCCATGTTCAGGCTGCCTATTACCACTACTTTTGCTGGCATACATCAGTACTCATCAATTCGGTTCAGCGGTATTGGGCAAATACACCGGCCAACGGCGCCGTCGACTCGCGCAGAACAATACTCGGCGTCACGATGCGTTGATCGATCGGCAATTGGGGTGTCGCAATTCGTCGCAGTAAAAGCTCGGCCGCCATCTCTCCCAGTTGCAGGATCGACTGGCCCACCGTGGTCAGCGCCGGGTACACGTACTGGCTCATCTGGATATCGTCAAAGCCGATCACCGACAACTCGCCGGGCACGCGGATATTGCGCTCGGCAGCCGCGCGTAACACGCCGAAGCCGATCATGTCGTTGCCGGCAAAAATCGCGCTGGGGGGATTATCCGCCAGCAATTGCGCTGCAGCCGCATAGCCACCGGTGCTGGTGAAATCACTTTCCAGTACCCGCCCGGCCGACACCTCAACCCCGGCTTCGGCCAGGGCTCGGTAGTAACCCGCCGTACGCATCTGCGCCACGCGGGTGTGGCTCGGGCCGCCAATGCAGGCAATGTCGCGGTGGCCCAGATCAAGCAAGTGCCGGGTCGCCAGGTAAGCGCCCTGTTCGTGGTCGATGCGCACCAGGTCGACATCGATTCCGTCCAGTGCACGGTCGACGATGACCATGGGGGTACGCACCGCTTTCAGGCCCGTTGCCAGGCCGCTGTCATCGCCGCCCACCGAGGTCACGATCAAACCGTCGATGCGCTTTTCCAGCAGCACCCGCAGGTAGCTGCGCTGCTTTTCGGCATTGTCATCGGAGTTGCAGAGGATCACGCAATAGCCGTTACGCTCGCAATAATCCTCGATGCCCCGGGCCAGCTCCGCAAAGTACGGGTTGAGGCTGTTGGGCACCAACAGGCCGATGGTCGCGGTGGTCTTGGCCTTCAGTGACCGTGCGACCGCACTGGGCACATAGTCGAGCTGCTTGATGGCCGCCTCGACCTTGATTCGTACAGGCTCGCTGACCGGGCGCGTCTTGTTCACCACATGGGACACCGTGGTGTAGGAGATCCCCGCCAGCGCGGCCACGTCCTTGATCGTTGCCATGGTTCAGGCTCGCCGACTGGCGCGCTGGCTGCGGTACGTATCCAGCACGACCGCGATCACGATCACGGCACCGGTGATGATACGTTTGGTCGGTTCGGTGGCGCCAATCTGCGCCAGCCCTGCCGCCAATACCGAGATAATCAGTACGCCGAAGAACGTGCTGATGACCGAGCCACGCCCGCCCATCAGGCTGGTGCCGCCGATGACAACGGCAGCGATCACTTGCAGCTCCAGGCCGGAACCGGCGTTGGGATCTGCCGCTTCCAGGCGCGAAATCTGGAACAGTGCCGCCACGCCGGCCAACAGGCCCATCAGGCTGAACACCAAAATCTTGTAGGGCTTTGGATTGATCCCCGCCAGACGCACGGCCTCTTCGTTGGTACCGATGCCGATCAGGTAGCGACCGAACACGGTACGCGTCAGCACAAGCTGCGCGGCGATGATCACCAGCAACGCGATGATGAACGAGGGCGAAATACCGAAGGCCACCGGGTTGGACAGCCAGGCAAACGAATCACCGATATAGGCGGTGCGCGAGCCGGTCATCTGGTAGGCCACACCCCGGGCCATTTCCAGCACGCCGAGGGACACGATGAACGACGGGATGCGCCAGGCCACGGTGATCGAACCGGTAATGGTACCGGCCAGCGCGGCGCAGCCCATGCCCAGCACGGCGGCCGGCAACACACTCCAGCCCCAGCCGAGAATCGCCACGCTGACAGCTGATGCAGCGAGGGCCAGCACCGAGCCCACCGACAGGTCGATGCCGCCGATGATCAGCACGAAGGTCATGCCGACCGCCAACACCATCAGGTCAGGAATCTGGTTGGCCAGGGTGCTGAAGGTGTCGTACGAGAGGAAGTGGTCGCTCAGGAACGAGAACAGCGCAATCATCGCCAGCAACGCGCCGGCCAGGCCCAGGTAAGTACCCAGGCCGTAGAAGTTGCCGCCACGTTTTGCGGGGGAGGAAGTGGTTTTCATGGGGTATTCCTAGGCGCTGCATCGTTGAGCAACGCATCACGTTTCTGATAGCCGGCAAAAGCAGCGGCAAGCAATTCGTCCTGGGTCCAGCTCTCGCGCTCGAAGGTCTCGATCAGGCGCCCGGCGGAAAGCACGCCGATACGGTCGCAGATCAGCATCAACTCACGCAGGTCGCTGGACACCACCACCAGCGCCTTGCCCTGGCGGGTCAGGTCGCCGAGCAAGGCATAAATATCGAATTTGGCGCCGACGTCGATGCCCCGGGTCGGCTCATCGAACAGCATCACCGCGCAGTCGCGCTCCAGCCAGCGGCCAATCACCACCTTCTGCTGGTTACCGCCCGACAGCTCGGACACCAACTGCGCCGGGCTGGAGCTACGGATGCGCATGGCGTCGACCTGGCGCTTGGCCAGGGCCGTTTCGTCACGACTGTTCACCAGGCCGGCGCTGGACACCTTCGGCATGTTGCCCAAGGCGATATTGGCGCCGATGGATTGGGTCAACAGCAGGCCTTCACCTTTACGGTCCTCGGTGATCAGGGCGATGCCATGACCCACCGCGTCGGCGGGCGAGCGAATGCTGACGACTTGCGCAGGTGTGCCCAGGGCCACGGTGCCGCTGTCGGCCAGGTCGGCACCGAAGATCAGGCGCAGCAATTCTGTGCGACCGGCACCGATCAGGCCGGAGATGCCGTAGATTTCGCCGGCACGCACTTCAAACGAGACATCGCGGACCTTGTCCGAGCGGGTCAGGCCTTTTACGGTCAACAGCGGCGCACCGATGGTGCGGGGGCCCAGGTCGATTTTCTCGCCCAGCTCGCGACCCACCATCAGCGTGACCAGTTGCTCACTGTTGTAGTTGGCCATCGGCTCGACACACACCAGCTTGCCGTCCCGCAATACCGCAATGCGCTGGGCGACACGGGCGAGTTCTTCGAGCCGGTGGGAAATATAGATGATCGCCACGCCCCGGGCCTGCAGGCGGGTGATTTGCTCAAACAGCATCTCGACCTCACGGGCAGTCAACATCGCCGTGGGTTCGTCGAGGATCAATACATGGCAATCGCCAATCAGGTTGCGGGCAATCTCGACCATCTGTTGGTGGCCGATGCCGAGGCTGCCGACCAGCGTGTCCGGGTCGATGGCGTCCAGGCCAACCTGGGCCATGGCTTCAATGGCAGCCTTGCGCAGTTGCTTGCGGCTGATCCAGCCACCGTGGCTGGGCAGGTTATCAAGGAACAGGTTTTCGGCGACAGTCAGGGTCGGCAGCAGGTTGAGCTCCTGCATGACCATGCGGATGCCCTGCTCTTCTGCCTGGGTCCGGCTGCCCGGCGTGTAGGCCTGGCCATTGAACTGCATGTGGCCGTCGGTCGGTGTGACCAGCCCGCCGATGATCTTCGACAGGGTGCTTTTCCCCGCGCCATTCTCACCGGTAAGCGCCAACACTTCCCCACGATTGAGCGTCAGGGTGATGTCGGACAGAACCGGTTGGGCATAGGTCTTGCCGATACCGCTGACCGAGAGGACAGCGTTCGGTGCGGAAGATGACATAGGAACGTCTCCAGGCGTCCGCTCAGGGTGAGCGGACGCTGTTTTGTGCTGCCGGGAATTACTTCTTGAGGATGAGTTCGACCGGGGTTTCGATCATGCCATCCACGGCATCGACTTTTTCACCCTTGACCAGCTTCAGAGCATTCTGGATACCGAAAACGGCTTGCTGGGCAGCGGCCTGGTCGGCGGTGGCCAGGACACGGCCATCCTGAAGCATCGGCTTGATCGCTTCGATGTTGTCGTAGCCGACCACGAGCACCTTGCCCGCCTTGCCAGCGCCACGCACAGCGGAGACTGCACCCAGTGCCATGTTGTCGTTACCGGCCAGCAGCGCCTTGATGTTCGGGTTTGCCTGGAGCATCGCAGCGGCAATCGCGTTGCCCTTGTCGATTTCCCACTCGCCGGACTGGGTGGAGACGATCTTCATGCCGGCGGCGTCCATCGCGTCTTTGAAGCCAGCGGTACGCTGCTGGGCGTTGGTGGTGGTAGACACACCTTCGATGATGCCAACCTGATCACCCTTGGTGAGGTGCTTGGCCAGTTCTTCGCCCACCAGGCGTGCGCCCTTGCGGTTGTCCGGGCCTACGAACGGGATATTCAGGGATTTGCTTTTCAGCACATCGACGTCGAGGCGGTTGTCGATGTTGACGATCTTGATGCCTTTGTCCGAGGCCTTCTTCAGCACGGTGACCAAGGCTTTCGAATCAGCCGGAGCAATGACGATGGCGTCAACTTTGGACAGGATCATCTGGTTGACGATATCGATCTGCGCAGCGGTATCGGTTTCGTTCTTGATCCCGTTGGTGATCATGTCGAAATCGGCGGCGTGGGCCTTCTGGTATTCCTTGGCACCGTCTTGCATGGTGACGAAGAATTCGTTGGCGAGGGATTTCATGACCAGGCCGACCTTGGGTTTGGCGGCGGTCTCGGCGGCAAATGCAGAGGAAAGAGGCAGGGCAGCGGATGCGGCAGCAAGCACAGCGACAGCAAGAAGACGTCCAGCGAATGGCAGCTTCATGGGTTCACTCCGATCTTATGATTATTGTGAGCAACGCTTGCACCGAAGAACGCTTCGGCAGCCATCCCACCCGGGCGACTGATACGAGCTTTCACGACACTCAAGGAGCACCCCGTGAAACATCTCGCAAACGTTTGCGTTAGATCAAACTATGAGAAGCTTGTCGAGATTTGTCAACGGGAGAAAACAGCCTTTTCATGAATCCGCTCTACCCCCTGCCCTCGCGGCCATTGGCGGCCCTCATTAAACATCGACGCCAATTGATCGTTCTCTGAAACGACGGGTCGCGGTGTGCCTGCCACGTATTACTCCATCACTTTTCCGTCATCCCTTTCGGACAACCGAACACCAACCCGCCGCTTTGTTCGGAAAGCCGGACACGAAGCGGAAACCCACACCTGAAAATCAAATATAAATAGATATAAATCAATAAGTTAAATTCTATTGAATAACAAAATACCGCTGGTACAAATCCTGCTCTTACTCAGCACCTCGTGGCGTTCAGAACCGCCCGGGTGTTTCTAGATGAACCTGCATCAGCACTCATCAAAAACTAGAGAGAAGAATAATGAAATCTGCGTTGAAAACTTTCGTCCCGGGCGCGTTAGCCCTCCTGCTGTTGTTCCCTGTTGCCGCTCAGGCAAAAGAAGCTGAAACCAAGCAAAAACTGTCCAACGTGGTGATCCTCGCCACCGGTGGCACCATCGCCGGCGCTGGCGCCAGCGCGGCCAACAGTGCGACCTACCAGGCCGCCAAAGTCGGCATCGAACAACTGATTGCCGGCGTTCCTGAGCTTAGCCAGATCGCTAATGTTCGCGGCGAGCAAGTGTTGCAAATTGCCTCCGAAAGCATCACCAACGAAAACCTGCTGCAACTGGGTCGCCGCGTTGCGGAGCTGGCCGACAGCAAGGACGTCGATGGCATCGTGATCACCCACGGCACCGACACCCTGGAAGAGACCGCCTACTTCCTCAACCTGGTGGAAAAGACCGACAAGCCAATCGTCGTGGTCGGCTCGATGCGCCCAGGCACCGCCATGTCGGCTGACGGCATGCTCAACCTGTACAACGCCGTTGCCGTAGCCGGCAGCAAAGACGCTCGCGGCAAAGGCGTACTGGTGACCATGAATGACGAGATCCAGTCGGGTCGCGATGTCAGCAAGATGATCAACATCAAGACTGAAGCGTTCAAGAGCCCGTGGGGCCCGCTGGGCATGGTGGTTGAAGGCAAATCCTACTGGTTCCGGCTGCCAGCCAAGCGCCACACCATGAACTCGGAATTCGACATCAAGACCATCAAAAGTCTGCCGGACGTCGAAATCGCCTACTCCTACGGCAACGTAAGCGACACCGCCTACAAAGCCCTGGCACAGGCCGGCGCGAAAGCCATCATCCACGCGGGTACCGGCAATGGTTCGGTGTCTTCCAAGGTGGTGCCAGCCCTGCAGGAACTGCGCAAGCAAGGCGTGCAGATCATTCGTTCTTCCCACGTGAATGCCGGCGGTTTCGTTCTGCGTAACGCCGAACAACCAGACGACAAATACGACTGGGTGGTTGCTCACGACCTGAACCCGCAGAAAGCCCGCATCCTGGCAATGGTCGCACTGACCAAGACCCAGGACAGCAAAGAGCTGCAACGGATGTTCTGGGAATATTGATCGCTCCCAGGCCTGACCGGTAACGGTTAGGCCATCCCGCTCGTGGCTCACCGCGAGCGGGTCCAGCCTCCCCCGCTTTACCCCCCGCGCAAAAAGTCCTTGAAAAACAAAGCCCTCCTACACCAAACCAGCAAAATCACTGTCAGAAGAACTTCTTGAATTTTAAGCAGTTGCGAAATTGCCCACAGTTAAATACTGTATGCACGTACAGCCCAATAAGGAATGCTCCGTGGCAAAGCCCTCTTCCGCAGCACCCACAGCTCCCGACGCCTACCAACGCCTGGCCGTTCGCGTGCAGAAAATCATCAATTCCACCAACGCTCAAAAAAACAAGGCGGCGTTGATTTTTCGTCTGCCGGAGGAACCGGAAGACGAGTGGGCACGACTACTGGAGGAAATTGCAGAAAACGATAACGTCACCCTCGCCTATCGCGATGACGGTGGCGTGCAGATTTTCTGGGTTGTGCCGAAGGAAGATTGAGTCAATGAGTGTCCGTTTTATCAGTGTTTTGTTTGTGTTTTTTGCTGTTACCGCTCACGCGCAAGCCCCCAGAACCTTCAGTGAAGCCAAGAAAATCGCCTGGAAGCTATACGAGCCGCAATCCACGGAATTTTACTGCGGCTGCAAATACACCGGTAACCGGGTGGACCTGAAAGCCTGCGGCTATATCCCGCGCAAGAACGCCAACCGGGCAGCGCGTATCGAGTGGGAGCACATTGTTCCTGCCTGGCAGATCGGCCATCAGCGCCAGTGCTGGCAGGACGGCGGGCGCAAGAATTGCACCCGCAAGGACGCGGTATACAAGCGCGCCGAGGCGGACCTGCATAACCTGGTGCCGAGCATCGGTGAGGTCAATGGCGACCGTAATAACTTCAGTTTTGGCTGGCTGCCGGTGCAGAGCGGGCAATATGGCTCGTGCCTGACCCAGGTGGACTTCAAGGCCAAGAAGGTCATGCCCCGCCCGTCCATTCGCGGGATGATCGCCCGCACGTACTTCTATATGAGCAAGCAGTATGGCTTGCGCCTGTCAAAACAGGATCGCCAACTCTACGAAGCCTGGAACAAGACTTACCCGGTACAACCCTGGGAGCGCCAGCGTAATCAAACCGTGGCGTGCGTGATGGGCCGCGGCAATGAGTTTGTCGGCCCGGTGAACTTGAAAGCCTGCGGCTGAATAAAAAAGCGGGAGTGCTACTGCCTCCCGCTGGCCGGTATCTTACTGTGCAACCTTGTGTTCGATGACCTCGGATACCGTGTCATTTTTCTTCGCGGTGACCAGCTTCTGGGTCAACTGCGCCTGCTTCGCTTCAGCCTCGGCCTTGGTGCTGAAAGGCCCCAGCAGTACCTGGTCCTTACCGTCTTCCTTCACCAGATAGAAACTGAAACCGTGCTCGAGCAACCACGCGGTCAGGTCAGTCATCGCCTGGAGCTTGTGATCCGGCGGTCCCACCCATACATCCCACTCCTGGGAGGCGATCGCACCGACCGCAGGTTGGCCCTGAGCGGGGGCCTCGGCAACGGCGGGCCTGGCCTTGGGAGCATCGACGTTTTTGCCTTCACCGCAACCGGCCAATGCCAACACCGCAATTGCCATCGCTACTTTACGCACTACCCTGCTCCTTAGAGGATCAAAGAGGCGACTTTATCATTCACTGTCTATTCTGGCCGTCATAAACGTTGGCTTAAACAATGCGAATGATGTATCGCAGACCTGTATGATGGCGTCATGGGAATTAATGCTGCCTCTATGCGTCCTAAAAGAGGCAGCCACAGGGAAGCGCTTCGCAGTAAGCTACACACATCCGACATCTGCCCTGTCTGAACATGTGCCTTTCAAAGCAATCAAGGAGAAGTCCATGCTGATACTCACCCGCAAAGTCGGTGAAAGCATAAACATCGGTGATGACATTACGATCACCATTCTGGGCGTTAGCGGCCAGCAAGTAAGAATCGGCATCAATGCTCCAAAGGACGTTGCCGTGCATCGCGAGGAGATCTACCAACGTATCCAGGCGGGCCTGACGGCTCCGGATAAAAACCAGACACCTTGAAGCGCCTCCAGTAGCCAGCCCTTTCGTTCACTGTAACGGCTGGCGAAAACCTCTTTGGCCTGCTCGCGGCTTTCCGCGGCCAGCGCGCCCTATTCCCTTATCCCAGCGCCAGGCTAGCGTCACCCCAGGCCGACGCCGCGCGCCATACCCGTCGCCGCAATCATCATCAGCACAACCAGCAGCGCCTGCAGGTGGCTGATGCGTGCAAAAAGACCGGCCTGGTGCAGATCCAGACGCGTGCCCCGAACCAAGCCGATACGCCATTTGATAAAGCGGATCATCGGCGCGAGTTCCAATAACAAAATTAATACCAGCAGCGTCATCTTCACGTGAAACAACGGCTGGTGCAGGTAATAATCACTGCCCTTTTCGTAGCCGCCAAAGGCCCGCAGGCCACCGGTTACCAGCAACACCAGAGCGCTGATTCCCCAGATGTTGTCCGCGATCAACACCCCGCGCAGGGTTGAGGGGTCAATATCCGAAACACTGCGCAAGGCCTTGCCCCGGGCAAGCACTGCCGACAATGCCAGGGCGAATGCCAGTAAATGGGTTGCAGCGAGGAACCACTGAACGAACATAAGGCGTACTCCTTTTTGTTTAAGACATGGCAGGAACACTTCTCAGTAATAGCCGCAGGCTGCCTTCTGTGCATGAAACAACTCGCGCACAGCAGGAACTTGTCGAATATTCGAGGGCCGAATCCTGTTACAGCCCCGCTACAGTCTGCGACGCGCTCAGGAGCACGTTGATGAGACGACCTGGCAAACAGCCGTACTTATCCCGGTCCTGGATGATCGCCGCGTTGATCGGCCTGGCCTTTGCGGGGCTGGAGTATGGCTTGCGCTTTGAGTTCGAAGGCACCGGCAAAGCCCACTCCAAGCTGGACCTTGCGCTGCTCCTGGGTGCGTACTTGTTTTTCTTTTGTCTCAAGCCGATCCAGGCCACCATTCATCGAAAACTGTGCAGGCGTGCTCCTCGCCGCGAACGCCGGAAAGCGTCCTCCTGACCCCAGGCAGGACACTGTTGAAGCCCCGTTGAACCGCTATCAGATCGCCGGTATTTACAGCCGCGCACCACAACCTATGCTAGGGCATGCACGGTCAGTGAAAGGTTGTAGCGCGGATGGACACTCTGAGTAAAACCGAAATCGAAGCGGCACTGGCAGCGCGCCTGCCGAGCTACAAAATCGTCTGCACCCTGCATGCCGACGGCACGCTCTCCGCGATCCTCAGCGGCCCTGAAGCTGATCACTTTGCGATAACCGGCATCGTCCGGGCGCACCATCGAGGGCCGGAAGCGATCGCCAAACTCGCCAGCGAAATTCTCAAGGAAATGGTGTTGTCTCGGCAGGGGATCAAGGGCACCCGCCTCCAGACACTGGCTGATGACAATCCCCCTGCTGAATCCTCCGCTTACAAAGAAGGCCGATCCGCTTAACCGGATCGGCTTTTTTTCACGGCAGGCGCTGCAGGTGCAGCAGCCCGGCTTCATCCCGCCGAACCTGCAGATGCTCGTACCCGGCAATCGACGGGTGCTCTGTGACCATGGGCGCCAGGTGCGTCGACGTCACCACCATCACATCGGCACCCGCCGCCTCACCGGCGCGAATCCCGACGCTGGCATCTTCAAACACCAGGCAGTCCTGTACCGGCACGCCCAGCCGTTGCGCACCGAGCACATAACACGCCGGATCCGGCTTGCCGCTGGCGACATCCTCCGCCGTTACCAACACCGCCGGCGGGTTGATGCCGGCGGCCTGCATGCGACGCAGGGCCAGCGCCTTGGGCGCAGAGGTGACCAGCGCCCACTGGTCGCCGGGCAGCGTGTTGAGAAACGCCACCGCGCCGGCAATGGCCACCACCCCTTCCACATCGTCGAGTTCAGCCTCGGTAATCCACTGCGCCTCAGCCTGTGCATCCACACCGGGCAACGCCTGGCGGGTGATGGTATCGATGGCCCGGGCGCCATGGATGGTCTTCAGGAACGCCGCGACATCCAGCCCATGGCGTTCAGCCCAGGTGGCCCAGACGCGCTCGGCGGCGGCAATGGAGTTCAAGAGTGTGCCGTCCATATCGAACAGGAAGGCGCGGTAACGGTTGGCGAATACAGCTGAATCGCGGGTGGACACTGCTCGGCTTCCTCTTGCTTTCGTCACCCGGTCTTGGGTGCTGACGAATCACGTGCCTGGTGCAATCTACGGATCAGCCCAAACGCTGTAAACCTTCCCGTGGTTTTGTATCGGACTGTATGGAAACCCTCCCCGGATACGCGAACCCGCATTTCACCCCGCACGGGCACACATGGCGGATACACCCCGGCGATTAACTACAGCCACCAGCCAATCCGGCTGACTCACTCGCAGGAGCACCACCATGTTCAATTTCTCGAAAGCGTCGTCCCTGGTATTCGGCCTGGCTGTAGTCGCAGGGCTCGGGCTGGCATCCGTGGCGTCAGCCAACCCTCATGCCGCCGTGGTCAAGAGCCAACCGTCACACCTGCTCGTCGAGGGCGGCGCAGATCGCCTGCAACAAAACCGGGTCGCTGAAGGCGGTGCTGATCGCCTGCATGAACTCGGCCTGGCGGAAGGTGGCGCTGAACGCGTACGAGAAGCCCGCACGGTGTAATGCATCACTGCCCCCCATTGAATCCGGGCAGCCTCCAGGCTGCCCATTGCATTACAAACTTGTCATTAAGCTGTCAGTGTTGCCAGCACCCTCACTTCATACAGTGAAGTCGTCAGTCACCCACAGCGGGTGACTCAACTTCCCACTGACAATGAAGCGAGCCCGCCCCATGAAACCTGCAAGCAAACTCTGCCTGATCGCCGCCAGCCTGTTGATGCTGGGCACCGGCGCCGCCGTGGCCGGCCCGATTGCACCGGTGAAAGCCAACAACGTGGTCCTGGTACACGGTTCCTGGGCTGACGGTTCCAGCTGGTCCGAAGTGATCACCCGCCTGCAGGCCGCCGGTTTGCATGTCACCGCCGTGCAAAACCCGCTGACCTCGGTGGCAGATGACGTCGCCGCCACCAACCGCGTACTCGATCAACAGGACGGCCCTACCGTGCTGGTGGGTCATTCCTACGCCGGTACCGTGGTCAGCGACGCCGGGGTCAATCCGAAGGTCAGCTCCCTGGTGTACGTCGCCGCCCGCGCCCCGGACGCCAACGAAGACTTCGTCGCGCTGTCCGCCAAGTACCCGACCACCCCCGTGCGCGCCGGTGTGGTGGAACATGACGGTTACCTGACCCTGAACCAGGATGCCTTCCTCAAGTACTTCGCCGCCGACGTGCCCCGCGCCAAGGCCATGGAGCTGTACGCCGTACAACAACCGATCGCCAAGACCCTGTTCAGCGGCCGCACCGTCAACGCCGCGTGGCACACCAAGCCGTCCTGGTATGCGGTGTCCAGCAACGACCAGACCATCAACCCGGACCTGGAGCGCTTCCTGGCCAAGCGCATGAACGCCACCACCATCGAGGTGCCGTCGAGCCACTTGTCGTTGGTTTCCCACGCCAAGGAAATCACCGACCTGATCCTCGAAGCCTCCGGCCGCCAGCCTTAAGCCCTTCATTACAACCTTGTCATCATCCTGTTGGTTGGCTGTTTGTGTCGCCTGGTTACTGTGAACTCACTGCCGAAGACCGGCAGCCAACCCTTAAAGAGAGATACCGCCATGAAACTGTTTATCCTCGGCTTTGCTGCCCTCCTCGCCACCGGTTCGGCCTTTGCCGACACCACCGCAGCTACCTCGGTGATCCACGACAAACCCGGCTTCTTCATGCACATGGACGTGGCCAAGGTGCTGTCCAGCACTGACACCTACGGCCAGTGCGGCATCGTCCCCGCCCGCCTCGACTACCTGGACAGCCAGGGCCGCGAACACGTGCTGGACTACCAGGTACAAGGCATCGGCTGCCCCAATGACAATTGATCGGGCTACACTTGCGCCACCAAAGACCTGCACATCACCAGGGCAAACCCCATGAATATCCTCGTAGTCGAAGACGAGCCCAAGGCGGGCAACTACCTGCTTAACGGCCTGCAGGAACTGGGCTACTCCGTGAGCCTCGCCCGCGACGGCGTGGACGGTTTGCACCTGGCCCTCGAAACCCCGTTCGACGTGATCGTGCTGGACGTGATGATGCCGAAGATGGACGGCTGGGAAGTGTTGCGTCGCCTGCGCAAGGAAGCCGATACACCCGTGCTGTTCCTCACCGCCCGGGACGACATTGCCGACCGCATCAAGGGTCTGGAACTGGGCGCCGATGATTACCTGATCAAGCCGTTTTCCTTCGCCGAACTGGTGGCGCGCCTGCGCACCCTGACCCGGCGCGGGCCAAGCCGGGAAGAAGAACAACTGCAGATCGCCGACCTGCAGATCGACGTGCTCAAACGCCGCGTCACCCGCGGCGGCGTACGCATCACCCTGACCAACAAGGAGTTCGCCCTGTTGCACCTGTTTGCCACCCACCAGGACCAGGTGCTGTCGCGCTCGCTGATCGCCTCGCGGGTATGGGACATGAACTTCGACAGCGACACCAACGTGGTCGACGTGGCCGTGCGCCGCCTGCGCCTGAAAATCGACGACCCGTTCCAGCTCAAGCTGATCCACAGCGTGCGCGGCATCGGCTACCGCTTCGATACCCAACCATGAGCAAGCCCCGGCATTACTCCCTGACCCTGCGCCTGGCGCTGATCTTCGCCTTGCTGGCGTTTGCCCTGCTGGCCACCCTCGGCGTGGCGCTGTACCGCGAGCTTGAGCGCGAACTGATCCACCGGGACGACGCCGCGCTGATCTACCGCGTCGACCAACTGCGCAACCTGCTGAACGACAGCAACACCCTGGACCTGATCAAGACCAAGCCGGAGCTGTTCCAGAACATGCTGGGCAACCGCGAATCCGTGCTGAGCATCGCCGCGCCCGGGCAGAAGCCGTTGCTGGAAGTGAACCCCGGCAATATCGACATGCCCGACGTTGCACCGGTGCCCAGGGACCACACCCTGGAATTCGCCGACGTGCAGCACTTGCCGGGCGTCAATGGCGTGCCCTTCTCCACCCTGGCCGCCACCATCGACTCGGGCGACCTGGGCAGCCTGCAAGTCACCACCGGGCGACTGATGACCGAGCGCACCGCCGTGCTCGCCAGCTATCGGCTGAGTGTGTATATCCTCGCCAGCATCGCGGCGTTGGTACTGGCGGTGGTCGGCTACCTGATGGTGCATCGCGGCTTGCTGCCATTACGGCGCCTGGCGGTGCACGCCCAGGGCATTGGCGTCGGCAACCTCGCCGCACGCCTCGACAGCCACGGCGCGCCGAAAGAGCTGCTGCCGATGATTGATTCGTTCAACACCATGCTCGAACGCCTGGCGAAGGGCTTTGTGCAATTGGGCCAGGTCTCCACCGACATGGCCCACGAACTGCGCACGCCGATCAACAATTTGCTGGGGGAAACCCAGGTGGCGTTGCAGCAACACCGCAGCGTCGAGGCCTACCAGCAACTGCTGGCCTCCAACGTCGAAGAACTCGAACGCCTGGCGCGCATGCTCGACAACATGCTGTTCCTGGCCCGCACCGACCCTGCCAGCGCCCTGCGCCAACGCCAGGAACTGGACGCGGCCGACGAAGTGGAACGCATGGCCGACTACTTCGAAGGGCTGGCGGGCGATGTCGACATCAGCATCCTCCCCCAGGGTGCCGGTGTGATCTGGGCCGAACCGATGCTGCTGCGCCGCGCCCTGGCCAACCTGTGTGCCAACGCCATCAAATACGGCGCGCCAGGTTCTGAACTATTGATCCAGGCCACGCCCAGCGCCGAGGGCATCAGCCTGACCGTGACCAATCACGGTACGACCATCCCGGCCGAGCACTTGCCCCGATTGTTCGAGCGGTTTTATCGCGTGGATGAGTCCCGGGAGCGCTCGGCCCATTCCAATGGATTGGGGTTGTCGATTGTCGCGACCATCATGCAGCTGCATAACGGCCGATACAGCGTGAGCAGTGAAGACGGCATAACGTGCTTTGAGCTGTTTTTTCCGGGGCGGGAGGCATAGCTGCTTGCTATGGAGCGGGGTGTTCAAGCATCGTAGCGCCCCCATCCGATGCGGTGGCTTCCCCTCTCTCTTAATCTGTGGATACGGAAATTCAATGAAAACCTCCAAGGCCTTGTATGCCCTGTCTTTTGCTGTCGCCCTTTCGATGCTGGGTGGTTGCGCAGCCAAGGTAAAGAGCGGCGGTACAGACGCGCTGGCCATTCCGGAATCGGCCAAACAAAACCTGGTGGTGAGCTTTAAAGGCAACACCACGGTCGAGCAAAACCAGGACTGGCCACTGCTCAAGCAACAATGGGGCGCGGCCCTGCAAACCGAAGCGCAGCAGGCCGGTTATAGCCTCAAGGAAACGCCAACCATCAACACCGGCAGTGCCGACGGCGTGGGCATCACCATCAACGTCAGCAAGTTCCGCTACCTGACCGCGGGCACCCGCTACGCCGCCGGTGCGCTGGTGGGCAACGCCTGGGTCTTCTCGAAAGCCGATTTTTCCGACTTGAAATCCGGCGCACCGCTGGGCGCGCGCACCTATGAAACCGAGTCGTCGGCCTGGGAAGGCGTGGCGTCGGCCATGACCCAGAAGCAGGTCCAGGCGATTGCCAAACAAGTAATCGCGGATATCAAGAACGCCAAGGCGCAGTAACCCCCTGGCGGGTATCCCTGTCGTCAGCGCTGCGGGTGCCGACGCGGGCCATACCGGCCCAGCGTCGGCATTGCGCTCGCAAAATAAATACAAGGACGAATAAATGAGCATCTACCCTGCCCTGTTGCTGGCACTCGCCATTGTGACCGCCTACGTGGCCAGTCAGCGCGGCCGATCAGGCCCAAGATGGTTTGCGATAGCCGTATTCGTGCCCGTGGTCCCGCTGATTGTCCTCCTGCTGCTGCCACGCATTCCCAAGACCGGTGTTGACGCTTTGGTGCACGAAGACCTGCGGCCCTGCCCTGCCTGCACAAACCCCATCAACGCCGCCGCTGCCCAATGCAAACACTGTGGCGCCGAGGTGCAACCCATCGCCCTGAAAGACCGCAGCGGCTGGGTCGTGCGTATCACCGCCGATACCGATGAAGGGTTTGGCCTGCTGGTGGCGCAACTGAAAGAGCTCGATGTGCCCACCGTTCTCGATGAACCGCCTCACGCGTTTGTAGGCCCGTTTGAAGAAAAGGCCCAGGCGCAGAATGTGCTCAGGTATTTGAAGTCCGATCAGGGCTTGGACGGCCTGGTGACCTGGCGGTCGGTGACCCGCTAGCCCTCAGGCCAGGTGCTTCTGGAAAAAGTGACGCGCGTGCCCAGGCGGGTAGTCGGCGATATGCCCGAACTCGCTGAAGCCCAGTTTTCGATAGAACCCGGGAGCCTGGAAGCTGAAGGTATCCAGCCAGATCCCGGTGCACTTTTTCTCCCGCGCCAGGTCCTCGGCCGCCTGCATCAGCTTTGAACCGGTGCCTTGAGTGCGCATCGATTCAGGCACGCTCAACAGTTCAACGAACATCCAGCCATAAGAGATTTTCCCGTAGAGACCGCCCACCACGTCCTGGCGGACGGGATCACGCAGCAACAACCCGAAGGTTTCAAACGGGTTCTCGCCGCATTGGCTGATGTTGTAGGCCCTCAGCGGCTGGAGGATGGCCTGGCGCTCTTGCTCGGTTACCTCAAACGACAGTTCCATTGCCACGTCCATCTTGATCGTCCTGTGTTGAATTCCAGATCACCCGACAGAAGCGCCAACCCCTCAAGGGTTGAGTTTTTCCAGGGCTGCTCGCAGTTCGGTATTGTTGCCGCCCAACGCGCTGGTGGCGATTGCTGCGTTGCGCAGCAGGATCGACGCCGCGTGAGGGACGTGTTCTTTGAGCAACCGGTCGGAAGGCCCCGACAGCGTCAGCGCACCTTTAAGCTCACCGCCCATTGCAAACACGGGAACGGAGACGGCGGTGGTTTCCGGGTCGCGCTCGCCAAACGAGCAGGCCCAGCAGCGCTCACGCTCCTGCGGCAGTGTGGCGTCCCCCTGGCGCGAGAACGCACGCAGGACCTTGCCGGAAGCCCCGGCATGCAGCGGGAACCGCGCGCCTTCCAGCACCGAAACCCGCACCGCGCGCTTGGGTTCGACACGGAACAACACCACCCGGCTGCCGTTTTCATAGACGTAGAAAGACGACGTCTCGCCGCTCTCTTCGGTGATGGACTCCAGCAGCGGCAGGATCACATCTCGCAAGCGGAACGACGCTTGATACAGCTGGGACAGGCGCAGCGGTTCAGGCCCGACCGCGTATTGGCCGTCACTCAAGCGCCGCACGAAGCCGGCTTTTTCCAGCGAGGTGATCAGGCGCAGGATGGTGCTTTTATACAAGCCGGTGCGCCGTGCGATCTCCGCCAGGCTCAAGCTCTCCTGATCGATATTGAAGGCCGCGAGAATGGAAAACGCGCGGTCTACTGCAGCAACGCCGCCTTCCGGACTGCCGGCTTGATCAGCAAGACTGTTGTTGGGTTCGGTACTCATGGCCACTCGTTGGGTATTCATCGCCGGCGCGAGCGGCAGCATCATTGCCGTCCCGGTCGCGCCAGACACGTTCAGTCGCCGTAACATACCCTTTTGCGCCGGGGTGCAGCCACCGCATTATGCTTCCCGCAGGAAAAGCCGCAGCGACACCACCATCGCGGCCGCGACAAACATGATGCACCCCATCACCATCAAGCCCGCCGTGAACGAGCCGGTGTAGTCCTTGAGAAACCCCATCAGGTACGGCCCGACAAAGCCACCAAAGGCCCCAATCGAGTTGATCAGGGCGATGCCGCCGGCAGCGGCCTGGCCACGCAGGAACTTGCCGGGCAAGGTGTAGAAAATGGTCTTGCCGGCGATCGTCCCCACCAGCGCCAGGGTGATCCCGGCCAAGGCGGCCACCAGTGTGTCCATCTGCAAGGCGACCAACAACGCCAGGCCGGCCAGCAGCATGGCCAGGGTCAGGTTGAGAATCCCCTTGCCGGTGCGGTCCACGTGTTTTGCCCACACCAACAGGCCAATGGTTGCAAAAAAGTAGGGAATTGCCGCCACCCAACCGATCATGCTGATTTCGACACCATGGCCCTTGAGCATCTGCGGCAACCAGATGCCGATGCCGTAGGAGCCCAGGGTAAAGCTGAAGGTGATTGAGCTGAGGATCCACACCCGCGGGTCTTTCAAGGCCGCCTTGAAGCCGTGGCGGTGTTGGCCCTGGCTCTGCTCTTCAGCCAGCAAGCCGGTGAGCACGGCACGTTCCTGCGCCGACAACCATTTGGCCTCGGAAGGCTGGTTGGTCAACACCTTCAGGGTGATCAGGCCGAGGAGGCACGCCGGGATGCCCTCGATCAGAAACATCCATTGCCACCCCGCCAGCCCCCAGATGCCATGCATTTGCAGGAGCCACACCGACAACGGCCCACCCACCAGGAACGAAATCGGCGTGGCGGCGGTAAACCACGCCAGCACTCGGGTGCGGTACTGCGCCGGAAACCACAGGGTCAGGAAAAAGATCACCCCGGGAAAGAATCCGGCCTCGGCCACACCCAGCACCAGGCGCATGGCGTAGAAACTGTAAGGGCCAACCACCCAGGCCGTGGCCGCCGCCGCAATCCCCCAGGTAATCATGATGCGTGCCATCCAGCGCCGGGCGCCAAAGCGGTACATCGCCAGGTTGCTCGGCACCTCACACAGGCAATAGCCGACGAACATGATCCCCGCCCCCAGGCCGAATTGCGTGGCGGTCAAACCCAGTTGCTCGGTCATTTGCAACGCGGCATAGCCGACGCTGGTGCGGTCCAGGTAGTTGAAAAAGTAAGCCAGGGCGAGCAGCGGGATCAGGCGCCAGGCGGCCTTGTGCAGGACGCGGGTCTGCTCTGCATCCAGCGCGACGGCGCTGATGGCTGGGGTGCCTGATGCAGGTGTCGTGACAATTGCCATGACGGGTTTCCTCGACATTATTGTTATTGGAATGGCGACAAAAGGGCCTAGCGGACCACGCCACGTGCACGCAAGGCGTCGACATCCCTGGCGGCATAACCCAGCTCTTCAAGTAACGCCTGCGAGTGGCTGCCCAGTTGCGGCACGTTCAGACGCGTATCGAAACGCCGGCCATTCATTTCAAACGGCAGCATGGGCACCTTCACTTCCTCGCCGTTATCCAGCGTCAGATGCGCCAGGCCACCGGAGGCATTCAGGTGCACATCATCAAACAAATCCTGGGGCCGCTGGATCGGCGAGAACGGCAAGCCGGCCTGCTCGCACATGTCCATGATTTGCTGCTTGGGCAGCGTGGCCAGCCGTTCCCGCACCAACGGCAGGATTTTCGAGCGGGCGTGCACACGCTGGGTGTTGCGCGCCAGCTCGGGGTCGCTGCCCAACTGTTCAAACCCAAACGCCTGGCAGAAGCTCAGCCACTGGCTGTCACTCACCACCCCCATGAACACTTGCTCGTCATCGCGGGTGTTGAACACGTCGTAGATCGCCCACGCAGAAAGACGGCTGGGCATCGGCGCCGCCGGCTGGCCGGTGGTCGCCATCTGCATCATGTGTTGGCCAACCAGGAACGCAGAATTCTCGAACAGCCCGGTCTGTACAAACTGGCCCTCCCCGGTCGCCTTGCGTTGCCACAGCGCGGCCAGGATCGAGATGGCGCTGAACATGCCGCCCATCACATCGTTCACCGACGCACCGGCGCGCAGCGGGCGGCCTTCGGGACCGGTCATGTACGCCAGCCCGGACATCATCTGCACCACTTCATCCAGCGCGGTGCGGTGTTCGTAGGGGCCCGGCAGAAAACCTTTCATGGAGCTGTAGATAATGTCGGGCTTGATCGCCTTGACCTGCTCGAAGCCCAGGCCGAGCTTTTCCATGGCACCGGGACGAAAGTTCTCGGTGACCACGTCAGCGCTTTCGATCAACTTGCGCACCGCCGCCATACCTTCCTCGGTCTTGATGTCGACGGCGAAGCTTTTCTTGTTGCGGTTGTAGGTCATCCAGTAACCGGCGCCCGAGCCGGTCAAGCGCCGGGTGTTGTCGCCGGCCGGCGTCGGTTCGACCTTGATCACTTCCGCGCCGAGATCAGCCAGCACCAGCCCGCAGGTCGGGCCCATGACCATGTGCACAAACTCGACCACCCGAATGCCGGCCAACGGCAGCGCCTGGATCTTTTGATTCTGCGTGCTCATCGTGCGGCCCCTGCGTAGTGAAAGTTCTTGCCCACGCCGGCGTCCGGAATGAACCCGTAAAGCGGCTCGCCAGGCAGGCCTTTTTGCAGCCACTCACGTGCTGCCACCAGCTTGTCGATATCGACACCGGTACGCAGGCCCATGGATTCGAGCAGGTAAACCAGGTCTTCGGTCACGATATTGCCCGACGCGCCCGGCGCATAAGGACAGCCGCCAATCCCGCCCTGGGAGGCGTCGAACGTGGTCACGCCGACGTCCAGCGCCGCCAGCACATTCGCCAGCCCCTGGCCGCGGGTGTTGTGGAAATGCGCACTGCCGGCCCTCGCGCCGATTTCGCTGCGCAAGCGGATAAACGCCCGGCGCACCTGGGCCGGGTTGGCGTAGCCGACGGTGTCCGCCAGACCGACCTCATCCACGCCGAGCTCGGCCATGTGCAGCGCCATGCGAATCACGTCGTCTTCAGGCACTTCGCCCTGGATCGTACAACCGAATACCGTCGACAAACCGGCCTCCACTTGCACCTGCGGGAAGTGTTCGTTACGCAAGGCAATGACCTGGCGGACCTCCTCAAACACCTGTTGATGGGTTTTGCGGATATTGGCCAGGGAATGCGGCTCGCTGACGGAGATGGGCAGCGTGATTTTCTGCACGCCGGCGTCGAAGGCCGCCTGCGCGCCCTTGAGGTTCGGCACCAGTGCAGTGACGAATACGTCCGGGCGTTGACGCATATGCGTCACTAACTGCGCGGCATCGGCCATCTGCGGCAACAGCTTGGGAGACACAAAGGAACCAATCTCGATTTCCTGGAGGCCAGCGTCGGCCAGGGCCGTCAGCCACTGCAGTTTGAGGGCGGTGGGCATCGTCGCGGCGACGCTTTGCAGGCCGTCACGCGGGCCTACCTCACTGATCAGAATGTCGATGTTTTTATTAGGGGTCATCACCGGGCCTTTGAAGGTCAATCCATAATTGTTCTATCTGATAGAACGGTGTTCTGAAATAAATAATGAGCGCGTTGATTTTCGCTGTCAACGTCCGAAAAGCAGTCCGCGATTTTTATTGGAATCTGGTGAGTCATCGGCAGAGCGAATCCATCGCCTGGGTCCGACCCGGCAAAAGACAGGGTTGACAGTCTCAAAAATAACCTCGACATTTGTTCTATTAGAAAGCACATCGTTCTATCTAGCAGAACAAAAACAACAACGCAGCAAGGCTCAACCCTTTTGGGAGGTGCCTTGCCCGCCCCGTAGGAGTTAATCCTGTGAGCCTGTATGCCCCGCCTCGTGATTTGCCCACTCGCGTTTTCAGCACATTGCCGCAGGTTTTCTGGAAGGACGGAGACTCCGACTGGGTGCGCGCCAACAAGCCCGGCCAGCGGGTGAAAAGCTTCCTCGAAGGGCCGTCCTTCGATCTGCAGGGCAATCTCTATGTCACGGACATCCCTTACGGCCGAATTTTCCGCATCGACCCGCACGGCCACTGGACGCTGGTGGTGCAATACGACGGCTGGCCCAACGGCCTGAAGATCCATCGCGACGGGCGTATTTTCATTGCCGACTACAAGCACGGCATCCTGACCCTGGATCCTGCCAGCGGCGTCATCACGCCGTTTCTGACTCACCACCGCAGCGAAGGCTTCAAGGGTGTGAACGACCTGTTTTTCGACGCCGGCGGCAAGCTCTACTTCACCGACCAGGGGCAGACCGGCCAACAGGATCCCACCGGTCGTGTGTTCGCCTACGACCTGGAGAACCAGAGGCTCACCCGCCTGATCGACAACGGCCCGAGCCCCAACGGGCTGGTCATGGACCTGGCGCAAAACGCGCTGTTCGTCGCCATGACCCGGGGCAACGCGGTGTGGCGCCTGCCGATCCAGCGCGACGGCGGCACCAGCAAAGTCGGGATCTTTACCGCACTGGCAGGCGGCGTGAGCGGCGCCGACGGCATGGCCCTCGACGTGCTCGGCAACCTCTACGTGTGTGATGCCGGCAATGCCTGCGTCTGGGTATTCGACCCCCACGCCGTACCGCTCTATCGCATCCGCAGCTGCACCGAGGGCCGCACCCTGACCAACCTGGCGTTCGGCGGCGAGGGCAACCGGCAACTGTTCATCACCGATTCATCGACCAGTTCGATCCTGGTCGCCGACCTGGAGCACGCCGGCCAACCGATGTTTTCCCACCGCTGAATTAAACCGCCACTGAACGCTGCGAGCAGCACGCAGGGGCTTCGTTCGCCCTGAAAAAAGCCGGCAGTCACTTGCCTGGCGCCCTATAAGACCAACAAAAAGGCACACCCATGTTGATATTCCTGAGCTACGCCATGATCGTCTGCTTCATGTACCTGATCATGAGCAAGCGCCTGTCACCGCTGGTGGCGCTGCTGCTGGTCCCGATCGTTTTCGGCTGCCTGGCTGGCTTCGCCCCGCAACTGGGCGGCATGATGTACGACGGCCTGAAGATGCTCGCCCCCACGGGCATCATGCTGACGTTCGCGATCCTGTATTTCTGCCTGATGACCGACGCGGGCCTGTTCAACCCGCTGATCAAAGTGATCCTGCGCCTGGTCAAGGGTGACCCGCGCAAGATCGTGGTCGGCACCGCCGTGCTAGGCCTGTGTGTGGGCCTGGATGGCGACGGCGCCACCACGTACATCATCGCCACCGCTGCGTTTTTGCCGCTGTACCGGCTGACCGGCATTCGCCTGCAAGTCATGGCCACCGTGCTGCTGATGTCGATTGGCGTGATGAATATCCTGCCGTGGGGCGGGCCGTTTTCCCGGGCGGCCAGCGCCATGCACGTGGACATCACCGAACTGTTTGTGAGCATGGTGCCAATCATGGTGGCCGGCGCCGTGTGGGTGTTGTTCGCCGCCTGGTGGCTGGGACGCATGGAGTTTCGCCGCCTGGGCAAAGTGAGCATCAGCGAGGATGAAGTGCTCAAGGGTTATGCGCACATCCGCCTGGGCGACCCGCGCTTTCTGTTCAACGTGGTGCTGACCATCGCCCTGATCACCTGCATGATGATCAGCCTGATGCCGTTGCCGATCCTGTTCATGATCGCCTTCGGCCTGGCCTGCCTGGTCAATTTCCCGTCCATCAAACAGCAGAAGGAAGTCATCGCACGGCATGCCGACAACGTGATGGCGGTGACCTTGCTGATCTTCGCCGCGGGGATTTTTGTCGGGATCATGGGCGGCACCGGTATGGTCAAGGCGATCTCCGACAACCTGATCGCGCTGCTGCCGCAACAGTCCGGGCCTTACCTGTCGGTGATCACCGCGCTGCTGAGCATGCCGTTCACCTATGTGCTGTCCAATGATGCGTTCTATTTCGGCGTGCTGCCGATCTGGGCACAGACCGCCGCCCACTATGGAATTGATGCAAAGGAGATGGCGATTGCCTCGCTGATCGGCCAGCCGGTGCACCTGCTCAGCCCGCTGGTAGCCTCGACTTACCTGCTGTGCGGCCTGCTGGATATCGACTACGGCGACAACCAGCGCGTCTCGCTGAAATGGACCGTGGGCACGGTGATGGTGATGTTGCTGGCCGCGATTGCGATTGGTGCAATCACCGTCTTCAACTGAGGGGCGACTGTCGCGGGCGGGACAGACGTTGCGCCCTCAGCTATACGCAGGTCGCAACCGCCCCAGGGCAACTACATCGCCGGCGGTACTCTGGGATGACCACCCGGGAGATTTCCAATGACTCTACGCGCTTGCTTGGCCGCTCTATTGGTACTGACCGCCTCCACCGCCTTTGCCGCCCCGCGCTACGATCACCTGTATGCATTCGGTGACAGCTACTCCGACAACGGTGCGGGTGAACGCTTCACCAAAACCCTGGCCGCGCAGAAGGTCAAGGATGCGCAGGAACTGCCCGGCTCGCTGTATTGGAAAGGCCGCTGGAGCAACGGCCCGACGGCCGTCGAGAACCTGGCTCACGCTTTGAAAACGCCCTTGACCGACTACGCAGTGGGCGGCGCCAAGAGTGGCAACGGCAACTACTACGCCTGGATGCAACCGGCACGCGACACCGGCGTTTCGGGCCAGATCGCCGACTACCTGAAATCCGCCCAGGCACACAAGGCAGACCCGAACGCGCTGTATTTCATTTTCATCTCGGCCAACGACTTTTTTGAATGGGCCGACTTCTCGCACCCGGAGTCGGTTGCCGTGCTCAGCCAGAACAGCGTGGCGAACATTCAAAAAGCCACCGAGACGCTGCTTGCCGCAGGCGCCAAACACGTGATGGTAGTCGGCACCACGGATTTGAGTCATGTGCCGGCCGTGGTGCAAGGCAATCAAGTCGAGAATGCAAGAAGCTACCAACAGGCGCTCGAACAGAAATTGCCGGTAGTGCTGAGCACATTGGCTAAAACCCACCAGGTCAGCATCCGCTACTTCGACCACGTGGCCTTCAGCGACAAGCTGCGCGCGGCTCCGGACGTTGCCGGGTTGAAAGACCTGGATACGCCCTGCCAACACACCTATCCGGACGTGAAGCCTGCGTGTGAAAACCCGGACGCACATTACTACTGGGATGAATGGCACCCGACGCGCAAGGTGCATGCACTGGCGGCGGAGGCAATGTTTGAAACGTTGAAGGCTGGTCAGGGTATTTGAACAAGGTCACACGGCCCTATTGAATCAAGGCGAACACCCACCGACGACCGCTTCTCTTCTGAAGGATTCAGGCGCCCGCCCGGTACTTTTGTCGGTGATCTCCACCACGCAGCCACTCACGGGAACCGCCTGGACGATTTGATAAGTCGCGCCAACGGCGGGGATAAAACTGGCGATGTTGGCGCAACTGCGAAAATAGTTTTCGCCTTCCTTGTTGGCGCCACCGCTGCTCATGACGTTGACGTAGATGCGCCGGTCGGGGATCAGTAAAAACCGCTCGCTGACCTCATTTTTGCGAGTACCCAGCACGCCGGTCTCGGCCGTGTCATTACAGCCCGGGTCGTAGTAGGCCCAATACATTTGCACGCCACCGTTCAACAGGGTGTTAGTGCCCGGGATGGCTTCGAGCGTTGCATGAGGCGCGCTGGAGGCTGGCTGTTGGTAAAAACCGACACAACCTGTCGCCAGGCTGCAGAACAGTGCCAATAAGACCTTTTTCAAAGACAAACTCCCTGTAAACCAGACAGGCCAACGGCGGCCATGGGCGATTGTACGCAGACAATATCAATTAGACATCACTGCACGCTCGTCGCCTGCCGATACTGCCGCGGCGTAAACCCGGTCAGGGCCTTGAACTGCCGGGTAAACGCACTGTGGTCGGTATACCCGCACTGCAACGCCACCTCAGTGATCGGCATCTCGGTATGCAGCAGCCGGTGCGCATGTTCCAGGCGCACTTTCTGGATCATCTGGCGTGGCGTCAGGTGGAACACGCGCTTGCAGTAGCGCTCCAGTTGCGCCACTGAAATCCCGGCGATCCGCGTCAGTTCACCCAACGTGACACGCCGGTTGAAATGCGCCCGAATATGCTCATCCACTGCCGCCAACCGTTGATAGCCCGGATGGGTTTCACTGGCGGTCTGCAGGTCGACCGAGATCCCCGCCAGGCCGATGATTGCACCGTCGCGGTTATACAGCGGCCATTTGTGCGTCAGGCACCAACCCGGCTCGCGGGTGCCGTAGAGGTGCAATTCCAGCTGGTCTTCCAGCACAAACCCCTGCTCCAGCACCCGCCGATCCTGTTCGGTATAACCGGGGCCCAATTGCGCGGGGAACACCTCGGCGCTGGTTTTTCCCAGCAACGGTTGCAAGTGCTTCAAGCCGCACCGTTGCACCAGGGTGCGGTTGGCCAATACGTAGCGCGCCTGCACGTCCTTGATAAAAATCGCGGCGTTGGGAATCACGTCCAGCATCGGCAACAACAGCCCCACCCCTGCCAATAATTCTTCAATGGTGTGCGGGCGGTGGGACTCGCTCCCTTGGCATAGGGTGGCGAACGCGCTCTGCATCATGACGCTCTCTCCTGCATTTTGCGGACAGGCCAGGCGCCCGGCGGGCGGTGCCTGGCGAGCAGATTGCCGCATGGCGGTGGCCATGTCGAGCACTCGAAACTGTGCTGATTTCGTCATCACAGCCTGCGCAAAACATCAATCGCGGCGCCGTTGATGGGTTCACTGTATGGCACTGCATGCCTATCCAATAACCCACAAGAAGGCGCCGCTATGTCAGCCCAAGGCAAGTTCAAGAAACAGCTTTCATTGATCGACCTCACCTTTATCGGACTGGGAGCGATCTTCGGTTCGGGCTGGCTGTTCGCGGCCAGTCACGTCTCTGCCATTGCCGGTCCGGCGGGGATTTTTTCCTGGTTGCTGGGCGGCTTCGCCGTACTGCTGCTGGGCATTGTGTATTGCGAATTGGGGGCGGCATTGCCCCGCGCCGGTGGCGTGGTGCGCTACCCGGTTTACTCACATGGCCCACTGCTGGGCTACCTGATGGGCTTCATCACGCTGATCGCGTTTTCGAGCCTGGTGGCGATTGAAGTGGTCGCCTCGCGCCAATACGCCGCAGCGTGGTTTCCCGAGTTGACGCAAGCGGGCTCCAGCAACCCCACCGTCCTCGGCTGGTTCGTGCAGTTTGCGCTGCTCTCGCTGTTTTTCGCCCTCAACTACCGCAGCGTGAAGACCTTCGCCATGGCCAATAACCTGGTCAGCGTGTTCAAGTTCATCGTGCCGCTGCTGGTGATCGGCGTGCTGTTCACCTTCTTCAAGCCGGAGAATTTCCACAGCCAGGGCTTTGCGCCGTTCGGCCTCTCGGGGATTGAAATGGCGGTGTCCGCCGGCGGGGTGATTTTCGCTTACCTGGGCCTGACGCCGATCATCTCGGTGGCCAGCGAAGTGAAAAACCCGCAACGCACGATTCCGATTGCACTGATCCTGTCGGTGCTGCTCTCCACTGCGATCTACGTGCTGTTGCAGACCGCTTTCCTCGGCGGCATCCCCACCGAAATGCTCGCCAACGGCTGGGCTGGCGTCGCCAAGGAACTGGCCCTGCCGTACCGCGATATCGCCCTCGCCCTGGGTGTGGGTTGGCTGGCCTATCTGGTGGTCGCCGACGCGGTGATCTCCCCCAGCGGTTGCGGCAACATCTACATGAACGCCACGCCACGGGTGATCTATGGCTGGGCGCAAACCGGGACCTTCTTCAAGGTCTTCACCCGCATCGATGAAAAGTCCGGCATCCCGCGCCCGGCGCTGTGGCTGACCTTTGGCCTGTCGGTGTTCTGGACCCTGCCCTTCCCGTCGTGGGAAGCGCTGATCAACGTGGTGTCCGCCGCGCTGGTGCTGAGCTACGCCGTGGCGCCGGTGTCCGTTGCCGCCCTGCGCCGCAATGCGCCTGACCTGCCGCGCCCGTTCCGGGTCAAGTGGATGGGTCTGCTCGGCCCGCTGTCATTCATCATCGCCGCGCTGATCGTCTACTGGTCGGGCTGGAGCACCGTGTCGTGGCTGCTCGGCCTGCAAATCCTGATGTTTGTGGTGTACCTGCTGTGCGGCCGTTTTGTGCCGACCCTGCACCTCAGCCTGGGCCGCCAGGTGCGCTCTTCCGCCTGGCTGATCGGCTTCTACGCCGTGACCATCATCCTGTCGAAACTCGGCAGCTTCGGCGGCCTGGGCATCCTCAGCCATCCGTTCGACACCGTGGTCGTCGCCGCCTGCGCGCTGGGTATTTATTACTGGGGCGCGGCCACCGGCGTGCCGGCCCATCTGGTTCGCCTGGAAACCGAAGACGATGAAAGCGAAGCCCCTGAGCCCGACATGGGCCGGGCGCAGCTTGCTTCCTGAACGTCAGCCCACTCCTGAATGGATAGCGATATGAAACGAGTCCACATCATTGACTCCCACACCGGCGGCGAACCCACTCGCCTGGTGATGAGCGGTTTCCCCGAGCTTGCCGGCGAGACCATGCTCGACAAGCTCGACGACCTGCGCACCCGGCATGACCCATGGCGCAGGGCGTGCCTGCTGGAACCCCGTGGCAACGATGTGCTGGTGGGCGCGCTGTATTGCGCGCCGGTCTCGGCCGATGCCACCTGCGGCGTGATTTTCTTCAACAACGCCGGCTACCTCGGCATGTGCGGCCACGGCACCATCGGCCTGGTTGCCTCGCTGCATCACCTGGGCCGAATCGCCCCGGGAGTGCACAAGATCGACACGCCCGTCGGCCCGGTCAGCGCCACGCTGCATGCAGACGGCGCGGTAACCCTGCGCAACGTGCCCGCCTATCGCTATCGCCAACAGGTGCCGGTGGATGTGCCCGGGTATGGCCGGGTCTACGGCGACATCGCCTGGGGCGGCAACTGGTTCTTCCTCGTCTCCGAGCACGGGCACGTGCTGCAAATGGACAACGTCGAAGCCCTGACCGATTACACCTGGGCCATGCTCAAGGCCCTTGAGGCACAGGGCATCCACGGCGAAGACAGCGCACTGATCGATCATATCGAACTGTTCGCCGACGACGCCCGGGCCGACAGCCGCAACTTCGTCATGTGCCCGGGCAAAGCCTACGACCGCTCGCCCTGCGGCACCGGCACCAGCGCCAAGCTGGCGTGCCTGGCGGCCGACGGAAAACTCGCCGCCGGTGAACCCTGGGTGCAGGCGAGCATCACCGGCAGCCAATTCGAAGGCAGCTATGAATGGGAAGGCGACCGTGTGCGCCCTTCCATCACCGGCCGCGCCTACATGACCGCCGACAGCACCTTGCTGATCGACGAACAGGATCCCTTCGCGTGGGGCATCTGAACCGCCCCCGCCCCTTCAATCAAACTGGAGCTGAAACCATGAACACCCACATTTTCACCGGCTGCATCCCCGCCCTGATGACCCCGTGCACCGCCGAGCGCAAACCGGACTTCGACGCACTGGTCGCCAAGGGTCGCGAACTGATCGATATCGGCATGAGCGCGGTGGTGTACTGCGGCTCCATGGGCGACTGGCCGCTGCTGACCGAGGCCGAGCGCCAGGAAGGCGTGGCGCGCCTGGTGGCCGCCGGCGTACCGACCATCGTCGGCACCGGCGCGGTCAACAGCCGTGAAGCCGTGGCCCACGCGGCGCACGCAGCGAAAGTCGGGGCCCACGGCTTGATGGTCATCCCGCGCGTGCTGTCCCGTGGCGCTTCGGCGACTGCGCAAAAGGATCACTTTGCGGCCATCCTCAAGGCAGCGCCGAACCTGCCGGCGGTGATCTACAACAGCCCTTATTACGGCTTCGCCACCCGCGCCGACCTGTTCTTCGAACTGCGCCGCGAGTACCCGAACCTGATCGGTTTCAAGGAATTCGGCGGCGCTGCCGACCTGCGTTACGCGGCAGAGCACATCACGTCAAGGGACGATGACGTGACCCTGATGGTGGGCGTGGATACCCAGGTGGTCCACGGTTTCGTCAACTGCAACGCCACTGGCGCGATCACGGGTATCGGCAATGCATTGCCACGGGAAGTGCTGCAACTGGTGGCCCTGAGCAAGAAAGCCGCCAAGGGCGACGCCACCGCACGCCGCCAGGCCCGGGAGCTGGAGTCGGCGCTGGCAGTGCTGTCGTCCTACGACGAAGGCTGCGACCTGGTGCTGTTCTACAAGCACCTGATGGTGCTCAACGGCGACAAGGAATACACCCTGCACTTCAACGAAACCGATGCCCTGAGCGATGCCCAGCGTCGTTATGCCGAGAACCAGTACGCGCTGTTCCGCCAGTGGTACGCCAACTGGTCGGCCGAGCAGAACGTCGCTTAACACTACTGTCGGCAACAAAAATCAAATGTGGGAGCTGTCGAGCTCGGGCGAGGCTGCAATGGGATCACCGCGCAGTGCCTGCCAGACCGCAGCGCCTGCATCGCAGCCTCGCTCGGGCTCGACAGCTCCCACAGTCGATTTTCTTTTCCAGGCCTATCTTTACTTTCAGGACTACGCCATGACTCTGAAGGGCACCATGCTGATTGGTCAGCACTCCATTCCAGGCAGCCGCGAGGCCATCCGGGCGATCAATCCTGCCACCAACCTTGCGTTGGAACCCGCCTACGCCGGCGGCACCGCCGAACATGTCGAACACGCCTGTGCGTTGGCGTGGAGCGCCTTCGATAACTATCGCGAAACGTCGTTGGCGACTCGCGCCGAATTCCTTGAAACCATCGCCCGCGAAATCGAAGCCTTGGGCGATGAACTGATTGAACGGGCGATGACCGAGACCGGCCTGCCGCGCCCACGCATCCAGGGCGAGCGCGGACGCACCTGCCAGCAGTTGCGTACCTTTGCCCGTACCGTGCGCGCCGGTGAATGGCTGGATGTGCGGGTCGATTCTGCGCAGCCGGATCGCCAACCGCTGCCCCGCTCGGACCTGCGTCAGCGCCAGGTGCCGCTGGGGCCCGTGGCAGTCTTTGGCGCGAGTAATTTTCCGCTGGCATTCTCGGTGGCCGGCGGTGATACCGCGTCGGCACTGGCGGCCGGTTGCCCGGTGATCGTGAAGGCTCACGGCGCGCATCCTGGCACCAGCGAACTGGTGGGCCGCGCGGTGGCCAAGGCCGTTCAGCACTGTGGCCTGCCGGAGGGGGTGTTTTCGCTGCTGTACGGCTCGGGCCGCGAAGTGGGCATTGCGCTGGTCTGCGACCCGCGTATCAAGGCCGTGGGTTTTACCGGTTCGCGCAGCGGCGGCATCGCCTTGTGCCAGGCAGCCCAGGCGCGTCCCGAGCCGATTCCGGTGTATGCGGAAATGAGTTCGATCAATCCGGTTTATCTGTTTCCGGCGGCACTGAGCACGCGGGGCGAAGCATTGGCGCAGGGATTTATCGCGTCCCTCACCCAGGGTGCCGGCCAGTTCTGCACCAACCCCGGCCTGGTGATTGCCGTCGCCGGGCAAGCGCTGGACCACTTCATCGACAGCGCCACCCATTGGCTTCAACGCAGCGCTGCCCAGACCATGCTCACACCGGGGATCTTCAAGGCTTACGAAGACGGCGTCAGCGAGTTTGCCAAGCACGCTCAGGTCGCGGGTACAGGTTTGCCGGCAGCGGGCCCCAACCAGGGCCGAGCCCATCTGTTCGTGACCCAGGCCCGGGACTTCCTCGCCAATCACAACCTGCAGGCCGAGATCTTCGGCGCCGCCTCGTTGATTGTGCAATGCGCCAATGCCGATGAAATCCGCCAGGTCAGCGAACATCTGGAAGGCCAACTCACCGCCACCCTGCACCTGGATGACGACGATCTGGAAACCGCTCGCGCATTGCTGCCAACCCTGGAGCTCAAGGCCGGCCGCCTGCTCGTCAACGGCTGGCCGACCGGCGTGGAAGTGTGTGATGCGATGGTGCATGGCGGGCCTTTCCCGGCCACCTCGGACTCGCGCACCACCTCGGTGGGCACGGCCGCGATCCTGCGATTCCTGCGGCCGGTGTGCTATCAGGACTTCCCGGATGGCTTGCTGCCGACGGCGCTGCAACACGGCAATCCATTGCTGTTGCGGCGCTTGCTCGACGGTCAGAGAGAAGCCTAGGCCATGTCCGATAACGTCATGCCTGATATCGCCGTAGTGGGCGCCGGAATCATTGGCGTTGCCTGCGCGCTGCAACTGGCCCGCCAGGGGCGGCACGTGGTGATCATTGACCAGCAGGAACCCGGCCATGGCGCCTCGTTCGGCAACGCCGGGCACCTGGCGACCGAACAGGTGTTCCCTATCGCGGACGCGTCGATCCTGACGCGCTTGCCCGCCATGCTCATGGACCCGATGGGCCCGTTGCGCCTGGACTGGAAATACATGCCGCGCGCGCTGCCATGGTTTACCCGCCTGCTGTTGAACCTGCGCCCGGCGGCATTCCAGCGCACGGTCGCCGGCATTCGCGCCCTTAATGAAAGCAGCCTGGGCGCATGGCACCGGCTGCTGGGCAGTATTGATCGCACCGAACTGATGCGCGAAGACGGCTCGCTGCTGGTCTTCGAACGCCCCGCGTCGCGGCAAGCCATCGACGCCGTGCAGGCCCGCATGCGCCAGCAACAAGTGCCGGTGGATTATTGGCAAGCCAGTGCGGTGCAGAATGTGGCGCCGCAACTCAGCGAAAGCATTCAGGGCGGGTTGTTCTTTCCGCGTACCGGCCATTTTCTCGATCCCTACCGGGTGGTTTGCGAGCTGATGGACGCAGCCAAGGCCAACGGGGTGCAGTTTCTCAAGCGACAAGTCGTAGGCGGCAAGCTGGACGCACACGGCGTCTCGTTGATGACCGACCAAGGCACAGTGGCGGCGCGCCAGGTATTGATTGCCTGCGGCGCGCATTCGGCCAAATTGACCGCGGCGCTCACGGGCCACAAGGTCCCGCTGGACACCGAGCGCGGCTATCACCTGATGCTGCCCCATGAGCATGAGCGACTGCCGTTTGCCGTCACCTCACTGGAGCGCAAGTTCATCATGACGCCCATGGCCGAAGGACTGCGGTTGGCCGGCACGGTGGAGTTCGCGGGCCTTGATCGACCACCGAACATGCAGCGCGCCTGGCAGTTGCACCGGCTGAGTCATGGGTTGTTTCGGCGTAATTTGAGTGCAGAGGACGCAACGCCATGGATGGGGTTTCGCCCTTCCCTGCCGGACTCGTTGCCGATTATCGACAAGGTGTGCGATGGCAAGGTGTTGCTTGCGTTTGGGCATCAGCACCTGGGGCTGACGCAGGCCGCGGTGACAGCCGAATTGATTGGCCAACTGGTGTCACCCGCGTTTTTCAGCCAGGACTTGCCGGCGCTGGAGCCCTATCGGCTGAGCCGTTTCTGAAAGGAGCGGCACCCGAACTCGGTGCCGCCCGTCTGTTGGCGCTACTTAGCGATAACGTTCCAGCCAGTGAGCGTAAGGCGCGGGCAAGGTCCAGGATGACTTATCGATCCCCAGTTCCTTGGCCGCAAAGTACGCCCAATGGGGATCGGCCAAATGGGCGCGCCCTACCGATACCAAGTCGAGTTGCCCGGCCTGCAACGCACCTTCTGCCAGTTGCGGAGTACCAAAGCCCCAGGCAGAAGTCACCGGCAAACCGGCCTCGCGACGCACACGCTCGGCGATCGGCCCCATAAATGCAGGGCCCCACGGAATGTTGGCATCGGGCGTGGAAAAACCGACGCTGACGCTCAGCAAGTCCAGGCCACCGGCCTTGAAACGACGGGCAAGCTCGATGGATTCCGTCAGGGTCTGCTCGTCACGACCGTCATATTCGATCACGCCAAACCGTGCGGTCAGTGGCAGGTTTTCTGGCCATACCTCGCGCACTGCGGCAAGGGTTTCCAACAGGAAGCGACTACGGTTATCGAAGCTGCCACCGTAGGCATCGGTGCGTTGGTTGGAATGCTCGGAGAAAAAGCTCTGGCCCAGGTAACCGTGGGCGAAATGCAATTCGATCCATTCAAAACCGGCGTCACGGGCACGACGAGCAGCATCGACGAAGTCCTGGCGAACCCGCGCGATATCTTCCAGGGTCATGGCGCGTGGGACATTCGGCAGGTGTGCGCCAAAAGGGATGGCCGAGGGTGCAATGGTCTGCCAGGACCGGGCATCGGAAGCCGGGATATGGTCATCGCCTTCCCACGGACGATTGGAACTGGCCTTACGACCGGCGTGACCAATCTGGATGCCAGGGACCGAACCTGCGGCCTTGATGGCTTTGACCATGGGCACGAAGGCTTGCGCATGCGCGTCGCTCCAGATCCCCGCGCAGCCAGGTGTGATGCGCCCTTCAGGCGCTACAGCGGTCGCCTCGACCACCAGCAGACCCGCGCCTCCACGGGCCATACTGGCGAGATGCACGTGGTGCCAGTCGTTGACCATGCCGTCGTCAGCCTGGTACTGGCACATCGGCGGGATAGCGATCCGGTTGCGCAACGTCACGTCTTTCAGCTTGTAGGGTTCGAACAATGCAGCCATGAAAAGTCTCCTGAAGCGAAGGTGGGTAATTTTCGATTGTTCGATGTTAATCGAACTATGGTGTTAAGCGATAGCCCTGTTATCATTCGCCTCATGCGAGCCTTCAAACACCCCAATGCCGAAGACCTGATTCTCGAACGCGTGCTCTACGCGTTAAGTGACCCTGTTCGACTGGAAATCGTTCGCTGCCTGGCTGGCGTCACCGAGGCCACCTGCGGCGAGCTGGACGGCGGACGGCCGAAATCCAGTGTCTCCCATCACTTCCGGGTGTTAAGGGATGCGGGGCTTGTTCACACCCGCAGTGTTGGCACGACCCACATGAACTCGTTGCGCACTGATGTAATGGACAGCCGGTTTCCAGGGCTGGTCCAGGCGATTCTTTCCCAGCAGTGAGCATGCCGGCTGCGGTGGCGCCTTTTCCTGCGCCGGCCAGCGCTACAGGCGAAATGTCTTGCGACTGTTTTGCACTACCAGCAGCGGCAGCCCGGTGATTATCGTGCCTGACTTTACGGTTACGCGACGCCGGGAACCCGCCTTGAACAACACCCACTTCTTCTCCATGCGCACGATGCTGCGAAGCGCCGCCTTCGCGATCATTGCCCTTCTATTTGCCAATACCGCCATCGCCGAATCGGCCATGCCTTTGGGCCAGAAATCGTTCGAGTCGTATCGCCTCGATACCTTGCAGTGGCTGCGGGAGTATCGCGACTTCCAGGGCACCGACAAGGAAGCCGAACTCAACTGGAACGCGCCGCAGGAATGGCGCCCGGCTGGAACACCCAAACGCGGGATCATTCTCGTGCACGGGCTGGGCGACTCTCCGTGGTCGTTTCACGATATCGGCAGCGCACTGGCTGCGCGCGGGTTCCTGGCAAGGACCGTGCTGCTTCCCGGCCACGGCACGCAACCGGCCGACATGCTGCAAGTACGTATGGAAGACTGGCGCCGGGTGGTGGACGAACAGGCCGCGATACTTCGCGCAGAAGTGGGCGAGATTTACCTCGGCGGCTTCTCCACCGGTGCCAACCTGGTCCTCGACTACGCCTACAAACACGACGACGTCGCCGGGCTGCTGCTGTTCTCCCCCGCTTTCCAGTCCAGTATGACCTACGACTGGCTGACCCCCCTTATCAGTTGGGCCCGCCCGTGGCTGCTGGCGCCAGACGCCAGCCGGCCACAGCAGAGCCTGGTGCGCTACATGACCGTCCCCACCAATGGCTTCGCCCAGTTCTACCGCAGCAGCCGAGTGGCCCGCCAGGACCTGGAGCGTCGTCCCTACGACAAACCAGTGTTCATTGCCGTAGCCGCGCACGACTCAGTGCTCGATACGAACTATGTGCTGGAGACCTTCCAACAGCGCTTCAGTCATCCACACAGCCGCCTGGCCTGGTACGGAACACTGCCGGAGAGCGCCTGGGATACGCAGCGGGTCAAAGCGCGCACCGACTACGTGCCGGAACTGCGGATCAGCCAGTTCTCACACATGGGGTTGTTGTTCTCACCCGACAACCCGCTCTACGGCGAACAGGGCAGCCTACGGTTTTGCTGGAACGGCCAGACGGAAGACGCCACCCGCGCCTGCGAACAAGGGTCAGAGGTCTGGTATTCGGACTGGGGTTATCGTGAGCCGGGCAAGATGCACGCGCGGTTGACGTTCAATCCGTACTTCAACTGGCAGCTTGGGCTGATTGATGAGGTGCTGGGTAACCTTGCCGTGGCGGGCGGGAACGGTAAGCACTGAATCGTGTGTTGAGTGAGGGATTTTCAGCGGGTTCACAAATGCCAGGCAACAAAAAAGGGCCCACCTTTCGGTGAGCCCTTCTAGGCCGCCCAGCAGAGCGGTTATTGTGCGGTAGGCACTGGCGCCGTGATTACTCGACCTTTTTCAGTCAACCTTACCGACGTAGGCAATCGTGCAAGAACTTTGAAATTCACGCATAACCTGATACTAAGCGGCAATACGCTGAATGATCGCGCATCGCCGACAAAGGATTAGTTCAGTGAAGGAACAGTTGCTACAACCTGCTCTTTCGCCTGCTTCTGCAAAAATACCGCCACAGCGATAAAAACCAGCACCAGGATCAAGCCGATCTGGTAAACGGTCATGGACATCCATGGCCCCTGTCGGCCGAAATAAAATTGCCATTGGTAGCTTTGAAAACTTAAACCAGTGGTCGCTGCCATTCCCACGTAGCCCTTAATCCACAAAGACGGCGCAAACACTACGACCGAACTCGCCAGGCACCACACACGTGTTAGCCAGGCAAAGTCTGAAACGGCAAAAATTATCACTGCGATAGGCAGCACACCGATCCACTGCCGAGTTTCAGAGCCATAGGCCAGCAACGGTAGGAAGGCAAAGCAGATAACGATCAATGCCTTGGGGATCGAGGATCTACGCCCGAGGGACCAGGCCAGGCAAGCAGATATGGCAAGTAATATAACGGGTCCAAAACTGATGAAGTGGGAAATGATCGGCTTAAAAGGAGCAGCAAGCGACTGATAAAACAGAAAATCTAATAGCGGCGGCCCTTTGAAACCTCCGTTCCAATCAAAACAAGTCTTGATTAAGACGGCGGACACTATAAATGACAACCCTCCCCAAAAAAGGCCACTGAAGCTTATCGAGCGCCAAGTCACAGGATCCAGTAACAGATTGACACCCAGCCACACAATCAACAACAGTGAAACCAGCATGGCACTGACCGACAACAAAATCATGTCGAGGCTGGAGGTTGCACCGATCACAGTGGCACCATGCGCAACCACTTCTGATAACGGTACTTTATAAATCATGAACAGCATCGCAACAGAAGCCGGTAAAGCGATCACTGCAAACAACCACAAAGACAACTTAGAACTGATAAGTCCGCTCTCGGACTTTAGAGTAGGCTCATGGGGAAACGTGGCCAGTATCAAGGGAATCAGAAACAGCCCAGGCATCAACCAAGTAAAATATGAACAGAAAGCGTACAGAGCCCAACGATATGAACGAACCCAGCACCACAGGCAAACGCAGACCATGGCTAACGCGACGTGGTCGCTAAGGATCGGATAGAACATCGGCATGCACAAAAACACCCAACTGCAGGTCAAAATCGCTACAGATATTGTGGCAACCGATTTTTTAACGTTGAGCCGTAACAGGGTGTCGTGAAGCAATGCAGCGCCTACCGACAGCATGACTACGTTTAGTAAAAGCTGAACCCAGATCAGTCCTGCCTTGGACGCGCCCAGAGCAGATGCCAGTATCAGAGGCAGGAATCCCGAAATACGAATAGACCGGTAAGGGTCACCCAGAACAGGATTTCCCTGGCTCAGGCTTTGAATATATTGAACATATACTCCACCGTCCCATCCTGCGCCATCGCCAACTGGCATAAAGCCAACCACGAGATGGACCAGCAGAAGCAAACCTGCAACGGCCAATCCATTTAATAAAGAAACCCTGTTCAAGTTATCGCTCCAGGTAATTTAAATTTTCCGAGTAAATTTTCTTCGATAGTAGAAAGTCAACAGGCACCCTCAATACGATACCTACAAGCAACGCTAATCGCTCGCTCAGGTCGAACTGGAAAGCCAAACCGAACAACAATTCTCCTGCTCCGCCTACATGTATCAACAGGCGAATTGGCAAATCAGTAAATGCAAATATTCTGTCCATCATGTAATTATGTTCTTGCGAAACGGCCAGATAGACACGCCATGCTCCCGTTTTTGGCGCGTGTACTTTACCGTAGTCTGTCGAAATATCAGCCAGAAAATTTTCGAATTCAGCGATCTTTCCCACCCCTCTAGCGCAAGCACTGTAACGCGAAAAGGCTTGTTGCAGGCGAACATATCTACTCCGTCTCGCGGCATTTCAGAAGCCACGTAACGACGATTACGAGCAACAGAAATTCCCACAGCAATACATCCAGGCGCTCATGGGGCACGCGGACGAGAAGATGACGAAGCACTATCAGGAGGGACACGACGAAAAGAAGATCGGCACCTGGAGGTGGGCGCCGAATGGGTGTTCTGAGGTGGGAGTTTTGCAAATCGCAGGCAACAAAAAAGGGCCCACCTTTCGGTGAGCCCTTCTAGACCGCCCAGCAGAGCGGATTTTGTTTGGTAGGCGCGATTGGACTCGAACCAACGACCCCCACCATGTCAAGGTGGTGCTCTAACCAACTGAGCTACGTGCCTGCTGTGAGGCGGCATTCTACGGAATTCCCGAGGGGTGTCAACACCTTTTTTGCAGCTAAGCCTATGAATATGCGAATTTTTTATTTGTGGGCAGCACAGCCGTATTTTTCCGGTGGCTGGCAGCGGATTTTCAACTCAGGTAGGATCGACGCACTCGTAAAAAATATAAAACAGAGGTTCCAGGATGGCGAACACCCCCTACCCCCAGTCGTATTACGCCGCGTCTGCGAATGCGGTACCTGCTCGCCCGGAGCTGCAAGGTGAAGTCGAAACCGATGTGTGTGTGATCGGCGCCGGTTATACCGGGCTTTCCAGCGCGCTGTTCCTGTTGGAGAACGGTTTTCGCGTGACGGTACTGGAAGCCGCCAAGGTGGGTTTTGGCGCGTCGGGCCGTAACGGCGGGCAGATCGTCAACAGCTATAGCCGTGACATCGATGTGATCGAGCGCAGTGTCGGCCCCAAGCAGGCGCAATTGTTGGGCGACATGGCGTTTGAAGGCGGCAGAATCATTCGGGACCGGGTGGCCAAGTATCAGATCCAGTGTGACCTGAAGGACGGCGGAGTGTTCGCCGCGCTGAACGGCAAGCACATGGGCCATCTGGAGTCGCAGAAGCGCCTGTGGGAGCGCTACGGCCACACCCAGCTGGAGTTGCTGGACGAGCGGCGCATTCGTGAAGTGGTCGCCTGTGACAACTATGTGGGCGGCCTGCTGGACATGAGCGGCGGGCACATTCACCCGCTGAACCTGGCGCTGGGCGAAGCGGCCGCGGTGGAATCCCTCGGCGGCACGATTTATGAGCAGTCGGCGGCGACTCGCATTGAGCGCGGCGCCAATCCGGTGGTGCATACGGCACACGGCAAGGTCAGGGCCAAGTTCATTATTGTCGCGGGCAATGCCTACCTCGGGAACCTGGTACCCGAGCTGGCAGCCAAGTCGATGCCGTGCGGTACGCAGGTGATTACCACCGCGCCACTGGGCGATGAGCTGGCGAAGACACTGCTGCCGCAGGACTACTGCGTCGAGGACTGCAATTACCTGCTGGACTACTACCGCCTGACCAGCGACAAGCGCCTGATCTTCGGCGGTGGCGTGGTGTATGGCGCGCGCGACCCGGCGAACATCGAAGCGATCATCCGGCCGAAGATGCTAAAGGCGTTCCCGCAGCTCAAGGACGTGAAAATCGATTACGCCTGGACCGGCAATTTCCTGCTGACCCTGTCGCGCCTGCCACAGGTTGGCCGCCTGGGGGATAACATCTATTACTCCCAGGGCTGTAGCGGCCATGGCGTGACGTACACCCACTTGGCGGGCAAGGTCCTGGCGGAAGCCCTGAGAGGCCAGGCAGAGCGTTTTGATGCGTTTGCCGGCCTGCCGCACTACCCGTTTCCGGGTGGGCAACTGTTGCGCACGCCGTTTGCGGCGCTGGGCGCCTGGTACTACGGGCTGCGGGACAAGCTGGGGTTCTGATCCCGGATCACGGGGCTGGCTTGCCGGCCCCTGTCCATCAGGTACCGAGCCAAATCGCAGACACAAAAAACCCCGGTCTTTCGACCAGGGTCTTTGCTATCGATCCAACCAAGCCAACGGCTTGTTTTGGCGTCTCAGGGCGTTCAGTGGGCCCTGGAACAGATATGGCGCAGCGGACGGGACTCGAACCCGCGACCCCCGGCGTGACAGGCCGGTATTCTAACCGACTGAACTACCGCTGCGTATCGCTCAGACTGTTGAAGTGTCACCTTCAACCGCCTTCAAACATCTGACTGAGCAGCCTTGGCTGTTCAATCTCAAATCTGAAACATCAGACCTGGAAAATATGGCGCAGCGGACGGGACTCGAACCCGCGACCCCCGGCGTGACAGGCCGGTATTCTAACCGACTGAACTACCGCTGCGCGTCGGTGCAACCTTTAACGTTGCGTCTTGCCCGAAGGCAAAACTCTCAAGAAGTGGTGGGTGATGACGGGATCGAACCGCCGACCCTCTGCTTGTAAGGCAGATGCTCTCCCAGCTGAGCTAATCACCCTTTGCTTCGTTGAGGCCGCGAAATTTACGCAGATAGCAGACCTAAGTCAATAGCCTGCTTGAAGTTTTTCTGAAAAAGACAAAATTGCTTCAGGACCGTCACGCGCCCTACTCGCTGTAAATCATCTTCTTGCTCATGCCACCGTCAACGACGAACTCCTGCCCGGTGACAAACCCCGCATTGCGCGACAGCAACCACGCCACCATCGCCGCCACGTCTTCCACAGTGCCTACCCTGCCCGCAGGGTGCTGGGCGTGATCCGCATCCGTGAGCGGCTCGGCACGCCGCGCCGCCGGGTCACGGGCATCGATCCAGCCCGGGCTCACGGCATTGACCCGCACTTCCGGCCCCAGGCTCATGGCCAGCGCGTGGGTCAGGGCCAACAAACCGCCCTTGCTCGCCGCGTAGGCCTCGGTGTCCGGCTCCGACTGACGGGCCCGGGTCGAGGCCAGATTAACGATGGCGCCACCGTGGGCCCGCAGATACGGCGCACAGTGCTTGGCCAGCAGCATCGGCCCACTGAGGTTTACCGCCAGCACGCGATTCCAGTAAGCCAGGTCAAGGCTTTCCAGCGTGATATTACGTGGATCGGCGACTGCCGCATTGCAAACCAGTGCGTCCAGACGCCCGAACTGGCCGAGCACCTCGGCCACGCCCTGGGCGACCTGCCGCTCATCGGCCACGTCCATGGTGATAAACCAGGCGTTGTCGCCCAGCACCTTGGACACCTTGGAACCGCGCTCACGGTCGAGGTCCGTAAGCACCACCTGCCAGCCTTCGCTGATCAACCAGGCGGCAATCCCCAGGCCGATGCCCCGCGCCGCGCCAGTCACCAGCGCGACCCGTCCGTTACTGGCGGTTGCCGCCTCCATGGACCACTCGATCACAGGGCAGCCAACCCACGGGCCAGATCGGCCTGCAAGTCAGCAACGTCTTCCAGGCCCACCGCAATGCGGATCAGGCTGTCACGAATACCGGCCGCTTCACGCTCCTGCGGCGCCAGGCGGCCGTGGGAGGTGGTGCTTGGGTGAGTAATGGTGGTCTTGCTGTCACCCAGGTTGGCGGTAATGGAGATCAGGCGGGTTGCATCGATAAAGCGCCAGGCGCCCTCTTTTCCGCCCTTGACCTCGAAACTCACCACGGCGCCGAAACCACGCTGCTGGCGCTGGGCCAACTCGTGTTGCGGATGGCTCTTGAGGCCGGCGTAGTGGACCTTTTCGATACCATCCTGTTGCTCCAGCCACTCGGCCAGCGCCTGGGCGTTGGCACAATGGGCCTTCATCCGCAGGCTCAGGGTTTCCAGGCCTTTAAGGAAGATCCAGGCGTTGAACGGGCTCAGGGTCGGGCCAGCGGTGCGCAAGAAGCCCACCACTTCCTTCATCTGCTCGCTGCGCCCGGCAACCACACCGCCCATGCAACGGCCCTGGCCGTCGATGAACTTGGTGGCCGAGTGCACAACGATGTCCGCGCCCAGCTTCAGCGGCTGCTGCAGTGCCGGCGTGCAGAAGCAGTTGTCGACGATCAGCATCGCGCCCTTGGCATGAGCCACTTCGGACAATGCGGCAATGTCTACCAGCTCGGCCAACGGGTTGGACGGCGACTCGACGAACAGCAATCTGGTGTTGGCCTTGATGGCCGCGTCCCAGCCGGACAGGTCTGCCAGCGGCACGTAGTCGACTTCAATGCCAAAACGCTTGAAGTACTTTTCGAACAGGCTGATGGTCGAGCCAAACACGCTGCGCGACACCAGCACATGATCGCCGGCGCTGCACAGGCTCATGACCACCGCGAGAATCGCGGCCATGCCCGTGGCAGTGGCGACCGCCTGCTCGGCGCCTTCCAGCGCGGCGATACGCTCTTCGAATGCGCGCACGGTCGGGTTGGTGTAGCGCGAATAAACGTTGCCCGGCACTTCACCGGCAAAACGCGCTGCGGCGTCGGCCGCAGTGCGGAACACATAGCTGGAGGTAAAGAACATCGGATCACCGTGCTCACCTTCCGGGGTGCGGTGCTGGCCGGCGCGCACAGCCAGGGTATCGAAAGCTACGCCATCGAGGTCGCTATCCAGGCGACCGGCATCCCATTCCTGACTCATGCTCTACTCCTCAACTCGAATGCTTTATCAAAGATGCAAAACCGGCCCCTCAGGGCCGGTGTCTACTCAGTTGTTGTACAGGTCGATGATCGCGCTGACCGCCTGGGTCTTGATCTTCGAGGAATCGTTACGCGCCTGCTCGATCTTGTTCAGGTAGGCCTCGTCGACATCGCCAGTGACGTACTTGCCGTCGAACACCGCGCAATCGAACTCCTCGATCTTGATCTTGCCACCGCCAACCGCTTCGATCAGGTCCGGCAGGTCCTGGTAGATCAGCCAGTCGGCGCCGATCAGGTCTGCAACGTCCTGGGTCGAACGGTTGTGGGCGATCAGCTCGTGAGCGCTCGGCATGTCGATGCCGTACACGTTCGGGTAACGCACGGCAGGCGCGGCGGAGCAGAAGTAAACGTTCTTCGCCCCGGCTTCGCGGGCCATCTGGATGATCTGCTTGCAAGTGGTGCCACGCACGATGGAGTCATCCACCAGCATCACGTTCTTGCCGCGGAACTCCAGCTCGATCGCATTGAGCTTCTGGCGTACCGACTTCTTGCGCGCCGCCTGGCCCGGCATGATGAAGGTACGGCCGATGTAACGGTTCTTGACGAAGCCTTCGCGGAATTTCACGCCCAGGTGGTTCGCCAGCTCCAGCGCTGCGGTGCGGCTGGTGTCCGGGATCGGGATCACTACGTCGATGTCGTGGTCAGGACGCTCGCGCAGGATCTTGTCGGCCAGCTTCTCGCCCATGCGCAGGCGCGCCTTGTACACCGAAACACCGTCGATGATCGAATCCGGACGCGCCAGGTACACGTGTTCGAAAATGCACGGGGTCAGTTTCGGGTTCAGTGCGCACTGACGGGTGTGCAGCTTGCCGTCTTCAGTGATGTAGACCGCTTCGCCCGGTGCCAGGTCGCGGATCAGGGTGAAGCCCAGCACGTCCAGGGACACGCTTTCGGAGGCGATCATGTACTCGACGCCTTCGTCGGTGTGACGCTGGCCGAACACGATCGGGCGGATGCCGTGGGGGTCGCGGAAACCAACGATACCGTAGCCGGTCACCATTGCGACGACGGCGTAACCACCGACGCAACGGTTGTGCACGTCGGTCACGGCGGCGAACACGTCTTCTTCGGTCGGCTGCAGCTTGCCGCGCTGGGCCAGCTCGTGGGCGAACACGTTCAGCAGTACTTCGGAGTCCGAGTTGGTGTTGACGTGGCGCAGGTCAGATTCGTAAATCTCCTTGGCCAGCTGTTCAACGTTGGTCAGGTTGCCGTTGTGCGCCAGGGTGATGCCATACGGCGAGTTGACGTAAAACGGCTGGGCTTCGGCCGACGTCGAGCTGCCCGCTGTCGGGTAGCGTACGTGGCCAATGCCCATGTGCCCGACCAGGCGCTGCATGTGGCGCTGATGGAACACGTCACGCACCAGACCATTGTCCTTGCGCAGGAATAACCGGCCGTCGTGGCTGGTCACAATACCGGCAGCATCCTGGCCGCGGTGCTGGAGGACGGTTAGCGCGTCATACAGCGCCTGATTCACGTTCGACTTACCGACGATACCGACGATGCCACACATGCGACGCAACCCCTACTTAATGAATCTTGACTGAACACAACTTACTGAGGCGTTTTGGCCGGCAAGAGGTGTTCCTTGAACGGAAGATCAGCGGGTACGCTGATCCCGCTGGCCAGCCACTGACTGCTCCACCCCAAAATGAGGTTTTTGGACCAATCTGCAACCAATAGAAATTTTGGCACGAGTACAGACTCCTGCCACCACGAATCCTGCTGTACCGGCCCCAGGCTCAACAGCCCGACCGCCACAACCACCAGCAAGCCGCCACGTGCGGCGCCGAAGGCCATGCCGAGAAATCGATCGGTCCCGGAGAGGCCGGTGACGCGTATCAATTCGCCGATAAGATAATTGACCATTGCCCCCACCAACAACGTGGCGATGAACATGATGGCGCAGCCCGCGATGACGCGAGCCGAAGGTGTCTCGATGTATCCGGCCAGGTAGACCGACAATGAACCGCCGAACATCCAGGCTACAACCCCTGCGATGATCCATGTCAGCAACGACAGTGCTTCTTTAACGAAGCCGCGGCTTAGACTGATCAAAGCGGAGATGGCGACGATTGCAACGATCGCCCAGTCAACCCAGGTAAATGGCACAGTTCAGCCTACAGACGGATAAGGCGGCGCATTTTAGCAGAGCGCCGGGCTATCGGTAAGCTGTGATTGGCAGTGCATTTGAAATCAATGAGTTGCGCCAGATAAATGCAGAAGCCGGCTTGCTGGCGATGGCGGCCTCAAGGACGCCATCGCCGGCAAGCCGGCTCCTACAGTTTTAACCGCGCTCGGGCTGGAAGCGAACCACAAAACCCTTCAGGTTCTGCTGGCGATCCAGCAAGTCCCGCAGGCGATCGGCTTCGGCGCGCTCTATCAACGGTCCGATAAAGACCCGGTTCTTGCCGTCGGCGCTGCGGATATAGGCGTTGTAACCCTGGGTGCGCAGCTTTTTCTGCAGCGCATCAGCACTTTCGCGGTTAGCCAGGCTGGCCAGTTGGATCGACCAACTGATCGGCAAGCCATTCGGGTCAATACGGCTCTGCCCCACGTCCGGCTTGCCCGGTGCCGCCGGTTGCGGCGCCACAGGTTTTGGTGCTGGTGCCGGCGCTGCTGGCTTGGCCACAACCGCCGGAGCAGCAGGCGCAGGCTTGACCACCGGTACGCTCGGCTGAACCGGCATCGACGGCGCTTGCTGTGCGGCGACTTCATCGTCGGTCGGTACCGGCTCTTCTTCCGGCAGCGCTTGCGGCTCGGGAACTACCACCGGCTCAACCTGAACCTGAGGCACCGCCGGCGCCTGGGGCGCAGCCGGGGCTTCGACGGTCACCTGGCGCTGCTCGTCCTGACGGGAAAACAGCATCGGCAGAAAAATCACCGCCAACGCCACCAGAACCAGGGCTCCGACCATTCGCTGCTTGTATGCGCTATCCAGTAATGCCATGTGCAGCTTCCTCCGTGGAGCGCCGGGCCAACCACTCGAGTGCCTCGGCAACACAATAAAATGATCCGAACAACAGAATCTCATCCTCAGGCGTCGCAATCGCGCACTGGGCTTCCAGGGCGGCTGTCACGCTTGCATGGGACGTCACCGACGCACCAAGGTTCTGTAACGCCACCTGCAACTCGACGGCAGGACGACTGCGCGGTGTATCCAGCGGCGCAACCGCCCAGGCTTGAACGTTGCCCAGCAACGGCGCAACCACGCCATCCAGGTCCTTGTCGGACAACAAGCCGAACACCGCCAGTCGGCGACCGGCGGGTGGCGTGCGCGCCAGGCGCTTGGCCAGGTATTCAGCGGCATGAGGGTTATGCCCCACATCCAGCAGTAGATTCAGGCGCTTGCCATTCCAGTCGAAGGCTCGTCGATCAAGACGCCCCACCACCCGAGTAGCCTGCAACGTAGCGGCAATCTGCTCGGCATGCCAGGGCAAATCCAGCAACAGGTAGGCTTGCAGTGCGAGCGCGGCGTTTTCCATCGGCAGGTTCAGCAGCGGCAGGTCACGCAATTCAACGGCCTGGCCACGCGCATCAAGCCCGCGCCACTGCCAATGCTGGTCGCCGATCTCGAGATTGAACTCACGCCCACGCAGGAAGAACGGGCAATCCAGCTCACGCACCTTGTCCAGCAAGGTATGCGGCGGATCGAGGTCGCCGCACAGTGCAGGCTTGCCCTGACGGAAGATCCCGGCCTTTTCATAGGCCACGGATTCACGGGTGTTACCCAGGTAGTCGGCGTGGTCGACACCAATGCTGGTGATCAGCGCCAGGTCGGCATCCACCACATTGACCGTGTCCAGACGCCCGCCCAAGCCGACTTCCAGCACCACCACATCGAGTTGCGCACGCTCGAACAGCCAGAACGCCGCGAGGGTGCCCATTTCGAAATACGTCAGGGAAATTTCGCCACGCCCGGCATCGAGTGCGGCGAAGGCTTCGCAGAGTTGCTCGTCAGTGGCTTCGACGCCATTGAGTTGCACCCGCTCGTTGTAGCGCAGCAGGTGCGGCGAGTTGTACACGCCGACCTTCAAGCCCCGGGCTTGCAGCAAGGCGGCGACAAAGGCGCAGGTAGAGCCCTTGCCGTTGGTGCCGGTCACCGTGATCACACGCGGTGCCGGCCTGCCCAACCCGAGGCGGGTCGCTACCTGTTGCGAGCGCTCCAGGCCCATGTCGATGGCTGACGGATGCAACTGCTCAAGGTAGGCGAGCCATTCGCCCAGGGTACGTTGGGTCATATGTTTGCAGGCACCGGTGGCACGACAATCGGTTCTACTTTAGGCGCGACGTACACAGGTGTCGGCAGGCCCATCATTTGTGCCAGCAGGTTACCCAGGCGCGGACGCAGTTCGGAACGGGCGATGATCATGTCGATCGCGCCGTGCTCCAGCAGGAACTCACTGCGCTGGAAGCCTTCCGGCAGTTTTTCGCGCACGGTTTGCTCGATAACACGCGGGCCGGCGAAACCGATCAGGGCTTTTGGCTCACCGACGATCACGTCACCCAGCATTGCCAGGCTGGCGGACACGCCGCCGTAGACCGGGTCGGTCAACACGGAGATGAACGGAATGCCTTCTTCACGCAGACGCGCCAGTACCGCAGAGGTCTTGGCCATTTGCATCAGGGAAATCAGTGCTTCCTGCATCCGCGCGCCGCCGGAGGCTGCGAAGCAGATCATCGGGCAACGATTTTCCAGGGCGTAGTTGGCGGCACGTACAAAACGCTCACCGACGATGGCGCCCATGGAGCCGCCCATGAAGGAGAATTCGAAGGCAGAAACCACTACCGGCATGCCCAGCAGCTTGCCGCTGACGGAGATCAGCGCGTCCTTCTCACCGGTCTGCTTCTGGGCAGCGGTCAGGCGGTCCTTGTACTTCTTGCCGTCGCGGAATTTCAGACGGTCGACCGGCTCCAGGTCAGCGCCCAGTTCGGAGCGACCATCGGCGTCGAGGAAGATATCAATGCGGGCGCGGGCGCCGATACGCATGTGGTGGTTGCACTTGGGGCAAACGTCCAGGGTCTTTTCCAGCTCCGGGCGGTACAACACCGCGTCGCAGGAAGGGCACTTGTGCCAAAGACCTTCAGGAACCGAGCTTTTCTTCACCTCGGAACGCATGATCGAGGGGATCAGTTTGTCTACTAACCAGTTGCTCATGCTTTCTTTCTCCAGTACCGGCGGCCTGAACACAGCCCCGCGTATGCCCTTGAGCTAAATTCATATGTGGCGATGACACAAGCTGGACGGGGTCAGACGTTCGACCTGCCATTTCCTGCCTGCGCCCTCAGCCTTCCAGACAACCTGCCGTGCAGGGTTGCCACTTCATTTCCGGGCCTCCCACAGGCGGCGCCGGGCTGTTTTACACAGTGGTAGTTATGGACGGCGGCAGACTGCCAGCCGTCACATCGTCCCGCTGCTGTCGCGCACGGCTTGCATGAATGCGCGAATCTTTGCGTGATCCTTGATGCCCTTGCCCTGCTCCACCCCGCCGCTGACGTCCACCGCGTACGGCCGAACCTGCCGGATGGCGCCTGCCACGTTGCCCGGGTTCAGGCCTCCCGCCAGGATGATCGGCTTGCTCAAGCCTTCGGGAATCAACGACCAGTCGAACGCTTCGCCGGTGCCGCCGGGAACGCCTTCGACGTAGGTGTCGAGAAGAATCCCGCGGGCGCCAGTGTAAGCAGCGCACGCCCCAGCAATATCGTCGCCGGCCTTGACCCGCAGCGCCTTGATATACGGGCGCTGATAGCTTTCGCACTCGTCAGGGCTTTCATCGCCATGGAACTGCAGCATGTCGAGTTGCACGGCATCGAGGGTTTCATTGAGTTCGCAGCGGCTGGCGTTGACGAACAACCCCACGGTGGTCACGAACGGCGGCAGCGCGGCAATGATTGCCCGCGCCTGCAACACATTCACCGCCCGCGGGCTTTTGGCATAAAACACGAAACCGATGGCATCGGCCCCCGCCTCGACCGCCGCCAACGCGTCTTCTATGCGGGTAATCCCGCAAATCTTGCTGCGAACGGCAGACATGTCGATGAAACCTCAGGGCGTGTCCGGGAAAGTCCCGGATGGTAACAAATGCTTTTGAGGGCGTCAGCCGCCAAGTTCGCTGAAACCTGTGAGGAAGTGTGGCCCGATGAACCGCTGCGGCAATTCGAACTCGTCGCGGTACTCCACATCCACCAGGTACAGGCCGAACGGATGCGCCGTGACGCCACCGGTGCGACGAACACGGCTTTCCAGCACTTCCCTGGCCCACTCCACCGGACGCTCGCCGGTACCGATGGTCATCAGTACCCCGGCGATATTGCGCACCATATGGTGCAGGAAGGCACCGGCGCGGATATCCAGGACGATCATCTTGCCGTGGCGGGTTACCCGCAGGTGATGAACTTCCTTGATCGGCGACTTGGCCTGGCACTGGCCGGCACGAAACGCGCTGAAATCGTGGATGCCCACCAGATGCTGGGCCGCCTCAGCCATTCGATCGGCGTCCAGCGGGCGGTGGTTCCAGGTGATTTCTTCGTTGAGGTGCGCCGGGCGGATCTGATCGTTGTAGATCACATAGCGATAACGCCGGGCGATGGCCTTGAAGCGCGCATGAAAGTGCGCCGGCATCACCTTGGCCCAACTGACGCTGACGTCGTGGGGCAAGTTGATATTGGCGCCCATGACCCACGCCTTCATCGTGCGCTCGGCCTGGGTGTCAAAGTGCACCACTTGCCCGCAAGCGTGTACACCGGCGTCGGTACGCCCGGCACACATCAGCGAGACCGGCGAGTCGGCGACTTTCGACAGGGCCTTCTCCAGGGTTTCCTGCACCGTCGGCACGCCGGAGGCCTGGCGCTGCCAGCCACGATAGCGCGAACCTTTGTATTCCACGCCCAGGGCGATTCTGAAAAAGCCTGCGGCCGCCATTTCGGCGGCCGCGTTATCTATATTTGCCAAGAACTGAGAGCCTGATGAGTTGCGCAAAGGCGGCCATTATAAGGCCGCACGCCGGGGACGCCATGAGTTTGGTGCCCGGAAAACAAAACGGCAGCCCGAAGGCTGCCGTGGTGTTCGCCGGATGTATCAAGCCAGCCGGCTGAGCATTTCCTTGGCTTCGCCTTTCTGGCCGTCATCGCCTTCATTCAACACTTCGGCCAGGATATCCCGCGCGCCGTCGGCGTCGCCCATGTCGATGTAGGCCTGGGCCAGGTCGAGCTTGGTCGCCACTTCGTCGGTGCCGGAGAGGAAGTCGAATTCCGGCTCGTCGCCACCCAGCGCCGCGTCTTCGGCGGTAAAGGACGGTTCGATCGGCGGATGTTCCAGGCTTTGCGACAGGCGATCCAGCTCGGCGTTGACGTCGTCAAGCTCCGAGGCGAACGCGTCCGGCTTGGCCGCTGCAGGCGCTTCGGGCTCGTCGGCCAGGGACAGGTCGAAGTCTTCCGGCAGGTCGAGGTCGTCCAGGTCGGTCGGCGTCAGGGTCGGCGGTTCTACCGGCGGCAGGTCCTTCATCTGGCCTTCAAGGCCGGAGAGGAAGTCGTCGTCGGACTGGGTCGACGATGGCGGATCGAGTTGCAGGTCCAGGTCGAAGTCCGAGAGGTCTTCTTCGCTGGCCTTGGCCTCGGTCTGCTGCTGCAGCACGGACTCAAAGCTCAGGTCGTCCGATTGCGGGTTGACCACGGCCGGCGAAGCGGCTTCCAGGTCGTCCAGGCTCAGGTCGAAATCGGTGTCAAACGCGTCCAGCTCCGGCGCAGGTTCCGGCGCGGGTGCAGGCGGCGCGGGCTCGTCCTTGAGCAGGTCCTTGACGTACTGGGCGTCGAGGGCCGCAGCGGCAACAGCAGCGCTGACACCCGCCGCGAGCACAGCCATGGCCGGGAAGCGGCTTTTCAGCTGTTCAACCTGGGCGTGATTGTCGCCGTTGGCGACCAGTTGGCGCTCCTGGGTGACAAACCCGTCCTTGTTACCCTGCAAACCGTGCACTTCCATCAGTTTAAGGCGCAGGTCGCTGCGGGCAGGCTCTTGCTTGATCGCCTCTTCCAGCACTTCAGCGGCCTGGTTCAGGTGACCACGATCGATGTGCGACTGGGCTTGTGCCAGGGCGTCGACTGGACGCTCGGCAGCAACCGGGGCGACAACCGGCGCAACGACTGGAGCCACCACCGGTGCAACGACTGCCGCTGGAGCTGGCGCCAGCTTGACGTTCGGCGGCGGTACATCAAGGCCTTCGAAACTGTCGGATGGCAAATCATGATCGATGTTCGGTGCAAACTCCGGCTCTTCAGCCAGGGCCCGCGCCATGCGCAGGTGTTTTTCTTCTTCAAGGCGCGCGTTGCGATGACGGGCCCACAGCAGCAGAAGCAACAGCACCAGCAAACCTGCCGCGCCGCCGATCACGCCGAGCACGATCGGGTTGGTCAGCAGGTCGTTGAATTTGCCTTCGGTGGTGGCCGGTGCCGCGTCAGCCTTGACCGGCGTCTCGACCGGCGCAGCCACCGGCGTTGCGGCAGCCGCCGGCGCGGCCGGTTGTGCAGCCAGCTCGGCCGGCATTGCAGCCGGAGCAGCAGGCTGCGCAGCAGCGCCACCCGGGGCCTGCAACTTGGCCAGCTGATTGTTCTTGAGCTCGATCAGCCGCTGCAGCTTGTCCAGCTGACTCTGCAGGTCAGCCATGCGGCTTTTCAGTTCTTCATTTTCGCGACGGGTCGAATCCAGGCTTTCCTGGGTCACCGCCAGCTTGTTGTTCAGGGCACGGCTGTCACCTGCGCCGCCTTTTACGCCCTTCTTGGCCGCTTCGGCCGAGACCAGGCTCAAGTTGTCCTTGGTATTGGCCTGGGACGGTGCATTACCCGCCTGTGTACGCTTGGTGGCGTCCAGTTGCGCCTTGCCGGCGAGCTGATTGCCACCGCGACGACCTTCGCGCCACGCAGCGTTTTGCGCAGTGACTTCAGCAATCGCCTGGGGCTGCGGCAGGCTGGTGCTCTGGCCCGAATCCGGCAGGCGCAGGACCTGGCCGGTTTTCATCCGGTTGATGTTGCCATCGATAAAGGCGTCAGGGTTCAGCGCCTGAATGGCCAGCATGGTTTGCTGCACCGAGGCGCCATTGCGGTTCTTCGCGGCGATTTCCCACAATGTATCGCGGGAAGTCGTGGTGTGTTCCTTGGCTTTGCTGATTGTCGGCGCGGTGGCCGGCGAGTTCAGGCGTGGCGCGGGCGCCGCTGCGGGCGCACCGGCTGCCGGGGTCGACTGGTCGAACTTGGCCGGGTCGAGCAACACGCTGTAGTCGCGCATCAGCCGGCCGTTGGGCCATTGCACTTGCAGCAGGAAACGCACATAGGAATCAGGCAGCGGCTTGCTGGAGGTGACACGCACCACGCTGCGGCCGTTGGGGTTGACCACCGGGGTGAAGGTCAGGTCGTTCAGGAACGCCTGGCGATCGACGCCCGCATCCACGAAGGCCTGGGACGACGCCAGGCTGGGGGTGATCTCGGAGGCGGTCAGGCCACCGACGTCGAGCAACTCGATTTCCACCGACAGCGGCTGGTTCAGCTTCGACTTGAGGGTCATCTCCCCAAGTTGCAGTGCTTGCGCCATACCGGAGGACAGCGCCGAGGCGGCCGCTATTGCTAACACCAGTTTGCGAACTTGAACCATAGCCTCATCCTTTTTGAACACTCCCCGGCCTGCGAGAAGGTGGGTAACCGCTGCCATTAGGCATGGCGAGCCGATAGATCACCGACGCGCAATTTTTCCAGCTTGGGGCCAAGCATAGCGCTTGGCTAGAATCAATCTACAAATTGCCGCCAAGTATCTTTTACACAAGGCCTTTTATCAACAACTGCGCCAGCTGTACGGCGTTCAGTGCGGCCCCTTTGCGTACGTTATCTGACGTCAGCCACAAATTTAGTTCCGCCGGATCATCGACACCGGCGCGCACCCGGCCCACATAGACCACGTCCTGACCGACCGCATCGCCAACAGCAGTAGGGTAATCGCCCTCTTCAACCAACTCGACACCCGTTGCCGAGTCCAGGGCCAGGTTGACGGCAGCGAGGTCCACCGCTGCACCCAATTGCAGGGACACAGTCAGGCTATCGCCAAAAAACACCGGGGCTTGAACGCAAGTGACGGAAATCTTTAGCAAAGGCATTTCCAGCACGGCGCGCAATTCGTGCACCAGGCGCTTTTCCAGCGCGGTGTGGCCTTGGGCGTCAGGCTTGCCGACCTGGGCCAGCAGGTTGAAAGCCATCTGCCGGTCGAAGAACTTCGGCTCCAGCGGACGTACGTTCAACAGTTCGGCGGTCTGGCGGGCGAGTTCACTGACGGCTTCACGGCCCTGGGCGGAAACGGCCAGGTTGGCGGTGACATTGACGCGCTGGATATCCAGCAAGCCGCGCAGCGGCGCGAGCACCACGGCCAGGGCGGTGGCGGACGGGCTTGGGCTGCTGACTTGATACGGTTTTTTCAGGCCATCCAGCACTTGGGCGTTGGCTTCCGGGACCACGTGCGGCGCCTGATCGGCCGGCAAGGCGCCAGACAAGTCGATCAGGGTACAGCCGGCGGCGGTGGCGCGCGGCGCGAAACTCAGGGTGACCGCAGGGCCGGCAGCGAAGAACACCAGCTGGACTTTGCTGAAATCAAATTCGTCGACTTCCCGCACCCGCACGTTTTTGCCGCGAAACGGCACCGAATGCCCGGCCGATTCGCTGCTGGCCAGCAGGTGCAGGTTGCCCACCGGGAAGTCCTGCTCTTCGAGGATTTGCACCAGGGTTTCGCCAACGGTGCCGGTGGCGCCGATCACGGCAATATCAAAGGTCTGGGTCATGGGGGCTGCCTCGGGCATTGCGGGGGGAGCGGCACTTTACCGGGTGGCTGGGGGTGAGGCAATTGAGATGGGGCTTGTGGTGTGGCGGATGGCCCCATCGCGGGCAAGCCCGGCTCCCACAGTTGACCGAGTAGTTCAGGCAAACACCCTTCACTGTGGGAGCCGGGCTTGCCCGCGATGAGGCCCGAAAGCGCAATAAAAAACCCGCGCCTGTCACCAGAACGCGGGTTTCTTATTGCAGGCAGCGATTACCGCTCCAGCAAGATCCGCAGCATGCGGCGCAACGGCTCAGCCGCGCCCCACAGCAGTTGGTCGCCGACGGTGAACGCGCCGAGGTACTGAGTCCCCATGTTCAGCTTGCGCAGACGGCCAACCGGCACATTCAGGGTACCGGTCACCTTGTTCGGGCTCAGTTCCTGGATGCTGATATCGCGGTTGTTCGGCACCAGCTTGACCCAAGGGTTGTGCTGGCTGATCAGCCCTTCGATATCGGCGATCGGCACGTCTTTGTTCAGCTTGATGGTCAGCGCCTGGCTGTGGCAGCGCATGGCGCCGATGCGCACGCAGATGCCGTCCACCGGGATCGGGCTCTTGAAGCGACCAAGAATCTTGTTGGTCTCGGCCTGGGCCTTCCACTCTTCACGGCTCTGGCCGTTAGGCAGCTCCTTGTCGATCCACGGGATCAGGCTACCGGCCAATGGCACACCGAAGTTCTCGGTCGGGTAGGCTTCACTGCGCATGGCTTCAGCCACACGGCGGTCGATGTCGAGGATCGCGCTGGCCGGGTCAGCCAGTTGATCGGCAACAGCGGCATGGGTCGCGCCCATTTGCTTGATCAGTTCACGCATGTTCTGCGCGCCGGCACCGGAGGCCGCCTGATAGGTCATGGCGCTCATCCACTCCACCAGGCCGGCTTCGAACAAGCCGCCCAGGCCCATCAGCATCAGGCTGACGGTGCAGTTGCCACCGATGTAGTTCTTGGTGCCCGCGTCCAGCTGCTGGTCGATCACCTTGCGGTTCACCGGGTCCAGCACGATCACCGCGTCGTCCTGCATGCGCAGGCTGGAAGCGGCGTCGATCCAGTAACCCTGCCAGCCGGCTTCACGCAGCTTGGGGAAGACTTCGCTGGTGTAGTCGCCGCCCTGGCAGGTCAGAATGACGTCGAGGGTCTTCAGTTCTTCAATGTTGTAGGCATCCTTGAGCGGCGCAATGTCCTTGCCCACAGACGGCCCTTGACCACCCACATTGGAAGTGGTGAAAAACACCGGCTCAATAAGATCGAAATCCTGCTCTTCCAGCATCCGCTGCATGAGCACGGAACCGACCATACCGCGCCAACCGATCAGACCTACACGTTTCATCGCAACTACACCTTGTTCAAAAGTGGGCCGCCTTGCAGCAACATCTGCAAGCGGGCCCGAGAGATTACAGATTCCGCAGCGCGGCGACTACTGCGTCGCCCATTTCTTGCGTACCGACCTTGGTGCAACCCTGGGACCAGATGTCGCCGGTGCGCAGGCCTTGGTCCAGCACCAGGCTCACGGCCTTCTCGATGGCATCTGCGGCGTCAGTCAGGTTGAAGCTGTAACGCAGCATCATCGACACCGACAAAATGGTCGCCAACGGGTTGGCAATGCCCTGCCCCGCGATATCCGGCGCCGAACCGTGGCACGGCTCGTACATGCCCTTGTTGTTGGCATCCAGGGACGCCGACGGCAGCATGCCGATGGAACCGGTGAGCATCGACGCCTGGTCGGACAGGATGTCGCCGAACAGGTTGTCGGTGACGATCACGTCGAACTGCTTCGGTGCACGCACCAGCTGCATGGCGGCGTTGTCGACGTACATGTGGCTCAGCTCAACGTCCGGGTAGTCCTTGGCGACTTCCTCGACAATTTCACGCCACAGCTGGCTGGACGCCAATACGTTGGCCTTGTCCACCGAGCAGACTTTCTTGCCACGCACGCGGGCCATGTCGAAACCGACACGGGCGATACGGCGGATTTCACTCTCGCTGTACGGCAGGGTGTCGTAGGCCTGGCGCTCACCATTCTCCAACTCGCGCACGCCCCGTGGCGAGCCGAAGTAGATACCGCCGGTCAGTTCGCGAACGATCAGGATGTCCAGGCCGGACACGATTTCCGGCTTCAGGCTGGAAGCATCGGCCAGTTGCGGGTAGAGAATCGCCGGGCGCAGGTTGCCGAACAGGCCCAGTTGCGCACGGATTTTCAGCAAGCCGCGCTCAGGGCGGATGTCACGTTCGATCTTGTCCCATTTCGGGCCACCCACGGCGCCCAGCAGCACGGCGTCGGCCGCGCGGGCACGGTCCAGGGTTTCGTCGGCCAGGGGCACGCCGTGCTTATCGATGGCCGCGCCGCCGATCACGTCGTGGCTCAATTCGAAGCCCAGGCTGTACTTGGTATTGGCCACTTCCAGGACCTTGACCGCTTCGGCCATGATTTCCGGACCAATGCCGTCGCCAGGGAGAATCAGAATCTGCTTGCTCATGCGTTCCTCATTTCATCAAGCGACCCGCCCGCAGGCAGGTCGGGAAAAATTAATCAGCGTTCGGCCCACACCACCAGCACGTCGGTGCTGAAGGTGCCGTCGGCTTGAATCTCGAAATAGTCCCGCACTTCCTGGCCCATCGCCTTTTGCAGCGCCAGGATCGCAGCACGCAAGACCTCTGGCGTGCGCATGCGCTCAACCCACGAGGTGTATTCCAGGCGCAGGCGCTGGCGGCTGCTGTTGCGCACATGCAAACCGGCTTCGCTGAGCTGGTGCATCCACTCGCCGGCGGAATAATCGCGCACGTGGCTGGTGTCGCGCAGCACTTCGACGGTTTGCAGGTAAGTGTCCAACAGCGGGCTGCCCGGTGACAAGACGTCAATAAACGCTGCCACGCCGCCCGGCTTGAGCACGCGGCGCACTTCACGCAGGGCCAGGCCAAGGTCGCTCCAGTGGTGGGCCGAGTAGCGGCTGAACACGAAGTCGAATTCACCGTCGGCAAACGGCAGGCGCTCGGCGGCGCCGTGCACGGTGCGAATGTTGTCCAGCCCACGGTCCACGGCAGCCGCGGCGACCACATCGAGCATTTGCTGGGACAGGTCGTAGGCCACCACTTCTTTAACCAGCGGTGCCACGTTGAAGCTCACATGACCGGCGCCGCACCCCAGGTCCAGCAGTCGCGCAGCGCCCTGCCCGGCCAGTTCGGCCTGGAGCAGCGCGAACTCGGTGCCTTGAGCGTGAACGGCGCTGCTCAGGTAGGCCGAGGCCTGTTCGCCGAATTGCTTTTGCACGACTTGGGTGTGGACGGTGCTGGTCATGGTGATTTTCCTTGGGTTTTGGGGTGTTTGTACGGGCGCTATCGCAGGCAAGCCAGCTCCTACAGTTGACCGAGTTCACGATCAAAAAGTGGGAGCGGGCTTGCCCGCGATGGGCCCGCACGGCCTACCTCAAATCAAGCGTCGCGAAACAACCACGGCTGGCTCGCTCGGTGCTTTGTTTCAAATGCTGCAATCGCATCGCCGTCCTGCAAGGTCAGGCCGATGTCGTCCAGGCCATTGATCAGGCAGTGCTTGCGGAAGGCGTCCACTTCAAAGTGGTACACCTTGCCGTCCGGACGGGTCACGGTCTGCGCCGCCAGGTCGATGGTCAACTGGTAGCCCACATCGGCTTCCACTTGCTGGAACAACTCATCCACTTCGGCATCGCTCAAGATGATCGGCAGCAAGCCGTTCTTGAAGCTGTTGTTGAAGAAGATGTCGGCGTAGCTCGGCGCGATGATGCTGCGAAAGCCATATTCTTCCAGGGCCCACGGCGCGTGCTCACGGCTGGAGCCGCAACCGAAGTTTTCCCGGGCCAGCAACACACTGGCGCCCTGGTAACGCTCGGCGTTGAGTACAAAGTCCTTGTTCAACGGGCGCTTGGAGTTGTCCTGGTAGGCGTAGCCCACGTCCAGGTAGCGCCACTCGTCGAACAGGTTCGGGCCGAAACCGGTGCGCTTGATCGACTTCAAGAACTGCTTCGGAATGATCTGGTCGGTGTCCACGTTGGCACGGTCCAACGGCGCGACTAAACCGGTGTGTTGGGTAAAAGCTCTCATCGGGTATTCCTCAGATCAATTCGCGAACGTCGATGAAACGACCGTTGACGGCAGCGGCGGCGGCCATGGCCGGGCTAACGAGGTGGGTACGGCCACCGGCGCCCTGACGCCCTTCGAAGTTACGGTTGGAGGTAGACGCGCAATGCTCGCCCGATTCCAAACGGTCCGGGTTCATCGCCAGGCACATCGAGCAGCCCGGCTCGCGCCATTCAAAACCGGCTTCGAGGAAGATCTTGTCCAGGCCTTCAGCCTCGGCCTGGGCTTTGACCAGACCCGAACCTGGCACCACGATCGCCTGCTTGATGGTCGAGGCGACTTTGCGGCCCTTGGCGATCACCGCCGCAGCGCGCAAGTCTTCGATCCGCGAGTTGGTGCAGGAGCCGATGAATACACGGTCCAACTGAATGTCGGTGATCGCCTGGTTGGCTTTCAGGCCCATGTACTTCAAGGCGCGCTCGATGGAGCCACGCTTGACCAGGTCGGTTTCCTTGGCCGGGTCCGGCACGTGTTGATCAACGGCCAACACCATTTCCGGCGAGGTGCCCCAGCTGACTTGCGGCTTGATCTGGGTCGCGTCGAGTTCAACCACGGTGTCAAACACCGCATCGGCGTCGGAAACCAGGTCTTTCCAGGCTTCAACCGCCGCGTCCCAATCGGCACCGGTGGGTGCGAATGGACGGCCCTTGACGTAGGCAATGGTCTTTTCGTCCGCCGCCACCATGCCCACACGGGCACCGGCTTCGATGGACATGTTGCAGATGGTCATGCGGCCTTCGATGGACAGGTCGCGAATCGCGCTGCCGGCGAATTCGATGGCATGGCCGTTACCGCCGGCGGTGCCGATCTTGCCGATCACGGCGAGCACGATGTCTTTGGCAGTGACGCCGAAAGGCAATTCACCCTCGACCGACACCAGCATGTTCTTCATTTTCTTGGCGACGAGGCACTGGGTGGCGAAGACGTGCTCCACCTCGGACGTACCAATACCGTGAGCCAGGGCACCAAACGCACCGTGGGTGGAGGTGTGGGAGTCGCCGCAGACCACGGTCATGCCGGGCAACGTGGCGCCCTGCTCCGGGCCGATCACGTGGACGATCCCTTGACGCACGTCATTCATCTTGAATTCGGTGATGCCATATTCGTCGCAGTAATCATCGAGGGTCTGCACCTGGAGGCGCGACACGGTGTCGACGATGGCGTCGATCCCGCCTTTACGCTCAGGCGTGGTCGGCACGTTGTGGTCCGGGGTGGCGATGATCGAGTCGACGCGCCAAGGCTTGCGCCCGGCCAGTCGCAGGCCTTCGAACGCTTGGGGCGAGGTCACTTCATGGATGATGTGACGGTCGATGTAGATCAGCGACGACCCATCATCGCGCCGTTTCACTTCATGGGAATCCCAAAGCTTGTCGTAAAGCGTTTTGCCGGCCATCACTCGGTCCTCATCAGGTGTTTCTATGCCCCGGGCCTTGAACGATTCAATAACCCTTTGGCTTGTGAGGCTGATGGTATGGCGCTACATTAAATAACTCAAATTCATATTTTTTATGCTTTGGATTACCAACTGGAATACGACAATGGACCTGGCCAACCTCAATGCCTTTATCGCCATCGCCGAGACCGGCAGCTTCTCCGGCGCCGGTGAACGCCTGCACCTGACCCAACCGGCCATCAGCAAGCGCATCGCCGGTTTAGAGCAGCAATTAAAGGTGCGACTGTTCGACCGGCTGGGGCGTGAAGTCGGCCTCACCGAGGCCGGCCGCGCGTTATTGCCCCGGGCCTATCAGATTCTCAACGTGCTGGACGACACCCGCCGCGCCCTGACCAACCTCACCGGCGAGGTCAGTGGGCGCCTCACTCTGGCCACCAGCCATCACATTGGCCTGCATCGCCTGCCGCCGGTGCTGCGCACGTTTACCCGGGAATACCCGAACGTGGCCCTGGATATTCAGTTTCTCGATTCGGAAGTGGCCTACGAAGAAATCCTCCATGGCCGCGCCGAAGTGGCGGTGATCACCCTGGCCCCGGAGCCGCACACCCTGGTGCGTGCGACACCGGTGTGGGACGACCCGCTGGATTTCGTGGTGGCACCGGAACACAGCCTGATCAGCAATGGCAGCGTCAGCCTGGCGGACATCGCCCGGCACCCGGCGGTGTTTCCCGGTGGCAACACCTTTACCCACCATATCGTGCAGCGGTTGTTCGAGGCCCAGGGCCTGACGCCGAACATCGCCATGAGCACCAACTACCTGGAAACCATCAAGATGATGGTCTCCATTGGCCTGGCGTGGAGCGTGTTGCCGCGCACCATGCTCGATGATCAAGTGGCGCGCATCGCTTTGCCGGGCATACAGCTCAGTCGCCAGCTAGGCTATATCGTGCACACCGAAAGGACGCTGTCGAACGCTGCGCGGGCTTTCATGAGCCTATTGGATGCACAGGTCGATCTGCCAGGGAATCAGGCTTGAATCGCCGTGGCCCGTAGACCGTGAACCCGCGCCGAACGCCCAATGAGCCAAGGCCCTTTGATAATGCGCAACCCCGTCGATACCGTGCCACCCCTGCCCCGCATCTACGCCCTGGACCCACAGGAGGCGGAGCAAAGCTGGGACAGCGCGCCGCAACTGCTGGCGGCGCTCAACGCTGCCCGGCTGGGCGCCTGGAGCTGGGACATCGATACCGGCCGGATAAGCTGGTCCCGGGGTACCCAGGCGTTGTTTGGCTTCGATCCCCGCCAGCCGCTGCCCAAGGACCTGGAATACCTCGACCTGCTGCCCGCCGAAGACCGGGCCAAAGTGGTGCGGGCGTTTCACGCGGTGCTGGCGGGCGAACCGTTCGCCCAGGCCATGCATCACCGCATCCAATGGCCGGATGGCAGCCTGCACTGGCTGGAAATCAACGGTAGCCTGCAGCCGGAAAAGACCGGTCGCCGCCGGATGATCGGAGTGATCCGCGAGATCACCCAGCAGCGCGAGCGTGAGCACGCCCTCAGCCATTCGGAAAAGCGCTTCGCCACGCTGTTTCACCTGTGCCCGCTGATGGTGCTGCTGACGCGCCAGGCCGACGGCCTGATCAGCGAAGCCAACCAGTACTTCGAAAGCCTGTTCGGCTGGCCGCTGGCCGATGCCATCGGCCGCAGCACCCTCGACCTGGGCCTCTGGGTGCACCCCGAGCAACGCGCGCTGCTGATCAAGGCCACCCAGCGCAAAGGCACCCCCATCACCATGGAGGTGCAGTTTCGCGCCAGCAACGGGCAAATCCACGACGGCACCCTCAGCGCCCAGAAAGTCGAGCTGGACGGCGAGGACTACCTGATCAGCACCTTCCTCGACACCACTGAACGCAAGAATGCCGAGCAAGCCCTCAAGGACAGCCAGGAACGCCTCGACCTGGCCCTGGACTCGGCACAGCTGGGCACCTGGGACTGGCACATTCCCAGCGGCATGCTCTACGGCTCGGCCCGCGCCGCCCAATTACACGGCCTGGAACCCCAACCGTTCCACGAATCCTTCGACGCCTTTTTTGAAGGCATGCCCGACGAAGAGCGCGAGAACATGCGCAACGCCTACCGCACCCTGCGGGAAGGCCCGGCGGGCAACTACCAACTGACCTATCGCGTGCAACTGGAAGATGGCAGCTCCCGCTACCTGGAGAGCCGCGCCCGCCTCTATCGCGATGACCTGGGCGTGCCACTGCGCATGGCCGGGACCCTGCTGGACATCACCGACCAGGTTGAACGCGAGCAACGCCTGATCGCCTCGGAAGAAAAATTTGCCAGCCTGTTCCTCGCCAGCCCCGACCCGATTTGCGTCACGCGCCTGGAAACCGGGCAGTTCATCGAGATCAACCCCGCCTTCACCCAAACGTTCGGCTGGACTGCCGCCGAGGTGATCAACAACAACGCCGAACAGATCGGCCTGTGGGACGAGTCCAGCCAGCGCCTGCAACGCATCGAGCAGGTGATTCGCGAACAGGCCCTGAGCAACGTGGCAATCATTGTCCATCACAAAAACGGCCAGACGCTGACGTGCGTGATTTCCAGCCGTCTGATCCAGGTCGGCGACCAGCCCTGCATTGTCACCACCCTGCGGGACATCACCCAGCAGCAACGCTCGGAAGCGGCGCTCAAGGCCAGCGAAGAGAAATTCGCCAAGGCCTTTCACTCCAGCCCCGACGCCGTGTCGATCACCGAGCGCGATACCGGGCGCTACGTGGAAGTGAATGACGGCTTCTGCCGCCTGACCGGCTACCGCGCCGAAGAGGCGATTGGCCTGACGCTGTACCAGATCGGTATCTGGGCCGATGAAAACCAGCGTGCCGCGCTGCTGGCCGAGCTGCAGATCAAGGGCCGCATTCATCACCTGGAAATGCTCTGGCACAACAAGCGCGGCGACGTGCTGGCGGTTGAAGTGTCGGTGGAACCCATCACCCTCAATGAAACCCCGTGCCTGCTGCTGACCGCCCGGGACGTGAGCCTGCTGAAAAATGCCCAGGCGCAGATTCGCCACCTGGCCTATCACGACCCGCTGACCAACCTGCCCAACCGAGCCTTGCTGATGGACCGCCTGAGCCAGCAGATCGCCCTGCTCAAGCGCCACAACCTGCGGGGCGCCCTGCTGTTTCTCGACCTGGACCACTTCAAGCACATCAATGATTCCCTCGGCCACCCGGTGGGCGACACGGTGCTGAAGATCGTCACCGCGCGCCTCGAAGCCAGCGTGCGCATGGAAGACACCGTGGCCCGCCTGGGTGGCGATGAGTTTGTGGTGCTGCTCAGCGGCCTGGAAGGTACGCGCCAGCAAGTCAGCGCTCAGGTCCAGGAGCTGGCCGATACCCTGCGCGAACTGTTATCCGAACCGATGTTTCTCGACGGCCACCGGCTGCAGGTCACCCCGAGCATTGGCGTGGCACTGATTCCCGATCACGGTTCCACCCCGGCGGATTTGCTCAAGCGCGCCGACATCGCCCTGTACCGGGCCAAGGATTCCGGGCGCAACACCACCCAGATGTTCCACAACAGCATGCAGAAAACCGCCAGCGAGCGGCTGCGCATGGAAACCGACCTGCGCCTGGCCTTGTCTCGCGGTGAATTCAGCGTGCACTACCAGCCACAGGTGGATGCCCGGGGCAACCGGATCGTCGGCGCTGAAGCCCTGGTGCGCTGGCAGCACCCGCAACTGGGCGCGCAATCGCCGACGGAATTCATCAAGGTGCTGGAAGACAGCGGGCTGATTCTGGAAGTAGGCACCTGGATCCTCGACGAGGCCTGCGGGACGTTCGCCCGGCTGATCGCCGAGGGCCTGGTGGACCCGTTGAACTTCAGCCTGTGCGTCAACATCAGCCCACGGCAGTTTCGCCAGAACGACTTTGTCGAACGGGTGGAACGCAGCCTGCGTACTCACCACCTGCCCTTTACACTGCTGAAACTGGAAATCACCGAAGGCATCGTGATCCAGAACCTGGACGACACCATCAGCAAAATGCGCCGCCTGAAGAAACTCGGTGTGAGTTTTGCGATGGATGACTTTGGCACCGGCTATTCATCACTGACGTACCTCAAGCGCCTGCCAGTGGACGCGCTGAAGATCGACCAGTCGTTCGTGCGCGATGCGACCCATGACCCCAACGACGCAGAAATCATCCGTGCCATTGTGGCCATGGCTCGCAGCCTGAACCTGGAGGTGATTGCCGAGGGCGTGGAAACCCCTGAGCAACTGGCGTTTCTGCAGGGATTGGGTTGCCATCTATACCAAGGGTATCTGCACAGTCGGCCAGTGCCCGCCGAGGGATTTCGACAGCTCTTGTTGTAGGCCTAGACCAGCTTTATAGCGAAGCTGTTCGGGTTATTCCAGGTCGACGACGCCAGCGATTCCTTGGAACCATAGAGGTCTATGACGCCGTTTACGGCCACGACTGAATGCTGATAGTTGGCCAGGGTGCCCAATGCCCCATTGGCCAACTCCCGGGCAGTACTCGGCCGCGTATAGGCGTAGAGCCCCAGACGGCGGAATGCCTCTCCCGGGGCTTCACCATTGTTGAGGGTGTCCATTGCCACCTCAAAACCCTGTGCTGCACGGCCCTCGTGATTTTCCAACTGCGCCCGCTTGGCACTCACCGCGTATAAAAAGTTGGCATCCTTGAGCAGCACCTTATCAGCACCGTTAAGGTTGGAATGTTGCTCGGCCTTTTTCAGCTCTTCGTGGGTAATGCGCAACGTAAAACCGTCTCGCATGACGACTGCGTAGCCATTCTCTGTTGCGCTGATCTGCTTGTAGATACCCGCGGGATTTTGCCCCAGCTTCATCATGGCGGCTTTCATCGCAGAAACGGTCACGCAATTACCTTCTACACCCTGGTAAAACCCACCCCAGATATTCGCCGGCTTGACCCCAACCGGCACCCTGGAAAGTTGAACGGTGTCTGTGCCCGGATTAATGAGTACCTCATGCGTCAGGGTTTCATCGCCGGTAAGCCTGTAGCCCAGGGCTCTGTCGAGCCCCTCCGGCTTCTGATAGTTATGCTTGACTCCCCCGAGCACCAAGGATGCACCACTATAATGTGTATCCATGACACCAACAGTGTCCTTGCCCTGCAGGAAATCCGAAGAGACGTATTGCATGAAGCCAATCATGCCCAGTCCCTTTAAAGCCCGATGCACTGTTTCACCGGACAGGGTCTTCGTCAGCGCATCGTTAAAGCCAGAGTTTGCACCGGCGTCCAAGGCCTCCATCTGTTTACGTTTCACAAACGCGGCAATTATGAAGTTGGCGTCCTGTATCGCACCCGGGTCGTTACCAGCAAACCTTGATGCCTGCGTCGCACGCTTCAATTCGTCGTGGGTCACACTCACCGTGTAACCGTCCCTCATGGTGATGTCGTATCCCTCGGCAGACGGCTTTACTTCCTCAAATACATCGGCAGGGCTTTGACCAAATTTGAGCATCATCATCTTGATGACTGCCGCATGGGTGCTGACATCAAAGTGCTCGCCAAAACTTCGCTCAATTGCAGTGAAAGCGTTAACGATGTCTTTAGGTGTTGCGCTGTGTTTCCTCAATGAAAAATCTGCCGAGGGATCGGGCATGACTGGCTTTGGAAGATCTAACGGAGCCGGCTTGTCAGGTATCACTTTTACGGAAGGCTGTGCGTCCGGGGTTATTATTTTTTTATCTGTCGCTGTTGCATCGCTACCGAGCATCTCCCGCAGCCAGCCCATGATTGTATTCAGGGACGTTAATATATCTGTCCAGGCATCATTCCCGGACGCCCGAGGGCCATACACACTTTTATCGGAAGTAACGTTAAGCCCCGAAGTGTTGCTGGCGGATATAGGTCCTTGGCTGCTCTTTTCCAAAAATGGAGCGTGTGAGAATTCATTGCCCTTCAAACCGCTCAAAGCTGAATAAACCATCTCCTGCTTCTCCACATTTATAATTAACGTGCAATCACGGCGAGACAGCATCGAGCCAACCAACAGGCACAGTGACCCTGCCGGGGGGGTTGAGTCGACCTCACCGCCGTGTTGCACAAAAAACGGAACCTTATTTAGACGAATGTTCTAAAGCGCATTGACCGGCATCACACCAACGCAATGGCATCACCGCGTCTTGGCGCGCCCCCCTTTTTCCCATACAACTCTTCAATGCCGTTGATCACTGCCACGGAGTGCCCGGTGCGATTGACCATGCCGAGCGTGCCATTTGCCAGTGTACTGACCGGCACGTTCTTCATATGTGCCTTCAAACCTAACCGCAGGAACCCCTCTCCCGCACCTCTCTCATCTTCCCCATCATTGAGGCTGCGAACCGCCGCACTAAAACTTCGCTTGGCAGTGCCGTCATTGTTTTCCATCTGCGCCCGCTTGGCGCTTACCGCAAACAAAAAGTGAGCATCCTTGAGCATTTCCTTATCGCGGCCGACAAACTTTGCGCCGCGAATGCCCTCGGCCAACTCCTGACGGCTTAACGTGAGAGCAAATCCGTCACGCATGGTGACCTGGTAACCCTCGGCTATTTTTTTAACCTCTTTATAAATATCCGTCGGGCTCTGGCCAAACTTCACCATCGCCGCCTTGATAGCCGAGACCGTCACACAGTTACCATCAGGCCCCTGGCGGAACCCACCCCAGATATCATCGGCCTTGGCCCCACCCCGCTTGCTGGAAAGATCCGGAAGATGAGTTGCCTGGGGATCAGGCATTGGCGTGTCCGGTTTCGGCACGACTTGCGGCTGGGGCACGGGCGTAGTGTCACGCGCAACGTTGGCGCTCTTGTCCGACAGCAGGCTTTGTAACTGGGTAAAAAACCGGGTGAACATTTCAAGCAAGTTGTTAAGTAGCTGTGAACTCTGCTCCGTATCACGGACACCGCCCTGGGCGTTATCGTCACGGGATAAAGCGTTGCTGGTCGCAAAACTTATCCCCCTCGAAGCGTTATTCGCTGTCACTGCCACACCCGGCTCATGCTGCAAGTACTCAGGCTTTATAACCACCCCACTGTTAATCGCCATACCAGTCATACACTCACCTCTATTTACACAGTGCTCCCCGGCGTAACCAAGCACAGGGAGCAACCGCTTTCAGTTAGTTATGTAAATCTGTCAGGGGTTTACGCCTTCGTCCGGCGACCGGTATCAACCCGCCAATCGTTATCGAACCGGTTCCGGCTACGCCGATTGAAGACCTCGTTCGAACGGTCTTCGGCGGGCCCCGGAGCCGTCAAATCCGTCTCCGGCGCAGGGAGCACGTCTGGCGTCACTTCGGGCTGCGGCACTATTGGCGTTTTTGGATCGACTTCGGACTTAACGGGAGGCTGTGGAATGACTGGCGTTTTGTTGTCGATGGCGGGTTTTAACGGCGGCCGTGGCACCACCGGGATTTTGGCGTCGACCGTGGGTGTAACCGGCAGGTGCGGCACTACCACGGTTTTGCCATCGACGTCTTGCGTGACTGTCGTGTGGGGGGCCACTTTCGTCTCAGGGTGAGGGCAGTGGCAGTTAAGCACCTGAACGGTCAGGTTAATATCATTCGTCAGCTTATTCTGCTGCTCTGCATCCGGCCTGACATTTGGCACAGGGGCTGGAACCACTTTCGGTTGAGGGTTGCCCTCTGGCATCACCTTCGGCAGGACTTTGGCGTCCGGTTCTACTTTGGGCGCTGGGCCTGGGACTACCTTCGGTTGTGGATTCGACTCTGGCATCACCCTCGGCAGGACACTGGCGTCCGGTACGTCCTTCGGCCCCGGCCCCGGCCCCGGGCCGGGGCCGGGGCCGGGGCCGGGGCCGGGGATTACCCTGGGTTGAGGGCTGGCTTCCGGCATCACCTTCGACTGCGGGCCTGTCTCTGGCGGCACTTTAGGTAAAGGGGCAGCATCAAGCTCCCGCTTGGGTTGCCCCCCCTGGGCCGCCAACATGCTGCGTATGGCCTTGAAGGCAAAGTCAAACATCTCAAACAACTTCTCCAGGGCATCCTTGCTTACCGTAACGTTACTGTCTTTTGGCCCTAAATCATTATTACGGATCACGGTAGTGGATAAACCATTGAGCGTCTGGTTATCGCGAGACTTATTAACCACCTGCTCTCGATCCAATGGACGATAGTCAGTATTCATGGGCACAGTAGTATTAATCGACAGATTAGACATGGACTCATCCTTATTCGGCGCTCCTCTGAACCGGCGGGCGGTGCAGGGAACCCGTGTCTTCAATGGGAAGTAAAAACATGCACGAGTGTTGGCACTCCCTACTTTCGTGGGATGTGAGGTAATTGAGTTCCGATAATCGGGCTTCACATAAGGAAACCATAAGGCGAGCAGAGACTTTCTCCTATGGACATCCATAGAAAAGTCGTGTCCAGCCTCACCCTGTACGAAAACGCGCCCGATACATAGAGCAACAGTCAGTACTGCACGCAATTTAATGAAATCACGGATCCCAAATAAAACGGCGAACCTGTGTTAATTGCCACGCGCGCAAATACTTCAGCCCGGCCGGATCAACCTACTACGTGTAAAAATCCGGCATTACTAAAACCCGAAAAACAAAACAACTTACACATATAAAGAAACCACTCCACACAAAGAATACTTTCGCCACACCGACAACCACCCAGTTACTTCAAGCATTCACGCGCGAGGGTAATTTCAAGCAAAAAAAAGGGGCGCCCGAGGCGCCCCTGAAATAAACAATGAAACTTCTATATATATAAACTTAATCTTGCAACACCAACGCCTCAGGCCGCTGACCGGGCATCCCCAGCAATCGCCCCACTTGCTCCAAGTCAGTTTCCCGGCGCATCGCCGTAAATAACTCCACCGCCTCGGGGTAGTTGCGGGTCAGCATGGCCAGCCACTGCTTCAAACGACCCGGCGCCTGGCGCTCGGTCAGTTGCTCCACCGATTGCCGCCAGAACTCATGCAGCATTGGCTGCATCTGCGCCCAAGTCATCTCCACCACTTCTTCGCCCGCACGAGCAGCCGCAATCTGCCGGGCCAGGTCCGGGCGAGCCACCAGGCCGCGGCCGAGCATGATGTCTTCGACGCCGCTGATCTCGCGGCAACGCAGCCAGTCTTCAACGCTCCAGATATCGCCGTTGGCGAACACCGGCACCTTGACCACCTCCTGCACACGCGGGATCCACTCCCAGTGCGCCGGCGGCTTGTAGCCGTCGGTCTTGGTGCGCGCATGCACCACGATATGCGCCGCACCGCCTTCAGCCAGGGCGGTGGCGCACACCAGGGCACCGTCCGGGCTGTCGAAGCCCAGGCGCATCTTCGCGGTAACGGGAATATGCGCAGGCACGGCGCGCCGTACGTGCTCGACGATCTGGTTGAGCAGCTCCGGCTCCTTGAGCAGCACCGCGCCGCCACGGGACTTGTTGACGGTCTTGGCCGGGCAGCCGAAGTTGAGGTCGATCACCTGGGAGCCCAGCTCGCAGGCCAGGGCGGCGTTTTCGGCGAGGCACACCGGGTCTGAACCCAGTAACTGCACGCGCAGCGGTACGCCGGCAGCGGTTTTGGCACCGTGCAGCAATTCAGGGGCGAGCTTGTGGAAGTACGCAGGCGTGAGCAGGCGGTCGTTGACCCGGATGAACTCGGTCACGCACCAATCAATACCGCCAACCCGGGTCAGCACGTCCCGCAGGATGTTGTCGACCAACCCCTCCATGGGCGCCAAAGCAATTTGCATGGAAAACACTCAACGAAAAACGTGGCGCAGTTTACGGGTTTCAGGCGCCGGAGGGTAATTCGCCTTGCAGCGCAGGGCCGTAACCCTCAAGAAATTCCGACGGCATGCGCTTGGGCTTGCCGCTGGACAGCTCGATGCAGACAAAGGTGGTTTGCGCTCGCAGCAAGGTGGCACCGTCACGCGGGCGCACCAGTTGGAAGCGTCGGGTCATTTTCAGCCGCTGGTCCCAGTCGACGATCCAGGTGGCCAACTGCAGCTCGTCGCCTTCGTAGCCCGCCGCGAGGTAATCGATCTCATGGCGCACCACAGCCATGGCGCGGTCCAGCCGGCGATACTCGGTGAGGTCCAGCCCCAGGCGCTGGGAGTGGCGCCAGGCGCAGCGTTCCAGCCAGGACACGTACACGGCGTTGTTGGCGTGCCCCAGCCCGTCGATGTCTTCGGTACCGACCTGAAGATCGATGATAAACGGCGTTGCCAAGTCCCAGCCCATGCGGTGCTCCCGGTCGATTAATGTCGGCGGGGAGCAGTGTAACCCATGGTTCAGGCGGTTTGGCGTTCCGGCACGTGGCGACCGGCCAGCAGTGCCAGTACGCCTTCGATCACGCGCGGGTCTGCCAGCACCTTCTGGTGCCCTCCCTGCTCCAGGCGCAGCAGGCGGCTGTCGAACCACGCGTCATGGATCACCTGGCAGGCTTTGACCGAGACGAAGGTGTCGTCTTCGGCGTGCACGATCAGGCCCGGGATGTTCATTTGATAGTGAGCGACGTCGAGGTGCTTGAGCGGCATGCCCATCGTCAGTTCGACCTGCTGGATAAACGCCGAACGCGCCCGTGCCGGCAAACCGACCATGCCGGCAAAGCCGCGCAATACGTCGAGAAACCGCGAAGGTGCGGCGATGCTGACCAGCGCCTCGGTGCGCAACCCCAACTGCACCGCCAACATCGCACTGGCGCCGCCCATGGAGTGGCCGACGACAGCGTGCAACGGTGGCAGCTCGGCGGCCGCTTCCAGCATGGCGCGAGCAAACAGCAGCACATGGGCCTCACGCCCAGGCGAGCGACCATGGGCCGGACCGTCCAGGGCAATCACCGAATAACCCGCCTCCACCAATGCAGTGATCAGGCTGGCGAATTGCGTTGGGCGCCCTTCCCAACCGTGCATCAACAACACGGCCGGGCCCTGGCCCCATTTCAGCGCCGACAAGCCGAAACGCAAGGTGATGCGCTCCGATTGCGCCAGCAGCGGCAGCTCCCAGTCACGGGGCGGCAGATCCCGGGGCGTCATGAATGCCCGACGCATCTTGCTGGCGACGGTTTGCGGCGCCAGCCGGCCCAAGGTGCCATTGACGCCACGAATCCAGTTCAACGTGCCCATCGCTCATTCCTCAGGCCAGAAGCCGTTCTTAACGCACTGCGGACTTGGCCGCGCGCAACACACGATCCGACAATTCGCCCGGGCCCAGGGCGCGGGCCAGCGACAAGCCGCCGATCATCAGCGCCATGTCGGCCAAGGCCTTGTCGGTGTCTTCGGGGCTGGCAGCCAGCTGGGCAGCCATCAATTCGCAATGCTCGTTCAGGGCGTGGCGGAACTCGTCTGGCAAGCGGCTCATCTCGCCCACGGTGGACGGAATAGGGCACGCCTGGGAAGTGGAGTCGCGGTGTTTGCGCGACAGGTAGAACGCTGCCACCAGGGCACGGCGCTCCTCGCCGGTCAGCGTCGAGTCCATGTCTTCAACAGCGGCACGACGCCGGGCCAGCAACGCGGTGAAGGCCTCCAGCATCAACGCATCCTTGCTTTCAAAGTGCGCGTAGAAACCACCGACGGTGAGCCCCGCGGCGCCCATCACTTCGCCAACACTTGGTTCGGCCGGGCCACGCTGGATCAAGGCGGCGCCGGCAGCTTGCAGAATACGTTCGCGGGTTTGTGCTTTTTTATCGTTCATCGTTGCCTCCGAATCTCATGCTTCGAATATTATTACCATAATAATATTTCGCAAGCCACCGGCATGACCATTGGTCAGAAGAACAGAGCGGGAAGAGAAAGGAGGGATTAGCCAAACGCCAGACAAACAAAAGGGCCATTCAATAATTGAATGACCCTTAAAAATCCCGCAGAGCGGGTAATCGTGGCGTCCCCTAGGGGACTCGAACCCCTGTTACCGCCGTGAAAGGGCGGTGTCCTAGGCCACTAGACGAAGGGGACACAAACCTTCTGTACAACTGATCAGCGCTGAGAACTGATCGATTCAAGGACGGTGTGGCCAGACCTTGAACCTGTAAATTGGTGGAGCTAAACGGGATCGAACCGTTGACCTCTTGCATGCCATGCAAGCGCTCTCCCAGCTGAGCTATAGCCCCGGATTTTTCGCCTCGCGGCGCAGCAGACCTTTCGAACTGCTTGTTGAAACTGGCGTCCCCTAGGGGACTCGAACCCCTGTTACCGCCGTGAAAGGGCGGTGTCCTAGGCCACTAGACGAAGGGGACACAAACCTTCTGTACAACATGATCAGCGCTGAGAACTGATCGATTCAAGGACGGTGTGGCCAGACCTTGAACCTGTAAATTGGTGGAGCTAAACGGGATCGAACCGTTGACCTCTTGCATGCCATGCAAGCGCTCTCCCAGCTGAGCTATAGCCCCTCGTCGGTGAGGACGGGGCGAATCTTAATGGCGTATTCGAAACGTGTCAAATTTATTTTCAACAATTTTCAAAATTTTTTGCCGAGATAACAATCACTTACCGAGCAAAACCCGGAAAACCGGGGTTTGGCCGTTACAACAGTGTGCTTAAGCGATAGCGCCCAGCAGCTTTTCCCATTCCTTGTTTTCTTTCTTCGACACACCACCAAGCAAATCAAGGGCTTGGCGCAGACGGAAACGCGTCAGGTCCGGGCCCAGGATTTCCATCGCGTCGAGTACGGAGACCGAACTGGCCTGCCCGGTGATCGCGGCAAACATCAGGGGCATGGCATCGCGCAGTTTCAATTCCAGGGATTCAACCACCGCCTGGATCGTCGCGGTGATTGCATCCTTCTCCCACTGGCGCAGGCTTTCGAGCTTCCACAGGATCAACTGCATCAACTGGCGAACCTGGTCACCCGAGAGCTTCTTCGACTCAAACAGCTTGGGATCCGGGTTCACGCCACCGGCAAAGAAGAAACTCGCCAACGGTGCCACCTGGCTGAACGTCTCTACCCTGCCCTGCACCAGCGGCGCGATCTTCATCATGTACTCGGGGTTCAACGCCCACTGCTGCACGCGGCTGGCGAACTCTTCCACCGGCAGGTCACGCAGCCACTGGCCGTTGAGCCACGAGAGTTTCTCGATGTCGAAGATCGGCCCGCCGAGGGACACGCGGGACAAGTCGAAGTTATCGACCATTTCCTGCAGCGAGAACTTCTCGCGCTCGTCCGGCATCGACCAGCCCATGCGGCCCAGGTAATTGAGCATCGCTTCCGGCATGAAGCCCATGCGCTCGTAGAAGGTCACCGAGGTCGGGTTCTTGCGCTTGGACAGCTTGCTCTTGTCCGGGTTACGCAGCAGCGGCATGTAGCACAGCTGCGGTTGTTCCCAGCCGAAGTACTCGTACAGCAGGATCAGTTTCGGCGCAGACGGCAGCCACTCTTCGCCACGCAGCACGTGGGTGATGCCCATCAGGTGATCGTCGACCACGTTGGCCAGGAAGTACGTCGGCAGGCCGTCGGTCTTCATCAGCACTTGCATGTCCATGCGGTCCCACGGGATCTCGACGTCGCCGCGCAGCATGTCCGGCACCACGCACACGCCTTCGCTCGGCACCTTCATGCGGATAACGTGCGGCTCGCCGGCGGCCAGGCGCCGGGCCACTTCTTCTTTCGACAGCAGCAGCGCGCGGCCGTCATAGCGCGGGGTTTCGCCACGAGCCTGTTGCTCGGCGCGCATCTGGTCCAGCTCTTCGGCGGTGCAGAAGCACGGGAAGGCGTGGCCCATGTCGACCAACTGCTGGGTGTACTGCTTGTAGATGTCGCTGCGCTCGCTCTGGCGATACGGGCCGTGGGGGCCGCCGACGTCCGGGCCTTCGGCCCAGGTAATGCCCAACCAGCGCAGGGCATCGAAAATCTGCTGTTCCGACTCACGGGTGGAACGCAGTTGATCGGTGTCTTCGATCCGCAGGATGAATTCACCGCCATGCTGCTTGGCAAAGCAGTAGTTGAACAAGGCGATGTAAGCAGTACCTACGTGGGGATCCCCAGTAGGCGATGGCGCAATGCGCGTGCGGACGGTGGTCATGGCGGGTCTCGAATTGGCGATAAAACTGAAAATGAAACAAGGGGCGAATGGTAACAGCCCCAAGCCCTTGGGCTCCAGCGTGGGGAGGCGAACAAAGGGCATATGAGACAAGCTCCGGTCTCAAGACTCGACATGGCTATTTGCCAGACCGTTCGCTGGCTATATTCCATTACCTTTTGTTACCGACATGATCGCCATGCCTGCCCCGCTCAAACGCCGCCTGTTTATCTTCCTGTTTATCGTGGTCCTGATCGCCGCGGGCTTTTTCGCCCAGTGGTTCTTCAAGGGCCGCTTTTATGAAAGCACCGACAACGCCTACGTCCAGGGCGAAATCACCCGGGTCTCCAGCCAACTGGGCGCGCGCATCGTCGAGGTCATGGTCGGTGATAACGAACACGTGGAAAAAGGCCAACTGCTGGTCAGACTCGAAGGCGACGACTTCCACCTCGCCGTCGACCGCGCCAACGCCGCCCTGGCCATGCGCGAAGCCGAGCGCGTGCAGGCCCAGAGCAAACTCACCCAGCAAGCCAGCCTGATTGCCGCCAGTGAAGCCAAGGTGTCCTCCAGCCAGGCCACCCTCGGCCGCTCGCAGATCGACCTGAACCGCGCGCAAACCTTGCGCAAGCCCGGCTACGTCTCGGAAGAACGGGTGACCACCCTCGACGCCGACAACCATATCGCCCGTTCCCAGGTGACCATGGCCCAGGCCGACCTGCAGGGCCAGCGCCAGCAGGTCAACGCACTGAACGCCGAGATCAAGCGCCTCGACGCGATGATCGCCAACGCCAGGACCGACCTGGCCCAGGCCGAACTGAACCTGACCCGCAGCGAAATCCACGCGCCCATCAGCGGCCTGATCGGCCAGCGTGCCGCGCGCAATGGCCAATACGTACAGGCCGGCGCCTACCTGCTGTCGATCGTCCCCGACCAGGACATCTGGGTGCAGGCCAACTTCAAGGAAACCCAGATCGGCCACATGCAGCCCGGGCAAACCGCCGAGCTGACGTTTGATGCCTACGGCGACACCCCGATCGAAGGCCGCGTCGCCAACCTGTTCGGGGCCTCCGGCGCGCAATTCAGCCTGCTGCCGCCGGACAATGCCACGGGCAACTTCACCAAGGTCGTACAACGGATTCCGGTCAAACTGACCTTCGCCGCTGACAACCCGCTGCAAGGCAAGATCCGCCCGGGCATGTCGGTAACGGTCAAAGTGAACATCCAAGACCCGCACGATGGCCGGTGATCAACTGCTGCCGCCGGTCGGCGAACCGACCCGGCGCGACTGGATCGCGGTGATGAGCGTGATGCTCGGCGCCTTTATGGCGGTGCTCGACATCCAGATCACCAACTCTTCCCTCAAGGATATCCAGGGCGCGCTGTCGGCCACTCTGGAAGAAGGCTCGTGGATTTCCACCTCCTACCTTGTGGCCGAAATCATCATGATCCCCCTCACCGCCTGGCTGGTGCAGCTGTTGTCGGCACGCCGGCTGGCGGTGTGGGTGTCGGGCGGGTTCCTGATCGCCTCGCTGATGTGCTCCATGGCCTGGAGCCTGGAAAGCATGATCGTGTTCCGCGCCTTGCAGGGCTTTACCGGCGGTGCTCTGATCCCGCTGGCATTCACCCTCACCCTGATCAAGTTGCCAGAACACCACCGCCCCAAAGGCATGGCCATGTTCGCCATGACCGCCACCTTCGCCCCCTCCATCGGGCCGACCATTGGCGGCTGGCTCACCGAGAACTGGGGCTGGGAATACATCTTCTACATCAACATCCCGCCGGGCCTGATCATGATCGCCGGGCTGTTGTATGGGCTGGAGAAAAAGGCGTCCAACTGGGACCTGCTCAAAAGCACCGACTACCTCGGCATCGTCACCATGGCCGTGGGCCTTGGGTGTTTGCAGGTGTTCCTGGAAGAAGGCCATCGCAAAGACTGGCTGGAATCGAGCCTGATCCTCAGCCTGGGCACCGTCGCCCTGCTGAGCCTGATCACTTTTGTGATAGTGCAGATGTCCAAGCCAAACCCGCTGATCAACCTGCGCATCCTCGGCAATCGCAACTTCGGGCTGTCGAGTATTTCGAGCCTGGGGATGGGCGTGGGGTTATACGGCTCGATTTATCTGCTGCCGCTGTACCTGGCACAGATCCAGAACTACAACGCCCTGCAAATCGGCGAAGTGATCATGTGGATGGGGGTTCCGCAGCTGTTTTTGATTCCGCTGGTGCCCAAGCTGATGAAATACGTGTCGCCCAAGTGGCTGTGCACCCTGGGGTTCGGGCTGTTCGGATTGGCGAGTTTTTCGTCGGGGGTGCTCAACCCGGACTTTGCCGGGGACCAGTTCAACCGGATCCAGATCATCCGCGCGCTCGGGCAACCGTTGATCATGGTGACGATTTCGTTGATTGCCACGGCGTACATCCTGCCGAAGGACGCCGGGTCGGCGTCGAGCCTGTTCAATATCCTGCGAAACCTCGGTGGGGCGATCGGGATCGCGCTGCTGGCGACGCTGCTGGATGCGCGCACCAAGACCTACTTTGATTATCTGCGGGAGGCGATTGTGCCGACCAACCCGCAGGTGGCGGAGCGGATGGCGACGTTGACCGAGAAGTTTGGGAGTGAGACGGCGGCGTTGGGCAAGTTGAGTGAGATAGCGCATCAGCAGGCGCAGATCATGGCCTACAACGATGCGTTTCACTTTGTGGGGTTGGCGCTGGGGATCAGCATGGTGGCGATCTTGTTGACCAAGGCGTTGCCGGCGGGGCTCAAGGCCGGGGAAGCCCACTGAATAACTGTGTACACCAAACCTGTGGTGAGGGGGCTTGTCCCCCGTTGGGCTGCGCAGCAGCCCCTGTAAGAATCACCGCAGTCTTTCAGGCAGAACCGGGTAAGCAGGTTTTGGGGCCGCTTCGCAGCCCAACGGGGGACAAGCCCCCTCACCACAGAAGCTGCATCGCTGCAAATCAGACAGCCAACAGACGCTCGCGCAACTTGCCAATCTCATCGCGCATCTGCGCCGCCGCTTCAAACTCCAGGTCGCGCGCCAACTGGTACATCTTCTCTTCCAACTGGCGAATACGCTTGGTGATCTCGCTCGGCGAACGCAATTCGGCTTCGTACTTGGCGTTCTCCTCGGCCGCCTTGGCCATGCCCTTGCGCTTCTTGCTGCGCGAGCCCGGCACGGTGGCGCCTTCCATGATGTCGGCCACATCCTTGAACACGCCCTTCGGTGTGATGCCGTTCGCAAGGTTGTAGGCAATCTGCTTGTCGCGACGACGCTCGGTCTCGCCAATCGCGCGCTCCATGGAACCGGTGATCCGGTCCGCATACAGAATCGCCCGGCCATTGAGGTTACGCGCCGCGCGGCCAATGGTCTGGATCAACGAGCGCTCGGAACGCAGGAAGCCCTCCTTGTCGGCATCCAGAATCGCCACCAGGGACACTTCCGGCATATCCAGACCTTCGCGCAGCAGGTTGATACCCACCAGCACATCAAAGGTGCCCAGGCGCAGGTCGCGGATGATTTCCACGCGTTCCACGGTGTCGATGTCCGAGTGCAAATAACGCACACGCACGCCGTGGTCGGCCAGGTAATCGGTCAAATCTTCAGACATGCGCTTGGTCAGCGTGGTGACCAGCACCCGCTCTTCCAGGGCCACACGCTTGGTGATTTCCGACAGCAAGTCGTCCACCTGAGTCAGCGCCGGGCGGATTTCGATTTGCGGGTCCACCAGGCCGGTCGGGCGCACCAATTGTTCAATCACACGCCCGGCATGTTCGGCCTCGTAGTTGCCCGGGGTGGCCGAGACAAAAATCGTCTGCGGGCTGATGCCTTCGAACTCGTCGAAACGCATCGGCCGGTTATCCAGCGCCGACGGCAGGCGGAAGCCGTATTCCACCAGCGTTTCTTTACGCGAACGGTCACCTTTGTACATCGCGCCCACCTGCGGCACGCTGACGTGGGACTCGTCGATCACCAGCAAGGCGTCATCCGGCAGGTAATCAAACAGGGTGGGCGGCGCCTGGCCGGACTCGCGGCCCGAGAGGTAGCGCGAGTAGTTTTCGATGCCGTTGCAGTAGCCCAGCTCGAGGATCATCTCCAGGTCAAAGCGGGTGCGCTGCTCCAGGCGCTGGGCTTCCACCAGCTTGTTGTTGGAGCGCAGGTATTCCAGGCGCTCCACCAGTTCGCTCTTGATGCCCTCGATGGCGCCCATCAGGGTTTCACGCGGGGTCACGTAGTGGCTTTTCGGGTAGAAGGTGAAGCGCGGCAGTTTGCGGATCACTTCGCCGGTCAAAGGGTCGAACGCCGACAGGCTCTCGACTTCATCATCGAACAGCTCGATGCGGATCGCTTCCAGGTCGGATTCCGCCGGGTAGATGTCGATCACATCCCCACGCACGCGGAAGCTCGCCCGGGCGAAATCCATGTCGTTGCGGGTGTATTGCAGGCTCGTCAGGCGGCGCAGCAGTTCGCGCTGGTCGAGTTTGTCGCCACGGTCGACGTGCAGCACCATCTTCAAATAGGTTTCCGGGCTGCCCAGGCCGTAGATGCACGACACCGTGGTGACGATGATCGCGTCCTTGCGCTCCAGCAGCGCCTTGGTCGCCGACAGCCGCATCTGCTCGATGTGGTCGTTGATCGAGGCGTCTTTCTCGATAAAGGTGTCGGACGACGGCACGTAGGCTTCCGGCTGGTAGTAGTCGTAGTAGGAAACGAAGTACTCCACCGCGTTGTTCGGGAAGAACGCCTTGAACTCGCCATACAACTGCGCGGCCAGGGTCTTGTTCGGCGCCAGCACCAGGGTCGGGCGGTTCACCTGGGCGATCACGTTGGCAATGCTGAAGGTCTTGCCGGAGCCGGTCACCCCGAGCAAGGTCTGGTGCGCCAGGCCGGCCTCGATGCCCTCGACCATCAGGCGGATGGCTTCCGGTTGATCGCCGGCGGGCTCGAAGCGGGTGACTAGCTGGAAATCCGACATAACGTACCTCTTGAGTCACCCCGGGGCCGGAAAAAGCAGCGGGGACGAAAAAGACCGCGACCCGCGGCTGTTCGGCGCAGGTTGCAGGAAAAAACCATGATAGCTGTAGAAGTGGAGGCGAATGTGACGGGTTTCAAGGCAATCGTCCTACATGCCGTCGGCCACCAATGTTGCAATAAGACTAACGGTCGGTAAATAAACCGAAAAACTTGGCCGAAAAGCCGTTTCGGCTGTCGCCGTGAGCCCTGATGGCCTCTATACTAGCTCCCCGTTTGTGCACCGCTCTAGTGCATTCGGCTGGAGCGCGACACGTCCCTCCACTCTCTATAGAGCTGCCGCAAAAATGAGCCTGTTCTCCGCTGTCGAAATGGCACCACGCGATCCAATCCTGGGCCTCAACGAAGCATTCAACGCCGATACCCGAACCACCAAGGTCAACCTTGGCGTGGGCGTTTACTGCAACGAGGAGGGGAAGATTCCACTCTTGCGTGCCGTTGCCGAAGCGGAAGCCATTCGAGTGGCGCAACACGCCGCCCGTGGCTACTTGCCGATCGACGGTATCGTCGCCTACGACCAGGCCGTGCAAAAGCTGCTGTTCGGCGCTGAGTCGCCACTGATCAGCTCCGGCCGCGTAATCACCGCCCAGGCAGTCGGCGGCACCGGCGCCCTGAAAATCGGCGCTGACTTCCTCAAGCAACTGCTGCCCAACGCCGTCGTCGCCATCAGCGACCCGAGCTGGGAAAACCACCAGGCGCTGTTCGAAAAAGCCGGCTTCCCGGTACAGACCTATCGCTACTACGACGCCGCCACCCACGACGTCAACCGCGCCGGCCTGCTGGAAGACCTCAACGCCCTGCCGCCGCAGTCCATCGTCGTGCTGCACGCCTGCTGCCACAACCCGACCGGCGTCGACCTGAGCCCGGCCGACTGGCAACAAGTGCTGGACGTGGTCAAGGCGAAAAACCTCGTGCCGTTCCTCGACATGGCCTACCAGGGCTTTGGCGACGGCATCGACGAAGACGCCGCGGCCGTGCGCCTGTTTGCTGAATCGGGCCTGACTTTCTTTGTGTCCAGCTCGTTCTCCAAGTCGTTCTCGCTGTACGGCGAGCGCGTGGGCGCCCTGTCCATCGTCACCGACTCCAAGGAAGAAAGCGCGCGCATCCTGTCCCAGGTCAAGCGTGTGATCCGCACCAACTACTCCAACCCGCCGACCCACGGCGCGGCGATCGTGGCAGCGGTGCTGAACAACCCTGAGCTGCGCGCCCAGTGGGAAGCGGAACTGGCCGAAATGCGCCTGCGCATCCGCGGCATGCGCGAGCAGATGGTCGCTGACCTGGCCAAGGCTGCACCGGGCCACGACTTCAGCTTCGTCGGTCGCCAGCGCGGGATGTTCTCCTACTCCGGCCTGAACGTTGAGCAAGTGACCCACCTGCGCAGCGAGTTTGGTATCTACGCGCTGGACACTGGCCGCATCTGTGTGGCGGCGTTGAACCAGAAGAACATCGATGCTGTGACCAAGGCTATCGTTCAGGTGCTGTAAGCCTGTTGTGATGCACAAAAAGGGGAAGCCGGTGGCTTCCCCTTTTTGTTGCTGAAACACTCTTTTCTGAACACCGAACCTGTGGTGAGGGGGCTTGTCCCCCGTTGGGGCGCGAAGCGGCCCTAAAACCTGCCCCCGTGAACTTTCTGAATGAATGCGGTGCCTGAATCAGGGCCGCTTCGCGCCCCAGCGGGGGACAAGCCCCCTCACCACAGGATGGGTGGCTGCCTTGAGAAGTGGGTGGTGAGCCTTAAAAATTCGCTGCTTTCAGTCCGCTACCCCTAGACTGACAGCAAGACTGTCCCTTCCCCATGAGTACCCTATGAGAAACGACGACCTGGACCTGCGTGCCGACCGCGACGAACTGGACCACTTCACCCCGCGCCCAACCCCCGTCAAGCGCCAGAAAAGCCTGGTGCTGCAAGTCGCCCTCGGCGTGTTCCTCGGAGGCCTGGCGCTGTGGCTGGTGCAACTGGGCGCCGGCGCCCTGATGGCCAAGCTGGCTTTGGGCACCTTCCAGTTCGGCGGCTGACAAAGACCCAATGTGGGAGCCGTCGAGCTTCAGCGAGGCCGCGATAGCGGTGGGTCAGGCACCCTCAATGTCGACTGTACCGACGCCATCGCAGCCTCGCTGAAGCTCGACAGCTCCCACAGGGGATCTACTCCCGCCTTCAGTCCGCTCTCTTGTGGCCGGTGCAACTCGGTGCAAGCAGACACCCTGCAATTTGGCGGCCGACAAAGATCAAATGTGGGAGCCGTCGAGCTTTAGCGAGGCCGCGATAGCGGTGGGTCAGGCACCCTCAATACAGAAACCTGTTACGCCTTCAGTCCACGCTCTTCCAGCAATCGCACAAAACTGTTCAAACTCTGCGACACCGTGCCCCGGCGCCAGATCAGCCAGGTATTCAAGATCCGAAACGTATCGGTCAGCGGCCACACGCTTACCGTCGTAAACCCCGGCATGCTTTCCAGCATGCTGCGCGGCATCAGCGCCAGCCCCGCACCGGCGCTCACACACGCCAGCATCCCGTGATAAGACTCCATCTCGAAGATCTTCCCCGGCACCGCGCCATCCTGTGAGAACCAACGCTCGAAGTGGTGCCGGTACGAACAGTTCGAGCGAAACGTGTAGATGCTCTCCCCGCTCACATCCTGCCCCCGGGTGATCGGTGCATGGTGCAGCGGTGCAATTACCACCATCTCTTCCTCAAACACCGCCACGCCTTCGAGCGTCGCGTGCAGCACCGGCCCATCGACAAACGCCGCCGCCAGCCGCCCCGACAACACGCCCTCGATCATCGTCCCGGACGGCCCGGTGGTCAGGTCCAGCTCGACCTTGGCGTGTTTCTGGTTATACGCCGCCAGCAACGCCGGGATGCGCACCGCCGCCGTACTCTCCAGCGAGCCCAGGGCAAACGCGCCCTGAGGCTCCTCCCCCGCCACCGTCGCACGTGCTTCCTGCACCAGGTCGAGAATGCGCCGGGCATAGCCAAGAAAATTCCACCCGGCCGGCGATAACCGCAGCCGGCTTTTCTCGCGAATAAACAAATCCACGCCCAGGTCCTGCTCCAACTGCTTGATCCGCGTGGTCAGGTTCGACGGCACCCGATGGATCAACTGCGCGGCGGCGCTGATGCTGCCTTGCTCGGCAACGGCTTTGAAAATTTCCAGCTGGACCAGATCCAAGTTATTCTCCAAACGTGAATGTATTGCTTAATATTATTCAGTTTCCGAAAAAGATACAGCCCCGTACGCTGGCCTCCATTCCATTCACTGCGCAGGACGGTGCCATGAGCCAGATTTCTTCCCAGACCCACGCCTTGTCGATCAACCCCGCCAACGGTGAAACGGTCGCCAGCTACCCGTATGAAACCGAGGCGCAGCTGGATGCCGCCCTCACCCGCTCCATCAATGCCTTCCGCAACGGCCGCAATACGCCTGTCGCCCAGCGCGCCGAATTGCTGCTGGCCCTGGCCAGCACCCTGCGTGACCAGGCCGAAGAAATGGCCCAAATGATCACCCTGGAAATGGGCAAACCCATCGCCCAGGCCCGTGGCGAAATCGAAAAATGCGCGCAACTGGCCGAGTGGTACGCCGCCCACGGCCCGGCCATGCTCGCCCCGGAAGCCACCCTGGTGGACAACGGCACCGCCCAGATCGAATACCGCCCGCTGGGCCCGATCCTCGCCGTGATGCCGTGGAACTTCCCGGTGTGGCAAGTGCTGCGCGGCGCCGTACCGACCATGCTCAGCGGCAACACCTACGTGCTCAAACACGCGCCTAACGTGATGGGCAGCGCGTACCTGATGAAACAAGCCTTCCAGCGCGCCGGGTTCGCCGATGGCCTGTTCGAAGTGATCAACGTCACCCCGGACGGCGTGTCCAAAGCCATCGCCGACCCGCGCATCGCCGCCGTCACCCTCACCGGCAGCGTGCGTGCCGGCATGGCCATCGGCTCCCAGGCCGGTGCCGCCCTGAAGAAATGTGTACTGGAACTGGGCGGCTCCGACCCGTTCATCGTGCTCAACGACGCCAACCTCGACGAAGCCGTGCAAGCCGCCCTGATCGGCCGCTTCCAGAACTCCGGCCAGGTGTGCGCCGCCGCCAAGCGCCTGATCATCGAAGAAGGCGTGGTGGAAGCCTTCACCGCCAAATTTCTCGAAGCCAGCCGCAACCTGGTGATGGGCGACCCGACCGCCACCGACACCTACATCGGCCCGATGGCCCGCTTCGACCTGCGGGACGAACTCGACGGCCAGGTCCAGGCCACCCTGGCCGAAGGCGCCACCCTGCTGTTGGGCGGCCATAAAGTCGAAGGCGCAGGCAACTACTACGCCCCCACCGTGCTGGCCAACGTCACCGACCAGATGACCTCGTTCAAACAGGAACTGTTCGGGCCGGTCGCCTCCATCATCACCGCCCGCGATGCGGACCACGCCGTGGCCCTGGCCAACGACAGCGAGTTCGGCCTCACCGCCAGCGTGTTCACCACCGATCCGGAAAAGGCGCGCAGCATTGCCAACCAACTGGAAACCGGCGGCATCTTCATCAACGCCTACAGCGTGTCCGATCCTCGGGTCTCGTTTGGTGGCGTGAAAAAGAGCGGCTTCGGGCGGGAGTTGTCGCACTTCGGCGTGCGGGAATTCTGCAACGCGCAGACCGTGTGGCTGAACCGCAAGTAATCCAGGACCTGTTCTATCCACCCACAGGAAGAGAACCCAGGTAGCATTCGCTACCCGGGTCTTGCGACGAGAGTCAATCGCAGGGCGCCACCACGTTCATTCCAAACCAGGGACGGTAGGTAACATGGCTGAAGCGTTTCAACGGTTGGCAGACAGCATCGGCATCGAACTCCCCGAGCGCTTGTTGGCGCTCTTGAAAGCGGCCGAACTGAACCCACGTCTCCTCAGCTACTTTGTTGATTTCTTCTGGATAGATGTCGAGCAGGCCCAGCGGGAGATTGATGAGTGGCTCAACCCGATTGAGCAATCAGGTCGCACATTCCTGCCGTTTGCCACCAGCGGAGGCGGCGAGCATTACTGCTGGGTTCGACTTGAGAATGGCTGTTCGGGAGTGGTGCAGATTCTCCATTACGGGCAAACCACCTCACTCGCGCATGCGGACATTTCCTCATTCCTGACCAGTGAATACGTGTGCGTCGCCACCGACCTTTCATGGCTCGCGCCTCAAGCGGATGCCGGCGCCACACTGGCAAGTGAAGTCGAATTGATCCGCGCGGCACTGTCACCCAAGGACTACGCGTTTCTTCAGGAGCTGTTTGCCAGCCCGCGCGCCTCCCGAAGTTACAGACCGGGCCCGAGAAGCGCGCAGAAGATGGTTGACTCATTCATTTCCCAGGACGAAGCACAACGGATACTCGACACCCTGCGCAACCCAGTCCACAGCGAATTCGAAGTACTGCGTGACTGGATGCGCTAGCGGCCAGATTGGTTAAGCACCGTCACATATGCACTGAACATATCCGCCATCGCGTCCGCGTAGGCGATGATTTGCACCTCGGTGCGCGGGCTTCCCGAGAACTCCTTTGCCACCGAGCTGAAGGTGGTGGCGATCAAATCGCACGCCAGTATGCGAGTGGCGTCCGGCACCTGCGGCAGTAATTCAAACATGAACGTCTGGAAGATGTTTTGTCCCTCCGCCCGAACCTCATGGGCCTCCGGCGCATCACGGTAAAGCGGTGCCGCATCGCTCAGGGCGACCCGCATCTGCGCCTCATCACATTCCGAACGAATAAACGCATGCACCAGGGTGCGCAGCCGCTCAAGAGGCGGTTGACTCACGTCCTCCAGGATCCGGCTGAGCATTTGCGAGGTTTGCTGCCATTCATCCGTCTGCAATCGGAACAGGATGGCCGCCTTGTTGGGGAAATACTGGTACACCGAGCCCACGCTGACGCCGGCCTTTTCCGCGACCCGGGCGGTGGTGAAACGGCTGGCGCCTTCCTTGGCCAAAACCTGAATAGCCGCTTCGAGAATGGCCGACACCAACTCGGTGGATCGCGCCTGTTTGGGCTCTTTGCGTGAGGAAATCTGCGAGGTCTGGCGGTCGGTCATGGCGCGTTCCTGCGGCTGGGCGAATGCGAATAGCGAATGTGACGAATTGTTCGCATACTTTAAATGCGACGAATCATTCGCATACTAGCCCGGCGCCTCCCGGCGCTCAACCTGCAACAGGACATCCCCATGAATACGCTTACCTCAGCCCCGATGGCGGCCCTGATTGAACGGCTGTACACACAGGCCGATGCCGTCTCAAGCCCTGTTTTCACCACCATGCCCCACGAAGAACGCAACCGCCTGATGCACAGCAAGACTGAATACCTCGAATTCTACGGCCAGCTGAAAGACCTGTGGCTGCCGGTCTCCCGCGACACCGGCACCCTGCTTTACATGCTGGCACGCAGCGCAAAAGCCCGAGCCATCATCGAGTTCGGCACCTCGTTCGGCCTGTCCACCCTGCACCTGGCGGCCGCCCTGCGGGACAACGGCGGCGGCACGCTGATCACCAGCGAGTTCGAACCGTCGAAGATCGTCCTGGCGCGGGAGCACCTGGTGCAAGGCGGCGTGAGCGACCTGGTGGATATTCGCGAAGGTGATGCCCTGGTCACACTCGCGAGCGGCCTGCCCGACAGCGTCGACCTGCTGCTGCTCGACGGCGCCAAGGCGCTGTATGGCGATGTACTCAGCCTGGTGGAAAGCCGCCTCAAGCCCGGCGCCTTGATCGTCGCCGACAACACCAACTACTGCCCCGACTACCTGGCCCGCGTGCGCTCCCCGGCACACGGCTACCTGTCGGTGCCGATCGGCGACGACGTCGAGCTTTCCGTACGCCTGGGCTAGTGCCCTCATCGGAGGATTCGAGGCACCCGTGCAAGAGTGCGAGGTTTATACTCGGCCCCCTCGCACTTAACTCACAGCCTTCGAAACGAGATACCCGATGAGCCTTTCTCTCTCTGCAACCCCTGCGCGCAAACCGGTCGCGCCACTGCTGGCGTTTGCCATCCTGGTACTGGGCGCCGCCTTCCTGCAAAACAGCGTGGGCGCGCGCCAAGTGCTGTTGCTGGTGGTCGGCGCCGCGCTGGGCCTGACGCTGTACCACGCTGCGTTCGGCTTCACCTCGGCCTGGCGGGTATTCATCACCGACCGGCGCGGCGCCGGTTTGCGTGCGCAGATGGTGATGCTGGCGATTGCCGTGGTGCTGTTCTTCCCTGCGCTGGGAGCCGGCACCTTGTTCGGCCAACCCGTGGTCGGGCTGGTGGCGCCGGCCGGGGTGTCGGTGGTGTTCGGGGCATTCATCTTCGGCATCGGCATGCAACTGGGCGGCGGCTGTGCGTCCGGCACCCTGTTCACCGTGGGCGGCGGTAATGCGCGCATGCTGGTGACCCTGTTGTTCTTTATCTGCGGCTCGTTGATCGCCACCCACCACGTCGACTGGTGGTTCTCGTTGCCGTCGTTCCCGGCCGTTTCCATCGTCAAAAGCTTCGGCGTCGTGCCGGCCTTGCTGCTGAGCCTGGCGGTGTTCGGGATCATCGCGGCCGTCACCGTGCGCCTGGAAAAAGGCCGTCACGGGCAACTCGAAACCGGCGTCACCAGCGAACACCAGGGCCTGCGCCGCTTCCTGCGCGGGCCATGGCCATTGGTGTGGGGCGCGATTGGTCTGGCCCTGCTCAACTACGCCACCCTGGCACTGGCCGGGCGGCCGTGGGGCATCACCTCGGCGTTCGCCCTGTGGGGCGCCAAGGTCGCCAGCGGGTTGGGCGTGGACGTCGCCAGTTGGGCGTTCTGGCAAATGCCGGGCAATGCCAAAGCCCTGGCGGCGCCGGTGTGGGAAGACGTCACCAGCGTGATGGACATCGGCATCATCCTTGGTGCGCTGTTGGCGGCAGGCCTGGCAGGACGTTTCGCCCCCAGCCTGAAGATTCCGGCACGCTCGCTGTTCGCGGCGGTGATCGGTGGCCTGCTGCTGGGTTACGGCTCGCGCCTGGCGTATGGCTGCAACATCGGTGCGTACTTCAGCGGTATCGCGTCGGGCAGCCTGCATGGCTGGGTGTGGTTGGTGGCCGCGTTTGTCGGCAACAGCGTGGGCGTGCGGTTGCGGCCGTTCTTCTTTGCAGGTGAACGGCCGCAAGTGGCGTTGAGCGGTTGCTGACTGATCGTCACCGGCTTTTTGAAATCACTCCACTCATGTACTCGTTCAAATCGCGAAAATCCTGAACCTTCCAGGAGAACGGCGACAGCTTCACACCGTTCTCCCGCAACGTTCTGGGAATCAGGTCGCCATTTGGGCGAAGAATGACGGATGACACGATAACGCCCGGATAATCATTCAGGCGTTTCTTGAACGCGGGCGTTGTCAGGTCAGGCGTAGGCGGGTTGCTTTTATTGGCCAAAGGTCCTGAGCCCTTGATATCGGCCCCATGACACAGGCCACATCGCTGCACGTAGATGTTTTTTCCATTCACACTGTCCGCAAAGGACAGTGATGTTTGAACGAGCGCTAACATCCCCAACGAAGCGATGAATACTATTTTTGCTTTCACTGTTCCCTGTGACCTTGTTATATAAACCGGATGATTTTCCTTCGGGCCGCACCTGCTTGCAAGGATCGCCAAGAGAAACCAATGAACACTCAGCATGGAGCGAGTCGATTGAAAACCGTTAGATGCCTGGCCCTGTTAGCACTGCCACTGTTTTCCGGGTGCTCTACCCTGGACAGCCTCAAGTCGTTTACCACTGCGTATAAAGAACCGCAAAACCCGACCACCAGCCGACTGAGAGTGATCACTGACCAAGTGGTGCGGTTAATACCAGACACCCGTTGCGTCAACTGGGATTTGCCGGGTGCCGGCATGGTCAACGCCAGGAGCGCGGCCCCGTTGAATGATAAAACCTTCAACGACAAGCGCCTGGAAATCCCGGGGGCCGAGGCTGGGAAAAACAGCGCCGAAGTGTATGTCCAACCCGACAAGCCGCTGACGGTGGTCTACACAGGTTCCGCCCGCCGGTATGAATGCTTCTACAGCGTTTACTTTGTGCCTGAAGCCGGTGCGGACTACGAGGCAACCTCAGCGCTCTGCACGATCGCCATTCATAAGATCGTCAAGAATGCGGCCACAGGGGAAGTCAGTCGCGAGCCTGTTAAAAACGACCAGGCCAAGGTGTGCCCCTCGGTGTCCCCCATCTAATCTGCGACACGAGCCGTTATCCACTCGCGGCTGTAAGCAAGCACGCGGCTGGACATCGCCGTCGGGAAATGAATAAACCCGTGGGCAGACGCCGGTAAAAGGAACACCTCGGACTCTGCCCAGCGATTACCCATCTGCAGCGTATCGTCGAGCAACGGGTCCAGCTCCCCCACAAACATCAGCGCCGGCGGCAGCCCGCCAAGGTCGCCATACAACGGTGACAACGGCGGCTGCCGACGCTGCTCATCGCTCAGGCCCGGCGTCAGCAGGCGCAGCGCCTCAACCATGCCCGGGCCATCCAGCAACAACGTGTCCGGCCCCGCCGAGCGCACGCTGGGGGTGCCGGTCAAATCGTAGACGCCGTAATACAGCACCGCCCCGCTCACCCGCGCCAGCAACGCCGGCCATTGCTTAAGCGCCAGCAACGTCGCCGCCGCCAGATGCCCACCGGCAGATTCGCCGACGACGATCACCGGCAGGCCGGCAAACTCCTCGCAGTCCCCGAGCAACCAGCGCGCCGCCGCCAGGCAGTCCTCCATCAGCCCTTCAACCGGCGTATTGACGGCGAGCCGATAATCCACCGACACCACCGCCACGTCGCACGCCTTCACCATCGCCACGTTCAGGTCATCATCCATCTGCGCATTGCCGATTACCCAGCCGCCGCCGTGGATGTCCAGCACCACGCCCTTGGCTTTTCCATTCGGCCGAATAATGCGCACCGGCACTGAAGCGCCGCCCACACCGACCACACGTGTTTGCGCCTGAAGCCCATGCTTGAGCAATTTATTCGCGCCGCCCATTTGGCTGGCCCGCAACAGCGCCTGGATCACCCGGGGCGTGACGCGATTGCGGATGCGAAAACGCGGCAGCCAGGCGAGCTTTTTGTTGAAGCGCTGCATTTGCGCCACTTCACCCTCGCCCGCCGGCCATCGTTTGTGGTTCGCCAATTCGAAATTCCTCTTCAGCGGTTATTGCGCAAGATGGAAAAATTCAACGCAGCCGCAACGCTGAGCCACACGAGGTAAGGGAACAGAATCAGCCCGGTGATCAGGTCCAGCCGCACGGTCAGCACCACCATGGCGGCGACCACCAGCCACAGCAGCGCGAGAATCACCATGCCCGCGAGAATGCGGTGGGCGCCGAAGAACACGGGCGTCCACAGGGTATTGAGCGCGATTTGCGCAGCCCATAGCGCCAGCACGATTTCGCTGCCGGGGATCAGGGTCAAGCGGTAGCCGGCCCAGGCCAGCAGCAGGTAGATGATCGACCAGGCGACCGGGAACAGCCAGTTGGGTGGGGTGAAGCCGGGTTTGACGAGGGAGGCGTACCACTCGCCCGGCTTGAAGATAATGCCGGTGCTCGCGGCGGCGGCGCAGGCCAGAAGAAAAATGCACAACGTCAGCATAATCGGTCCTTAGCTGGGAGCAGCTACCTGGAGATGAAAGCCATGACGGCGGTTTCAGGGTTGGACGCTCCGCGAAGCAAAAAGTGTATTTTTCTTTGCTCCGCACGCCGGCACACATGCGCTAGCTGAACGCGATATACACAGGCTGTTGCTCCACCGCCGCCTGCTCACACGCACGGACCAGATCCCGCACGCAGTAAAGTCGCCAGCCCTGCCCCGCGCCCCACTTGGCAGCCACATCATCAAGGGATGCCGCCTCATCCCGCGCGGCCCGCTCCCAATCATCGTGGCCGATCTCGGCGATCAAGCGTGTTTGGTAGTCCTGCAAAAAGGGAAGCAAGCCTTGGGCATGATCAACCGCCAGCAGCACAACGTCTGCCGTATCGAGTTGCTGCCTGGCCGCCTCGACCCAGTCCCGCGCCTGCAACGGAAGCGCGTCCAACACCGCCTCAAAGGCCGACCCGGACTTGTCGCTGCCCTGAAACGAACCGCACCCGATATCGCCACCTGCCATGTCGTTCTCCTTGAGAGTGATTCATGTGCGCCGGGTTACTGACGATTACTTTTCCGGGCAGGGATTGAACACTTCCGTCGCCGCCACCGCAGACACATACGGAATTTTCGTACCCGGGACCATCCCGACGGAGTAGGCGTTTTTGCCGGTTTCGCGCACATAGGTCTTATCCGTGGTCAGATCGCCCGGCTGGTTTTCACCCAGCAGGTAATCCAGAAACTGGATCTTCACCGGCGTGTTGAACTGCCCTTCGGCCGTCAGCGGAATGATCTGAGCAGCGCCCGCCCGCGTGAAGGCGAAAAACGCCGCGGCGGCTTCACGACTGCGGAAGGTTTTGACGCACAGTACATCGCGGGTACGCAGCGTGATGAAGCGCTTATAGCTGCCACCGGAATAGGTACTCAGAATCAAGCCATCGTCCACCAGAACGCCCAGGCCCTGAGTGGCACGGCACTGGCCATCGCCGCCATTCTCCGAGCCGTAGGGCAGGTAGCACCAGTTGGTCTGGCTCAGGGCCCGCACCGAGCCGGGGGCGATCTTCAGATCGTGCTCGATTTGCTGGCGGGCTTCGGGGGTTTGATACGGAATGCTGCAGCCACTGAGGATCAGGGCCAGTAACACGAACAACAGGCGATAAGAGCGCATAGGTTTTCCATAACGGGCACGGCAGGTCGTTGCGCGAGCTGCCAGGGGGGCATTCCTTTGAAAGCTACGCAGGTTCTGTCACATTCTACGACAAGTGCCTGAGGGCGTACCGGCTGGTGGTTCCGTTTGCGGGGTAAGGGAGGCTGTGCGTTGACCGCAGCACCTTGCTCCATTGCCTACGCTTGCGTCAGAATCCGCCGGCTTGTGCACCTGGGTGGTCATCTCTAAGGTTGCTCGGTCGCTGAAAACTCAGTGATCGGGTTTAGTAGCCCTTAGTTGAATTGCGCTTAGTGCATGAGCTTCATCAATCAGACGTTCCTGTCTGTGCTTGATGGTGGCTGTGCGTAGGGCGCCTTCGGGCGCGCCGGCTTTGCGTAATTCCCCGGTCTACTAACCTGCGTGCAGCTGCCACCCTTTTCGTTTAGTAGCGAAAGGGGGTCAGCCCCAAGTCAGGAATTGCGTATATGTTCAAAGTAACCCCGAACCCTCCGAAAGCCCCGGATTTAAAGCTCTACCAAGCGGCCGAACGCGCCCTTGATCACTATCTGAATCCCGCCACCGAAAGCGCCCCGGACACAAACGCTCTCTTCAGCGTCAGCTCCGGCGCCAGCAACGAAACCCTGATCGCCAACAGCTACGAAACCGTCTCCTCCGTCAGCGCCCTGCTGCTCGACCTGTCCGACCAACTGACCGGCAAAGACCGCGACGTGGCATTGGCCATACACCAACTGAGCGAATTGAGCGTACTGCTGATCGGCAAACTGATGGACCGCGAAACACCTCGGGCGTAAAGCCCAACGCGGTCCTGCGGGACTAGCCCTTCAACTCACCCAACCGATTACTCGCCGCGTCGTCGTATGCCTCATACAACGACGCGGCGAGAGGTGCACGGTGCATTCAGCCATTGCTGAACCCCGCCTGGTTCGTTGTAATGAGCCGAGTCGAAATCCAAAAGGTGATTCATGGAAGCTGATCCGCTATGCCTGGTATTTGTACCCGCCCTCGTAGCCGTTCTCACCGCCGCTGAAGACAGAAAGGGCTCACCTCTTACTGAGGCTGAGGTCTGTGATATTCGAGACCGGGCGGTTTGTATCACCCTTCCCTTCAGCGTTGCGCTTGATATGGAAAGGCAGCGCGGCTATCCCGATCTGATTGCGGAGAATTGCTGGAGTGAATGGCAAAACCACAAAGGTCGTTGATCTATAAAGACCGCGACGGGGCATTGGCCATTCACCCACTGAGCGAGTCGAGCGTATTGCTGATCGGCAAACTGATGGACCGCGAAACACCTCGGGCGTAGAGCCCAACGCAGTCCTTCGGAATTAGCCCTTCAACTCACCCAACCGATTACTCGCCGCGTCGTCGTATGCAACGTACAACGACTCGGCGATTTGGCTTTTGATGGCCTTGGCGCTTTCCAGACCCAATACAAAACCTTCAGCCTTGCCGCCTGCGCGGTTCAGGTCTTCCTTTGTGTCAGCACCGGTGATCGCGTCGAGGAGCTTGATGGCCTGAGGGCCTACGCCTTTTGGGAGGCTGATTTGGTCGATGCTCATTGGGATGCCTCGGATGGGGTGCGGGATGGGGTGGTGCGGGGTGAAGAGGTCATGGGCGATGCCTTGAGATTGAGGTCGGTAGCGCGTGCAACCACTGCCGGGGGGCATGGTAGACCGGTATGGGAGAAAGGGGTGGTTTTGGTTGCGATCTGACTCATAATCTCTACAGTCCACCTGCCGATCTAGGGCTGTCTTGGATGATGGCAAAATGCTATTTTTACCGTCAATCACACATTCTACCTTCGGTGAAAATATGGAAATTGGTAATACAACAGCCGCAAGCTCCGCCATCGCAACTGGTGCAGTAGCAGGGATAGCAAATGCCACAATGGTTTATGGGGGAGCGGTTGCAGCAGCGAACGCGGCAGGATTAACGGGTGCGGCAGCAACTACTTCTGCGTTAGCAACTCTCGGAGGAGGTGCAGTTGCTGCCGGCGGTGGCGGAATGGCTGCTGGGGTAGTAACCGTGGCCAGTGCAGCAGCATGGCCAGCTGCTGCGATAGCAGTTGCAGGGTACGGGGGTTATCGATTGTACAAGTGGCTCAAATAAGAAAACCACAACATCAAGGACTAACAAAAGGGCATATATTTTTTTGATCAATTAATGCTCTACGCCCCCCCTAACAAAAGCAACAAAAAATCCCGTATGTATTTTCTACTGACAAGTAACTACCCATGACCATGACCATGACAGAGTTCGAACTAGCAAGTCTACTGCACGATCTTTATTCCAAAAGAGAGTATGACCATAAAATTTACAGAGACAACTACACAGTTCATCATAGCTTTTCCTTCAAACTGCCGAACCATAATAGCTTTATCAAAGTATTTGAAGCAGCTCAAACTATTTTCCCTGACGATGATAATGCGCTCAGCGCAAGAAGCTATACAAATCAAGACGGAAATTTAGAGTTAGTAAGGATTTTCAAAATTCCCTTTCGCTATGATTTCCTATACAAAGGCAAAGCAAAAGGAAAATACCTTACCAACTCAGCTAACGCCGAACTACTTTTAGCACTAAGAAAATATAACGCAAAAGCTCAATTAAGTTCGGATCACCGAAACAGTGTTCATCGCGCAATAGAGAACCTGATTGCAGACTTGAGTGAGTTTTTTAAAAAACTCGGTGGGAAGCTTAAAAAAAACACGAAAGATGATCCATATCTTTGAAAAAACAAAAAGGGATGGATTTGTTTTCAATCAAATAAATCCGTCCCCTTTCGCCCCCTCAGAATCGTGGTCAGCAACACCTCCTCCGCCGCAGCTGGCATTAATATATTGAAAGCGATTTTCCATGAGGCATTTTTGAGCAAATAAGAAGCTGTGTTGAGCAGTCACTATCTGCCAGCGGAAATCGGGGTCAGACCACCATTATTTTAAATGTGGTCTGACCCCGATTTTCGTGCCCCAATTTTCGGAACAATCGTTAGGGCCAAAGATGAGTTTCTGCGTATGTCTTCATTAAGAAAAGTACATCTGGCCCACCTATGTCTTGATACTCGAATCTTTTCGTACCGACATCCGTAAGGTCTATGCGTATTCCGCCAAATTCGTAGAGCCTAGCATAACGGGCTCTGTGAATATTCCAGCGCGGCTCGGCAATGTCATGAGCGAACGCGTTACGGATTTGATACGTGACGCCGATAAATTGATCGATTTCAGTGATAATCTCATCGGAAAGCGCATGTCCCGCTTCTTCTCGACAACGGTTAAGCGTGATTGCTGCGGCGCCAAATGTAATAACCAAATTGTTCTGTAGCGCCAAGATTAAATCATCAGGAGTATCTAAGACTTTATCCGGCAATACTAGAACCATACCACCACCTTGAAATATCAGTGGGCGATCTAGTTCATCGAGATCGATCTTCCCATCAAGTGCGTAGTCGTAAAGTTTCCACGCGAGAGCGAGTTGCCTGAACGCAGTATCAACGTAATTCATGATGCTTCCATGGTTGTTGAGAGTTTCAGCTCCACTCGAAAATTGAGAGCATAAACTGAGGCCAGACCGCCACTAGTTCAAATGTGGTCTGACGCCAGTTTTGTGACCCCAGTTTTGCAGCTGTAAAAATGTCCGCTTCGACCAAATGCAACTGTGGCGCCATGGGCAGAAGTGTTAGGAAGAAACCAGTATACGAGGCGTATCGTTGGTAAGCCCACCAACTAATAGCGCCTAGGCTATTTTTAGCCCAGGCGCTATACCCTCAGGAAAATAGTCTGGAAGCGTCGAAATCTAAACCCGCCTCTTTCATCTCCATAACAAGCCGCTTTTGCCATCCCTCGTGCGGATCAAGCTCCGTGTACACAACCCCGAAAAGGTCAGATGGAATCTCCACGTCGCCTTTCCTAAGGAGGCATACACGGCCTCGGCCAAGCTTACCGGCAAAATATCCTAGCTCGAAAATTACATTCTGCCGCGCCCGTGCCGAGGGCGCATCCGCCGTTACAGACCCGCCAACATCGTCTGGCGTTAGCAGTACAACGGCGTAACCGACTTCAGCGGAATGCTCAAATTTTTCAATGATAGTTCTGCCGCGATCAGGTTGCTCTTGAAGAACGATTGACTCTAATCCCAATCGGTCAAGAAATCTAGCTAGCATATGTTTAGCCCCTTCATCATGACCATGGACGATGAAGACCCTATTAGACGGAACAATAGATTTGGCTAGTGACGCATTGCTGATCTTGACGTGAGACTTATAATCCCTCGCAAACGGAATAACTACTTGAGCAACAAAAGCATGAAAACCGGAAATCATCTTCTTACTACCATTACTAAAGAAGTGATATCCAAAGTTTAATGCATAGTCCGGATCAGCCGCAAGCTTTTGGATCAGCAATATAGTCAAGCCAAGTTTTAGCTTATCATCTTCCGGCCACGCTAGTCGATGACTGCCAGCAAAACCTCCGCCAGTACCTTCGCTCTTCGTCAAAAAACCTTCAAGATCTGCATTCTTTGTTAAAGTGGCATTTACTGGTTCGAGTTCGGAACTAGATAAAAGCCGCGCGAGTTTTTTCAACGGTACTTCATATGTTTGGGACTGGGAGGATTGCAGATCTAACACGCAATTATTAATTTGGGTAAAGATATCGGAGGAACTCATTTGTTTTCCCCTGTTAGACGCTTCGCGGCTGCCTGCTCAATTATCCGCGCTCGATAATTTTCTTTCATACCTTCAATTAGAGGTCCTACAAAGGGATTGGCCGCATAAGCTCCTACACGCTGATCAATAGTATCGCTGACTTCCTGTATTGCATGCTCGATGCTAGCAGGATCGAAAGGATCGAAATTGATCGTACAAAGAGTGCCGTCTAGTTCTTTAAGCGCAATTTGCGCCTGTTTCAAATCGCGTTGCAACTGATCCAACCCTTTGATCATCATGCTCACCCAATCCGTGATAATGGCATTTTGGCACAGCTGATCGTGCCACAACGGACAGGGAGCACGGGAGTCCTAGAGATCTAAACCGATGAGTGGTGATAGCGCACGATGGTTATAAGAGTCGTCTCTTAGTAGGAGGTCTATGCCGCCTGTGTTGCTGGCCAGAAACGATCGTCTCGGGCGTCCGCAAGCGGTCGCTAGTGAAGGATAGCCATCCGCCAAAATCTGCTATCCCGTTCGCCTCATAAAAAACTATCTCTGTGAGGTAACCAACGAAAACCACCAACCGCGCGCACTCCCCTATCGCAATCCTGTCGAATACTTGCCTAATCCTCCGACCTTTCACCCCCTCGCATAGCGCCCCCCGGACCTACGGTCTAGAGTCAATCCAGTATCCCTCTACACTACTCAAGCTACGTGCGTTCGAACCAAACGGGCCATCGATGCCCAGCGGCGGAGCCCAGCCTCGCCGCCTGAAAAATACTAAAAAAATGCAACACCAACCGATGATCAGCGGGTGAGCCATGGAATTACGAATTAACCAGCAGACCCACCAAGTCGATGCAGAACCCGACACGCCTCTGCTCTGGGTCATCCGCGACAACCTGGGCATGACCGGTACCAAATACGGCTGCGGCCTGGCGCAGTGCGGTGCGTGCTCCGTGCTGGTGGACGGCAACGTGGTGCGCTCTTGCGTCACGCCGGTCTCCGGGGTGGTTGGTCGGGAGATCACGACCATCGAAGCCATCGAGTCGGATGATGTGGGCAAGCGGGTCGTTGCCACGTGGGTCGAGTATCAGGTCGCTCAGTGCGGTTACTGCCAGTCCGGCCAGGTGATGGCGGCCACGGCGCTGCTCAAGCACACGCCCAAGCCGAGCGATGCGCAGATTGAGGCGGCGATGGTCAATCTCTGCCGCTGTGGCACCTATAACGCCATTCATGCGGCGGTGCATGACCTTGCGAAGGGAGAGGCCTGATGAACGTTCGCATTGATCCCGCTGCCCTGCCCTTGGTCGCAGCGTTGACTGATCCGGTGAACCTGTCGCGCCGGCGTTTCCTGGCCAGCACGGCCGTGGGTGCGCTGGTGATTGGTTTTGGTCTGCCGCTGGGTTCTGGCCGGGTGCAGGCGGCCACTGCGGCCGCCGCCGGTGAGCGCGGTACGCAGGTGCCGGCGTTCCTGGAGATTCGGCCAGACAACACGATTCGTTTGCTCAGCCCGTTTATCGAAGGCGGCCAGGGTACGTTCACGGCGATGGCACAGATTGTCGGCGAGGAGTTGGACGCCGACCCGGCCACGTTCCTGGTGGAGTGTGCCCCGCCCGGCGAGGCCTTTGTGGTGATGGAGAATGGCATGCGTATCACCGGCGGCAGTATGTCGGTGCGCATGAGTTACCCGACGATGCGCCGGCTCGGGGCGTTGGCCCGGGCGATGTTGCTGGAGGCCGGGGCGCAGGCGTTGAAGGTGCCGGTGGGCGAGTTGTCGACCGAGCCGGGCAAGGTGGTGCACGCGGCCTCCGGGCGCTCCCTCACGTATGGCGAGTTGGCCGGGCGGGCGATGGACCTGCCAGTGCCGGACGTGGCCAGTGTGAAGCTGCGCGACCCGAGCCAGTTCCGCTGGATCGGCAAGCCGGTGAAGCGTCTGGATGCGTATGACAAGTCCACCGGCAAGGCGCTGTACAGCATTGATATGAAGGTGGACGGCATGCTCCACGCGGCGGTGCAGCATGCGCCCCGCCTGGGCATGACGGTGGGCAGCCTGCGCAATGAAGACCAGGTCAAGGCCATGCCGGGGGTGCACTCGGTGCATCGCCTGCCGGGTGCGGTGGCGGTGGTGGCTGAGCGTTGGTGGCATGCCAAGCGTGCGGTGGAGTCGATTCAGGTCGACTGGCTGGAGCCTGCGGCCGACTCGAAAGTGCGCGGGATGCCGAAGGACTTTTCCAGCGACGAGCACTTCAAGCACCTCGCTGCAGAAACCGGCCCGGCCCGGGATGATGAAAACGAGGGTGATGTGGCCGGCACGCTGGCCAACGCCAAGACCAAGGTCGAGGCCACGTACCACAACCAGTATCTGCACCATGCCCAGCTGGAGCCGCCTTCGGCGCTGGCGAGTTTCAATGCTGATGGTTCGCTGGAGATCTGGTTGCCGAATCAGGCGCAGGATATGTTCCTGGCCGATATCGCCAAGCGCACTGGCCTGGCGCCGGAGCGGATTACCCTGCATTCGCCGTTGTTGGGCGGGTTTTTCGGGCGGCATTTCCTGTATGACTCGGCCAGCCCTTACCCGCAGGCCATTGAGTTGGCCAAGGCGGTCGGGCGTCCGGTGAAGATGATCTGGAGCCGTGAAGAAGAATTCCTGCGGGACGTGCTGCGCCCGGTGGCGGCGGTGAATTTCCGTGGGGCGCTGGACGGTGACGGCTGGCCGGTGGCGATTGAGGCGGTGAGTGCCACCGAGGGGCCGACCGAGGCCCTGGCCGGTAAACAGGGCGAGAAGCTCGACCCGACGGCGCTGGAGGGTTTGTCCGGGAAGTCGTATGCGATTCCCAACAAGCGCATCGCGCAAATTTATGTGAAGGGCCCGGTGATGCTGGGCTATTGGCGGTCGGTGGGTAACTCGCTGAACGACTTTTTCTACGAGTCGTTTCTGGATGAGCTGGCGGACAAGGGCGGCAAAGACCCGTTCGAGTTGCGCCTGCATCTGCTGCGGGATAACCAGCGGCTGACCACGCTGCTGAAGGCGGTGGGCGAGTTGTCGGGTGGCTGGAAACGCGGCCCGTTTGTCGCCGAAGACGGCAGCAAGCGTGCGCGCGGGGTGGCGATGGCGTCGCCGTTCGGCACGCAGACGGCGGTGATTGCCGAGGTGTCGATCGAGAACGGGCAGGTGAAGGTGCATGACATCTGGCAGGCGATCGACCCGGGCAGCATCGTCAACCCGGCGATTGTCGAGGCGCAGGTGAATGGCGCGGTGTCGCTGGGATTGTCCCAGGTGCTGTTGGAAGAGGCGGTGTATGTGGACGGCTTGCCTCGGGCGCGTAACTACGATTTGTACCCGGTGCTGCCGCCTTCGCGGATGGCGCGGGTGCACGTGCGCGTGATCGAGAGCGGGGAAAAAATGGGCGGCATTGGCGAACCGCCGTTGCCGGCCGTGGCACCCGCCGTGGCCAACGCCGTTGCGGCCTTGACGGGGCAGCGCGTGCGCAGCATGCCGTTAAGCCGCCACTCCTTTACCTGACCGGGGCCTGAGCACTTATGAACAACCGCCGATTCGCAAGAACCGTTGGCTGGCTGGCGCTGCCGTGCCTGGTCGCGGCAGGCCTGCTGGCCTGGTATGTCACCCGAGAGCCTGCTTCATCGCTGTCCGCCGGGCCCGTCGCCACGGAGCCGGCGCTGGTCGCCCGAGGCGAGTACGTCGCCCGGGTCAGCGACTGTGTGGCCTGCCATAGCGTGCCCAACGGCGCGCCCTTTGCCGGAGGCCTGGAGATGGCCACGCCGCTGGGGGCGATCCATGCCACCAACGTTACGCCAGACCCGGAAACCGGTATCGGCCGCTACAGCCTCGCGGACTTCGACCGCGCGGTGCGCCACGGTGTCGCGCCGGGTGGGCGCCGGCTGTACCCGGCGATGCCGTATCCGTCCTATGCCAAGCTCAGCGACGATGATGTGAAGGCGTTGTACGCGTTCTTCATGAAGGGCGTAGCGCCGGTGCGGCAGGCCAATGAGCCGAGTTCGATCCCGTGGCCGCTGAATATGCGTTGGCCCATCGCGCTGTGGAATGGCGTGTTTACCGACAGCCAGCCGTACGTCGCCAAGGCTGGCAAGGACGAGCTGTGGAACCGCGGCGCCTACATCGTGCAGGGACCGGGGCATTGCGGCAGTTGCCACACGCCGCGGGGCCTGGCCTTTAACGAGAAGGCGCTGGATGAAAGCGGCAAGCCGTTCCTGGCCGGTGCCTTGCTGGATGGTTGGTACGCGCCGAGCCTGCGGGACGATCACAACACCGGCCTGGGGCGCTGGAGCGAGCCGGAAGTGGTGCAGTTCCTGAAGACCGGTCGCAATAAGCATGCGGTGGTTTATGGCTCGATGACCGAGGCGTTCAACAACTCCACCCAGTTCATGAGCGACGATGACCTGGCCGCGATTGCGCGCTATCTCAGGTCGTTGCCGGGGGACGAGCAGCGTGATGGGGCGGCCTGGCAGTATCAGGCGGTGTCGGCTGCGGCACGTCTGGATGTGCCGGGCGCCCATACCTACGTGACCCGCTGCGCTTCGTGCCACGGCTTGGAAGGCAAAGGGCAACCGGACTGGATGCCGCCGCTGGCGGGTGCCACCTCGGCGCTGGCCAAGGAGAATGCTTCGGCGATCAACATTACCCTCAACGGCTCGCAGCGCGTGGTGGCGGCCAATGTGGCGGACGCTTATCGCATGCCGGCGTTCCGGGAGCAGTTATCGGACCAGGAGATCGCCGAAGTGCTGACGTTTGTGCGCGGCACCTGGGGCAATCAGGGCGGTGCGGTGGATGCGAAGGCGGTGGGCAAGTTGCGTGAGCACACGGGCCCGGCGAGCAGCAGCCCGATTATTTTGCAGATGCGTTGAGGGGTATGGTGAGCGGGCTGTGGTGAGCTGGCCTGTGGTGAGCGGGCTTGCCCCGCGCTGGGCTGCGAAGCGGCCCCAATAAGGCCACCACAGAGTGTCAGGCACCATGCGGTGGCTGGTTTTAGGGCCGCTTCGCAGCCCAGCGCGGGGCAAGCCCGCTCACCACAAGTCCACTCACCACAGTCCGCTCACCACAAGCCCGCTCACCACAAAGGGATTCTGTGCCAGCTGCAAGAGTTGCGTAGATACCTGTGTTCATCAGGTACGCCCGCTCCCACAGTTTTAACTGCGTTTCGGCAGCTTCCAGTTCGGCCGAATAAAGTGGCAGGTGTAGCCATTGGGAATCCGCTCCAGGTAATCCTGATGCTCCGGCTCCGCCTCCCAGAACGGCCCCGCCGGTTCGATCTCGGTCACCACCCGGCCCGGCCACAGCTTTGACGCATCCACATCCGCCGCGGTGTCTTGCGCCACGTCGCGCTGCTGTTCGCTCAGGTAGTAAATCGCCGAACGGTAGCTCGGCCCCAGGTCGTTGCCCTGGCGGTTGGGCGTGCTCGGGTCGTGAATCTGGAAAAAGAACTCAAGAATCTGCCGGTAGGTGATCACCGCCGGGTCGAAGACGATCTCGATGGCTTCGGCGTGGTTGCCGTGGTTGCGGTAGGTGGCATTCGGCACGTCGCCGCCGGTGTAGCCGACGCGCGTTTGCAGCACGCCGGGGTAGCGTCGCAACAGGTCTTGCATGCCCCAGAAGCAGCCGCCGGCGAGGATGGCGGTTTCGGTGTGGTTGGTCATGGTGTTCTTCCCCTGGATGGATACAGCCCTAGTTATGGGGCCGGGTTGAGTAATACCAAGGCTGAACCGCGGGTTACCAGCGCCGCCCGTCGACAGTCCCCCGCGCCTTACCTGGCCCAATTCCTGCGTACTCCACACCCGCCAAGTCGCTACTGACTACGCGGACGACTCTTTTGAGCCCCGCCGCCCAACCCCTGCCCCCGATAATCAATCATCCCCCTACCACCGCCGAGGCCTTCCCCCATGACGAGCCCCTCCACCGAACAGGTCAGCCCCCAAACCCTGCGACGCGTGATCATCGCCGCCGGCATCGGTAACTTCGTCGAGTGGTTCGACTTCGCCGTCTATGGCTTCCTCGCCACCACCATCGCCCAACAATTCTTCCCCAGCGGCGACGCCAGCGCGGCGTTGCTCAAGACCTTCGCGGTATTTGCAGTGGCCTTTGCCTTCCGGCCTCTGGGCGGGATTTTCTTCGGCATGCTCGGCGACCGGATCGGGCGCAAACGCACGCTGGCCATGACGATCTTGCTGATGGCCGGCGCCACCACGCTGATCGGCCTGCTGCCCACCTACGCCGCCATCGGCGTGGCGGCGCCGATTCTGTTGTCGCTGATCCGCTGCGCCCAGGGCTTCTCCGCCGGCGGTGAATACGCAGGCGCCTGTGCCTATCTGATGGAGCACGCGCCGAGTGACAAACGCGCCTGGTATGGCAGCTTTGTGCCGGTGTCGACCTTCTCTGCCTTCGCCGCAGCAGCCGTGGTGGCTTATGCGCTGGAAGCGTCGTTGTCGGCCGAGGCGATGGGCAGTTGGGGCTGGCGCCTGCCGTTTCTGATCGCCGCGCCGCTGGGCCTGGTGGGACTTTACCTGCGCTGGAAGCTGGATGAGACGCCGGCCTTCCAGGCGGTGAAGCAGGAACACGCGGTCGCCCACTCCCCGCTCAAGGAAACCCTGCGCAACCATGGTGCGGCGATCTGCTGCCTGGGCGCTTTTGTGTCGCTCACGGCGCTGTCGTTTTATATGTTCACCACCTACTTCGCGACATACCTGCAAGTGGCCGGTGGTTTGAGCCGGGCGATGGCGTTGCTGGTGTCGCTGATTGCACTGATTTTCGCGGCGGCGATTTGTCCGCTGGCGGGGCTGTATTCGGATCGGGTGGGGCGTCGGGTCACGGTGATGACGGCGTGTGTGTTGTTGATCGTAGTGGTCTATCCGTCGTTCCTGATGGCCAGTTCCGGTTCGTTCGCCGCGTCTGTGGTCGGGGTGATGTTGCTGGCGGTGGGCGCGGTGCTGTGTGGGGTGGTCACGGCGGCGCTGCTGTCGGAGACCTTTCCGACCCGCACGCGGTATACGGCTTCGGCGATTACTTACAACATGGCTTACACGATCTTCGGCGGTACGGCGCCGCTGATGGCGACGTGGCTGATCAGCACCACGGGCAGCAACCTGTCACCGGCGTTTTACCTGATTGCGGTGGCGTTGCTGGCATTGGCGGGCGGGTTGGCGTTGCCGGAGACGTCGCGGATTTCGCTGCATGAGGTGGGCACCGAGGAAAAAGGCGCGGCGGCAGTCTTGTCGCGTTAAGTGAACACAATACCCAAGACAACAAACAGCTCCCACACTGGAGTCTCTTGGTTGATTGGATCGCCACTCCCTGAGTAAACAGTGCGAACGAACGCGGGTATGATCCAGGCTGACCCGGCCCGACTGGACCCACCCTCATGCCCGCCTCCCAAACCCGCCCCACCCCCGCGCCATTGCTCAAGCCCGGCGAAACCGTGGTGCTGTTCGACGGCGTGTGCAAGCTGTGCAACGGCTGGGCAAGGTTCCTGATTCGCCATGACCGCGACCACCGCGTGCGGTTGGCGGCGGTGCAATCGCCCGAAGGTCAGGCGCTATTGGCCTGGGCCGGGCTGCCGCTGGATCAGTTCGACACCCTGTTGGTGATCCGCGACCGGCACTATTGGGAGCGTTCGGAGGCGGTGTTCGAAATCATCGCGCAACTGCCTGCGCGCTGGCGCCCCTTGCTGGTGCTGCGGGCCATCCCGCGCTTCGTTCGGGATTGGGCTTACGACCGCATCGCGCGCAATCGCTATCGGCTGTTCGGAAAGTACGACACCTGCCTGTTGCCAGACCCGGACCATGAACGGCGGTTTTTGAATGACACGACAGCTGACAGCAGCAATTAATCGCCTTCCCAACAGAGCCTGTGTGACCTGCTCAATGTAATCAAACACCTCAGACTGAACCGAGTATTGATACTGCTTACGGCGGTTCTTCGAGACTGTGCCGTTATTGGTCAGACACATCATCACAAGGTTGGGTGGATCAGAAAACGGGAAAGGCGCCCGTTACCGATGCTTAAGGGCCAACAGCAGATCAACAAGGAGCGTCAAATAATGGAGCTATACACCGAACGGCTTTACATGCGGCAACTGGAAGCCGGCGACTGGGACCTTTTCCTCGCGTTACACACCGACCCGTCAGTGATCCAGTACGTGTGCGACGCCCCCTGCGAAACCGAAACCCGAGAGAAATTTGAATCCCGGTTGCCGCAATGGCTGCCAGGCGCCAGCCATTGGTTGTGCCTCGTCGTCTTCGACCGGCACAGCGGTTGTGCCGTTGGGGTCACGGGATTAAAGCTGGCAACCGATGAAGAGGCGACGGCAGAAGTCGGTTACCTGTTTCTCGCCGGGCATCAAGGAAAGGGCTATGGTTTTGAATCCCTGCAACAGTTGATGAAGTATGCCCACGAAACGCTTGGGCTGAACACGCTCACGGCCGTCGTGACCGAGGGAAATACTGCCTCTTGCCGCCTTCTTGAGAAGTGCGGCTTCCTGTTTGAGCAACGTCATTGCGACGCTTATCACATCAATGGGCAGTTACTTGATGACCTCCTCTACCGGCATCGGATAAGCGAGTCTCTGGATAACGGTCAATAGAATCCTCTACGTAGATCTCAAGTACCGATAAAGCGTCTGGCGACTGATCTCAAAATCGCGCGCCAATTTGGATCTGCTTTCTCCAGCGCAGGCGCGGTCAATCAAACTGACAACCTGAGTGTCAGACAGTTTTTTCTTGCGACCACCGTAGGACCCGCGATTCCTGGCGGTAGCAATTCCAGCGGCCTGTTTTTCCCTCGCCGCAGTGCGCTCGAACTGCGCGACCAGTTCCATGACCGCAATGATGGGCTCCACCACTTCAAGGCAGTCATGCCGGAAAATCAGGTTTTCGTTGGAAAACTCCAGCGTTACCTGCTTTTCAATCAGCCGGCGAATGATGCTGCACAGCTGCTCGGTACTGGAGGTGAGCGAGGCCATGCTGTCCACGACGACAGTGTCCCCGGGCTGCAGGTAGCGAATCAGCCGCTCAAGGCCTGCGCGATTCGCCGCATTGTCTGCACGCTCATCGCAAAACATTGCGTCAAATACATCAGGGCTTGTTATTTCCTCTACCGCGCCCTCAGGTTCTTGTAAAGAAAGCCGGAAATATTTGATGCGATGCAATCTCATGGTGCCTCCTTGGCAATACTTGTACAAAGTCGTTTTGTACTTGTACAAACTGTAACTAAACCATTAATTCCTTACACCTGTAACACTGAACCCACCCAAAATACACAGTTGCAAAGACTTGAACTTACCTTATCATTTTAAAACCTGCAATATTCCTAACAAGTGCAAGAAAAACAGTCGATTTCACTTTTACCGAATGACCCGCGTGAATTCACGCAGTGAATTCGTATGCCCGCTGTTTTATAGCCCGAAGCAAGCAGAGGATGAATTGATGAACGTCATGGAAAACGCGATAGACATTGATCGCCTGACTACCGATCAGGGAAAGATTGATCATGTAACCCGCAGCATTACCGAGCATGGGAATTACCTGCGCAAACGTTATCCGATCCTGCAACACCAGAATGCTCTGGGGGCGAGTGTCATGGTGTTTTCCCTGGTCGGGATGGTCGTGACGGGAGGGCTCTACATAAAGGGTTTCATCCCCGCCTGGACGTGTATCCTGATCAATGCGCTGCTCACGTCGTTCATTCATGAGATCGAACATGACTTGATTCATCGGCTTTATTTCCGAAAGCAGCCGCTGGCGCATAATGCCATGATGTTTTTCTGCTGGCTGGCCCGGCCGGGAATGCCGAGTCCCTGGTTAAGACGCAATCTGCACTTTCATCATCATAAGGAATCCGGAACGGATACGGATGTCGAGGCGTGGATCACAACCAGTGGCAGCCCTTGGGGAATACTCCGCTTATTGAAACTGATCGACGGTTTTGTATTTGGTTTTCTAAACGCGGTTTTTGCGCCGGGATGGCGGCAAAAGGTCAGATTGTTAGGCAGGATTATCCGACTCAATACACCTTTCGGGCTTTTGTACTGGGGGTGCTGGTATGTGTTCCTCGGCTACCACCTGTATGTGTGGGCGGGGTCATTCATGGGCCAGGATATTCAGAGTTCGGCTGCGACGCTGGAGTTCATGAATGTCATCAATAGCGTGGTAGTTATCCTGATCGCGCCCAATATAATCCGGCAGTTCTGCCTGTTTTTCATAAGTTCAAACATGCACTATTACGGTGATGTTGCCCCGCGCAATGCGCTACAACAAACACAGGTAATGAACCCTTGGTGGTTGTGGCCGTTCCAGATGTTCTGTTTCAACTTCGGCAGCACTCACAGCATTCACCATTTCGTGGTGAGAGACCCGTTCTATCTTCGTCAGATGACGGCACCTTATGCGCATAAAGTCATGGCGCAGGCCGGTGTCAGGTTCAATGACTTCGGCACCTATAAACGTGCGAACCGTTTTTCCCTGGGGCACTCTCAAACTCGGTCGCGGGGGTGAGTTCATGAACGCGCAAGGGATGTGTGCGACGCAGTTCGACGCCGTCAGGCAGGCTTTCGAGGAGATGTTTGATGATCCGCAGGAGCGTGGGGCCGGGCTTTGTGTGCAGGTAGACGGCGAGAGGGTTGTCGACCTGTGGGCCGGCATGGCAGATCAGGCAGGCACGAAGCCTTGGGCACGCGATACGCTGGCCAATACCTTCTGCGTTATAAAACCCTATGTGGCGGTGGCCGTTCTGATGCTGGTTGAAGCGGGCAAGCTGGAGCTGGATGCGCCAGTGGCCCGCTACTGGCCGGAGTTCGCCCAGCACGGGAAAGCCAAGGTCACTTTGCGCCAGGTGATGAACCACACCGCAGGCCTGCCGGCGCTGCGGGCACCCGACCATAACGCCATGATGTATGACTGGGAGCATATGGTGCGGGTGTTGGCGGCCGAGCCGCTTTGGTGGGAACCGGGAACAGACCTGGGGTACGGCACCACCACGTTTGGCTGGATTCTCGGTGAGTTGATTCGTCGGGTGGACGGACGAGATCCCTGTGTGTTTATCCACGAGGAAATTCTGGAGCCCCATGACCTGGACGTTCACCTTGGCGTGGACGAAAAACACTTTCATCGCATTGCCCGTTTCGACAGCGCCACGGGGCGAGTCGGTGATCCTTACTCGCAAGCGTTGCGCACCGTGCTGAAAAACCAGCCATCGCACATCGCGACATTGGCCTTCACCAACCCCGGGATGGTGCCCAGGCGAACCAGTGACCCGCGCTGGTGGGCCTATCGGCAACCGGGTGTGTGCGGGCATGGAACAGCTCACGGCCTGGCCGGTTTCTACAGTGCGTTACTGGCGGGACACTATATCGGTCGCGAGCTGCTCAGTGAGTTCACGCGAGAGCACAGCCATGGCATGGATCGGGTATGGATGCGCCCCATGCGTTATGGCTTGGGCTGCATGCTGGAGCAACAACGCGACCCGATGGCTTCCCACGCAATGGGCCCGAACACCTTTGGGCATATCGGGCTTGGCGGCCCGATAAGCTTCGCCGATCCCGAAAAGCGCGTGAGCTTTGGTTTTGTTACCACGACCTCAGGCAGCCATACGATGATTGATCCCCGCGCTGGCCGGCTATCGTCCCTTGTCTATGGGGCGCTTTGAATTCACGCTCAGGGCGACTGTTTTCCCCCGGGCTCCAAAGAGGGCCTGAAGCAGCGCGGTATTTTTTCAAACTGCCGCGCCCCTTCCGTGCCCCCTTCCGACTGTATTTCAGCGCAGGTTCAAGAGTTCTCTTCGAACGATTTCGGCGCCTGCGCTTAACGCATTGAGCTTGCCTCTCGCGACACCACGAGACAAAGGAGCCATGCCACAGTTAGTGCAAGGATAGAGCTTGTCGGCGTCCACAAACTGAAGGGCTTTGCGTAGCGTGTTGGCGACTTCTTCCGGGGTCTCAATGGTATCGGATGCCACATCAATGGCCCCTACCATCACTTTTTTACCGCGGATGAGCTCAATGAGGTCCATTGGCACATGGGAGTTGTGACATTCCAGCGAAATGATATCGATGCTGGATTTCTGCAGCTTTGGAAAAGCCTCTTCATACTGACGCCACTCCGAGCCCAGCGTCTTCTTCCAGTCCGTGTTGGCCTTGATGCCATAGCCATAGCAAATATGCACGGCCGTTTCGCATTTAAGGCCTTCAATGGCCCTCTCCAGGGTGGCGACGCCCCACTCATTCACTTCATCAAAGAAAACGTTAAAGGCCGGCTCATCAAACTGGATAATGTCAACGCCGGCAGCCTCCAGCTCCCGAGCTTCTTCATTGAGAATTTTGGCGAATTCCCAGGCCAGTTTTTCACGACTCTTATAATGGTTGTCATACAGCGTATCGATCATGGTCATGGGGCCAGGCAGCGCCCATTTAATGGGTTGATCGGTTTGCTGACGCAGAAACCTGGCATCTTCAACAAACACCGGCTTTTGCCGAGTAACCGCACCCACCACCGTCGGCACGCTTGCGTCGTAGCGATCACGAATTCTTACGGTCTCACGCTTCTCGAAATCAACGCCGCTCAGGTGTTCAATAAACGTAGTGACAAAGTGTTGGCGGGTTTGTTCGCCATCACTGACGATATCAATGCCGGCGTGCTGTTGTTCTTGCAGCGCCAACCGCAGGGCATCTTGTTTACCCTCGACCAATTCCTCGCCTTGCAACTTCCAGGGCGACCAAAGTGTCTCGGGCTGTGCAAGCCAGGAGGGTTTTGGCAAACTGCCAGCCGTTGACGTGGGCAATAGCTTTTTCATGATAGATGACCTTGTATTATTAATGATTTAAAAGGCGCAGTGGGCGGACCATTGCTCAAGCGTGGCCTGGTAGGGCTTGATGAAGTGCTCCTCAACAAATTTGCCCTGCTCAATCGCCAGCCGGCTACGTTCCTCTCGATCATAAACAATGAGCGTCAATGAATAATCCTGGTGTTTCAAACTCGGCTGATAGGACTTTCCTGCGGCGGAATTCGCGTTATAAATCTCGGGCCGGTAAATCTTCTGGAAAGTGTCCATCGTGCTGATGGTGCTGATAAGCTCAAGAGTGGTGTAATCACTGAGCAAGTCGCCAGAAAAATAAAAGGCCAAGGGCGCAACACTGTTGGAAGGCATGAAATAGCGGACCTTCAGCCCCATTTTCTTGAAGTACTCATCCGTCAACGAGTATTCATCCTGCTCGTACTCAATACCCAGCACCGGGTGCTGGTTTTCAGTCCGGTGGTAAGTCTTGGTATTGGAAACGCTCAGGCAGATGACCGGCGACTTTTTAAAGTTATCCCTGTAAGCACTTGAGTTCACGAAGCACTTGAACAGCTTGCCATGCAAGTCTCCAAAATCATCTGGCGTACTGAACGTTGGCTGATCCTTGTTATGCCCCAACAACACCACGCTGAAATCATAGTCCCTCACGTAGGAGGAGAAGTTATTCCCTACAATGCCTTCAAATCGCTCATTGGTTTTTCGATCAACGATATTCGTTTTCAATATTTCAATCAACGGAATGGCATGACTGCCGCCTTCAGCGTCAATGTCCATCTCAACAGAGATGATTTCAAGCTCGACGGTATAACGATCCCCCTTGGGATTATCCCAGTGGGCCAACGCATTGAAACGGTTGTCGATCATTCTCAACGTGTTGCGCAAGTTCTCCTGACGGTTCTTCCCTCTCGCCAAATTAGCAAAGTTGGTGGTGATGCGCGTATTTTCCGAGGGATGATAATCCTCGTCAAAACAAATGCTCTTGATCGTAAATACAAACTCTTTATTCATTATAATCTGACACCCTGTTTTCCGGGGCAAACCTGAAGTTATCTAGCACTTTTCTGGCTTGCACCCGGCAGTCTTCATATTATCTATAATTAAGAGGTATTTTAGGCTGAGCCATTGACTGAGTAATAATGAATTGATTTCACCAACTCTTTAGCCCTCTTCATGATGGAATAGTGCTGTCACCGACTGTGTGCGTAACCGCTGCGCGGGCGCTGAAGTAAAGAGCACGTAGTGCGCCAGTTACAACGGTAGCGCCCGGTCTTGAATGACCCGCTTCATCACCAGGGTGGAGGTCAGCCGTTGCACATTGGGCAGTGTGGAAAGTCTCTCGTCGTAAAGTCTTTGGAAGGCGGGCAAGTCCTGGGCAATCACGTGCAGCAGGTAGTCCGGCTCCCCGAACAGCCTCTGGGCATCGACCACCTGCGGGATATCCATGAGTGCTGTCTCGAACGCCTCGACTGCTTGCCGGTTGCCGTCTCGGAGCGTGGCAAACACCATGGCGGAAAAGTTCAGGCCCAACGCAACGGGATCAAGCTGCGCCCGATAGCCGAGCAACACACCAGACTCTTCCAGTGCCCGCACCCGCCGATGGCAAGGAGAGAGACTCAACCCTACGCGCTCGGCCAATTCCGTGACGGAAAGTCGCCCATCCCGTTGCAGTTCAGCAAGAATCTTCCGGTCTATTCTGTCCAATCAGAACTTTCTCCCCTTACAAGACACAATAACAGCATGCTTTGAGAGCAAATTCTAACCATATTTCACTAATCTTCCTCCCGTTATTAACCACCGTGCCCCGCATTAAAAAACCCGAGGGACGGCTTTTGAAAGGACAGGCAGGATGATGAATAAAGCGGTGAGTCACGAATGGGCGCGGGGGACGGCATGAGTTTCAGTACCTTTGCAGCCTTCTGGGCGATGTCGATTCTGTTCGTCATTACGCCCGGTGCGGATTGGGCCTATGCGATTTCTGCGGGGCTGAAACATCGAGTCGTCGTACCCGCCGTGGCGGGCCTGCTGTCCGGTCATTTGATCGCCACGCTGGTGGTTGCCGCAGGTGTTGGCACGCTGGTCGCCAGCCACCCGGTGGCCCTGTCAGTGCTGACGGTGGCCGGCGCGGGTTACTTGTTTTGGTTGGGCCTCAATATGCTCCTTCGCCCCGCCGCGCCCCGGGCGGATGACGTTCAAGCGTCCGGCTCATGGACGCGCTGGATGCTCAAGGGGCTTTGCATCAGTGGCCTGAACCCGAAAGTCTTCCTGCTGTTCCTGGCGCTCCTGCCTCAATTTGCCGATGCCACGGCGCCCTGGCCCGTGCCGATGCAGATGATCGTGCTGGGGCTCGTACACACCCTCAGTTGTGGCGTTGTTTATCTGTTGGTTGGGTTTGGCTCACACGTCGTACTGCGCACACGCCCCGCCGCAGCGCACTGGGTCAGCCGGTTCTCCGGGACAGCCATGCTCCTTATCGCAGTGACGTTGCTTACCGAACAAGTGCTGGACTAACTTTCCATCAGCGAGACAGACACCATGAACAACCAACCTTCGCCGTACGGCAGCGCACCGCTCGCCCGACAGACCCGAGTCCGGATTCCCCATCTGAAACAGATGAAGAGAGAGGGCCAGAAATGGGCGATGCTCACTGCGTATGACATGTACAGCGCCATTATTTTTGAAGAGGCCGGAATACAGGTGCTGCTGGTGGGTGACTCCGCCTCCAACAATGTGTACGGCAACGAATCCACGTTGGCCGTCACCGTTGACGAACTTATCCCTCTGGTTCGCGCGGTCAGCCGTTCGACCCGGCAGGCACTGGTCATTGCCGATCTGCCCTTCGGGTCTTACCAGGCATCGTCGGAGCAGTGTTTTCATACGGCTGCTCGTTTCATGAAAGAAGCCGGTGCACACGCGGTGAAACTGGAAGGCGGGACCGAGGTGCTGCCTCAGGTCGAGATGCTCACCCGTTCAGGCATACCTGTCATGGCGCACATCGGTTTTACGCCACAGCAGGAGCATCAACTGGGCGGCTATCGTGTGCAGGGTCGTGACGAAGATGCACAGCGCCTGATAGACGTTGCCAAGGCCTTTGAAGCCGCCGGTGCATTCGCCATTTTGATTGAGATGGTGCCCGGTGATGTGGGTCGAGCGATCACCGAGGCGGTTTCGATTCCAACCGTCGGGATTGGCGCTGGCAACCAGTGCGATGCACAAGTGCTGGTCTGGCAGGACATGGCCGGACTCCGCACTGGTCGCCTGCCGCGGTTCGTCAAGCAATACGCTGACCTGCGTTCGGTACTGCACAATGCGGCAAAGGACTTTGCACTCGAGGTGAGTACAGGAGCGTTTCCAGGCCCCGAGCATACGTTTTAGCTTCCCGCCCTCACCTTTCAAGGAGCCTGTATGACAAGCCCAAGAGAACGTGCCGCCGAAGGTCTGCAGGTTGGAGACCAGTTCACGGTCATGCGTTGTTTTTCAGAAGATGACATTCGTCAGTTTGCGCAGATTTCCCGCGACTACAACCCGGTGCATTGCGACACCCCGTACGCTGCGTTGCGCGGGTTCAAGAGGCCCATAGCCCATGGCCTGCTGACAGCCAGTCTCGTCACCGAAGTGGGTGGGCAAATGGGTTGGCTGGCGACAGGCATGAGTTTCGAGTTCAAGCGCCCCGTGTACGCGGGCGACCTGATCACCTGCCACTGGCTCATCGCAGGCATCGATGAGCAAGGGCATGCAAAGGCCGAAGTGCGGATAGTCAACGCAGAAGGCATCACGGTACTGGAGGCGACAACGACGGGTGTGCTGCCCAGTGCTGAACAACGTGAACGCCTTGGTCAGATGCTCGCTGAAGGAGACCCCACCAATGGTGCTGCCCGCCCCGAGGGTTGATTGATGGAAAGGGGGCGAACGGATCGGTCTACCTCGACCGTCCATACGCCCCTTTCCCCCAGGTATTTTTTCAAAGATGAAACGCTGCTCCCGCCTCTGCGCCTTGCCCAGGCGCATCAACCTTCACCTTCAACGCAATCAACAGCGCCGCCAACAGCATCAACACACCCGCCGCAACAAACACCCCGTCAATCCCACTGAAGCTGAACATCGCGCCGCCCGCCGCCGCCCCGGCGGCAATCGCCGACTGCACCGAGGCCACCACCATGCCGCCGGCGCTTTCGGCCTGATCGGGCACCGCCCGCGCCACCCAGTTCGACCAGGCCACCGGTACACCGCCAAACGCCAGGCCCCAGAGCATCAACAACCCCACCTGGCCCGTCACGGTCGCCGGCAACAGTGCCAGGGCGAGTGCCGCCACGCCGACCAGTGCCGGCATCAGCACCAGCGTGCCGCGGGGCAGACGCACCAGTAGCCATCCGGCCAGCAGCGTGCCGGCAAAGTTCGCCACACCGAAGCCCAGCAACATCAGCGCCAGCCCTTCGGCGTCGACACCGGTGGTGCTTTCCAGGAAGGGCCGGATGTAGGTGAACAACGCGAAGTGCCCGGTGTGCACCAACACGCACCCCAACATGCCCACGGCGATGCCCGGGCGCAGCAGTACGTCGAGCACTGTCCTCAAGCGTGCGGTCCTGCGGGGTGCGAGAGACGGCAATGTGAACAGCTGGAAAACCAGGGTCACGCCTCCCACGGCAGCAGCGGCCAGGAACGCGCTGCGCCATCCATAAAGACCGCCCAAAAAGCTGCCCAGCGGTACGGCCACGACCGTGCCCACCGCGATGCCGCTGAAGATGATCGACAATGCACGCGGCAGCAGCGCCGCCGGGACCAGCCGCATCGCCACCGCCGCCGCCATGCTCCAGAAGCCACCGAGTGCGACGCCCAACAACACCCGCATCAGCAGCAGCACCGTCAGGCTCGACGAGACCGCCACCAGCAGGTTGGAACAGATCATCAGCGCACTGAAGGCCAGCAGCACCACACGCCGATCGACGCCGCGGGTCAGGCCCGGCACCAGCAGCCCGGCGAACAACGCCACCACGGCCGTGACCGTCACCGCCTGCCCGGCCAACGCTTCCGAGACGCCGAGTTCGGCCGCCATCGGCGTCAGCAAACTGGCCGGCAGGTACTCCGCCGTGAGCAATCCGAACACACCCATCGCCAACGAAAACACCGCCATCCACGCGGGTGCCGCAGGGGCGGCCTCCACACCGGATACTGCATCACACACACTATTGCTCATCACCAGACATCCTCTAAAAGTTATCGCGACCGGAAGTCTAGGTACGAAGAGCAGGATGATCTATGATGCAAAATCTTGAATCCTTTACCGAAACCCCGGAAATGATGCCTCCAGAACCGTTCGACGTGTCCTCTGACCTCATCAACGAGCTGCTGCGCGGCATGCGCCTGCGGGGTGTCGAGTACCGGCGTATCCAGGCCGGGCCGGCGTTTGGCCTGGGTTTCCCGGCCAAACCCGGGCACGCCTACTTCCACCTTATCGCCGCCGGCTGCGTCACCCTGCGTACCGAGGACGGCACGCCATACGAGCTGACGCCTGGCAATGCGGTATTTATCTCCCATGGGGGCGCCCACCAGTTGTTGTCCAGCCCGGAGGTGCCGGTGCAAGCCATCGACAGCTTTGATGCGGCGTCCCTCGGTGATGCGGTGTGTGCGGTGGATGCCCGGCTCGATGGGGGCGAGGATCAAAGCACCCTGCTCTTCAGCGGCTGCATGGAGTTTGAGCTGGGGAGTTTGCAGGGCCTTGGCCGCCTGATGCCGGACCTCATGCTGATCGACGCCAAGGGCCAGCGTTATCCGGGGCTGATGCCGATCCTGGCGGCCATGGAGCGTGAAGTCAGCAGCGCCCGCATCGGCTTCGCCGGCATCCTTGCGCGCCTGGCAGACGTGGTGGCGGCCATGGTGGTTCGAGGCTGGGTTGAATGTGCGTGCGGGAATGCGTCCGGGCTGGTAGCCGCGTTACGCGACCCGCGCCTGGCCAAGGCCCTGTTGGCGTTGCATCAACAGCCGGGGCGCGATTGGACGGTGGAGGAACTGGCGGCGCAATGTCACACCTCCCGCTCGGTGTTCGCCCAGCACTTTCAAAGCACCCTCGGCCTGCCACCGCTGCGCTACGCCACCGAACTTCGAATGCGCCTGGCCAGCCAGTGGCTGACGCTGGAGCGGTTGCCAATCGAAACCGTGGCGCAGCGCCTCGGCTATAACTCCCAGGCGGCGTTCAGCCGGGCGTTCAAGCGCGTCACCGGGCAGCCGCCGGGAGCCAGCCGGCGACAGCTGGTTTAAGGGCAGCGCTGGCATCAGTCGCCTTGAGTTGCTCGCCGCATCAAGTCGGTGAACAGTTGCAGAACCCGCTCATCCTCCACGCCCAATAAGCGGTCACCCACATAACACTCGGTCTTGCACCACCCCGGCACCTCGGTGGGTTCCAGGTGGGTGAACAGCCAATAGCCGTGCTCTCGGGCAATCTCATCGCGAGCGTTGAGCAGTGCCGCCCGGTCTGCGTCGAAATACACGTGGAGCATGTTCACCTGCGGCGTGCGCGGCAGAAGACGAATACCGGGAATCGCCTGCAGGCAGCTCGCCAGCCTCAGGGTTCGCTGATAGCAGGCCTCGAGCGTCCCCAGGCGGTGATCGAAGCGCATGGCCGCCGAGACCACCATGGGGCTCTGCTTGATCAAGGTGCCCCCCAGCCGTTGGCGCCACAGGCGTGCCTGTTGGATAAAGTCGGTATCGCCAACCAGCAGCGAGCCGGCGATTCCGCCGAGGCCTTTGTAGGCCGAGACGTAGACGGAGGAGAAACCCTCGGCAATTTCCGCGTAGGAGCGCTGGTAGTAGGCCCGGGTTTCCCACAGGCGGGCACCGTCCATGTGCAGCGGCGTACCCGAGGCGGCAGCGGTGGCTTTCAAGGCTTCCAACTCATCCCATTCAGGCAGCTGCCCGCCGATCTCGCGGGCCGGCAGCTCAACCACCAGGCAGCTCAGTGGCTCGGCAATCGCTGCCAGGTCGTCGGCCAGGATCGGTCGCAAGCGGTGCCCCACCATCACCCCGTGCAAGTGCAGCAAGGCCTGGAATGCCTGCTCTTCGTGGAGCTGCAAATGAGAGGACGCATGGATCCCGAAGCGCGGCAGCCTGCCTCGCTCACTCCAGATGTTGACTGCAATCAATTGCGCCATCACCCCGCTGGGCATGAACACCGCAGCAGGCTTGCCCAGCAGTTCGGCCACCTTGGCTTCAAAGCCTTCAATCAACGCACCGCCCCCATAATGATCATGGGACACGTTGTTGGCCTGGGCCCACTCCGCCATTTCCTGGAACCACTGGGCCGGCGTGGGCTCGGCAAACCCGCTGATCTCGACAGTGCAGGCCGCCTTGAGTTGGCGGCGTTCTTCTTCAGTGTTTGGTATCACGGTAGAGCGCCTGTGCAGGAGAAAGTAGGGGCAGGAATGTCCGGCCCCGTGAACGTATCAGTCCTTGACGAACCTGGCCATGCGCAGCCTTGAAAGATCATCATGCCCACTGACCACTACAACCCTCCCGCCATCATTCCATGCACTTTTTCGGCGTCAGACGACTGTCTTGCGCAGTGTCCACGTCGGTGCCCAGGCCTGACTCCCTGCGTGCGCTGAACTCGATCGGGTATGGCCCGGTCGGTGCCAGCACCGACTTGATTCGTGCGATAAACACCGCGTCATCCCGGGTGTAGAAGATCCACTGCCGCTGCTTTCCACCGGTCACCGTGCAGGCCCACTTCGCCAGGCCATTTTCCTTCGCCGCCGCCAGCAGCAGGCTCTCCATGTCTTCCATGGGAACACGGTCCCTGGGCTCCGGGCCGAACCGCTTGGAAAGGTATTTCCAGGTGACTTTGATCTTGAATGGCTGCTCGCGCCTTTCAGTCGCGGAGAGTGAATCAGCTCCCCTGTAAGTCATGGGAGTGGGCGTATCCGGATAGTCGGAGAGTTGGAACGTAGGGGTGCCGGCTGGCTGAATTTCTAAGTAACGAAGGCTGCCCGGATCGTTAAGCGACTTGAGCAACTCCCTGAGCAGCGCCGCGCGGTCGGCCAGACAGTTATCGTAGCCCTGGCTGTTAACCGGCCCCTGTGCCAGACACGGCTCGAGCTCGAGCGGTGTGGGCGTGTGCGTGTGCGAACTGGAGCAGCCCGCCATGAGTGCGCTGGCCAGTGCGAAGAGTCGCAGGCGGTGATGTGTGGATGCAGCTTGCAAGAGACGCCTTTCCTTGTGCTAGTGATGATCATCAGTAGCATTATTATGCCATCACCTCGCTGCGCCGCCGCAAAAGATCATGCCCACTCACCACCACAATCCCCACCAGCACCAACACCGAGCCCACAATGAACGATGACTGCAAGGTCTCGTCCAGCAACCACACACCGAACACCACGCCAAACAAAGGCGTCATGAACGACAGCACACCCAACCGCGATCCCAGGTAACGGCCCAGCATCCAGAACCACACCAGCAGGCTCAGGAACGAGAACACCACGGTCTGGAACGCCAGGCTGGCCACCGTAATAGCCGAGAAATGCACCCCGGTTTGCCCGGTGGCCCACGCCAATGCAGCCAGGATTACAAACGCCCCGGCCAGTTGATAAAACAACGTCAGTGGCGCCGGCGCTCCGGCCAGTCGCGAGCAACGAATGGTGACCGTAGTGGCGCCCCACGCCGCCGCGCCCAACAAGCCCAGCGCATCACCCAAGCGCTGATCGGCCATCGAGGCATGGCTTTCACCCGGCGCGAAAAACGCGACGATCACGCCGACAAACGCCAGCAATATGCCGCCCCACTGCACCGCCGTCAGCCGCTCACTGGGGAACCGAACGTGCAACCCGATGGCCGCAAAGATCGGCGCCGTGTACAGGAAAATCACCATGTGCGCGGCGGACGTATAACGTAGCCCCTCGCCGACGGCCACGTATTCCAGGGCAAACAGCGCGCCCACCAACAGCCCGCCGCGCCAGGTGTCGAGGTTCAAGGTCATCTTGTTCCGGCGCAGGATCAGGATCAGGCCCACCAGCACAGCGGCAATGCCGGAGCGCAGGGCGATCTGGAAGATCGGCGCAATATCCGGCGCGGCGACCTTGATCGCCACCTGCTGAAGGCCCCAGATGGCGCACATCACCGTCATGGTGACCGCAGCGGGCCCATCAATCGGCTGACGCTTCTCCACGACACTCTCCCACCCACGTTTGTATGGGCGGAGTCTGCGATCTGCGGAACGGCTGGATATAGCGCCAAAACGACAAGCGATAGCGCACAATAGCCATTCGACTGGCCGCAGCGGTGTGATCCTGATGAACAAGCCATTTGCCCACCGGGTCGTTGCGCCGTTCACCGATGAACTGCCGACCCCCCTGTACTTTCGTGCCGCGCAGATGCAGGCCTTGACGACTTACCCGTGGCATCGCCATCCCTGGGGTGAGTTTGTGTATTCGTTCAGTGGTGTGATGGAGATCAAGCTCGCCGACGAGCACTTCATCGTGCCGCCGCAGTTTGGCCTGTGGCTGCCGCCCGAGGCCGAGCACCTGGCGCTCAATCGCCAGGAGGCTTATCACTCTTCGCTGTATATCGCGCAGCCGTTGTGTGAACACTTGCCGGACACGGCCTGCGCGTTGACGATCACCCCGTTGATCCGCGCCTTGCTCGACGACCTGCGGGCCTCACCGCCCGCGCCGGTGCAAACCGAGGAAGACAGCCGCCTGCTCTACGTGCTGCTGGACAAGCTGAAGCAAACCTCCCGCGTCGGCTCCTACCTGCCCGGCTCCAATGACCCGGTGCTGTCGCCCATCCTTGAAGCCCTGGAACAGAACCCCGCAGACGCCCGCTCCCTGGCCGACTGGGCGCGCCTGGTCAACGCCACCGAGCGCACGCTGCTGCGGCGCTGCCAGCGTGACTTGGGGATGTCGCTGAACCACTGGAAACAACGGCTCAAGGTGATGCACTCGCTGAGCCTGTTGCGAAGTGGCGTTACCGTCGAGACCCTCGCACTTGACCTGGGCTACAGCAGCTCCTCAGCCTTTATCAGCATGTTCCGCAAGCTCACGGGCGAGACACCCGATGAGTACCGCAAGGCAAAATTAGGGTCAGTCAAGGACGGTTGATGCAGGGTTTTCTGACAAAAATTTCATACAGCTAAACTGTACAGTTTTTCTGCACGCATGCTAATGTCCGGGCATGAACAGATCCTCCAACACCCCAGAAACCCAATCCGCCGCCGCCCTGGCCGCCGAACTGCGTATCTCCCTGGGCAAGCTGATCCGCCGGCTGCGGGAACAAACCCATCCGAATGATTTCACCTCCGCCCAGAAGTCGGTGCTGCTGCGCCTGGACCGTGACGGGCCCAGCACCGTCTCGGCCCTGGCCCGGGCCGAGAGCGTGCGCCCGCAGTCCATGCGCATCACCGTGGCCGGGCTTGAAACGATGAAAGCGATCAGGGGCAAACCCGACCCCAGCGATGGGCGACAAACCCTGATCGAGCTGACACCCGGCTTTCGCAAACACCTCATCGCCAGCCGGGCCGCCAAGGACGATTGGCTGTTGCGGGCGCTGCAGGAACAACTGTCTGCCGACGAACAAGCCGAACTCGCGGCGGCCGTAAAGCTGCTGGAGCGCCTCGCCGATTTTTGAGCCACCCCTTCCCGTTTGAGGACATTCCATGGCCGTCACCTCGCTGGATCCCAACACCGCGCTGATCATCGTGGACTTGCAAAAAGGCATCGCCGAGTACCCGTTCATCCACCCCATCGGCGGTGTGGTCGAACGCTCCCGTGCACTGCTCGATGCGTTCCGTGAACGCGGCTTGCCGGTGGTGCTGGTCAACGTCACAGGCTTTGCACCCGGGCGCACAGAGCGGCCACGGCGCAGCGATGTATTTCCACCGGGATGGGCCGACCTGCTGCCTGAACTCGGTCAGCAACCCGGCGACATGGTAGTGACCAAACGCACCTGGGGCGCCTTCGCCAGCACCGATCTTGAGGCGCAGTTGAAGGCGCTCGGCGTGACCCAAGTGGTGATCACCGGGGTGGCCACCGGCACCGGCGTGGAGTCCACCGCGCGCCAGGCCTATGAGGCTGGCTTTAACGTGACCCTGGCCACCGACGCCATGACCGATGCGAACGCCGAAGCCCACCACTACAGCCTGCATCAGGTGTTCCCGAAGCTAGGGGAAACCGGCACGGCGCAACACATCATCGGCTTGCTTGAAACAAGGGGTGCGTGACGATGCAGTGGCATGAACTGGTGTCTTACTTCTTCGGCGGTGTGTTGCTCGCCAACGCGGTGCCGCATTGCGTCAGTGGCTTGATGGGCCAGTCATTCCAGACGCCATTTGCCAAGCCGCGCGGCCAAGGGCGGTCTTCCTCGACGCTGAATGTGCTCTGGGGGTTTCTCAACCTGGTGATCGGCTATGTGCTGGTCTGCCGGGTCGGGGATTTCGCGCTCGACAACACCGCTGATGTGCTCGCCCTCGGGCTCGGGGCCTTGGTGCTGAGTGTGTTCCTGGCGCAGCATTTCGGGCGCTTCAACGGTGGTAATCCCTCAAGGCCGGTGTGAGTTCGATGGGCATTTTCCGCTCGCTGCGCAGCGTCAATTACCGTATCTGGGCCGCCGGTGCCCTGGTGTCGAATATCGGCACCTGGATGCAACGCACCGCCCAGGACTGGCTGGTGCTGACCCAACTCACGCCGCATAACGCCTCGGCCGTCGGTATCGTCATGGCGTTGCAGTTCGGGCCGCAATTGCTGTTGCTGCCCTGGACCGGCTTCGCCGCCGACCACTACGACAAGCGCAAGCTGCTGATCGTCACCCAGGGCGTGATGGGCGTGCTGGCGTTGATGCTGGGGGTGTTTACCCTGACCGGCATCGTGCAGCTGTGGCACGTGTATGCGTTCGCGTTTTTGTCGGGCTGTGCCTCGGCATTCGACGCCCCCGTGCGGCAGATTTTCGTGGCAGACCTGGTGGGCGAAGCGGACCTGTCCAACGCCATCGCGCTCAATTCCACCTCGTTCAACATGGCCCGCATGATTGGCCCGGCCGTGGCCGGGGTGACCATCGCGTCGGTGGGCACCGGCTGGGCGTTCCTGCTCAATGGCGCGAGCTTTTTCGCGGTGCTGGCCTCGCTGTTTCTGCTGCGGGTTTCCGGCCTGCACACCCGCCTGCGGGCACTGCGCACCAAGGGCAGCCTGACCGAAGGCTTGCGCTATGTGTGGGCCCGACCGGACCTGATGGCGATACTGATCATGCTGTTTTTGATCGGCACCTTCGGCATGAACTTCCCCATTTTCATCTCGACCATGGCCGTCACCGTGTTCCACGCCGATGCCCGTGGCTATGGGCTGCTGACGTCGACCCTGGCCATCGGCACCATCGCCGGGGCGCTGCTCGCCGCCGGGCGCGAGCGGCCACACTTCAAGTCGCTGCTGTACGGCGCGCTGGTGTTCGGGGTGGGTTGCACGTTGGCGGCGATTGCCCCGAACTATTGGCTGTTCGCCGGGGCCCTGGTGATCATCGGCGTGGGCGCCCTGACCTTCAGCAACACCACCAACAGCCTGATGCAACTCACCACCGAACCCGCCATGCGCGGCCGAGTGATCGCCCTGCGGGTAGGCGTGGCCCTTGGCGGCACACCGATTGGTGCACCGATTGTGGGGTGGGTGGCCGACCATCTTGGCCCGCGTTGGGCGCTGGCCGTCGGCGCGGCCTCGGGCATCCTGGCCGCCGGGGTGGCGGTCTATACGATGACGCGCAAGCTGGATCGGCCAAAGAAAATCTGACAGGCAAACCCAATCCAGTGTGGGAGCTGTCGAGCCCCAGCGAGGCTGCGAAGAGGCCCTGTCAGTCGATAAAGATGTCGCCTGCCAGTCCGCCTTCGCAGCCTCGCTGAAGCTCGACAGCTCACACCGTTGATCTCTCGGGTATCATCCCAGCCATCACCCATCCAGGAATCACCATGCCTTCAAACACACGCGACAGCGCCCGGATTGAACGTCGCCTGGTCGCGGCCCTGACCGAGGCCTGTGAAATCGCCAAGGCCGAAATCACCGGCTTCGACTGGCTGACCCACGAAGTCGACTACCTGGCCTTTGCCCAAAGCCTGGTCGTCATCTGGGTGTTCGATACACGGGCGAACCGGGAGTTGGCCCTTTCAAGCGGGCTGGACCGGCGCATGCGCGAGCTGACGGCCACGGCGCTGGAGGATGCCGGGGTGGATCGCCCTTCTTCGGACCGCTACGTGCGCTTCGACTCCGAGGAAGAATGCCACCTGCAGCATGGCGGCGATTGGCGCCTGCGCCTGCTCAAACTGTATGCCGTAAAGGGGTAAAGCCTTGGCTAAAGATATCGAGAATCCGTGCGTCTCAACCTGCCAGCTCAGTGGTGAGCTGTGCGTGAGTTGTGGACGCACCAAGGACGATATTCGCAAATGGAAAAGGATGAAGCGGCCAGAGAAGATGGCCGCTGTGCAGCGAGCAACGCTGCGGTTGAAGACGTTGAAAAAGGGCAAGTGACGCACCCGGTTTCAGGCCGTCAAGTACGCCCAACGGATCCCGTCACCGGCAGATTCCCCAGCAGCTTGAGCCCGGTGGTCTTCACAAACGTCGCGTAGTCCATCGGTTTCTCGATACGGGTTTCAGCGTTGGGCAGCACGTAGGCCCAGGCACGCTGGGACGATACGTCGTATACCAGCTTGAACAGGCGGGTCGGCACCCAGACCTTGTTGTCGCCAATGGTGCTGTAGCCCGGGTCAAACAGCGGGCCGGTGAACACAAACACATTGCCGTCGGCGCGCTTGGTGAACTTGCGCACGTCCGCCTCGACCTTGCTCCAGATCTTGCGGTTGTTGGTGGGGTCTTGCGGCACCATGTTCGACAGCGCGAAGGATTGGGCCATGGCGTTGGTGCTCGGCGCATCGGCGGCCGGCGATTGATGGCCACGGTCCACGGCCGGGTGTTGGCCACGGTAGTCACTCAACTCGGCACGCGCGCCCTTGGGAATGCGCGGGTCCGGGTAAAACTGGTTGGTGCGCTCCTCGCCTTTGGCGTCCTGCAACTGGCCGGCATTCAGGCGCTCGACCACCACCAGCGGGGTCTTGCTGGTTTGCGAGTAGAGCACCGCAAAATTATCGGAACACAGCGCCAGGGGTTTCATGGTGGCCGGCACGGTGGCGGTGTTGATCGGTTGCGCGGCCGGGAACAGGTCGGCGCAACTGTCGAACGACGGCTTTTTCTGTTGGTTTGAATAGAGGTCCAGGGCCGCGCCCTGACTGATGGAGCCCGAGCGGGAGGTGTGTTGCTGATGCGGCGTGATGAGGTCCAGCAGGCCACGGGCTTGCGCCCCGGTGGAGAGCAAAACAAGGGCCGACAGCCCAACTGCAATTTTGCGAAGGTGCATGGGTTAAATCTTCAAATGGGGGGGAGGAAAAAACGTACCGCGAGGCTCTATTCCGAGCCACACGACCGCTCACAGTCGTGCGGGGGTTATTGACCATCACTCCTTACATTAGTGCCGGGGCACCGGGGTTAACCTGCGCAGTCGTTGCAACCGCGCCGTCACTTCACCGGTATATACGAATACCCGCGCACCATGGTTTTCCCTTCGTTCGTCTCCCGCTTGCGAATCTTCTCGAACATGTTCTCCTGGGTGTACTCAACGAAGTATTCCTTGCCCGGCTCAACCGAGAGCGTCAGGAATACGTTCCGGGGATGCGGCTGCTGTCCGGCCGAAATCTTGTGCACGCCAGGGCTGACCAGCACCCAGGAATAGGTCTCGCTGCTCAGCCCCACGATTGCGCTGTCATCGATACTGAACACGCTGTCATAGAAGCTGCCCTGGATAACCTGGGTTCGCATCAGGTAAACCAGCGCCTTGCCTGGAGGTGGCGGCGGCGGTTCGAAATAAGGTTCGCTGGTGCTGGTATGACCACACCCTGGCAGTAGCAACATGAGCAACAGGACCGGGATACTTTTTATGAATGTGCTCACTTGGCCTGCCCCAATAGCTGGTTGATCACCGGTGCCATTTTTTCCTCGACCGTGTTGTATTTCGACAAATCGAAGCCCCCGCCGCCCGCCAGGGTGTACTGCGCAAAACCAATGGACTGGTCGCCTTTGTAGAGCCGGACGCTGGCATCGGACAGGTAGGCAGAAAAGTCCCAGGAACGAATGGCGGTGTAGGTCAGACGGTATTCACAATTGCCCGGAACCGGCGCGGCATACAGCCGGCTTTCAATGTGGTGCTTGCGCAGCAGCGTTTGCAGGCCATCGACAAAGTCCCCCACCACGACTTTGGGGTTCTCTTCGATGCACAACCGGGAGATGTTGTATTGAGGCGAGACAGGCTCAACCTTGACGTTGGTACACCCGGCCAAGGCCAGTAGCAGGCCTGCCGTGAGGGCTCTGGACAGCATATTCAATCCTTGAATCGAGAGTGATATCAAAATAATGGCCGCATGCTACTTTGGCGCCCTTTCGCGGTCAATTGGCGGCGACTGAAACGTTTGAAGATAAGCCCGCAGCAGCCGGGTCACCTGCTGTTCCAGGCCGGCTTCATAGGCCGGCGTTGCATTGCCTTCAAGCAGCGTCCGCACCGGGCCCACCACGGCACTGATCGAGATGGCCGCGGTTAAAAACGGGTCGTCAAAACGGGCATCCGATGCCGTCCCCAACATCGCCGCCACGGCGCCCACCATCCGCTTGTTGATCCGCGCCACAAGCTCCGCACCGCCCCGCTCAGCCGCAATGGCATAGAGGGCTTTGGACGCCGTCGGGTCCATGAGTTTCACCGCCAGAAAAGCCGTGACAAACCCCGACGCCATTTCCGCCACCGTGGCGCCCTGATGTTGATCGCAGGCCTGCTCAACGGTCTCGGCCACGTGCACCAAATGCTTTTCCAGGACTGCCGCCAGGAGTGCATCGCGGTTCGGATAGTACTGATAGAGACTGCCCACCGACATGCCCGCGCGCTCGGCCACGCGGGTCGTGGTGCAGCGGACCAGTCCCTGAGCCGTCAGAACCTGAAGGGTCGCCGTGTGCAGCGCCTCGACCGTCGCCGCCGAGCGCGCCTGGACCGCTGATTTTCTTGGCTTTAGGGAGGCTTTGGGAGTGCTCATGGAATGCGAATTCTAAACCTGAAGGATCCTTCATATTATAGGCTTCCTCCCGTCAAGCAAGAGCCACCGCCATGACCCGCTCAGGAAACCGCAGCACCTTCACTCTCGGTGATCGCACCGTCAACCGCGTCGGTTACGGCGCCATGCAATTGGCTGGCCCTGGGGTATTTGGCCCGCCAAAAGACCGTGATGCAGCGCTCGCTGTGTTGCGCGAGGCCGTCGCCTGCGGCGTGAACCATATCGACACCAGCGACTTCTACGGACCGCACATCACCAATCAGATTATCCGCGAGGCGTTGCACCCGTATAAAGACGACCTCACGATCGTCACCAAGGTGGGCGCCCGTCGTGGCGCCGATGGCGGCTGGTTCAACGCGTCGTCGAAGGCCGAGCTGACGCAGGCTGTGCATGACAACCTGCGCAACCTGGGCCTGGACGTGCTGGACGTGGTCAATGTGCGGGCCATGCACGGCGTGATGGGCACTGCCGAAGGCTCGATCGAAGAACCCCTGAGCGCCATCGCCGAGCTGCAACAACAGGGGCTGATACGCCATATCGGCATCAGCAACGTCACGCCCACCCAGGTGGCCGAAGCGCGAAAACTCGTGCGTTTCGTGTGTGTCCAGAACCTCTACAACATCGCCCATCAACACGATAACGCGCTGATCGACGAGTTGGCCCTGGAAGGCATTGCCTATGTGCCGTACTTCCCGCTGGGCGGATTCTCGCCGGTGCAGTCAGCGGTGTTGTCGAACGTTGCGCAGCGGCTTGGCGTCGCACCGATGCAATTGGCGCTGGCGTGGTTGCTGCGTCGCTCGCCCAACGTCCTGCTGATTCCCGGAACATCCTCGGTCCCCCATTTGCGTGAAAACCTCGCGGTGGGCGAACTGGAGCTTTCGGATGATGTGCTGGCCGAGCTGAACACCCTCGCGGGCTGACCCTCACGCCAGCAGCTCGGTAATCCACCGGGCTTGTTGCGCGACCTCTTGCACCTTGTCCTCGGGTACCGCCTGCCGCGCCTGGGCAAAGTCGTTCAGGGTCTGGTGTTTGTGGCGCAGGATGCGCTGCCACTTGAGCAGGAACTCCGGGCTGCGGGCCTGCATTTGCAGCGGGCCGAAGTACAGTTGTTCGGCGGTGTAGCTCACAGGCTCGGCGCGCTCGGCCACGATGATCTCGTAGAAGAAGCGGTTCTCCCGCAGCAGTTCCTCGCAGACGATGGAGTAACCGTTTTCCATCAACCATTGCCGCAAGGGTTGCTCGCCGCCGTTGGGTTGCAGGACCAGGCGCTCCTGGCCGTTGAGGCGCGCCTTGTCACTGTCGAGGATGTCGCGGATGGTCTCGCCGCCCATGCCGCAGATACTGATCGCGGTGATCCCGTCGCCCGGCTCGATCGCCGCCAGGCCACTGGCCAGGCGCACGCTGATGTAGGGCTCCAGTTCGTTCTCGCGCACCGTACGCTCGGCCGCACGAAACGGCGTCAACGCCACCTCGCCCGCCACCGCTGCTGCGATGGCGCCGCGACGCATCAACGCCACCGGCAGGTAGCCGTGGTCGGAGCCGATATCCGCCAGGCGCGCACCGGCGGGTACATGGGCTGCCACGCGCTCCAGGCGCATGGACAATGTGTGTTCGTTCAACTGCCGTTCCTTTTTGCCACGAATGGGCTCGTCTGCTCAGGATAACTGATGGGGTATGCTTGCTCACCGCACAAATTGCCAGGAAGAGGTGATCGATGACGTCATTTAAGGTTCGCGAGCTGAGCAGTACGGACACTGAAGCCTTGCTGGCCTTCGAATCCCGCAACCGTGAGTGGTTCGAGTCGCATATTGATGCACGCGAGCCTTCGTTCTATTCCGTACAGGGTGTGGCCGAGCACATCCAGGCCTACCTGGCCGACTTCGCCCTGGGCGCCTGGCACCCGTTTGTGATCGAGGACGCCAGCGGCGAAATCGTCGGCCGCGCCAATCTGAAAAGCATCGACTCACCGAAGGGTTCTGCCGAAGTCGGTTATCGCGTGGGTGAGCAAGCATGCGGGCAAGGGCTGGCCACTCAGGCACTCAAGCATCTTATCCAGCAGGCACAGGCACGTTGGGCGCTGACGCAATTGGTGGCGTATGTATTCCCGGAAAACGTGGGCTCACAAAAAGTGCTGCAGCGCTGCGGATTCGTGGCTGAACAGCCTGCTCCGGGCGACCAGGCTCCTGCCGAAAAGCGCTTCGTCCTGACACTCCAGACCTGAAGACGCGAACCTTTACCCGGAAAACACCGTCCGAGCTAGGGCACTGATGCTTACTGCTCGCCACGAGGTTTCCGTTTGAAAGCTGCCATCGTCAAAAAATACCGCCTGATCATCAAGACCATGGGCTATGTGGGCTGGGCGCTGTTCTGGCTGCTGCTCTGGGATATCGCCGTCACCGTGGATTTCATGCTGTTCCTCAACAGCAAGATCAACCTGCCGCTGATGCCCCTCACGCTGCTCGGCTCGGCGCTGGTGGTGCTGATCAGTTTCCGCAACAGCAGCGCCTACAACCGCTGGTGGGAAGCGCGCACGCTGTGGGGGGCGATGGTCAACAATTCCCGCAGCTTCGCCCGGCAGGTCCTGACGTTGCTGGATGACCCGGGCCACGAGATCAACCCGATAAAAGCGACCTTGCTGCGCCGTCACGTGGCCTATGTGAACTGCCTCGCGGCGCACCTGCGAGGCCAGCCGTGCCCGGATGAGATTCGGGCGTTTCTGCCGGCCGCAGAGTTCACCCGCAGCACCACCACCAATAACTTTGCCAACGACATCCTCAACGGTTCCGCGGCCCTGCTGGCCCAGGAATACAAGGCCGGGCGCCTCGACAGCATTCGCCTGGCGCGGCTGGAGTCGACCCTGGTGGACTTGTCCAACAGCCAGGGCGGCATGGAACGTATCGCGAATACGCCGCTGCCCTACCCTTACGTGTATTTCCCGCGGCTGTTTATTTCGCTGTTCTGCCTGATCGTGCCGGTGGGTCTGGTGGAATCCCTGGGCTGGTTCACCCCGCTGGCCTCCACGGTGGTGGGCTTTATGTTGCTGGCCATCGAACGCATCGGCACCGATTTGCAAAGCCCGTTCCGGGACAGCGAGCACCAGATCCAGATGGAAGCCCTGTGCGAGACCATCGAGAAAAACCTGCAATCGATGCAGCGTGATTCCCTGGGTGGCGACCGGATCAGTTGATCCTTGCCGGGCCGATAACAAAAAAAACCGGCCAGTGGTGAATTATTCAGTGTCCGCATGTATCTGACCCATTAAGCGCATGCCACCAAAACAGTGGCATCGAAATGGACCCGCGGCTGAGTAATTCCCATGAAATCACGCAAGAAAACCGTCAATCCGATTGGATTGGATGACATCACCATCGTCGACGACGCCAAGATGCGCAAGGCGATCACCGCCGCTGCGCTGGGCAACGCCATGGAATGGTTCGACTTCGGGGTGTATGGCTTTGTCGCCTATGTGCTGGGCAAGGTGTTCTTCCCCGAGGCGTCCCCCAGCGTACAGATGATCGCCGCCCTGGCGACCTTCTCGGTGCCCTTCCTGATCCGTCCGTTGGGCGGCCTGTTCTTCGGCCGACTGGGGGACAAATACGGCCGGCAAAAGGTCCTCGCGGCGACCATCGTGATCATGTCCCTGAGCACTTTCGCCATCGGGCTGATCCCCTCGTATGACTCGATCGGCATCTGGGCGCCGATCCTGTTGCTGCTGGCCAAGATGGCCCAGGGCTTCTCGGTGGGCGGCGAATACACCGGTGCCTCGATCTTCGTCGCCGAATACGCCCCGGACCGCAAGCGCGGCTTCCTCGGCAGTTGGCTGGACTTCGGCTCCATCGCCGGCTTCGTCCTCGGCGCGGGCGTGGTGGTGCTGATTTCTGCAGTGATCGGCGAAGAGGCGTTCCAGTCCTGGGGCTGGCGCCTGCCGTTCTTCCTCGCGCTGCCGCTGGGCATGATCGGGCTCTACTTGCGGCATGCACTGGAAGAAACACCGGCCTTCCAACAGCATGTGGAACAACTCGAACAAGGCGATCGCGAAGGCTTGGCGGGCGGCCCGAAAGTCTCGTTCAAGGAAGTCGCCACCAAACACTGGCGCAGCCTGATGACCTGTGTCGGCGTGGTGGTGGTGACCAACGTCACGTACTACATGCTGCTCACCTACATGCCGAGCTACCTGTCGCACAACCTGCACTACAGCGAAAACCACGGCGTGTTGATCATCATCGCGATCATGGTCGGCATGTTGTTCGTGCAGCCGATGATTGGCTTTGTCAGCGACAAGATCGGGCGCAAACCCTTCATTCTGTTCGGCAGCATCGCGCTGTTCTTTCTCGCCATTCCGGCGTTCATGCTGATCAACAGCGGCAAGCTCGGGCTGATTTTCTCGGGGCTGCTGATCATTGCGGTGGTACTCAACTTCTTTATCGGCGTGATGGCGTCCACCCTGCCGGCGATGTTCCCTACCCACATCCGCTACAGCGCGCTGGCCAGCGCCTTCAACATCTCGATCCTGATTGCCGGCCTCACGCCAACCGCCATGGCCTGGCTGGTGGAGACCACCAACAACCTGTACATGCCGGCCTATTACCTGATGGTATTCGCCGTACTGGGGCTTTTCACCGCCCTGACCATGAAGGAAACCGCCAACAACCCCCTGCGCGGTGCGGCACCGGCGGCGTCGGATATCGAGGAAGCCAAGGAGCTGCTGCAGGAGCACGAAGATAATATCGAGCAGAAGATCGAAGATATCGACGCGCAAATCGCCGAGCTGGAAGCCAAGCGTGAAAACCTGGTGCAGCAACATCCACGCATCAACTGACGCAACATATTTGGAAACGAATAGCGGGTGAACTAACGCGCAAGCAGCACGCTCCTTCCTTAAGCGCAGTCAGCGCGGCCCTGATGAGCCTCATCAGGGCCGCTCAACGATAAGGAGCCGCCCGTGACCGACACCACCACCCTCATCTACCGCTGCACGCCTGGCCCGCTTCACGCGACCTTGCTGGCCGGTACCGTCCCGCTGTTTCTCGGCGCCCTGCTGAGCGACATTGCCTACTACCAGACCTACCAGATCCAATGGAGCAACTTCGCCGCCTGGCTGATCGCCGGCGCCCTGCTGTTCTGCGGGCTGGCGGGATTGTTTGCACTGGTCAACCTGCTGCGTGCCGACCGCAAGGCCGGGCGCCCCACGGTGTACTTCCTGCTGTTGCTGGGGACCTGGGCGCTGGGCCTGGTAAATGCCTTTGAGCATGCGAAGGATGCCTGGGCCGTGATGCCTTCGGGCCTGGTGCTGTCTGCCGTCGTGACCCTGCTGGCCTGCGTGACCACGTGGGTCGGGCTGACCAACCTGCGCTCGGGAGGTGCCCAATGAAGCCTTCCAGCACGCTGACCGTTTTAAGCATGGCGATGTTGTTGAGCGCCTGCGGTGGCGAAGCCGACAGCACTCAAGCTCGCGGCCCCGACCCCAAGCTGCCGGAACCCCAGCGCGGCCTGTTGCCCAGCATGAAGATCGCCGAACCGGTGGCCTGGGGCGAGCAAAAACCCACGGTGCCCGAGGGTTTCAGCATCACGGCCATCGCCACCGACCTGCGAATCCCGCGCCAGACCCTGGTGCTGCCCAACGGCGACATCCTCGTCGCCGAAGGCCGCGGCGGCAGCGCGGCAAAGCTCAAGCCCAAGGACGTGATCGCCAGTGTGATCAAGGCCGAGGGCAACACCAAGGTCAAGGGCGGCAACCGCCTGACCCTATTGCGGGATGCCGACGGTGACGGCACCTACGAGCTGAAAACCGTGTTCGCCGAAAACCTCAACGCGCCCTACGGCCTGGCCTTTGCCAACGGCAAGCTGTACGTGGCGAACCAGGATGCGCTGGTGCGCTTCGACTACGAAGACGGCCAGACCAAGGCCGGTGGCCCGCCCACCACCGTCACCGAGCTGCCCGCCGCGATCAATCACCACTGGACCAAATCCCTGGCGATCAGCCCCGATGGCCGCTCGCTGTATGTGGGCATCGGCTCCAACAGCAACATCACCGAGCGCGGCATGGAAGTCGAGATTGACCGGGCGATGGTCTGGCAGATCGACGCCGCCACCGGTGCCCACAAGCCTTATGCAACCGGTTTGCGCAACCCGACGGCATTGACCATTCAACCGGGCTCCGGGCAGGTGTGGGCAGTGGTCAACGAGCGGGATGAACTGGGGCCGGACCTGGTGCCGGATTACCTGACCTCGGTGCGCGAAGGCGAATTCTACGGCTGGCCCTACAGCTATTGGGGCCAGAACGTCGACACCCGCGCCCAACCGCAGAACCCGGCCAAGGTCGCCGCCGCGATCAAGCCGGATTACAGCCTGGGTTCCCACGTCGCCGCGCTGGGCGTCGATTTTTCCATCCCGGCCATGGGCGAGAAATATGCCGACGGCGTCTTCGTCGGCGAGCACGGCAGCTGGAACCGGGACAATCCGGTGGGCTACAAGGTGATCTTCGTGCCGTTCAGCAATGGCCGGCCTGCCGGTGAGCCGCTGGACTTCGCCACGGGTTTCCGCGGGGACGATGGCAAGACTCGCGGGCGGCCGGTGGGGGTCACGGTTGATCCAAAGGGTGCGCTGATCATTGCCGATGACCTGGCCAACACGGTGTGGAGGGTGACGCGCAATAAATAAGGCCTGAAGCGGCCAACGTGGTTGCCTTCCCGTGGAGCGTGGCGGTACCTTCGCCGCACTCACGAACAGGAAGGTAACCGCAATGCCAGACACCACCGACAACGGCTTCTACGATCGCGCGGACGCGCACATCGAGCTGTCCAACGAACAGTTCAGGGCGTTCGCCGACCTGGGCAAAGTCAGCGCCTCGATGATGTTTGGCACCACACGCTTCAACGCCTGGGTCAGCGCACGCAGCTTTAAATCCGGCGAAGAAATGGCCCAGGCGCGTGAGGCGATGCTGAAGTATTTCTGTGATCAGTACCGGATGATGCTTGAGGATAATCTGGATGATCACATCAATAATTTCAGCCAGTACATGCTCGTCAAGGCACCTGAATAAGCTGGCTTTCTTTCCTCAAGGCGAGGTCAGCGTAATCAGATACTGCCCCGAGGTCACAGGCTTCCCTTGGCCATCCACCAACGCGTATTGCTGCTGGTAATAGCGGTCTCCCCGGCCGCTGTCGGCGACCAGCTTCACGTTCACGGCGCTGTGATCGAGGGCCGTGACCGAGCCCACCGGTGCCACGCTGCGCACGCTGATGGCACTGCCGCGTGCGGACGTCGGGCAGTTGTTGAGCGTCATCCCGTGGGCCACGGCGAGCGGTGTGCAAGACGCCTCGACGATGCTGCCGTGAAACGTGATGACACCCTGCCCTACGGAGCCTGCAGCCATGCAGGCACCGGACAGGCTGAACAACAGGCCAACATGGATTGCAGACATTCTCGTGATGCGCATGCCGATACTCCCTGGGTGATAAAGCCTATGCCCAGGGATATCGGCCGAGTGGCGGGTTATTTTAAGATTTGTCTGATGTTAGCAGCGGTTTTTCCACAGACTTTGGAAATATCAGTGCCCGCCAACTGCAGGCTTGCCGTGTGCCCTGTGCCCCGGCTTGAAGCCATGGAATCGCGCACGCCACACAATCGCGAAGCCCACCGCCAGCAGCGCCAACATCGCCCATGGGAAAGAAGCCACACCCCAGGTATCGAGCAACACTCCGCCGACCACACCACTTCCCGCAATCGCACTGTTCCAGGCCACCACGTTCAGCGACAGTGCCACGTCAGCCCCGTCCCCGGCCGCGTCCGCCAATGCCGTTTGCAGCAACGTTGCAGCGCCGCCAAAACTCAGGCCCCACACCGCCACACCGAGGTAAATCACGCCCTGCACCTGCGCCAGAAAACCGAACGCCAGGCACGTCGCCGCAAAGGCCGCCAGGCTCACCAGCACCGTGTTGCGCAGCGCTGCATCCACCAATCTGGCGGTCATCCAAATCCCGACCAGCGCCGCCACACCAAACACCAACAGCACCAGGTCCACCCGGTCCACCAACCCCGCCGGGGCCACAAACGGGGCGATGTACGTGTAGAGAATGTTGTGGGCGAGCATCCAGGCAATCACCACCGCCAGCACCGGCCGCACGCCCGGCGTGGTCAGTACCTTGCGCAGGGCCATGCGCTGATGGGCCGACTGGCCGGGGTAGTCCGGCACCTTCACCAATACCCACACAATCAATACCAACGTCAGCGCCGACATGACGCCGAACGTCGTGCGCCAGCCCACCAGCCCGCCCAGCCAGGTGCCCAGCGGCACCCCGAGTGACAACGCAATCGGGGTTCCCACCATGGCCAGCGCCATGGCCTTGCCCTGTTGATGCGGCGCCACCATGCGCCGCGCATACCCGGCCAACAAACTCCACGCCAGCCCCGCCGCCATCCCGGCGAGGAACCGCGCCAGCAGTGTCAGCCCATAGTGGGACGACAGCGCGGTGATGGAATTGAACAGCAGAAAACCGACGATAGTCAGCAGCAGCACATTGCGTCTGCGCCAGCCGCGAGTAGCAATGGTCAGTGGGATCACCGCCAACACCGAGCCCAGCGCATAGGCGGTGACCATCTGCCCGGCCATGGACGCTGAAATCGACAGGCCGTCGCTGATCAGCGGCAACAGGCCCGCCGGCAGGGTTTCGGTGACGATGCAGATAAAGCCGGTCATGGCCAGGGCGAGCAAGGCGCCGATGGGCAAGCGGTCGGGGACGGCGTCTGCCGATAAGGTGGTTGAGGGGGTCACAGGGAAACTCCTTGAAGAAGAGGACTTAAGTACCGATCGATATAAATGTTGGGCGCCCTACGCAGCGTTGTCAACGACTTATGTATCGACTAGTATTTATCTCATCACCCGAGAGGATTTCCACATGGCACAGATGGGCCGCCCCCGCACCTTCGACCGCGACCAGGCCGTGGAACAGGCCATGCACCTATTCTGGCAGCACGGTTACGACGCGACGTCCCTGAGCCAGTTGAAAGCCGGATTGGGCGGCGGCATCTCCGCGCCGAGTTTCTACGCGGCGTTCGGCTCCAAGGACGCGCTGTTCCAGGAGTGCGTGCAGCGTTATCTGGCGACCTTTGCCCAGGTCACCGAATGCCTGTGGGATAACAGCCTGCCGCCGCGCCAGGCCATCGAGACCGCGCTGCGCCAATCGGCGCGCATGCAGTGTGAAGACAGCCACCCCAAGGGCTGCATGGTGGCTTTGGGCGTGATGAGCGCGCCCTCCCCCGAGAGCGCGCAAGTGACCCATGCGCTGACCCATTCGCGGGAGCGCACCCGGGCGGGCATCGTGCATTGCGTGGAGCGCGGCATCAGTGCCGGCCAGTTGCCCGCCGAGACCAACGCCCGTGCCATGGCCACGGTCTACGACAGTTTTCTGCAGGGCGTGTCGATCCTCGCCCGGGATGGCGTGGAGGCCAGCGCCATCGACGCCGCAATCGGCCAGTTGATGCTGACCTGGGATGTGTCCGCCGCTACAGCGCCGCCCACTCGGTACGGTGCTCCAGCAGAAAGTCGACAAACGCCCGCACCCGATGGGGCACGTAGCGGCCGTGGGGATACAGCAAGGTAAACGGCCGCGAACGTCCGCCGTAAGGCTGCAACACCTCCACCAGGCTGCCGTTGGCCAACTCTTGCTCGACGATGAATTTGTAGGTCTGGAACAGCCCGGCGCCATGCTTGGCCAGGGTCACGCCACCCAGCACATCGTCGGAGCAGCTGTACCCGGCCTCACCGGCAAATTCCCGCTCCTTGCCATCGGCCTGGAACAACCAGGAAATGCGCCGCCCATTGCTCGGCAATTCGTACTGGATGCACTCATGGACCGGCAAATCCTCCAGGGTCTGGGGCGTGCCGGCGCGCTGCAGATACGCCGGCGATGCAACCACCACCAGCTTGGCGTCTTCGAGCAAGCGCGCGATCAGCGTCGAGTCCGGCTGGGCGCGCACGCGGATCGCCAGGTCGTAGCCTTCGGCGACAAAATCGATGTTGCGGTTGCTGATGTGAATATCCACGGTGACCTGCGGGTACAGCGCGCGAAATTTCGGCAGCAGCGGCAGGATGCGGTGATGGCCGTAAGTGGTCGGGATGCTGATGCGCAACAGCCCGGACGGCACCGATTGCGCGCCCATCATTTCCTGTTGCGCTTCCACCAGTTGCGTGAGGGCCTGGCGGCATTGCTCGAAAAACGTCCGGCCGCCATCGGTCAGGCGGATGCTGCGGGTGGTGCGCACAAACAGCCGGGAGCCCAGGCGCTCTTCCAGCCGCGAGATGCTGCGGCTGACGGCCGCCGGGGTCACGCCCGCCACTTGGGCGGCGGCGGTAAAACTGTTGGCCTCGGCGGCCAGGCAGAACAGCTCGATGCTGCCCAGCTGCAAGTCTTCGAAATGGCGCTTCATGATTGATTACACCGGGTATCCGCTGAACGACTGCCCTACACTTTCCTACGTTTTGGCGCACCAATACAGCGAATTCACTGATCAATAGAAGCGATATCACATTGACATTACTTCTTTCCAAAAAAAGCTTATATGTTCATACTGAGGCCCCTATTAAAGCTCGTGTCGCAGACTAGATGACACCGCATAGACCCAAATGACTCTCAAGGACGAATACCATGCCGGATGTCTCAGTTGAAATCTCGGAAACTGAAGCGCTCAACCAACTGATAAATCTCGACCCCCAAGCTGAAACTTCAAAACGTCACGGCATGGATGGGATCACTGTATTTACTGTGGTAATGACACTCGCCCCTTTGGTGATAAAAGGTATAGTCGACATCGTCAACGCCCAACTTGCTGCGAGAAAGCACGTGCGGGTCACCGTGAAAGGTGTTGAGATACGCGGAGTTAGCGAAAAAGCGCTACACGCCATAGTCGACAAAGCACTCAAAGCAGATACCGAACGGTGAACGGCGCCGAAAGAGTTGACCGTCTAATAAGTGCTACGCGCATGAACGTACAGCAGCGTGTAAATACTGACCTATACGAATCGACCATCGACAAAATAAAGATTTTCGCCGAAAGCATGGATATTAATTTAAATATCAGAATAGTCTACTCACCTAGCCGCCAGGCCGAGACTAGAACTTTTGGCGAGCATACTTGGCTAATATACGACCAGTACATGGGCCAGTCCATGAATTTGCTGAACCGTATATTTATAGAAGCAGACGATGACGAACCAGCATTTATATACTTCCATAAAGTTCTCTCAGAGCGATTACTTGAAGTAGGGAACCTTAACGAATCACTTCATTGCGCGTCAATTTATGCCCAAGAGCGCGACAAACTCAAGGGTAAATTTACAAATGAGAAACTTCGCGACACCTTGACTAATGCTCAAGAGCGTTTCTATTTCTACCATGAGTTTGGTCATCGCATTTATGCAGAACCCAAGCTACAGCCTTTAGTGCGAGAGCAGGTTCAACGTCTAGTTGAGGAATGCATCACGCAGAAAACCCTGCCACTAGACGAATTGATTCTTCAAATGCGGGCCGCCCCTCCAGCGGCCTATCACCACATGGATCTTGAACAGCTTATCAACGAGATCAGAAAAGACTTTATTAGTAAAAAAAAGTGCGACTTCACTCAAGCTACGCTTGCAGCCTTAGTTGACCCAGCAATTCATGAAGAGATATTTTGTGACATCTTGGCTGCCGACCTGTTATCCGTGGACGCCATCGTTAACGAATTAGATCAAACTGAAATTTTACGTGCTATTTATATCGGATTTTATCATCTCCAGGCATTTGAATACATTCGTCGATTTCCCAACTTACCAAGAGGCAACGGCCCCGTAGGCAGCGACTGGAAAAGAGACAATATGCCGAGAATCCAAGCCCGCAGCCACTGTTTAAAGTCTCATCTTTTATTTAGTTACGAAGGTCACTTACGCACTTTTTCAGAATTCGATGACGAGGCCATTTCAGCCAAAATCGAAAGCTTCGCAATTCAACTAATGGATGACCAGAAACGCCATTACGATTTAATTTTCGACATCACCATGAAAATATGTGACAACTTGCGCAGAGGAAATCGTATAGCAAAGCTAGGCAAGAAAGCGAAATCTCGCATAGAACCCAAAGCGCCACGTAGTGCAGCAAAAGGCAAACCCCTGACATCGGATGAGATCAAGGACATTATTTTAATCACCACTGGCTGGTTTCACGACGACATGCGGCCTGAACCCACTTCATCACTACCCTAAAATCCCTGATGCAGAGCGGGGAGAATAGGCACTTGCGCTGTCTACCGTCCCCCCGCTAACCTTGCGAATAATTCTTATCCGCAGACACTCCCGACATGTCCGCCAGCGACCTTCCCTTGAACCAGGCCGTCCATATGCTCTACGCCGAGCACCATGGCTGGCTGTTCGGCTGGCTGCGGAAAAAGCTCGGTTGCCCGCAAAACGCGGCGGACCTGTCCCATGACACCTTCGTGCGCATCCTCGCCTCCCGCGATGCCCTGGGCGGCATGCGCGAGCCTCGGGCGTTCCTCACGACCACGGCGCGCCACCTGATCATCGACCGCGCCCGCCGCCGCCAGATCGAGGACGCTTACCTGCGGGAACTGGCACTGACAATCGACCTGCTGGAAAGCTGCCAGCAATCGCCGGAACAGATCCTGCTGACCCTCGAAGCCCTGGAGCAGATTGCGTTCGTGCTCGACGGCCTGGCGCCGAATGCCCGGCAGGCGTTCCTCATGCATTTCCTGGAAGGGCTGCGCCAGGCTGACATCGCCAGCCGCCTGGGGATTTCCGAGCGCATGGTGCGCAAACACCTGATGAACGCCCTGGTGCACTGCCACCACGCGCTGGATGTTTGAGCCGATGCTTGACTCCCCGCAGAGCCTCGACGAGCAGGCCGCCAACTGGATAATGCGCCTGCACGACGGCAACCTCAGCGAGCGCGAGCGCCAGCAGTTCGAGCAGTGGAAAGCCCAGGACCCGCACCATGCTGCCGCAATCGAGCGCCTGCAAGGCTTCGTCGGCCGCTTGCAGGCGTTGCGCCCGCAACACGCGCCGGTGCAGGCCGCGCTGGATGCGGCGTTGGTGAAACGTCGGCGCAACCCGGCCGGCAGAGTGGTGCTTGGGTTGATGCTCGCCCTGCCCCTGGCGTTGCTGCTGCGCAGTTATCCGCCGAGTTATTTACTGGCCGACCAGCGCACCGCGCCGGCCGAGTGGCAGCGAATCGACCTGGACGACGGCTCGCAGTTGATCCTCAGCGGCAACAGCGCCGTGGACCTGACCTTCAACCCGCAGCAACGCCAGGTGAAGCTGCTGCGCGGGGAGATCCTCGTACAGGTGGCCCACGACGCCACGCGGCCATTTATCGTGGTGACTGAGGACGGACAAATGCGCGCACTCGGTACCCGCTTCACGGTCAAGCGCGAGGCGCCCGGCACGCTGCTGACCCTGCTTGAATCGAAGGTCGCCGCCCAGGATGCCAACCATCACCCGGCCGTCGAGGTCAGCGCCGGTGAACAGGCGCGCATCACCCCGCAAGCGGTCACTCCGTTGGGCCATGTCGACACCCGGGCGACCAACGACGCCTGGCAGTACCACCAACTGGTGGTCCAGGACCGGCCGCTGCCGGAAGTGCTCGATGAACTCGCCCGCCAGTATGGCGGACACCTGCAGTTCGACCGCGAGCAACTGGCCGACCTGCGGGTGTCGGCGGTACTGCCGCTGGACGAGCCACGACGTGCACTGCAACTGATCAGCGATGCGTTCCCGGTGCGGGTGCGCTCGTTCAGCCCGCTGTGGTTGAAGATCGAGCGCGAAAAATAAACCGGCGCGCCGGGTTCCGCTTTTTTTAATCGCCCCGTCAAGGAAGAAAGCACCTCATCACAGGAACCTCTTCCATGCCGTCGGATTTCAGCGTTTCGCGCCACCCCACGCGTTCTTTCGTGCCCCTTGCCCTGGCGATCAACCTGGCGACGTTTTCCCTGTTGGGCCTTGGCATCAGCTCGCCGGCGGCGGCCCAGAGCGAGGTGCAGCGCTACGCCATTGCACCCGGTGCCCTGGGTCCGGCGCTGAATCTGTTCGCCCAGCAGGCGCGCGTGGCGTTGCTGTTCGATGCCCGCAGCGTGGCCGGTTTAAGCACCGCCGGGTTGCAAGGCGAGTTCGCCGTCAACCAGGGTTTTGTCCGGCTGCTGCAAGGCAGTGGTTTCCAGGCCGTGCAAGGTGCCAACGGGTTTGTGCTGACGCCGGTGAGCAACACTTCGGGCTCACTGGAACTGGCGCCCACTTCCGTGACCGGGCTGACCGAAGAAGCCTCCACCGAACACGTCAAAGGCTACGTGGCCACCCGCAACCTGAGCGCCACCAAGACCGACACGCCGATCATCGAAACCCCGCAATCGCTGTCAGTGGTCACCAGCGACGAAATCCGTGATCGCCAATCGGAAACCCTGTCCCAGACCCTCGACCTGACGCCCGGTTTCACCAGCCAGCCCACCAGTTTCAACCGCACGTCGGACCGCTTTCGCATCCGGGGTTTCGACGTCGAGTCGGCCACCGGCGGATCGTTGCGAGACGGCCTGCGCCTGCAAAACAACTCCTACGACGGCGTGCAGGAACCCTATGGACTGGAACGCGCCGAAGTGATTCGCGGCGCGGCATCGGTGCTCTACGGCCAACTGTCGCCGGGCGGGCTGATCAACACCGTCAGCAAGCGCCCGAGCCAGACGCCGTACCACGAAGTGAACGTGCAGGCCGGGCAAAACAATCGCAAGCAATTGTCCGCCGACTTCACCGGCCCGCTGGGCGACAGCGAGACCTTGAGCTACCGCCTGACCCTGCTGGACCGCAAGAGCGACACCAGCGCCGACCACATCAACAACGACAAGGTCTACGTCGCCCCGGCCCTGACCTGGCGCCCGGATGACGACACCTCGCTGACCCTGTTGTCGTTCTACCAGAAGACCGAGACCCGCTTCTCGGCGCCACTGCCCTATCAGTTGGTAAAAGGCGTCGGCGACGGCAAGTTCCAGATTGGCCGTCACGACTTTATCGGCGACCCGAACTACGACGAAATGAACGGTGAGATGTCGGCGCTGGGCTACGAGTTCGAGCACCGGTTCGACGAGCACACCCGCCTCAGCAACAAGCTGCGCTATTACCAGTCGGAGGTGACCTGGCGCTACCTGCAAGTGAACGCCACGCCCGCCTTCATCGCCACGGCGCAAAACACCGGCATCCTGCGCCGCCAGTACAGCGACCGCGTCGAACGTTCCCGTGGCCTGGCCAGCGACACCAACCTCGAAAGCAAATGGCAATTCGGTGATTGGCAGCACACCTTCCTGCTGGGCTTCGACGGCTATGACACCAGTTACGACTCCCACAATTTCCGTGGCAATGCACCGTCGTTGAACCTGGCGAACTACGCCAACAACCAGCCGGTGGTGGTCAACCGCGCACCGAATACCGACCGGGGCTCGCAGATCGATGCCCTGCAAAAAGGCGTGTATTTCCAGGACCAGATCAGCTTCGACGAACACTGGATTGCCGTACTCGGTGGCCGCCACGACTGGGCCGACCAGGACACTGAACTGTTTCGCAACTCCGCTAAAACCAGCCAGAGCGACGAGGCCACCACCTGGCGTGCGGGGCTGGTGTACAAGGCTGACAACGGCCTGGCGCCCTACCTGAGCTACAGCGAGTCATTCTTTCCGGTGGCAGGCGTGGACAAGACAGGGCAAGCGTTTGTACCCACCGAAGGCAAGCAATACGAAATCGGCATTCGCTACCAACCCGAAGGCAGCGCCACCTTGCTGAGCGCCGCCGTGTATCAGTTGGTGCAAAAAAACGTACTGACCCAGGACCCCACCGATATCACCTATTCGGTACAAACCGGCGAGGTGCGTTCCCGTGGGCTGGAGCTGGAGGCCAAGACCGAAGTCACGCCGAACCTCAGCCTGATCGGCTCTTACGCCTACATCGACGCCCGCATTACCAAAAGCAATATCGCCAGCGAAATCGGCCAGCGCAGCGAAGACACGCCCTACCACCAGGCTGCCCTCTGGGCCGATTACCGCCTGGCAGAACTCGGCTTGCCGCAACTGCGCCTCGGCGGCGGAGCGCGCTATAAAGGCACCACCCAAGCCTCCGGCGTGCCGTCAGAGATGCCCGCGTATACGCTGTATGACGCCCGCGCCAGCTACGAGATCGACCCGCATTGGGAAGTTGCGCTCAACGCCAATAACGTCACCAACAAACGCTACACCTACTGCGAGTTCGCGATTTGCCGGTATGGCGATGAGCGCCAGTTGGTCAGTTCGGTGACGTATCGTTGGTGAGTGTGAGGCGTCCGGCGATCTTCGCCACCCGCTCGCCGTAGAGCAGCGCGGTCTTCATGTCGCCCTCGGGAATGCCGGAGGCGTCCGCATCCGCCGGGGCCTGTACGATCAGGCCCACCGAGCCGCCCAGGTTGTTGACGTCGTTACGGGTGGCGGCCACGGTGTTGGCCGGCAGCAGGCCCAGGCTGACCCAGATGCCGCCGTGTTGGGAAGCCAGGGTTTGCAGGCCGATCAGCGTGACCTGTTTGTCACCGCTGAAGCTGGCGCTCACGGTAAAGCCGCCAAACACCTTGTCTTGCCAGCCCCGGGTAAACCAGTACTTGGCGGTGGCGTCCGAGAACTTCTTGAACTGCCAGGCGCTGGAGCCCATGTAGGTGGGCGTGCCGAAGATGATCCCGTCGGCGGCGCTCAACAGTTCCCAGCCGTCTTCGGGAATATTTCCCTGTTCGTCCACTTCCAGCAGCCGCGCGCCTGCGCCTTCAGCCACGGTCTCGGCGACGCGGCGGGTATGGCCGTAGCCAGAGAAAAACACCACTACTGTGTTGGTCATGTGCAGCTGTCCTGTCAGGATTTTTGAGTAACCATACTGACCAGTCGGTTTGACTCTCGTCAAGACGTGACCCTAGACTCTTTTTCAACTGTTTTCGAAAAGGCGGGCATAACGATGGGGCGACCTTCACGCAAGGACGAGCTGCTGGCAGCAGGCATTGCGGTGTTACATCGCCAGGGCTATGCCGGTTCCTCGGTGGACGCCATCGTGGAAGAGGCAGGCATGCAGAAAGGCTCGTTCTTCGGGCATTTCGGTTCCAAGGAAGCCTTTGCCAGCGAAGCCCTCAAGGGCTATTTCAACGGCTGGACCGCCAATGCCGAAGCCATCCTGGCCAACACCGAGCTGAATAACCTGGGCAAGCTTGAGGCTCTGGTGCGGATTTCTACGCCCGGGGACTGCGAGGATTACGGCTATGGCTGCCTGATCGGCAACCTGGCCGCCGAGATGAGCATGCGCCACGACGACGTGCGCAACACCCTGGTGGATATCCTTGCCGAGTGGGCCAGGCCATTTGCACAACTGGTGCGCGAGGGCGTGGCCAGCGGGGAGTTTCGCGCCGGGCTGGAGCCCGAGGCCACGGCGCGCTTCTTGATCAATGCGCTGCAGGGCAGCGTACTGCGCGGCAAGGTGGACCGCACCACCGAACCCTACGAGGATTTCCTCTCACTGGCCTCCACGTTACTGCTGGCGGATGTGTGAAAGCAGCGCCGCACTCAGCGATTCAGGGTGGCCATGTAGCGGACGCTCGGGCCGTGGGCGTTGAGTCCGGGGTCCAGGTCATTGACCACGGCGTAGCGTTGCATCAACTGCGCGCCTGCCGAATGGCTGACCATGATGATTTCCTTGAGGGCCGGGAATCGCTGCCGGTCGGAAAGGTAGTGCACCACGTCATCAAGCACCTGGAAAGCCGGGATGCCCTTGTGGCCATATTGCGATTCGATGCCTTGCGCCCACTGGTCCCGGGGCCACAGGGGCATGTCGTCGCTGGCGCCTGCATCCTCCGGGGTGAGGAAGTCGGGGGCCAGCAACAGCGTGCGTTCGCCGGAGAACTTGGCGGCGCCCGCCAGCCTGGTGTGTTCGTCGCGGATGATCACCACGGCGCGCTCGACGGATTTGGGCGGGTTGTAGAGATCGGCGCTGGCGTAGAGCAGGAACGGGTAGGCCTGGGCGTCATGGCCCAGGCGCAGGACCTGGCGAGCATCAGTGTCGTGCCTGGCGTTGGCCCCGGCCTGGAGGTCGACGCTGGTGCAACTGGCTCCCACCGTCATCCAGGCGAAGGAGATCAGCACAGTGGCGAAGGTGCTGCTGCACTTCATGTCGGCAGTTCTCGTGTTTTTCAGAAGCCTATCAGCGCGGTTGCCCCCTGAAAAATATCCAGATAATGCGACTTGAATACTTTAAACATATGACGCTCAACCCCTGGCCTGGCTGAGGCGTTCACAGAACCGTTCCCACACCTGCGGGTTCAGCAGATGCGCCGGGCGCTCGCCCCGCAGCATCGCGGCGATCTGTTGCGCCGATGACCTCGCCACATTGCGCCGCCCGCCGTGGGTGACGCCCGCCGTGTGGAAGGTGGCGACCACATTGGGCAGCGTCATCAGGGGCGCGTCCTGCGCCGGCGGCTCGCAGGCCCACACGTCGAGGCCGGCGCCCCCGAGGTGGCCGTTATTCAAGGCCTGGAACAACGCCGCTTCGTCATGAATGCCGCCCCGGGCGGTGGAGACAAACACTGCGCCCGGCTTCATCGCCGCGAACTGTTCGGCCCCCATCAGGTGGTGAGTCGTGGCGTTCAACGGGCAGTGCAACGACACGTAGTCACTGCGCCCCAGCAACGCCTCCAGGGTCACCGGCTGTGCGCCCCGCTCGCGGATTTGTTCAGCGCTCAGGTACGGATCGTACGCCAGCACCTCCAGGCCAAAACCCTGGGCGATGCGCGCCGTGCGCCGGCCGATTTCACCGAGGCCGATCAGCCCGAGGGTGTTGCCGTGGATCTCTTCGCCCATCAGGTCTTCACGGCTGAAACCGCGTTCACGGCGCAGTTTGTTGTCGGACTCGACGATGCGCTTGACCACCGCCAGCAGCAAACCGAAGGTGTGCTCCGCCACCGAAAACGCATTGGCGCCCGCCTGGTTCACCACCGCGATGCCTGCACGGGTGCAGGCATCGACGTCTACCGTATCAAAGCCCGCGCCACCGGAAGACACGCAGAGCAGATCAGGGCACTGCGCGATCAACGCCTCGTTGACGAACCACGCCCGAGGCAGCTCGTCCTTGGCCGCCGACACATGGTAGGCATGGGCCCGGCTCAGGGCTGCCAGGGTGCGCGGGTCCTCGCCCTGATGAGCCAGCACCTGCAGCGCCAGGTTGGCCTCGCTGGAAACTAGTTCGTCAAACACGGGGCTGATCCATAAATCGAGCCGACAAACCTGCATGACGCGCGACGAATCGTTCATCCGGGATCCTTCAAAAAAAGTGAGTGGTTCAGGGTTTGGCGTGAGCCAGGGGCGATGCCAAGGGCTCGCGGTGATCCTGCGCACGCGCAGCGGGCCGTGGTTCGATCATGGTCAGCACGGTGGCGAAGGTGATCAGCGAACACACACCCAGGAAGCCGAACACGTAGTCCCAACTGAAGCTGTCCAGCAGCAGGCCGACCACGAACGGCGCGAAGGCCCCGCCCAGCGAGCCGCCGGTATTGACGATGGAGGCGGCAAACGGCACCCGGTCCTTGGTCGCCAGGCCCATGGGGTACACGAGGAAGGTCGAGAAACCGATATTCAGCAACACGCCCGCCAGCAGGAATACTGCCGCCAGCAACGCCGGATCGCTCGGTGAATGCAGCAGCACAAACATCATCACCACCGTGGCCAGCGAACTGATCAGCATGGCCGGCTTGCGGCGCTTGTCGAAGACCCGGTCCGACAGCCAGCCACCCAGCAGGTTGCCGATCACCGCGCCCACCCACGGGGCCGACGCCACCGCGCCCATGGTGATCACCGAAAACTGTTTGACGGTGATCAGGTAGGTCGGGATCCAGGTCATGATCGAATAGGTAATGCCCACCATCATGAAATAGCCGAACGCACAGGCCCACACATTCCACGACGCCAGGATGCTTTTGTTGTCGGCCAGGGGTTTGACGTCGCGGCTGCGAATCAGCCTGTCGACCCATGCCGGCATGCGCACCATGGGCCTGGCCACCACCTGCCCGTGCACCTCGGTGCCCTGGATATGCCGCACTTCGCTGGGCGATACATACGGGCTGTCCGCCGGGTCATCCTTGACCAGCCACCACCACAGCAGCGCGACAAAGAACCCCGGCACGGCAAAGAAGTAGAACACCTCGCGCCAGCCATACAGGTGCACGATCCAGGCACACAACGGCGGTACAAAGGCCGGCGCGAACTTGATCGAGGACATGAAAATACCGGTGGCCAGGCCCTTCTCGCTCGGCGGAAACCACCGGTTGATGATCGACACGATCCCGATATTGATCGGCCCTTCCGCCGCCCCCAACAACGCCCGCGCCAGCTTCAGTTGCAGCACGCTGCCGGTGAAGCCGATCAAGAGCGTGGCCAGTGAGGTCAGCACCAGGGAGCCGGTGAGCAGCTTGCGGATGCCGTACTTGCCGAACAGGTAGCCCGCGGGAATCTGCACGATGGCGTAGGTCAGGTAAAACAGGCTGGCCAGGGCACCGATGTCGGTGTTGCTGAGGTGGTATTCCTGCTTGATGAAAGGCACCACCACGCCGATGTTCGCGCGGTCGGCGCCGGCAACCATATAGGCCAGGAAAAACAGGGCCGCCACAACCCAGCGAAAGCCGCTGGCAGGCTTCGAATCCGCGTTCATTTCTTCACCGATTTTATTGGATTTATGGTCGGTAACTTCGTGAAGGGTCATTCACGCCAGTAGGCCGTGAGCCAAATAGTGCCGAGGAAATTTAAGTAGACATAGGGATATTCCGTGAACTAAAAATATTCCAAACCCAGATGAGACAACACCTGTGGCCACCTTCAAACAGCTGGAAGCATTGATTGCCGTGGTCGATCACGGCACCTTCGAGGGTGCTGCCACGCGCCTGGGGCTGGTGCAGTCGGCGATCACCCGGCAGATCCAGGAACTGGAGCACTGGCTGGGTTTCCCGCTGTTCGACCGCAGCGGGCGCAGCGCCAAACCGACCCTGATGGCCGCCGAAGTCGTGACCCACGCCCGGCAGGTGCTGCTGCAACGCGACATCGTCAGCAGTTGCCTGATCAGCCCCGAGGTGTTGAGCCGCAAACTGCGCATCGGCATTACCGAACTGAGCGCCCTGACCTGGCTGCCGCGCCTGATCAAGGCAATTTCGACCCACTATCCCAAGGTCCGCATCGAGCCGGAAGTGGAGCTCAGCGTGCGCCTGCACGGGTTGCTGATGGCGGGCCAGGTGGACGTGATCGTGGTGCCGGATGCCTTCAGCTCGAACGGCCTGGTCAAGGTTGCGCTGGATGCGGTGCACAATAGCTGGTTCTGCGCCCCGGGCCTGCTCGACCACCAGCGGCCGCTGGCCCTGGAAGACCTGACCCGCTACACCCTGCTCACCCAGGGCAAGCTCTCAGGCTCAGGGTTGCTGGTAGACCGCTGGCTCGCCACCCGGCACGCCAGCCCCCAGGCGCATATTCCCTGCAGCAGCCTGGCCGCGCTGGTCGGCCTGACCGTCTCGGGGCTCGGCGTCACCTACCTGCCCGACTCCACCGCCGCACCCTACCTGGCGAGTGGGCAACTGGTGCGGCTGTGTGTCGAGCCGCCGCTGCCGTCGACACCCTATGTGGCGCTCGCCCGGGCCGACAGCTACAGCCCGTTCCAGCGGCATGTCATCGAGTTGATCCGGACCCATTGCGACCTGCACCACCCCTATCAGCGGGAGGGCCTTGAGCATGATTAACCTCAAGCAGATTGAAGCGTTCTACTGGACCTTGAAACTCGGCACCTTGCAGCGTGCGGCCACGCAGTTGTTCCTCACCCAATCGGCGGTCACCAAGCGTTTGCAGGAGTTGGAAAAGCAGGCGTGCCTGCCGCTGTTCGAAGGCGCGGGGCCCAAGGCGCACTTGAGTGCCAAAGGCGCCGAACTGCTGGAGGCCTGTGAAGGTTTGATCGACAGCCTCGCCAGGCTTGACGGGCTGCGCGGAGCATCGCGGCACGCCCTGCGCACAGTGCGCATGGGGCTCACGGAACTGGTGACGGTGACCTGGTTTTCGGACTTTGCGGCGCGGGTGAAAGCAGTTCACCCGGAGGTGGCCTTGCACCCGGATGTTGACCTTTCGGCGTCGCTGCAAAGGAAGTTGCTGGATGGCGAGCTGGACCTGGTGGTGATCCCGCAGGACTACGTGACGCCGGCAATGGCGGCGATCGATTTGCAATCCGTCGAATTCACCTGGTTGGCACCGGCGGGCCTGGCGTTGCATGCGCGCTCGCTGTCCCTCAAGGAACTCGCGCAGTGGCCCGTTATTGTCCAGGGCGCGCACTCGGGGATCACCCAGCGTTGCGAGCAGTTGTTTGCCCGGGCGGGGATCGAGTTCAACCGCGTGTATGGCAGCAACAGCCTGTTCGCGCTGGTGGCGTTGATCCGCGCCGGGGTCGGGGTCAGTTGCTTACCCCGAGGGCTGTTTGGTGATGAGGTCCGGCGTGGCGAACTCCAGGAAATGCTCCTGGATACCCCGCCCGAGCCGGTCAACTATCAACTGGCCTTCCTCAAGCATGGCCACCTCGGCCTGACTGCCTCCCTGGCAGAGCTGGCCAGCCAGTGCGCGGCGGCTCATACAAACCGCTGAAGCAACAGCCGGGAAAAATCGCAGCATCGGCGGGCCAGTTGCGCAACGTTGCGGTTCAAACCGAGCTGGCGGTCCGAGCGGTGCAGGGCCACATAACGGATGCTCGGCAAGGCCGGTTCGGTGACCAATACCCGCAATGCCCCCGCCTCTACCAGGTGTGAAAGGCAGGCCGTGGGCAGGTAGCTCACGCCCACGCCTGACAGGGTCAGGCCCACCTGAACCAGCAGGTTATGGCTGGTCAGGGTGCGGGGCAGCTGCACCTCGTGGGCCGCCAGCCAACGCTCGTAGGTCAAGCCGGTGCCCGACTGCGAGCCCTGGGTCAGCACGGTGTAGTCCGCCAGCACCCCGAGGCTGACCGGGTCGTTGTCAGGGATCAGCCCGGGCACGCACATCCAGGCATTCTCCACACTGCCCAGCGGCGTACTCAGGAACCGCGAATCACTGTAGGCATCGGGCACGATGACCAGGTCCAGTTGATCACTTTCCAGTTTGCGAAACAGCTCGCTGCTCAACTCCACCGACGGCTCGATCTGCACCTTGGGATAAGCCTCGCGCAGCGCTTCGACCAGGGCGGGCAACCAGGTCAATGCGGTCAGCTCGGTGACCCCCAGGCGAAACCTGCGCACCAGCACTTCCCGGGCGCTGACCCGCTCCAGCAGGTAGTCACGGCGCTCCAGCAGGTCCTTGCCGTAGTCGAGCAGCTCGGCGCCTTTTTCGGTCAACCGCGCATTGCGCTTGCTGCGGTCGAAGACCTGCACATCGAAGGTTTCTTCCAGCTCCTGGATGCGCTTGGAAATCGCCGACTGCGACATATTCAGCTTGTTCGCCGCGGCCTCGAAACTGCCCAACTCGGCAATCCAGTACAACGCGTCGATTTGCTTGAACGTGATCATCGGCCACCTCCCATGAGAAAAAGCGATCCTATCAGATAATAAAATATCGCTAAAACTGTATGTTCATCGCTCCTAAGATCTAGCCACAGTCCAACAAGATCAATCGGAGATACGCCATGTCCTTGCCCGGTTCCCGCATCCTGCCCAACCCGCCCCTGGCTTCTGCCGAGGTGCTTGAAGCGTTTGCCCAGGTGGTCACCCCGCACATCAGCGACAACCTCGGCCGGCACATCGGCGCCCGGGGGCTGAACCGCTACAACCGCACCGGCAAGCTGGTGGGCACCGCGCTCACGGTGAAAACCCGCCCCGGCGACAACCTGCTGATCTACAAGGCCATGAGCATGCTGCAGCCGGGCCACGTGCTGGTGGTGGACGCCCAGGGCGACACCAACAACGCGGTGATCGGCGAGCTGGTCAAGCTCTACGCCCAGCAACGCGGCTGCGTGGGGTTTGTGATTGACGGGGCGATTCGGGATGTCGCGAGCTTCGAGGACACCCCCTGCTACGCCCGCAGCGTGGTGCATTGCGGCCCTTACAAGACCGGCCCGGGCGAGGTGAATGTGCCGGTGTCCATCGGCGGCATGTTGATCAACCCGGGGGATTTGCTGGTGGGCGACGAAGACGGCCTGGTCGCCTTCTCCCAGGCCGACGCCGCCGAGGTGCTGCGCAAGGCCGCCCAACACGCCGCCCATGAAGAAGAAGTGAAAGCCGAAATCGCCACCGGTGCGGTGCGCCAGAGCTGGATGGACAAGGTCTTGAAACAGGCCGGCCTGGCGGATTGAAGGGGATCATCATGAGCACTGCATTTCTGTCGGACCGGGTGCTGGGCATTGCGCCCTCCCCGAGCATCGCGGCCAACGCGCTGGTCACCGAACTGCGCGCCCAGGGCCGGGACATCGTCAACTTCACCGTGGGCGAGCCGGACTTCGATACCCCGGCGCATATCCTCGAAGCCGCCAGCGCCGCAATGCACAGCGGCGACACTCACTACACCGCCACCACCGGCACCCTCGCCCTGCGCCAGGCCATCTGCCTCAAGCTGAAACGCGATAACCAGCTGGACTACGGCCTCGACGAAGTGGTCGCCGGCTGCGGTGGCAAACACATCATTTATCACGCCCTGGCGGCGACCCTGAATCGCGGCGATGAGGTCATCGTGCACACGCCGTATTGGGTGTCGTACCCGGACATCGCGCGGCTGAATGACGCGACGCCGGTGATCATCCCCGGCGACGAATCACTGGGTTTCAAACTCTCGCCACACGCCCTCGAACAGGCGATCACCCCGCGCAGCAAATGGGTGATCCTCAACAGCCCGAACAACCCCAGCGGCGCGGTGTACAACGAGGCCGAACTGCTCGCGCTGGCCGAAGTGCTGCGCCGTCATCCCCACGTGTTGATCATGGCCGACGAGATCTACGAGCACTTCGTCTACGACGAGGCACGGCATGTATCGCTGACCCGACTCGCACCGGACTTGAAGCCGCGCACGCTGATCGTCAACGGCGCCTCCAAGGGCTACGCCATGACCGGCTGGCGCCTGGGTTTCGGGGCCGGCCCGGCCTGGCTGATCGCAGCCATTGCCAAGTTGCTCTCGCAAACCACCACGTGCCCCAGCTCCCTCAGCCAGGCCGCTGCGGTGGCCGCATTCGCCGGCGACCAGGCGCCTATCGCCGGGATGCGCGAGGTGTACCAGCAACGTCGCGAACGCATGCTGAGCTTGTTGAACGACATTCCCGGCGTGACCTTCACCCCGCCCGACGGCGCGTTCTACGTGTTCGCCAACGTCGCCGGGTTGATGGGTAAAACCACCGGGCACGACGAACGGATCACCAGCGACACCCAACTGGCCGAGCACCTGCTGCGTGAACACGGCCTGGCGACGGTGAGTGGTGCGGCGTACGGCATGTCGCCGTATATCCGCCTGTCGTTTGCCAGTTCCCTTGACGTGATTGAAGAAGGTTGCCGTCGCCTGAATGAAGCGTGCCATCGATTGCGCTGACGGATTCCCGCCCCACCCGGCGGCCACGGATGGCCGCTCACTGACTGCCTAGAACAACACTCATAATCATTGATATAAATGAGGCATTCCCATGCATACGCCCCGCATCGCGCTGGTCTGGCAGATCCTGATCGGTTTGCTCGCCGGCATCGCCATCGGCGCCCTGCTGCACCGTTTCCCCGAATCCCGGCCATGGCTGATTGAAAACCTGCTGCAACCGGCGGGCGATATCTTTATCAAGCTGATGAAGATGATCGTCGTACCCATCGTGTTTTCCTGCATGGTGGTGGGCATTGCCGGGCACGGTGACGGCAAGTCCCTGGGGCGCATCGGGGTCAAGTCCCTGAGCTATTTCTTCTGCATCACCACCCTGGCGATCATCGTCGGGCTGGTGATGGGCAACCTGCTCAAGCCCGGCGCCGGCACCGAGTTGTCCAGCCTGCAAGCCAGTGCAATGACCTTGCCCACCAGCAGCGCCGGCGGTGGCCACAGCCTGGGGCAGATCATCGTCGGGATCATCCCGGACAACGTGGTCAACGCCATGGCCCAGGGCAGCTTGCTCTCGGTGCTGTTCTTTGCGGTGATGTTTGGCCTGGGGGTTTCGCGTTTGCCGGCCGAACGCAAGGACCCGGTGATTGCCGTGCTGCGCGGGGTGTCGGAGGCGATGTTCAAGGTGACGTCGATGATCATGGCCTACTCGCCCATTGGCGTGTTCGGGATGATCGCGGTCACCGTGGCCAACTTCGGTTTCAGCTCGCTGTTGCCGTTGGCCAAGTTGATCATGGTCAGCTACGTGTCCATCGCGTTCTTCGTGCTGGTGGTGCTCAACCTGGTGGCGCGGCTGTGCGGGATCAACCTGTTTGCGCTGATGCGGCATATCAAGGATGAGCTGATCCTGGCGTTTTCCACGGCCAGCTCCGCGGCGGTGATGCCGCAACTGATGAAGAAGCTCGAAACCTACGGCGTGCCGCCTTCGCTGGTGAGCTTTGTGGTGCCGGTGGGGTATTCGTTCAACCTGGACGGTGCGTCGCTGTTCCTGGGGATCGGCACCTTGTTTGTGGCGCAGTTGTATGGCATCGACCTGAGCCTTGGCGACCAGGCACTGCTGGTGGTGACCATGGTGCTGACGTCCAAGGGCGCGGCCGGGGTGCCGGGGTTCATGTTCGTGATCTTGTCGGCGACCCTGGCGAGTGCGGGCTTGCCATTGGAGGGCATCGCCTTTATCGCCGGGGTGTATCGCCTGATGGAAATGCCGACCACCGCGTTGAATGTGCTGGGCAATGCCCTGGCACCGCTGGTGATCGCCAAGTGGGAACGCCGTGACGGCGCCGCTGACACCTGTGGTGAGGGAACAAGCTCCCTCGCCACAGGGAGCGCTGGGGTCAGTCGAGGTCCGACGCGTCATGACGCTCGCGCAGTTGCTCTGACGGCTCGCCCGAAACGCGGTTGACCCGGCGCCCACGCTGCACCGCAGGCCGCGCTTCGATGGCATCGGCCCAACGCAGCACGTGCGTGTAATCCTGTACCGAGAGAAACTCTCCACCCTCATACAAGCGGCCTTTCACCAGGCCGCCGTACCACGGCCAGATCGCCATGTCGGCAATGGTGTACTCGTCGCCGGCGATGTATTCGCGCTCGGCCAACTGCTTGTCCAGTACGTCCAGTTGACGCTTGGTTTCCATGGCGAAACGGTCGATGGCGTATTCGATCTTGGTCGGTGCGTAGGCGTAGAAATGCCCGAAACCACCGCCCAGGTAAGGCGCGCTGCCCATTTGCCAGAACAACCACGACAGGCACTCGGCACGGGCCGCAGGCTCGATGGGCAGGAACGCGCCGAACTTCTCGGCCAGGTACTGCAGGATCGCCCCGGATTCGAACACCCGAATCGGCTTGGGCCCGCTGCGGTCCAGCAATGCGGGAATCTTCGAGTTCGGATTGACCCCGACAAAGCCGCTGCCGAACTGGTCACCGTCGCCGATCTTGATCAACCACGCATCGTATTCCGCCCCCGTGTGCCCCAGGGCCAACAGTTCTTCCAGCAGGATCGTGACCTTTTGGCCATTGGGCGTTGCCAGGGAATACAGCTGCAACGGATGACGACCTACCGGCAATTCCTTGTCGTGGGTCGCACCCGAGATGGGCCGGTTGATACTGGCGAAGGTGCCGCCGTTTTGGGTCTTCCAGGTCCAGACTTTTGGCGGTACGTAATCAGTCATGCTTATTACTCCTTGGGGTTCAATTGCGAGGTGTCGGCCAACTGGGCCAGGTTCCAGCCGCCACCCAATGCTTTGATCAGCCCTACGTTGGCACTTAACTGTTGAGTCTGTAGATCCAGCACCGTTCGCTGTGCCTGCAACGACGCCACTTGCGCCGTCACCACATCCAGGTACGCCGCGCCGCCCTGGCGATACCGCGCCAGTGACAAGTCCTCGGCGTACTGCGCCGCAGCCGCCGCGTCCCGCTGGTCTACCAGGGCGGTGTCGAGCCCCGAAATGATCGACAGGTTGTTCTCTACCTGCTCGAACGCGGTCAACACTACACCACGGTACTTGGCCGCGGCTTCATCGGTGGCCGCCTTGGCACTGTCGACCCCGGCCTGGCGCGCGCCGCCGTCAAAGATTGTCCCCACCAGCGACGGGCCAATGGCCCAGAACAGGTTGGGCGCGCTCAGCAAATGCGCGAACTCGTCGCTCTGGAAACCGCCCTGGGCACTCAGGGTAACCGCCGGGAACCAGGCGGCTTTGGCCACGCCTATGCGTGCGTTGGCCGAGGCGATCCGGCGTTCAGCGGCGGCAATGTCCGGCCGACGCTGCAACAGCGTAGACGGTACACCGGTGGGCACGCCGGGCAAGGCGATATCCGCAACGCTGGGGGCAATCGTGTAGGTCGATGCGGATTCACCCAGCATCGCCGCTATCGAATGTTCGAGCACCGCACGCTGCACCAGGTTCTGGCTCAGTTGGGATTTGACTGTCGACAGTTGGGTACGCGCCCGCGCCACGTCGAGGCCGGAAACGATGCCACCGCCGTGCAGGCCTTCGGTCAGGCTCAAGGCCTTGGCATAGGCGTCGCTGGTTTGCTGCAGCAACTGGTCTTGCCGGTCGATGCCACGCAGGCGGATGTAGCTGTCGGCCAACTGCGCCTGCAAGCTCAAGCGCACCGAAGCCAGGTCGGCCTTGGCGGCCTGGGCATCGCTGGTGCCGGCGGCCACGGTGTCGCGCACACGGCCCCACAGGTCGACTTCATAGTCCACCTCCACGCCCAGGGTCCCGGAATCGTAGACATTCGGCGGCGTGGTTGCGCGCAGTGGCCGGGTGTCGGACTGACGAATGCGCTGGGCATTGCCGAACCCCGATATCTTCGGAAACAGCCCGGATTGCGCCTGGGCCACGAACGCCTGGGCCTGGGAATAGTGAGCCAGCGCCGCACTCAAGTCCGGGTTGTTTTGCAGCAACTGCTGCTCCATGCCATCCAGTTGCGGGTCCTTGTAGATGTGCCACCAACCGTCGCGGCTCGCTTGGTCGTTCGGCGTGCCGACGGTCCACGGCCCCTGGGTGTGAAACTGCGCGGCCACGGGCACCTCTGGCACATCCAACGGCGGCGCAAGGTGGCAGGCGCCCAGGCCCAGGGTGGCGGCCAATACTAGGCAAGTGCGCTTAGCCATGGGGTTTGGCCTCTGGGGTGTTGGCGGCCAGTTGCACCGAATCGTCGTCGGCCAGGCCGTCGGGCGGGGTGTCGATCACCCGGTCGGTGGCAGCCAGGCCACTGCCGATTTCCACGCTGTCGCCGAAGTCCCGGGCAATGGTCACGGTCTTGAAGTGCACGTGATTGTTCCCATCAAGGGTCGCCACGCGCATGCCCTTGTCATCGAACACAAGAGCACTGGCGGGCAGGCGCAGCACGTCGGTCTGCACCGGCAAGGTGAATTGCACGCTGGTGTAGGCGCCCGGCAACAGGCGGCTGCCGGGGTTGTCCACCAGCAGTTGCACCAGGGTGCTGCCGGACGCGGCATTCACGGCATCGGCGGTGGCGATCACCTTGGCGGTGAAGGTTTCACCGCGATATTCCGGCACGCTCAGACGCGCCACGGTGCCCACCTGGATCTGCGGCGCTGACGATTGGGGCACCTGCACATACACCCGCAGGCGGCTGACGTCAGAGACCGCGAACAGCTCTTTGCCGGTGGCGCCACCGGCACTGATCAACGCCCCCACATCGGTGGAGCGCGCAGTGACCACGCCGGCGAACGGCGCGGTCAGGCGCTGGAAGCCCTTGGTGGCAATCAACTGGTCGACGTTGGCCTTGGCCGCGACCACTTTGGCCTGCTTGGCGGTCAGGTCGCCGGTGCGCTCATCCACGTCCTGGCGCGACACCGAGTCCGACGCAAGCATCGCCTGCCAGCGCTTGGCGGTGGTTTGTGCCAGCGACTCGTCGGCCTGGGCCGAAGCCAGTACGGCCTTGGCTTGCAGCAGTTGCTGATCGAGCTCCGGCGTGTCGATTTCGGCCAGCAGTTGCCCGGCCTTCACGTGGTCGCCGATGTCGACGTTCCAGGTCTTGAGGTAGCCATTGACCCGGGCAAAGATCGACGCCCGGGAGTACGCCTCGAGGCGTCCCGGCAGGTTCAGCACCGGGCCCTGGGGCTGCACGCTCGGGGTGATCAGGATCACGCTGGGCAAGGCCTGGGCGTCGGTCCAGGTTTTCAGATCGCGGGATTCGCTGGCGCGTACGCCGATGCCGAATACTACCACGGCAACCAGCACCACCAGCCCCAGCACCAGCCAGAGCAGACCACGGGATTTACGGCGGGGTGAACCCGGATTGGAAACGGAAATGGACATGTCAAACCCCTTGAGTGGCGGTGGTCGCAAGCGTGGCGTGCTGACGCCGCCCGTGCACAAGACTGAAAATCAGCGGAACCAGGAACAACGTGGCAATGGTGGCGAAGGCCAGCCCGCCGATGACCGCACGGCCCAGCGGGGCGTTCTGTTCGCCGCCCTCCCCCAGGCTCAGGGCCATCGGCGCCATGCCGATGATCATTGAAATGGCGGTCATCAGTACGGGGCGCAAACGGGTGAAGCCGGCTTCAAGGGCCGCCTGCACCGCATCACCGTGCACCGCGAGCCGCTCACGGCAGAAACTCACCACCAGGATGGCGTTGGCGGTGGCCACGCCCATGCACATGATCGCCCCGGTCAAGGCCGGCACCGACAGCGGCGTGTGGGTGACAAACAGCATCCACACAATGCCTGCGAGCGCCGCCGGCAAGGCGGTGATGATCACGAACGGGTCGGCCCAGGACTGGAAGTTGACCACGATCAGCAGGTAGATCAGCACCACCGCGCCGAGCAGGCCAAACAGCAGGCCGCTGAAGGCCGCGTTCATGGTTTGCACCTGGCCCTGCAACAGCACCTTGGAACCGGTGGGCACCTCGCTGGCGTGGGCGGCGATGATCTTCTGGATGTCCGCCGCCACCGCACCGAGGTCGCGGCCCTGGATCGCGGTCAATACTTCCACCACCGGCTGGATATCCGACTGGGTCACCACCGAGTTGCTGTGAGTGCGCTCGATGGAGGCCAGGCCGCCCAGGGTCTGGTCTGACGCTGCACCGGCGCTGCCGCTCAACGGCAGGTTATGCAGGGCCGCCAGTGTGTCGAGGCCGTACTGCGGGGTTTGCATCACAATCGGGTACGACACGCCGTTGGCCGGGTTGAGCCAGAAAGTCGGCGCCACCTGGCTGGAACCCGCCAGGTTGACCACCAGGCTGTTGGTCACATCGCGTTCGTTCAGGCCCACCAACTGCGCTTGCGTGCGGTCCACATCAATCTTGAACGTGGGCAGTTGCCGTGACTGCTGGATACGCGCATCCACCACGCCCGGCACCCGGCGAATGTCCCGCAGCAAGGTGCTGGCATAGGTGAAGTTGGCCGGCAGGTTATTCCCGGCGATTTGCACATCCACCGGCGCGGAAGAACCGAAGTTGAGAATCTGCCCGACGATGTCGGAGGCCGGGAACGAGAACACCGCATTCGGGAATTCACGAGGCAGTCGTTCACGCAGTTCGCGCATGTAGTCGGCGGTGGGGCGATGGCCCTCTTTCAGGCTGATCTGGATGTCGCTGTCCTGGGAGCCAACGGTGCCGGTGTTGTTGTAGGCGACGTTGATCCCGCTGATGGCCAGGCCGATGTTGTCGACGATGGCCGCCAGTTCCTGCGGCTCGATCACCTTGTGGAGGGTGTCTTCGATCTGCGAGACCAGCCGCGCATTGCTCTCCACCCGCGTGCCGATCGGCGCCCGCACATGCAGCAGGATCTGCCCGGAATCCACCTCAGGGAAAAAGTTGCGGCCCAGGAACGGCACCAGCGCAAACGACACGGCGACAAACGCCAGCATCGCAATCACCACGATACGGCGGTGATGCAAGGCACTTTCCAGCGCACCGTGGTAAACCCCGCGAAACGCCTCGAACTGGCGCTCGAACCCGCGCTGGAACTTCACCAGCGGGTTGCTCGATGGCGCCACCACCGGCGTACCGTCCGCATGGTGTTCATGCGGTTTGAGCAGGTAATTGGCGAGGGTCGGCACCAGGGTTCGCGAGAGGATGAACGAGGCGATCATCGCGAAGATCACTGCTTCCGCCATCGGCACAAACAGGAAACGCGCCACGCCTTCCAGGAAAAACATCGGCACAAACACGATGCAGATACACAGCAAGGAGACGAACGCCGGCGTGACGATCTGCGACGCACCGTCGAGGATCGCCGTCTCCACCGGCTTGCCCTGCTCCAGGTGCCAGTTGATGTTTTCGATGGTCACCGTGGCGTCGTCCACCAGAATCCCCACGGCCAGTGCCAGGCCGCCGAGGGTCATGATGTTGAGGGTTTCACCGAGCGCCGACAGCGTGGCAATCGACGACAGAATCGCCAGCGGAATCGACGTGGCGATGATCACCGTGGAGCGCCAACTGCCGAGGAACAACAGGATCATCAGGCTGGTCAGTGCCGCTGCAATCACCCCTTCCCGGGCCACACCGCTGATGGCCGAACGCACGAACAGCGACTGGTCGCCGATCAGGTCGATATTCAGGTTGGGCGGCAAGGCGCCCTTGTTGTCGGCCAGTTTGTCCTTGATGCCGGCGATCACCCCGAGGGTCGAGGCCGAACCGGTCTTGAGCACCGGCAGCAGCACGGAACGGTTGCCGTTGACGTGCACGATGTTGGTCTGCGGCGGGTTGCCGTCCCGCACCGTGGCCACGTCACGAATCAATACGGTGGTGCCGTCGGCGGTCTTGATCGGCAGGTTTTCCAGGTCGTGGAAATCCGTCGGCGAGTTGTTCAGTTGCAGGTTGAACTCATAACTGCCGATCTTTTGCGTGCCCACCGGGGTGATCAGGTTCTGGGTGGCCAGGGCGTTGGCCACGTCCTGCGCCGAGAGGCCCCGCGCCTGCATTCGCGCCGAATCGAGGTCGATCTGCACCTGGCGCGTCTTGCCGCCGAACGGGTACGGCAGCGCGGCACCGGGCACCGTGGTCAGCATCAGACGCACGGTGTTGAGGCCCAGATCGCCCAGCCGCTGCTCGGTGAGCCCTTTGCCGGACAACGCCAGTTGCACGATCGGCACCGTCGAGGCGCTGTAATTGAGCACCAGCGGCGGTGTGGTACCGGGCGGCAGTTGGCGCAGGATGGCCTGGGACACCGAGGTCACCTGTGCGTTGGCCGTACTGATATTGACCCCCGGCTGGAAGTACACCTTGACGATGCCGAAGCCGTTCAGCGACTGCGCCTCGATATGGCGGATGTCATTGACCGTGGTGGTCAGCACCCGCTCGAAGGGCGACGTGATACGGCCGGCCATCTGGTCCGGAGGCAAGCCGGTGTACTGCCAGATCACGGCAATCACGGGGATGCGAATTTCGGGGAAGATGTCGGTCGGGGTACGCCAGGCCGCGAGCGGGCCCACAATCAGAATGAAAATAGCCAATACCAGGAAGGTATAGGGGCGCCGCAATGCGATGCGCACAAGGTTGAGCATAGGTCTGATCCAGACAGGAAGTTGATGACTGAAGGAGGTACCAAACAGCGCTTCCCTCCTGCCCCGCCCGTCTGTGATCCGGGCCAACTGCACTGACATCCGGTCAAAATAGAGGCATATGCCACGATATAGCGTTTAGAGGCATACGCAACTAATTTGTTGCTACATGTGTCAATATTCATCTTGCCGGATTAACGTTCGGTTAACCCTTGGCCTGTAGCGAGTGACCCGCCTGTGAAATGCGCACCGCCCACCCTGAATAGCCCCAGCACCTGCTCCAACGGAGCCGTGCGTCGCGCGTCCCGTCGCATGGCGCAGATCTATGACGAAGCGTTTGTGCCGTTTGGCCTGAAGGCTACCCAGTATTCGCTGATGAACCACATCGCCCAGGGTGACGCGCCCAAAATGCGCGACCTGGCGCATTCGTTGGTGATGGACCTTTCGGCCCTGGGGCATACGCTCAAGCCGCTGGTGCGGGACGGGTTGGTGGTGTTGCAGGTGGACGAGCTGGATCGTCGCAGCCGGCGGGTGCTGTTGACCGACGCGGGGCAGCGCAAGTACGAGGAGGCGCGGGTAGTGTCTCGGCAAATGGCGGTGCGGTTTGATGAGGTGTTTGGTGCTGAGGCGGCTTGCGAGTTGCGCAAGGCCATGGACTTTATTGCGTCTGATGAGTTTGCTCGGGCGTTGTTGGGTAAGGGTGGGTGATTGGGGGCATATCCGTTTCTTCGGTTATGGCTGGTATGGGTTCCGCTCTTACAGCGGGTCACTTTTGAAAAGAGCCGGAATGCCGGCCCAGCCAAAAGTAACCAAAAGGCTCTTGCCCCACCACTCGGCACCTCGCTCACGCTCGGTGTGCCCTCACTCCGGYATTACTRCGCGGGCCGCCGCGACGGGGCGTCCCTGCCCCGTCGCGGCTAAACCGGCGTCCTGCCGGTTTACCCGCTCCGTACTACCTGCGTTCGGCCAGCGTGGTTTAACGGGGCGCCTAAGATCAAGATCAAAAGCAGATCAACAGCACAGCGGCCTACAGGCCGGCTTGAGTGGTGTGAAGCAAAGGCAACATCAAGATCAAAAGCTACAGCGGGCACGGTCAAATGTGGGAGCTGGCTTGCCTGCGATAGCATCGCCTCGGTGTACCTGAAAGACCGAGGTGTCTGCATCGCAGGCAAGCCAGCTCCCACAGAAAAGCAGAGCTGCATCCGCTTCAGATTTGGTTTTCGCTTTGCTTTTGCTGTGGCTTCTACCACTCAAGCCGGCCTGTAGGCCGCTGTGCTCTTGCTTTTGATCTTGATCTGGCTCTGACTGCCCCATTCAGCCCGAGGCCGAACGCAGGTATTGAGGAGCGGGTAAACCGGCAGGACGCCGGTTTAGCCGCGACGGGGCAGGGACGCCCCGTCGCGGCGGCCCGCGGAGCAATGCCGGAGTGAGGGAACACCGAGCCTAGGCGAGGTGCCGACAGGCGGGGCAGAGCCTTTTGCTTACTTTGGGGCTTTTCCAAAGTGAGTCGCTGTAAGAGCGAAACCATAAGTAGCCGTTACCTAAATAACGGATATGCCCCCCTCCCCCCCGATTGAACTCAAAACTTCTCCCGCGAAATAAACCCCAACACCCCGGTATCCATCACCGGATTAAAACGCACCCGGGTCGTGATGTCCTTCTCGATCTCACGCATCGCCGCCTGAGGCAATGTGGAAATATCCGCATCCTCCTGAATCCGCGCCGGCGTCACCGAGGACGTCAAAAACGCCACCCCACGCTGCACCGACCACGCCAGCGCAACCTGAGCCGGCGTCTTCTGCACCCGCCGCGCAATCGTGGTAATCACCGGTTCATCCAGCACCCGCGGCCTCATCCCATGCCCCAGCGGCGCAAACGCCAGCACCACAATCCCGTGCTGTTTGCAGAACTCCAGCAACTCCCATTCGGGCAAATAGGGATGTGACTCAACCTGCACCACCGCCGGTTTTATCCGCGCCACCGCCACCAGCTCCCGCAACGTTTCCAGGGTGATGTCCGATAACCCGATGGACTTGCAGCGCCCCTCATCCACCAACCGCTCAAGCACCCGCCACGTCTCGATCAGCGTCACACCCGAGTCATACAGCACATGCCCAAACGCGTCCCGTGGATGCAGCTCGTCACCCGGCAGAAACGCAAACGGCGTATGGATCATGTAGCAGTCGATCACATCCACCCGAAGCCTGCGGCAACTGGCCTCAAACGCCGGCACCACCCGCTCGGGCCGATGGTTGTTGTTCCACAGCTTGGTGGTGATGAACAGTTCCTCACGCCGGACTTTACCGGCCGCCATAGCGTCGTGAAGCGCCGCCCCCACCTGCGCCTCGTTGCCATACCGCTCGGCGCAATCGAAATGCCGAAAGCCCGCCTCCAACGCTTCCGTGACGGCCTGGGTGGTAGCCGTCAGGTCCCTGAACAGTGTGCCGAACCCCACCGCCGGCATCGCGCCCGCGCCATGCTGCAAAGGAAAACGGGTATCGCGAAGGGCATCGTAATAGCTCATTTTTTTACTCCACTAGCGTTTGAAATCGTTGACCGAGCGACCGCCGAGCGCCACGAACAGGCGCACGGTGTCGAGGTGTCGGGCGGTGCTCGCCCGGATCTGCCCGAGCAGCGCCTGCTCATAGGCGCGTTGTGCCTCCAGCACTTGCAGCAAGCCGTTCTCCCCTGCTCCATAGGCGTGCTGGTTCAGGCGCAAACTGTTGTCGGCGGCCTGTAGCGCAGCGGTCTGCGCCTGGTATTCCTCGGCGTCGTGGTTGATCGCCTGCAAGGTGTCTGCGACCTGGCCGAAGGACTGGATGACGGTCTGCTGATAGTGGGCGAGCGCGGCGTTGTAGCCCTCCACCGCCGCTTGACGCTCGGCCTTGCGGGTGCCGCCGTCGAAGATCGGGCCCGCCAGCCCGGCGGCGAACCCCCAGAGTGCTGCACCTCCGTTGCCCGACGCGGCCTGGGCCAGGGAGGCGGAAAGCTCAACATGGGGATAGAGATTGGCAGTGGCTACGCCGACCGCCGCACTGGCGGCGTGCAGTTCGGCTTCGGCTTGCTGCACGTCCGGGCGGTCGTGGGCCAGTTCGGACGGCAGGCTGACGGGCAGTGTGGTGGCCGAGGCAAATTCAGCCAGGTTGAAGTCCGGCGCACGCCAATCCGCCGGCCCCTTGCCGGCCAGGATCGACAGCGCATGCCGCGCCGCATCGCGCTGCTGGGCCAGTGGCGGCAACAGCGTGCGGTCCTGCGCCAGCCGCGTTTCGGCCAGGGAAATATCGAGCTGCGTCGCCGCGCCGCTGTGTTGCGCGGCGCGCACCAGTTCGAGGTTTTTTGCGTCGGTGGCGAGCAAGGTCTGCACCGCTTCCATCTGCGCAGTGGCCGAGGCCATCAACAACGCCTGGCTGGCGACGTCGCCCGTCAGCGTGAGGTAGGCCGCTTCGAAGCGGTGTTGCTGGAGATCGGCAAACGCTTGCTGTTGCTCGACCCGGCGCTGGTTACCGCCGAATACGTCGAGGTCGAAGCTGACCTGCGGGCCGACGCCGTAGAAGTTCGTCACCGCGGGCCGGGCGGCGTTATGCACGCGCTGGCGGCCCGCCTGAGCAGCGAACTCCACCTGCGGGAAAAGCGCACCTTCCGCCGCCGCCACCGACGCGGCCGCCTGGCGCAACGTGGCGTCCGCCGCCGCCGCCAGCTCAAGGTTGCCGGCAATCGCCCGGCGCATGACGCGGTCCAGCGTGTGGGAATGAAAGGTCGACCACCAGTCGACGCTCACCTTCTGGTTGAACGAAACGCGCTGTTCCGCCTGCACGTCATAGTGCTGCGAAGCGGTAACGGACGGCGCCTTATAGTCCGGGCCGACAGAACAGGCGGACAGGGTCATAACGGCCGTGATAACAAGCCCATGGGGTTTCATTTGGCACACTCCGGAAAACTAGTGGGTCGTGACAGGTTTACGCAGCAGCAGAACCAGCGGGCTCACCACCAGCATCGCCCACAGCAGAATCTTGAATTGGCCGAGCACCGCGATGAAGGCGGCCTGGCCGGTGATGGCTTCGTTGAGCGCACCGAGCCCGGCCAGGGACGTCGATGCCGGGACCGCCTGCACGGTCAGGTGGCTGGCCAGCGCCACGTGCATCGCCTGGGTATTGTTGAAGAAGAACCACTGCACCACCGCCACGCCGAGGGTGCTGCCGTAGACCCGGGACAGGTTGAACAGCCCGCTGCCTTCAGGGCGCAATGTGGGTGCGAGGGTGCTGAACGCCACCCGGGAAAGTGCCGGCATCAGCAGGCCCAGGCCCGCCCCCTGGATCGCGCCGGCCAGCGCCACCGGCCAGCCATCCATCAACGGCGAATAACCGAGCATCGAGTGGTTGGCGTAGATCACCACGGCGATACCGGCGACCACGAACGGGCGGCCATCCAGGTGCCCGGGCACGCGGTTCATCAGCCAGAACGCACCCAGCAGACCCACGCCACGGGGGATGGTGAGGAAGCCTGTGGTGTCCGGCGGGAAGCCGAGCAGTTCGTCCAGCATCGGCGAGGTCATCGCCATGGTCGGCAGCAGCACGAAACCGACCGCGAAGAAGATGATGGTCGACAGCACGAAGTTGCGGTCGCGCAATAACCCCTTGCTGATGAAGTGCGTACTGGACGTGAATCGGTGCGCGGCGAACAGGTAAAATCCCAGGGCGCTGGCGGCCGCTTCCAGCCAGATTTCGGGCGAGTCGAACCACTCCAGGCGCTGGCCCCGGTCGAGGAGCATTTGCAGGCCGATCACGCCGAGGGTAAAGCTGGCGAAACCTGCAAAATCAAAGGCCGGCGCGCTGTTGGCTTTCTTCTCGGGTTGCAACAACGCCACGATCAATACGGCGTAGGCCAACAGCGGCAGGCTGGCGTAAAACATCCAGCGCCAGCCGAAATGCTCGCTGATCCAGCCGCCAATCGCCGGGCCGCTGACGATGCCCAGCAGCCCGATGGCCGTCCACAGCGGGCCGAATGTTGGCCGCTTTTGCGCGGCCAATGTCTCCAGGGCGATGGCCATCGACAGCGGTGCCAATACGCCGCTGGCGGCCCCCTGGATTATCCGGGCGCCGACGAATTGCAGCGAGGTGGTTGCCCCGGTCGCGAGCAGCAATCCGACGGCGAAGATCGCTATCGCCGCCTGGTAAACCGCCTTCACACCGAAGCGCGCGGCGAGCCACTGGGCCACCGGCAAGGTGATCGCGCTGGCGGCCAGGTACGAGGTGAAGATCCACCCCGCCTCATCGTCCGTCATCGACAAACTGCCCTGGATAAACCTGAGGGCCGAGTTCGGCAGCGACACGTTGACCGCCTGCAGCCAGGTCACCAGCAACGCCGTGAACCTGAGGGTGAGTGCGCTGTTCATGGGCCGGTCCTGGTATCAACGGTTACGGTGGCGCTGGTGCCGGAGAACAGCGGCAAGTCGGCGCTGGCGTCATCCAGTTCCAGGCGCACAGGCACCCGCTGGACCACCTTGACCCAGTTGCCGGTGGCGTTCTCCGGCGGCAGCAAGGCGAAGTCGGCGCCGGCGCCCGGGCTCAGGCTGGTGATGTGGGCCTTGAAGGGATGGTCCGGGTACGTGTCGAGCCTGACGGTTGCCTGCTGGCCGGCCCGCATATGGGTCATCTGGGGCTCGCGAAAGTTGGCTTCAACCCAGGTGCGACGGGGCGACAGCAAGGCGAAGGCCGGCGCGCCGCTGTTCAGGTAGTCACCGACCTGCACGTCATCCACCTTGGCGACGACGCCATCGTCGGGCGCATACACCGTCGCGTACGAAAGGTAGAGTTGCGCTTCATCGAGCTGCGTCTGGGCCTCGCGAATCGCGGGATGGCGGTCGATTTCAATGTCTGGATTGCCGTTCAAGGCCACCACCGTATTGGCGAGCTGCTGCTCGATGGACGCGACGCGTTGCCGGGCGACTTTCAAGTCGGTGTCCGCTCGTTCAAACACGGCCTGAGACACGAACTCGGTAGCCACCAGGGCCTTTTTACGGGCGAATTCCTTCTGGTCGAAACCCGCCGACTCCCTAGCCGCTTGCAGTTCCGCCTGCTGTTGCCGGTAGCTGGCCTTGAGGCCTTCAATGCGCAAGCGCGCCACGCTCAATTGGGCCTGAGCACGGTCAACCGCCACCTGGAACGGCTCGGGGTTGATCCGCAACAACACCTGCCCTTTGCGCACCGCCTGGTTGTCTTCCACGGCGATCTCGACCACCTGCCCGGACACCCGCGCATTGACCGACGCCTTCGCCACCCGGGCATAGGCGTTATCGGTGGATACATAGGGCGCATCCTTCAGGTAATACACATACCCCGCCGCGGCCACGAGTACCGGAAAGCCCACCATCAACAGTGAACGCCAGGGTGTGCGGGTCGTGTTTTCCAACGCTCTGCTCATGATCGAATCACCTTTACTGAGCCCGGGATTTCTGAGGCTTTAATTTTATGCGATGATGCAAGAATATCGGCCCACCCACCTCTACTCAAGGATTTTTGTACGTCATGGCACAAAAAAAGATCACAGAGGCAAAAGGCCGTGGCCGCCCGCGCGCCTACGACCCTGAAACGGCGCTGCAAAAAGCCCTCGGGGTGTTCTGGAGTACGGGGTATTCCGGCGCCTCACTGGACGGCATCGCCACTGCTGCCGGGATGAACCGGCCGAGCCTGTACGCGGCGTTCGGCGACAAACACGCGATCTACCTCAAGGCGCTCGAGCAGTATTGGGGCCTCGCGTCAGCCGCCATCGACGAGGCATTGGACGACCCGAGCCTGAGCTTGGCCGACGCACTGATGCACCTGTATGAAGGCCAGTTGTCGATCTACTTTTCGGGGGACGGCGAGCCACGGGGCTGCTTTATCATCGGCACCGCCACCACCGAAGCGGTCGAGGACGCCGAGATTCGCGCCGTGCTGTTGCAGCGCCTCGACGCCCTCGACGCCCATCTCGAAACCCGCCTGCGCACGGCCATCGAGGCCGGTGAATTGAAAGGCGGTGCAGACCCGGCAGCCGTCGCCGTGCTCGCCGCCTCTTTGGTGCACAGCCTGTCGATTCGCGCTCGGGCGGGCAAACCTCACGCCGAGCTGATCGCACTCGCGCGCAGTGCCGTGCAGGTCATCTGCGGATGAAGGAAGGACTGGACGATGTTCTGGCCGAAAATCTCGCCGTGATTTTTTGCGGGATAAACCCGGGGCTGCAGGCCGCCGCCACCGGGCATCACTTCATGGGCAGGAGCAACCGGTTCTGGCGCACCCTGCACCTGGCCGGGTTTACGCCCCATGAAGTGCAGCCGGAAAACGACCGCACGATCCTGCATTATCAGTGCGGGCTGACCACGATGGTGGAGCGGCCTACGGCCCGGGCGGATCAGTTGTCGGCGGATGAATTCAAGGCGGCGGCAGCGCGTTTTGAAAGCAAGATCACCCGTTATGCGCCACGGTTTGTCGCGTTTCTGGGGAAGGCGGCGTACAGCGCGTTGAGCGGTCAGCGGGACATTGCGTGGGGGTTGCAGCCGCATGCTCTCGGACATTCCCGCGTGTGGGTTTTGCCTAACCCCAGCGGCAGGAACCTGGGCTTTACCCAGGCACAGTTGGTCGAGGCATACGGTCAACTGAAGCTGGCACTGGGTGCCCCCGCCTAAACCGCCGGCTGGTGACTGGTCACACAATGAATCCCGCCGCCACCCGCCGCAATCGCATCGATATCGAGCTGCACCACCTCGCGCTCAGGGTAGAGCCTGGACAGTAATTCAAAGGCTTTTGCGTCGGCCACCTTGTCGCCGAACTCGGGCGCAATCACTGCCCCATTGATGACAAAGTAGTTGATATAGCCCGGCGCAAAATCCGGATTGTTCCGGTTGAAACGGCTCTTGCGCGGATTAAGCGGCGGCGACACGGTGTGCACCTGCAGCGGCCGACCGTCTGCGTCGGTGGCCTGCTTGAGAATGTCCAGGTGCGCCAGCGTGACCTTGTGATCATAGGACTCGGGGTCGGTGTCGAGGTTGGCAATCACCACGCCCGGCTTGACGAAGCGCGCATAAAAATCGACGTGGGCATCGGTGATGTCCTGGCCTTTGATGCCCGGCAGCCAGATGATCTTGCGCAGGCCCAGGCGTGCCTTAAGCTCTGCCTCCACCTCGGCCTTGCTCCACCCGGGGTTGCGGTTGCCATTGATCCAGCTGCTCTCTGTCATGATCCCGGTGCCGTGGCCATCCACCTCGATAGCCCCGCCCTCGCCCACCAGTTCGCTGCGAATCGGCCGGGCCTCGGCGACTTCGGTGACCAGGGCAGCCACCTGCGCATCCTCGGCGTGCTGCTGTTTGTTGCCCCACCCGTTGAAATTGAAATCCACGGCGCCCAGCCCGCCCTGGCCATCGATGACAAAATTGGCACCGGTGTCGCGCATCCAGATGTCATCCAGCTCGGTGACCACAAACGTGGTGTTGCGGGTGCCGCATTTTTCTTCAGCCAGCGCTCGCTCCTCTTCCCGACAGAACACGGTCACCGGCTCGTGACGGGCGATGGCGCGGGCGATCCGGCCCAGGGCTGCTTGCACGTCGGGCGTAAAGTCCTCGTGAATGGCCTCCTGCGCGCCAAAGGCAATGAACGCCTGCTGATGTTTTTCGCCTTCGTCGGGCATGAACCAGTGGCCCTGGGTGGCGGCCTGTGCCCAGCGCGAGCCCAGCCCGACGGACACGGCAGCGCCCAGGGTGGCGACCACCGATACCTGTTTGATGAATTCGCGACGTGTTGCCATGGGTACCTCTGGAAGTGGGATCATTGGACGGTAGCGGTCTTGAATTTGGTCCATACGCGCATGCGTGCACGCATGTCCGCCTGGGGGATGTCTTTTCCCGGGATCAGACGCTCAAACGTGGCCTCATCCGGGTAGATCTGCGGGTTGTTGCGCATCGCCGGATCCACCTCGGGACGCGCCTTGGCGTTCGCGGTGGGGTAGCCGGTGAAGTTGCTGATGGCGGCCATGTTCTGCGGGCGCATCACGAAATTGATGAACGCGTAGGCGTACTCCGGATGCCGGGCATCGACGGGGATTGCCATCGTGTCCATCCACACCGTGGTGCCCTCGCGGGGGATGTGATAGTCGAACGTGACCTTTTTTCCGGCTGCGTCTGCCGCCCGTTGCGCCTGGGTCATGTCGCCGCTGTAGCCGAGGGACAGGCACAGGTTGCCGTTCACCAGGTCGGTCACCGACTGCGACTGGAACTTGCGGATGTAGGGTCGCAGCTTGAGCAACAGCTCGCTGGCGGCGGCCAGGTCAGCCGGCTTGGCGCTGCGCGGGTCACGCCCCAGGTAATTGAGGGCCACCGCCAGCACTTCATCCGGTGAGTCGATCAGGGAAATCCCGCAGTCGGCGAACTTGGCGGCAAGCTCCGGCTTGAATAACAGGTCGAGGCTGTTGACCGGCGCGTCCGGCATGCGCTGTTTGATCTGCTCGGTGTTGTAGGTCAGGCCGATGGTGCCCCAGGTGTAAGGAACCGTGGCGTTGTTCGAGTAGGTGTAGTGCGTGCGCAGCATCTGCAACCCGGGCTCGATGTCATTCAGCGCGGTGAGCCTGGACTGATCCAGCGGTTGCAGGCTGCCCGCGCGCATCAGCCGTTCGCCCACGGTGTCGCCAGGGAAAATCAGGTCATAACCGCTGCCACCGGCCATCAGCTTGGCCTCCAGGGTTTCGCTGCCGTCCATCACATCGTAGATCACCTGGATCCCGGTTTCGGCGGTGAACCGCGACAGCGTGTCCTCGGCAAAGTAATCGGCCCAGTTGTAGAGCTTCAGGGTTTTTTCTTCGGCGTGCAGGGACGACGCCAGCACCAGGGAGCCAAGCAACAGCGTACAGATAATCTTCATGTCAAAGCCCTCGGTGGGTGTGATGACCATCCAGACTCAACAACCCGCCATACATTTCCGGGCGACGGTCACGGTAGACGCCCCAGGTCAGGCGGTCCTCGCGCATCGCCGCCAGGTCGAGGCTGTGCACCAGCACACCGGTGCTGTCGCGGTCCGCTTCGGCAAGCAACTTGCCCTTGTGATTGCAGATAAAGGACGAGCCGTAGAAGTCCATCTGCAAGGCCGGGTCGGTGGTCGCCACCTCGCGACCGACACGGTTGGCAGCGACCACCGGCACCAGGTTGGCGGCGGCATGTCCGCGCATGGTCATCTGCCAATGGTCCCGGGAGTCCAGGGTCGCGCAGCCGGGTTCAGAGCCGATCGCCGTGGGAAACAGCAACACTTCAGCCCCCATCAGCGCCAGGCAGCGCGCGGTTTCGGGGAACCACTGATCCCAGCAGATGCCCAGGCCGATGCGCCCGAACGCCGTGTCCCAGACCCGAAAGCCGGTATCGCCGGGGCTGAAGTATTCCTTCTCCTGATAGCCGATGGCGTTGGGGATATGAGTCTTGCGATACACCCCCAGCAGTTGCCCGTCCGCATCGGCCACGCTCAGGGAGTTGAAGCAGGCGTTGCCGGCCTTTTCGAACCAACTGAGGGGCAGCACCACGCCCAACTCCCGGGCCAGGGCGGCGAAGCGTTTGAGCACCGCGCTGTGTCGGTATTCCTGCGCCAGCGCCAGGTGTTTGTGATGCTGCTCGATGCAAAAGTACGGCGTGGCAAACAGCTCTTGCAGCAGGATCACCCGGGCGCCCTGCCTGGCCGCGTCACGCACCAATTGCTCGGCCAGATCGAGGTTCGCGGACAGGTCCCAGGTGCAGGGCATTTGTGTGACAGCAATCGTCAGCACTGACATGGCATCACCCCTTCACCGGCCAGGCGGGTTGCTGTTGGGTGATGCAATGCACCCCGCCGCCGCCATGGGCCAGGTGATTGATGCGCACCGGCACCACCACGCGCCCCGGGAACGCACGGGCCAGGACATCGGCGGCGACCTGGTCGGCGTCAATGCCATAGGCGGGCATGATGATCGCGTGGTTGGCGATGTAGAAGTTGGTGTAGGAGGCGCAAAACACTTCAGCCTCGGTGTCCACCGCATCGGTGGCTTCATACAGTTCGATCATCTCGAAGCGACGGCCTCGGGCGTCGGTGGCCAACGCCAGGGCCCGACGGTTTTCCCGCACCACCTCGGCGTACACCGAATGGGTGTCATGGGTGGCATCCACCAGCAACACGCCCGGACGGGCAAATGCGCACACGCCATCGACATGGCCGTCGGTCATGTCGCCGGTCACGTGGTCGGGGTCGCCTGGCAGCCAGATGGTTTTTTTCACGCCCAGCAGGCGGGTGAAAACCTCCTCGATCTCGGCCTTGGTCACCCCCGGATTACGGTTGGGGTTGAGCAACACCGATTCGGTGGTGATCAACGTCCCCTCGCCGTCCACATGAATGGCGCCGCCTTCGTTGCTCAACGGTGTGCCCAGGCACTCCACGCCCAGGTGATTGAGCACACGGCGCGCCAGGCCTTCATCCAGGTCATGGGCCGACTTGCCGCCCCACGCGTTGAAACGCCAGCTCACACCGGCGAGCCCGTGTTGCGGATGGCACACAAAACTCGGGCCGGAATCGCGACACCAACTGTCATTCACCGCCAGTTCGATCAGTGCGATGTTTGGCCCGCACAACGCCCTGGCGCTGGCCACAGCCGAAGGATCGACGATCATTTTCACCGGTTCGAACCGCGCAATCGCATTGGCGACACGGGCAAAGTCCTCCTGCACCAGCGCCAATGTAACGCCCCAGCCGGACTCCCACAGCGCCTGGTTATGCGGCCAGACCATCCACGTCGCGGCATGCCTGGCCCACTCCGCCGGCATCCACCCGCCACCGTTTTGAATTTCATTCTGCTGCATGACAAATACCTTTGAGTTAAGTCATTGTGTTCAATGAAAACTGCCTGTGAGGTCTTGGCATGCATGCTACGGCTGTAAAAACGGGCTAACAAACGATGGATTTTGTGGAAAACTGATTAGAGGAACTTATCAGCATGCTTAACCATTGGCCGCCGCTCGGCACCCTTCGCGGCTTCGAAGCCGCCGCCCGGCTGGGCAGTTTCCACAAGGCCGCCGAGGAGCTGCACCTCACTCAATCGGCCATCAGCCAGCAAATTCGCAGCCTTGAGGCGTACCTGGAGCAACCGCTGTTTTTCCGCAGTGGGCGCAGCGTCAGCCTGACGGATGCCGGGCACGACTTCCTCAGCACCACCCAGGCTCTATTGCAGCAATTGGCCGTGGGCGTTCGTCGCCTGGGGCAGTACCGCAAGCCCAACCAGTTGGTGCTCAACACCACGCCGACCTTCGCCCGCCACTGGCTGCTGCCGCGCCTGGAGGATTTCCGCCGCCAGCACCCGGAAGTGGACCTGTGGATTTTCAGCACCGACGAAGTCCCGGACATGGCCAGCCAGACCATCGACCTGGCCGTGCGCGACGACATCAGCTCCCAGGCCGAATGCAGCTTCAAGGTGCTGCATGCCGACCGCCTGTTTCCCGCGTGCAACCCACGCGTGCTGGCACTGCCCAGGGAGGAGCGCACCACCCTGCACGGCGAACGGGAGATGGATTGGAGCCATTGGGCGGTGGAGGCCGGGATTGATGTGGGGCAAAAGGATCAGGGGCTGAATTTCTCCGACCCCGGGCTGTTGCTGGAGGCGGCGTGTACCGGGTTGGGGATTGCGCTGGTCAGCCAGTTATTGAGCCGACAGGCATTGGAAGACGGGTTGCTGCAACCGCTGGTAGAGGCAACCATTCGCGGGCCCAACTGGGCCTTGCTGACCCACCGCGACAGCGAGAACAACCCGCTGGCACGGTGCTTCAGTGAGTGGTTGACGCGCAACCTGGTCACCGCCGGTGCCGATTAGTCCCGGCTGACGCTCAGCTTCTCCCACAAGAAGCGGTAGACCAGCGCACTCATGTGCGCAGCCTGCGCGTTGTCCGCCGCCCCGCCGTGCCCGCCCTCGATGTTTTCGTAATACGTCACGTCCTTGCCGGCCTCGATCATCTTCGCCGCCAGCTTGCGGGCGTGGGCCGGGTGCACACGGTCGTCGCGGGTGGAGGTCAGGAAAAACACCGGTGGGTAGGTCTTCGCCGGGTCAAACAGGTGGTACGGCGAAAACGTCTGGATGTAGGCCCACTCTTCGGGCTCGTCCGGGTTGCCGTATTCCTCCATCCACGACGCCCCGGCCAGCAAGTGGTGGTAGCGCTGCATATCGAGCAAAGGCACCTGGGACACGATTGCACCGAACAGCTCCGGGTATTGGGTGAGCATATTGCCGGTCAACAGGCCGCCGTTACTGCCGCCCTCCGCGCCCAGGTGGCGGGGCGAAGTGATCCCGCGGGCGATCAGGTCCCGGGCCACCGCCGCGAAATCTTCATAGGCCCGCCCACGGTTCTGCTTGAGTGCCGCCTGGTGCCAGCGCGGGCCGTATTCACCGCCACCACGAATGTTGGCAACCACGTACACGCCACCTTTCGAGAGCCAGGCGCGGCCTACTTCACCGGAGTAATTCGGCGTCAGGGAGACCTCGAAACCGCCGTAGCCATAGAGCAAGGTCGGCGCCGTGCCATCGAGTTGCAAGTCCTTGCCGCGCACCATGAAATACGGCACACGGGTGCCATCCCTGGAGACCGCGAACTGCTGCTCGATCACGTGCTGGCTTGAGTCGAAAAATGCCGGCAGGGTTTTCAGCACCTCGGGCGCCTGACCGATCTCGGCCAGCGCCAGGGTGGTCGGCGTCAGGTAATCGGTGGTCACCAGCCAGACGGCATCACTGTCGTCGCTGTCCACTGCGCGGGCATACACCGTGCCCATGCCGGGCGCCCCCGTGAACGGGCTGTGCTGCCATCCGTTCGCGCCGGGCGTGAGCACGCTGAGGCGACTCTTGACGTGATCGAGCACGTTCAGCACCAGGTGATTCAGGGTCCAGGTAAACCCTGTCAGCGAGGTGCTGTCCGTGGGCGTGAACAACACCTCGAAATCCCGCTGGCCTGCCATGAAGCGATCAACGTTGATCGCCAGCAAGGAGCCCGAGACAAACACTTCATCCAGCGCCCAGTCCTCGCGTAACTCCAGCAGCAGCCAGTCTTTATGCACCGACTTTTCAGCCGAGTTCGGCGCGTCGATTTTGCTCAACTGGCCATCGTTGCCCCGCAGGTACAGCTCGTTGTTGTAGAACGCCAGCGTACGGCTGACGAAGTCACGCTCATAGCCGGGCGTATCGTCGTGCATCGCCGCGATGTACATATCATCCAGCGTGCCTTCGTAGACAACACGGGCGGCACTCAGCGGCGTGCCGCGCTGCCACTGCTTGGCGATGCGAGGGTAACCCGAGCGGGTCATCGAGCCTTCGCCAAAATCGGTGAAGACATACACGTTGTCACGGTCGATCCAGCCCAGGCCGCCCTTGGACTCCGGCAACTGGAAGCCGTCTTCGACCCAGGTCTTGCTGGCCAGATCAAACTCGCGGATGACACCCGCATCAGCCCCGCCGCGCGACAACTCCAGCAGGCAGCGCTGGTAATCCGGGCGCAAGTAATCAGCACCGTGCCACACCCAGTTTTCGCCTTCGGCGGCGTTCAGTGCATCCAGGTCCAGCAGCGTTTCCCAGGCAGGTTGCGCCTTGCGGTACTCCGCCGGGGTGGTACGACGCCACAGGCCGCGCGGGTGAGCGGCGTCCATCCAGAAGTTGTAGTAATAAGCACCGACCTTGTTGACGTGGGGGATGTTGCTGTCCGAGTCCAGCATCTCCAGCACGTCGGCCTTGATTTGCTTGAAGCTGTCGGAGCGGGCGAGCCGGTCTTCGGTCTTGAGGTTTTGGGCTTGTACCCAGTCCAGTGACCGGGTGCTGTCGATGTCTTCAAGCCATAGGTAGGGGTCGGTGGACGTTTCGGGAAGTGTTGGCATGTTCGACTCCTGTCGGAAATCAGTGATGGATAACGCGTAGGGTGCCCGACTTTGACTGTCTTTGAGCGATAAAAAAAGCAAGAAACCGGGTGTGCTACCCAATATGAAAGGCGATACATAGGGACGCAAGCGCGGGCCGTTACGGCAGGAGTACAGGCGATGGCTGAAAAAACCGTATGGATACTGATGGGCGCAGACGCAGAACCTTTCCCAAGCCCCGAGCCGGGAACGCTGGGCGGGCACCGTCGTAGCAGGCTCTATGGAAAGCTCGACTGCCGTGCGGCACTGCAAGCGATTGCGCGCGGCGGCTATGTGAAAAATCGCGTGTTTTTTCTCGATGAATTCACTGCTATCGCGGCTGGATATCGTCCTTGTGCAGTCTGTATGCCCGACGAATACCGTCTGTTTCGAGGACACGCCTGAATCGAGTGGTCGGGTCAAATTCCAGGCAAAAAAAAGCCTGCATCGCTGCAGGCTTTTTTACTATCTGGCTCCACGACCTGGACTCGAACCAGGGACCCAATGATTAACAGTCATTTGCTCTACCAACTGAGCTATCGCGGAATGCGCCGTATGTTACTGATTGAAAAGGAGAAGTCAAGCGTTCAGTGAGATTTTGTGTACCCCAGATTGCGCCGCGCCCGGAAATCATCATCTCCACACTTGTCACAACGCTGTCATACGCCAACGCCAACATCCGCAGATACCCCGCTCCTACCCTCCTCTTGAAGGACAACATATGCACACTCGCTCAGGCCCGCCTGCGGTAAAAACCCTGCTCGCCCGTTTTATCGTTATCGGATGCGCCCTGACGGTGAGCGCGTGTGACAGTGTGACCAAGAGCGCACCGGTCGCCTCTGCTTCGTTCAAGACCCTCGACGGTGCACCGCCCCTGGTGATCGGCCATCGCGGCCTGCCGGGGCTTTACCCGGAGGAAACCCGGGCCTCGTATGAACATGCGGCCGATGCGGGGGCGGATTCGCTGGAGCTGGACCTGCACATGACCAAGGACTGTGTACTGGTGGCCCGACACAATCCCTGGTTGAGCGACAACACCAACATCAGCGACGTCGCGAAGACCAACCCAGAGGTTGCACGCCGCAAACGTACGGTTCCGGGCGTACTGGTTAACGTCCGGTATCCGGCCACCGCCGAGAATGGCCCGGCCCAGTACCTGAGCGACTTGACCAACCCCAACGATCCAAAATCCGTGCTGAAGTCCTTGATCGTGGATGGCGAAGACCATACCAATGACTGGTCTATCAGCGATTTCACCCTGGCCGAACTCAAGCAATGGATCGGCGGCACAACCTACGATGCCCGGGACGAGCGCCCCACCGACCTCAACGGCAAGTTGCCGATCCTGAGCTTCCAGGAAGTGATCGACATTGCCAAAGCCAAAAGTGCCGCCACCGGCCGGGTGATCACGACCTACCCCGAAAGCAAGAACCCGATCTGGAACAACGCCCAGGCCATTGCCAATGGGTGCGGCGCGCCGGGCAGTCATCCGTTCGAAGCCGCGTTTCTCAAGACCCTGAAAGACAACAACCTCAATCGCAAAGACGCGCCGGTGTTTGTGCAGAGCTTTGACCCCAACAGCCTGAAATACCTACGCTCTATCGGCCTGCAAGCCAGGGCTGTTCAACTGGTGGATGGGAACGGGGTGAACTTCAAGACCGGCGAAACCATTTTCATCACCGACAAACCCAACACCTTCGTCAGCGGCCGCCCTTATAGCTGGACCGTCGCGGGCGACCCACGCTCGTTTGGTGCGCTGCTGACACCGGCCGGGTTGGCCGAGGTCAAGACCTACGCCGACGGCATCGGCCCGTGGAAGCCACAAGCGATGTCGCTGACCGCCACTTCAGCGCCAAACCCCGGATTGCCCGAGGTCGACACCTTCAAGCCCACCAGCCTGATCAGCGATGCGCACAAGGCCGGGCTGTTCGTCCATATCTTCACCTTCCGCAACGAAGCGAAGTACCTGGCAGGCGCCTACAAGGGCAACCCGGCGGCCGAATACCTGGCCTTTTTCCGGGCCGGTGTTGATGGTGTATTTACAGACTTCACGCCGACTGCCGTTGCTGCCCGAAATACCTACCTGAAAGAAGTCACGCGCTAAAAAGCGGACGGCAGTTGTGAACCAGCTGCCGTCAGCTTCCCCCGCTCGATAATGCCCTCAGGCCAAGCCCGTCAACACCGCGCTGTCATTCCAAAGCTTCTGCGCAACATCCTCACGCCTAGCCAGCTCGGACGGCTCGGGCCACGTCACCTCGCCCCTCACAAGGGATGCATACAGACGCCCGGGCGGCGGAACGATGCGCCCAAGCGCAAGATCGGCCAGGACGTGCCCGGCGTGCAGGCGCGCGGCCTCAGCCTGTTGAGCGCTCGATAGCGGCAGCGTCCCCGGCGGCAAGTTGCGCCCCAGACCAGTACCGGGAATATACCCAGGGTTATAAGCAATCACTCGGGCATCGGATGCCGCCGCGAAGGCACGCGCCGTCAACAGGTTGCACAGCTTCGACGTGGCGTAAGCGCGGAATCCGGACTCGAATGCCAGGCCGCCAGATTCAAGGTCCAGGTACGCCAGTTGGTGTGCATCGACATAGGGAAACGGGGTGACCGGGCTGAACATCGGGTCATGGGTATTGCTGGTGGTGATCACCACAATCGCATCAGGTGCCAACGCAGGGGCAAGCAGCCGCAGCAGTAAATAGTGGCCGAGGTGATTCACCGCAAAGGTGGTCTCATAACCGTCCACCGTGCGCACCGCTGTGGGAAAGCTGAGCCCGGCATTCAGCACCAGGGCATCAATCTTCGTCTCGCCCAGGGTATCGAGTACTTGCCTGGCGAACTGCCTGACGCTGCTTAGGCTCGCCAGCTCCAGGGGCCAACGGGTTTCACGCCCGCCAAGGATAAGCCGGGTGCCAGGAGTCGAGCTCAACCGCTGCGTAGTCGCTTCCCCCAGGCCGAACGTCCCGCCGGTCATGATGATCGTGCTCATGCTCAAAACACCTCGACCAGTATCACTTCGGTATCGTCGATAGCCTCGACCGCCAGCACGCGCTCTTGGGTCATGGCCACACCATCCCCGCCTTCAACCGTCGCGCCATTGACTGTCACTGCACCGAGGGTCGGCACCAGATAGCCCTGGCCAGTCATCGAATAGTTCAAGCGCTGACCGGCCTTGAGTGTGGCGCCGAGCACCCGTGCATCGGCGCAGATCTGCAATGCGCCCTGATCGTCCGGCATCCCGCTGGCCAACACGGCCCATTGACCAGCCCGACCCGCCTTTGGAAACGGGCGCGACCCCCAACGGGGAACACCACCGTTTTCCCGTGGCCGCAACCAGATCTGAAACAGCCTTAACGGAACACCTTGCGCGTTGCGCTCTTCATGCCGAATTCCGGTGCCGGCACTCATCACCTGCACGTCACCCGCCTCGGTACGGCCTTGGCCGCCGGCACTGTCCCGATGACTCACCGTACCTTCCAGCACGTAGGAAACGATCTCCATGTTTTCGTGGCCATGCATCGGGAAGCCGCTGTCAGGCGCTATCAGGTCATCGTTCCAGACCACCAGAGCCCCCAGGGGGCGGTGAGCGGGATTGCCATCGGGCGTTACCTTGAAGTGATGACGGGCCTTGAGCCAGCCATAGTCGCCGCCGCCGAGATCGGCCTTGAGTCGGTGCTCTAGCATTTCAGTTCCTGTAGGTGCAGCCAGGTGCCGCGTAAATGGGCCGACATGGGTCGTTTGGGTTAGCGGAAAACGGGCACGGTGTCGGGCTGCTTTGCACGCCCCAGGTGCTCACGCAACCGGGCGCCGATTTCGGCAATTTTTGCCTCGCCCGCGTGCAAGGCCTGCGCGCTGGTGTGAACCGAGTAGTTTCCCAGCGCCAGGTCATAGGGGTGAGGCGCCGCTGAACCGATCACGAACACCGTATCGCGCTGCATCGCCGTCAGCGTCACAGCGCCACTGCCGGGTTCGAAGACGGCCATTTCTCCCGCCATGACTAGGCCGGGTGCAGCGAGCTGCCCGCGGCTGACACTCAGCCACAATGACTCGTGCCCATTGGGCGGCACATAGGTCCAGGACTCACCGTCTTGCAGCGTAACCAACAGGTAATTAATGCCCGCCGGCGCCCGAACCGGGCTTTGCACACCTTGGTACTCGCCAACAATCACCCGTGCCGGCCCCGCTTCCGGCATCACGCTTGACTCCAGGTATTGGCTATCGACGCGCGCGTTTTCCAACGCCGGTGGCAGTGCAACCCACAATTGAAAACCCTGGATGCGCTTAGACGTGCCAACCGACATCTCCTTTCCGTGCCACACGCCACCACCCGCCCGCATCCATTCAACACCGCCATAGTCGATCGTCCCGACACCCGATTCAGCATCCTCAAAATGCAGATTGCCTTCGGTAATCACGGTGACGGTGGCGATGCCCGAGTGAGGGTGCATGGGCATGCCGTGGATGAATGAACTCTCGCCTTCAAACAGATCCAGGAACACGAAAGGCTTGATCAGGTGCCCCAGGTCCGAAGGGCTCATCAGCCTCACAATCGGGCCATGCCCACTGCCGGTGGTGCGGTAAGTGATTGCCCGAGGGGCAACGGTTTCATGAACGGCCATGATGATTGCTCCAGGCGGTATCAGCGGCGACGAGCATCGAGGCTGAAACGACCGGCACCAAAGGCAACCACTTGCAGCAGGCCACCGGCCATGGCGATGTTCTTGAAGAAGTGGATGAACTGGTTTTGATCTCCCAGCGCATTATGGAAAGCCAGCGCCGTGGCCACGCTGAACAGTGCCAGTACCGCCGCAACGACACGGGCGCGATAACCCGCGATCAGCGCCAGGCCACCGCCCAGTTCAACGATGACCGCCACCACCAATGCCACTTGTGGAAACGGCAACCCGACGGAGCTGATGTAACCAACCATCATGGCGGGCGCTGCCAGTTTCGAAACGCCGGAGAGGATGAAGATGGCACTGAGCAGTACTCGGCCAATCAACGAGGCCGAGGCATGAGCCACATCAGATTGGCTGTGTTCGGCGTTGTCGGAATGAGCGATGTGTTGAGAAGTAGACATGGGATATTTCCTTCGATTGGAAACGGCTCGACATGAACCGCTCTCTTGAAGAAATGTTGCGCCTGACCAGCTAATCTGAATAGCTGGTTAATTTAGATCATTAGATTCGATTAAATAGACAAGCTACTCTGCATCAATCAACGCACGCCTGAGGCTACCCACATGCTTTCTGAGCCCGGAACACCGACACTGGACCAACTGCGCGTGTTCCTGACGGTGGTGGAAGTCGGCAGTTTTGCAGCGGCCGCCCGAAAACTTCACCGCGCCACCTCGGTCGTCAGCTACTCGATCGCCAACCTGGAAACACAACTGGGCGTGTCGCTGTTTGACCGCCATACCACCCGCAAACCCCAGCTCACCGAGGCAGGGCGCACCGTGCTGGCCGAAGCCCGGACCATCACCAACGGCATTCATGGCTTGCGCGCCAAGGTCAAAGGCCTGCTTCAGGGGCTCGAAGCCGAAGTCCATGTAGTGCTGGATGTGATGCTTCCCGCCGAGCGCGTGGTGGACGCCCTCAAATCCTTTCGGGAGGCGTTCCCCACGGTTTCACTGCACCTGCACATGGAGGCGCTCGGCGCCGTCGCTGAACTGGTGATCAACCGCGAAGCGATCATCGGCGTGAGCGGGCCGATGAATGAGGGCATCGACGGGATCGAACGGATGGGCATCGGCAGTGTCGAGCTGATCCCGGTGGCCGCGCCGAATCATCCACTGGCATCAGGCGACGCCAATGTACCGGGCGCCGGGCGCGAGCTGACGCAACTGGTCCTGTCCGATCGCTCACGCCTGACCAAGGACAAGGATTTCGCCGTGCTCAGCAACCGCACCTGGCGCCTGGCCGACCTGGGCGCCAAGCACATGCTGCTGCGTGAAGGGATCGGCTGGGGGAACATGCCGACCCCGATGGTGCAGGAGGACCTGGAGAGTGGCCGGCTGGTGAAATTGAACATCCCGGAATACGAAAGCGGCAAATACACGTTCGACGTTATCTACCGCACGGATGTGCCACCGGGGCCTGCGGCGAGGTGGTTGATCGAACGGTTTGTTCAACAACGTTCGGCGCAGGAGTCGCCTGTTTGAAACGGCTCAGTCGAGTTGCTCGATCACCCCACCCGCCTTGAGTTGCCCCAGCTGTTCTGCCGACAACCCCAGCCGCTCACCCAGCACTTCATCGGTGTGCTGTCCCAACATCGGCGCCGGCCTTACATACTCCACCGGCGTGCCCGACATCTTGATCGGGCTGCCGACCATCTCGAACTCCGGATTCTTGGGATGCGGGATTTTCACCATCAACCCACGGGCAATCACCTGCGGTTCTTCCAGGGATTGAGCGATGTTATTGATCGCGCCCACCGGCACTTTCGACGCGTGAATGCTCGCCACCCACTCGTCCGCCGTACGCCCCAGGAAGTGCGCCGACAACAGCTCGACAATCTCTGCCCGATGCGCGACCCGATCGGCATTGCGCCGAAAGCGCGGGTCTTGCGGCAGGTGTGGCAAACCAATGCTGTGGCACAGCGCAATAAACTGGCTGTCGTTGCCGCAGGCAATGATGAAGTCGCGGTCTGCGGCGCGGAACACCTGGTACGGCACGATGTTGGCGTGGGCGTTGCCGTAGCGCTGCGGTACCTTGCCCGAGGCCAGGTAGTTCATGCTCTGGTTGGCCAGGGTTGCCACTTGCACGTCCAGCAGGGCCATGTCGATGTGTTGGCCGACGCCGGTGCGTTCGCGGCTGAGCAGAGCGGCCTGGATCGCGACGGTTGAATACAGGCCGGTCATCAGGTCGGAGAACGCCACGCCGACTTTTTGCGGGCCGCCGCCGGGCAGGTCGTCGCGCTCGCCGGTGATGCTCATCAGGCCGCCGATGCCCTGGATGATGAAGTCATAGCCGGGCTCTTCGGCACGCGGGCCGGTCTGGCCGAAACCGGTGATGGAGCAGTACACCAGCCGAGGATTGATCTCGGCCAGGGTCGCGTAGTCCAGGCCATAGCGGGCCAGGGAACCGGCCTTGTAGTTTTCGATCAGTACGTCGGAGCTGGCCGCCAGCGCCCGCACCAGTTCCTGGCCTTCGCTGGTGGCGAGGTCGATGGCCACGGAGAGTTTGCCGCGGTTGGTGGACTGGTAATACGACGCCTGCCCGGACGATTCACCAGTGTCGGTCTTCATCCACGGCGGCCCCCAACCCCGGGTATCGTCACCACTTTGCGGCCGTTCGATCTTGATCACTTCCGCGCCCAGGTCAGCCAACACCTGGCCACACCAGGGCCCGGCCAATACCCGGCTTAAGTCCAGCACCCGCAAACCTGTCAATGCACCCATTATTCTTGTCCTGTGATGAATCGAAATCAGCCGACTGCCGGCTCTTCATGACGCAGGGAAATCCCCAGCACCGCACGCCGCCGCAGCCAGGGGCTGGGGCGATAACGTGGGTCGTGGGTGAGTTCGCTCATGCGCTGCAAAATCGTGAGGATGCGCCGTGGCCCAAGGGCATCGCCCCAGGCCAGTGGGCCTTGTGGGTAACCCAGGCCGAGCTGCACCGCCTGGTCGATATCGTCGACGCTGGCGATGCGTTGCTGGGCAATGTCGCAGGCCAGGTTGACCACCATCGCCAGGGTGCGCTGAGCGACGAAGCCGACGCTGTCGCTGATCACCGTCACGCCTACACCGTCATTGGCGAGCAGCGCGTGGGCGGCGTCGCGGCTGGCGCTGGACGTCAGCGGGGTTTGCATCAGGGTGCGATGGCGCGACAGGTCGGTCAGCAGGTCGATGCACAGGGTGCGCGCCGGGTCGGTGTGGAAGCGTTCGCTGGCCGAGGTGGCGTCGAGGCCGTAAGGCGCCAAAAGGCACAACGCTTCTGGCGATGGCTGCGCCGCGCTTTCCAGGTGCGCGCCCAACTCGATCACCAGGGCGCTGAGGCGCTCGTAGTCATCGGCGTTTTCGGTGGCGATCCACACCGGCGGGAATAGCTTGATGGCAGGCACCGGTTGCGGCTGCGGGCCGTCGACCACCTGGCCATTTTCATAGCGGTAGAAGCCCTGCCCGCTTTTGCGCCCGAAGCGTCCGCCCACCAGCATCTGGCGGGTCAGGGGCGACGGTTTGTAGCGCGGGTCTTGATAGAACTGGTTGTAGATCGACTCCATCACCGGGTGGGACACGTCGAGCCCGGTGAGGTCCAGCAGTTCCAGCGGGCCCATGCGAAACCCTGCGCCTTCACGCAGGATGCGGTCGATATCGCCGCGCTCGGCAACGCCTTCATCGAGCATCTTCAAGGCTTCGGTGCCGTACGCACGGCCGGCGTGGTTGACGATAAAACCCGGGGTGTCCTTGGCGCGCACACCGCGATGGCCGGTGCGGGCAACGAAGGCCAGCAGGTCATCGCCGACCTTCGGCGCGGTGGCCAGGCCGTCGATCACCTCGACGACGCGCATCAACGGCACCGGGTTGAAGAAGTGCAGCCCGGCCACCCGTTCAGGGTGTTGGCAGCCGGTGGCGATGGCCGTGACCGACAGCGATGAGGTGTTGGTAGCGAGGATGCAGGCCGCGCTGACCACACCTTCGAGTTGCTGCAACAGGCCGCGCTTGGCGTCGAGGTTTTCGACGATGGCTTCCACCACCAGGTCGCAATCGTGCAGCTCCCCGATGGTGGCGGCCACTTGCAGGTTTTCCAGCGTTGCGTCCACCGCCGCCTGGGTGATCTTGCCCTTGGCGGCCAGCTTGGAAAGCGTGGTGCCGAGGTTGTCCCGGGCAGTCTGCGCCGCACCGTCGCGGGCGTCGAACAAGCGCACCAACACATTGGCCTGGGCGGCAATCTGTACAATCCCGGCGCCCATCACGCCGGTGCCTACCAGGCCCATGATCTTGATTGAATCCGTCATCGTCATTCCCCCAGGTAGTTCGCGGTGCGTTTTTCGAAGAACGCCGCGGCGCCCTCCTTCTGGTCTGCCGAATCGAACAGCAGTTGAAAGGCCTTGCGCTCCAACACCAGCGCGCTTTCCAGCGGCAGGTCGGCACCGGCGAGCATCACTTCCTTGATCTGTTCCACCGCCAGCGGCGGCAAGGCGGCAATCTGCGCCGCCAGCTCCAGGGCGCGGGGGATGGTCTGGTCATCCGCCACCACCTCGCTGAGCATGCCCATGGCCAGCGCTTCCGGCGCCTTGACCATGCAGCCGGTCAACGCGATGCGCATGGCCTGGAACTTGCCCACGGCGCGCACCAGGCGCTGGGTGCCACCGGCGCCCGGCATCAGGCCCAGCTTGACCTCGGGCTGGGCGAACCGCGCCGATTCCCCGGCGACGATCAGGTCGCAATGCATGGCCAGCTCACACCCGCCGCCCAGGGCAAAACCATTCACTGCGGCGATCACCGGCTTCGGGCAGCGGCTGATGGCTTCCCACAGGTATTCGGTGTGCCGGCGATACATCTCGATCGGGCTGGCACTGGCGAACTCCTTGATGTCGGCACCGGCCACGAAGAACTGATCGCCGCCGGTGAGCACGATGGCGCGCACATCACGGCGCTTGGCCAGGGCACGAAAATGCTCGGCCAGCTCTTCGCGGACCTGGGCGTTCAAGGCGTTTTTCACTTCGGGACGGTGGATGCGTACCACGGCGACGCCATTGTCCTGGACGTCGAGGTGCACTACGGGTTGGTCGAGGCTGGCCACAGATTCTCCTGCTGCAATGTTCTTGTTAGTTCGGATATCGACAGTTTCGCTATGCGAAACAACATTCCGTATTTAGCGATAATCATAAGGACCGACCCATCGTGATGTAAACGTAAAAACCTGAGCACCCCGTAAATCGGGCTATAACTCGTTGTTTAGACAGATTTTATTAAACAAAAAGACAATCACCCGCGAAGTTGCTTAGTTTCGCTGTGCGGAATACAATTTTGTTTTGTTGATTTTCTAAAAAAAGGGGGACTAACATGCGCCGTCGAAACCTGGACCCGAACACACCCGAAACACCGGCCGGCAACCACGGGTTCGAGCACTTGCTGCTCGACCCGATGAACGCCGACGAGGAGGAAGACAAGGACCGCCAGTTCGTCACCGCCCTGGCCCGAGGCCTGGAACTGCTGCGCTGCTTCACCCCCAGCGAAAGCGTGCTGGGTAACCAGGAACTGGCGCGCAAGACCGGGCTGCCAAAGCCGACGATTACGCGGATGACCCACACGCTGACCCGCTTGGGCTATCTCAAGCACCTGCCGCAGTCGGGCCGGTATCAGCTGGATGTAGGGGTGATGGCGTTCGGTTACGCCATGCTGTCGAACCTGTCGGTGCGGGCCGTGGCCCATCCACTGATGGAGACGATGGCCAAGTACGCCCAGGCCGCAGTGGCGATGGCCACGCGGGACCGCCTGGACATGGTGTACCTGGACGTGGTCCAGGGTGAAGCCAACATGACCATGCGCCGCCAGGTCGGTACGCGGTTGCCGTTGCACTTGAGTTCCGCAGGCCGCGCCTGCCTGGCAGCGATGCCGGAAAACGAGCGGGAATTTATCCTCGACCACATCCGCCAGCGTCATCTGGAGGACTGGCCGGGCATCAGGAAGGGCCTGGAACGCGCCTTCCGGGATTACACCGATTTCGGCTACTGCATGTCGATCGGTGAGTGGCACCGCGATGTAAACGCCATCGCCGTACCGCTGCTGCATGCACAACATGGGCTGCTGACGTTCAACTGTGGCGGACCGAGTTTTCACCTCTCCCGGGAGAAACTCGAGGACGACATCGGGCCCCGTCTCAAGCACATGGTGAACAACATCGAGGCCGCCACCCGCTAGACAGATCGGTGCAGGGCCTCGGCAGATTGACGACAACAGGCCCGCTGAACGGGCCGCTGAGGAATGCACATGATCCGAGACGCCGAAACGCTTCACCTGTTGCTGGAAACCCTGCAGCAGTTCGTCAACGAAGCGCTGATCCCACGGGAAAACGAGCTGGCCGAGACCGATGACGTCCCGGCGGATATCGTCAGCCAGTTCCGCGAGCTGGGCCTGTTCGGCCTGACCCTGCCCGAAGCCTACGGCGGCCTCGGGCTGACCATGGAAGAAGAGGTCAACGTGGCCTTTGAGCTGGGGCGCACCTCGCCGGCATTCCGCTCCTACTTCGGCACCAACAACGGCATCGGCTCCATCGGCATCCTGCTGGACGGCACCGAGGCGCAGAAGCAGCACTACCTGCCGAAGCTGGCCAGCGGTGAACTGCTCAGCTCGTTCTGCCTGACCGAGCCGGACTCCGGCTCCGACGCCGCCTCGCTGAAAACCACCGCCGTTCGCGACGGTGATCACTACGTCATCAACGGCACCAAACGTTTTATCACCAATGCCCCCCACGCCGGGATCTACACGGTGATGGCCCGCACTAACCCGGACATCAAGGGCTCGGGCGGCATCAGTGCATTCATCGTCGAGCGTCATACGCCGGGCCTGTCCCTGGGCAAGCGCGACCACAAGATGGGCCAGAAAGGCGCCCACACCTGCGACGTGATTTTCGACAACGTGCGCGTGCCGGCCGACCAGTTGATCGGTGGCGTCGAAGGCGTGGGCTTCAAGACGGCAATGAAGGTGCTCGACAAGGGTCGCCTGCACATTGCCGCCGTGAGCGTCGGGGCCGCCGAGCGCATGCTCAACGATGCCTTGCTGTACGCCCTGGAACGCAAGCAGTTCGGCCAGCCGATTGCCGAGTTTCAACTGATCCAGGCGATGCTCGCCGACAGCAAGGCCGAAATCTACGCCGCCCGCTGCATGGTGGTGGACGCTGCGCGCAAGCGTGACGAAGGCCTGAACATCGGCACCGAAGCGTCCTGCTCGAAGATGTTCGCCACGGAGATGTGCGGCCGCGTGGCCGACCGTTGCGTGCAGATTCATGGCGGTGCCGGGTATGTGAGCGAGTACGCCATCGAGCGGTTTTATCGCGATGTGCGCTTGTTCCGGCTGTACGAAGGCACCACGCAGATCCAGCAATTGGTGATCGCCCGCAACATGATTCGCGAGGCCAAGCACTAACCCCGGGAACAACACCGAACCAATGTGGGAGCGGGCTTGCTCGCGAATGCGGTACATCAGCCACCGGATGCATTAACTGACACACCGTATTCGCGAGCAAGCCCGCTCCCACATTTTGATCGTGTTCCAACCGCATGACCGCAACACCCATAACTTGTGCCCTAACAACTACAACAAGGTATCGCTATGGAAGTCGCCGCTTCGGCGGGCGCGTTGTCGCCCGCGAAAAACAACCTGTGGATCATTGTTTTCATCTTCTGCTTCCTCGGCCTGCTGATCGATGGTGCAGATTTGATGCTGTTGTCCTACAGCCTCAGCAGCCTCAAGGCCGAGTTCGGCCTGACCAGCGTCGAAGCCGGCAGCCTGGGCAGTTTCACCCTGGCCGGCATGGCCATCGGCGGGATTTACGGCGGCTGGGCCTGTGACCGATTTGGCCGGGTGAAAACCGTGGTCTGGAGCATCGTGCTGTTTTCTGCCGGCACGGCGATCCTGGGCATGACCCACAGCTATTGGCAGTTCGCGAGCACGCGCTTCTTCGCCTCCCTGGGGCTGGGCGCGCTGTACGTCGCGTGCAACACGCTGATGGCCGAATACGTGCCGACCCGCTATCGCACCACCGTCCTCGGCACCCTGCAGGCCGGCTGGTCGGTGGGCTATATCGTCGCCACCCTGCTCGCCGGCTGGATCCTGCCCAACCACGGCTGGCGCTGGCTGTTCTACGTGGCGATCATCCCGGTGATCCTCGCCGTGCTCATGCAGCGCCTGGTGCCGGAGCCGCAAGCCTGGCTCAAGGCCCAGGCCGAACGCGCCCGGGAAAAGGCCGAAGGCATCAAGCGCGTCTCGGCGAAGAAGCCCGACGGCATGTTCAAGCTGATCTTCAGCGACCCGAAAGCCAGCCGCATGTTCATCCTCTGGGCGCTGACCGCAGGCTTCCTGCAGTTCGGCTACTACGGGGTCAATAACTGGATGCCGTCCTACCTGGAAGGCGAATTGGGGATGAACTTCAAGTCGATGACCAGCTACATGGTCGGCACCTACGCGGCGATGATTTTCGGCAAGGTGCTCGCCGGGCTCGCGGCAGACCGCCTCGGCCGGCGCCTGGTGTTCGCCGTCGGCGCGTTGGGCACGGCGATTTTCCTGCCGGTGATCGTGCTGTTCCAGAGCCCGGACAACATCCTGTGGATGCTGATTGTGTTCGGCTTCCTGTACGGCATTCCCTACGGTGTGAACGCGACCTACATGACCGAAAGCTTCGAAGCGAAATTTCGCGGTTCGGCGGTGGGCGGGGCCTACAACATTGGCCGGATTGGCGCGGCAGTGGCGCCGGCGGCCATTGGCTTCCTGGCGTCCCATGGCTCGATCGGCGTGGGGTTCCTGGTCATGGGCGGTGCGTACTTCATCTGCGGGGTGATTCCGGCGCTGTTTATCCGCGACAAGCAGTTTGACCCGCAAAAACAATAAGCCCGATGCCGGGGCCCGCAGCAACGCGGCCCCGGCTATAAGACGTGCGGCAGTTATACCCTCAAGCAAACCGGGCTAGACTGTACGTCAGTCCTACGGAACTGAAGGAACAGTAAGACGCTCTCACCCAGCCTGTAAGACAGTTTTGTGCTTAGAGGCTCATTCGCTTATGAAAACACCGACCCAGACCAACGCAATTGACTTCGACAGTGCCAAATTGCAACGCCTGGGCTTTGGTCAGCCTTCCTTACTCCCGCGACGCCCCGCCACTGTTGCCCAACTTCGCCACCAATTGGGCATGCAGTTGCAAACCAGCCTGGAGCCGGAGCACATCCTTGCGTTGTTCTTCCGCGAAATCCAACGCCTGGTACCGCTGGACGCCCTGCAATACCGTCACGAAGCCAGCGACCTGCGCCTGGAATATGGCCATCGCGGTCACCATTCGGTGAGCTATGCCCTCAGCCACGACGGCGAGCACCTCGGTGAACTGGTGTTTCGGCGCAACCAGCGCTTCGTCGATGACGAGCTGGCCAACCTGGAATCATTGCTGGCCACCCTGCTCTACCCGATGCGCAACGCCCTGCTCTACCGCGCGGCAACCCGCAGCGCCCTGCGCGACCCGCTGACCGAAACCGGCAACCGCATCGCCATGGACCAGACCCTGCAACGGGAAATCGACATGGCCCGCCGGCACCTGCAGCCGCTGTCCCTGTTGATGCTGGACATCGACCACTTCAAGCACATCAACGACACCCACGGTCACGCCACGGGCGACAAGGTGCTGAAAGCGGTCGCCGCCTCGATCAAGAACCAGCTGCGCAATGTGGACATGGTGTTTCGGTTTGGCGGGGAAGAGTTTTTGATCCTGCTGTCCAACACCGGCCGGGATGCGGCGTCGATGGTCGGTGAGCGCCTGCGCCAGGCGGCACAGGCCCAGGATTACTGGGCGGATGAGGAACGTATCGAATTGACGGTGAGCCTGGGTTGCTCGACCTTGCTGGCGGGAGAGTCCGCCGAGAGCCTGTTGCGCCGGGCGGACAATGCCTTGTATGTGGCCAAGCGTGAAGGCCGCAATCGCCTGGCAATGGCGGGGTAACCGCTTTACTTCACAGCGGCCCCGCCATCCCGCTGTTTATGCCTCGCTGGCAACCAGTTCCGGTTGTTTGCGGGTGCTGGTCGCCGACTTTTCCAACTGCATGCAGCGTTCCAGGAACAGGTACATGTAGTCGTAGCTCTTGCACACCGCCTGGCGCAGCTCAACCTGCAGTTCCTTGGTCGGGTTCATGCCGGCCAGGGTGCAGATGATTTCCAGCGCTTCCCACGGGTGGGCGTCATCGTACTGGGCATGCATCTTCAGCCACTTCATGGCGCGCTTGCGGTCTTCCTCAGGGAATGCCGCGGCATACACGCCGGTCGAACACACCACGGCGGACCACTCCCCAGTGGCCCCCTCGATGGCGTAGTTGGTGGCGGCAATCGCAACAATCAGCGAATCGGCCGAGCTGGTGTGCCAGCACCAATGGCTCAGTGCGTGCAGCTCCGGCGGCACTTCCTGTGCCTGCAACTCTTCGAGGCTGACGCCATGGGCCCGGGCCCAATGCACCCAATAGTCGGCATGGTTGAGTTCCACGCGAATATTGCGCATCAGCCAGCGGCGCGCCATGTCCTCCCCAGGATGGCGGGCAAATTTGGTCTTGGTGAGGTTCTGTGCCATGTACAACGCAAACTGTTCCACCACTGGCCAACCACCAATCAGGTAGTGGCGCATAGTCTTGGCGCTGAGCTTGTTATCGCGCATGCGCTGGTACAGTTCGTGTTCGACAACGCGGCGCTTGCTCTCGCTACAGGCCTGGATCAGTTGCTGCGCCCAGGCGGGGTAACTTGAGGCTTCCATAAGCGGGCCGGTTCTGTTGAATGTGTCGATCACTGTCGGGCTCCTTTTGATTTGTGATATGTACAGACCAGCAAATGTTTCATCGGAACGTGCCAGGCGCCTTGAATAACAGAGGCTGCGGTCGCACAGGTCGACACTGCAAACTATCAAAGGTAAACAACTGCGGACGCTCGATCAGGTATCCCTGAGCGTAGTCGACCCCGATCTCAAGCAACGCTTGTTCGATCTGGGGTGTCTCGACAAATTCGGCAATTGTGCGCTTACCCATGACATGGCCGATGTGATTGATCACTTCGACCATAGCGCGGTTAATCGGGTCGTCCAGCATATCCTTTACGAAACTTCCATCGATCTTCAAGAAGTCTACAGGTAAATGTTTAAGATAGGCGAACGAGGACATCCCGGCGCAGAAGTCATCCAGGGAGAAATAGCACCCTAACTCTTTGAGCTCGTTAATAAAACGAATTGCACTGCCCAAATTCGCGATAGCGCTGGTTTCTGTAATTTCAAAACAAATCATTTCTGGCGGGATGCCATAGGCGCTGAATTGCTCACGCAAAAACCCGAGAAAGTCTTCATCGCCGATGGTAATGCCTGACAAATTGATCGCACACATGGCCATGGGCCGGCCCGGGCGCTCACGCATGCAGCCCGCGATGATCTTGAACACGTTCTCCACCACCCAGCGGTCCAGGGAGGTCATCAACCCGTAACGTTCGGCCGCCGGAATAAAGCTGTTCGGCAGGATGATCCGCCCCGCCTCGTCATGCAGGCGCAGCAGGATTTCGATGTGCCCGTCGCCATGTTCGGTGTGCCCCAGGGGCGCGATTTCCTGTGCGTACAGGCAAAAACGGTTCTCTTCCAGGGCCATGTGCAGGCGCTGCACCCAGGCCATCTCGCCAAAGCGCAGGGACAATTCCGAGTCATCGGCGTGATACACCTGCACGCGGTTGCGGCCCTTTTCCTTGGCCATGTAGCACGCCATGTCGGCGGCACGCAGGGACGTTTCCAAAGTGGTCGGGGCTTGGGTGATGTGCACCAGGCCGATACTCACGGTGGTGACAAACGGCCGGCCCTTCCACACAAAGTGCAGGCTCTGCACAGTATGGCGCAGGCTTTCGGCGATCTTTTCCGCCACCGGCGCCGGGCAGTTCTCCAGCAGGATGCCGAACTCGTCGCCGCCCAACCGGGCCAGGGTGTCGCCTTCCCGCAGGTCGGACTGCAACAGTGCGCAGATATGCCGCAACAGCTCATCCCCGGCGGCGTGCCCGCAGGTGTCGTTGACCAGTTTGAACTGGTCCAGATCAAGGAACATCAAGGCGTGGCGCCCGGATTGCTGGCGCCCGACGTTATGCAGCACCTGCTCCAGGCGGAACTCGAACTCGCGCCGGTTGGCAAGGCCCGTCAAGGCATCGTGGGTCGCCTGCCAGGACAGATTGGCGATGTACTGGCGTTCCTGGGTCATGTCGTGCAGCACCAGCACTGCGCCGACGACTTTGCCGGCACTGCGGATCGGCGCGCCCACCAGGGTGACCGACACGGTGGTGCCGTCCAGGCGCTGGATCAGCTTTGAATGCTCGCTGCCGCCGCCGAGCTGGCCGCCCAGAATACGTTCGATCAGGGTAAAGCCGTCGGCCTGGGCATTCTCGTCCAGCAGGTTGAACAGCGCCGCCAGCGGCAACCCCTGGGCCTGGGCGGCTTTCCAGTGGGTCAGCGCTTCGGCGGCCGGGTTCATATAGGCGATGGCGCCATCGACGTCGGTGGTGATCACCCCATCGCCAATCGACTCCAGGGTGATCTGCGCCCGCTCCTTCTCCAACTGCAATGCGTCGGCAAACGCATGCCGCTGAGCCAGCAGTTTGTGGGTGCGCAGCAACGCCAACATGATCAGGCCCAGCGCCGTGGCCAGGTTGGTCACCAGCAGCAGGCGCAGGATCATCCGCGAGCCCTCGCCCAAGGCATCACTGAAGGCTTTGGCCGCCGGCGTCACGCCGTCGTTGATCGCAAAAATCCGCTCCTTCCAGCCCTGTACGTCGGCGCTGCTGACCTGATTGGCCAGGATCGCGCGGTGCATCTCCTGGGCCAGGTCGTCCAGTTGCACCAGGTAGCCATCGCCCACGGTCCACAGCTCGATGGCTTTTTCCAGGTAACTGAAATGGCGAAAGTTGAGGTACAGCCAGATCAGGCTGGAAACGTCGTCACGGTGGTTGCCGCCCTTCAGAATGCCCAGGCGCGCGGCGGTCAGGTCCGGGGTCGGGCGATCGAGGGCCACCCGCAGTTCGTGCCCGCCCTGGGGCACGGCAATCGCGTTCTGGTATTTGAGGAAGGTGGCTTCGTTGCGGTTGTCGGCGTACAGCGTCAGGTAGAAGATCGCGTCTTTCTGGCCCTTGGACCACAGGCTTTCGCCCGCCACATAGCCGCGCACCGCCGAGAGCACGTAGAGACTGACGCAGCCTAACAATGCCTGGAACAGTACGACGGCAATAAAAGGCCAGACGATGCCCAATAACCGAGGGGTTCCGAGAGTCTGCTTTTGCTTCATGAGGTCCCTTGCACATGCACAACTAAAATACGCACGCGAGTGAAAACCGCTCCTGATAGCTCAGCGTAGGCTAAATCACCGCACTTGTTGCAAGTGTCCGTAAAGTTTGGCGTACAGGCCACCGTCGGCAATCAACTGCTGATGGTCGCCATCTTCGGCAATATGCCCGCCATCAAACACCAACACCCGATCCGCCTGTTTCACCGCCGACAGCCTGTGGGCGATGATCAAGGTGGTACGGCCGCTGAGAAACCGTGCCAGCGCCTGATGCAGGTTGTATTCAGTCGCCGCATCGAGCGCCGAGGTCGCTTCGTCGAGTATTACCACTTTCGGCTCCGCCAGCACCATCCGTGCAATGGCCAGGCGCTGACGTTGCCCACCGGAGAAGCGCACACCGGAGCGCCCGACCACGCTGTCCAGGCCCAGTGGCAGTGCCATGACGGTCGCGTCCAGCTGGGCAATCTCCAGCGCCTGCCAGCAGGCCTGGTCGCTGCGTTCGCGGCCCATGGTCAGGTTGGCGCGCACCGTGTCGTTGAACAGTGCCGGGTGTTGCAGCACCACGGAGACATTCTCGCGAATCGTCTCCAGGCCGATTTCCTGCTGGGTCAGCCCGCCAAAACGAATGCTGCCGGCCTGCGGCGTATACAACCCCAGCAACAGCTGCACCAGGGTACTTTTGCCGCCACCACTGGCGCCGACGATCGCGACCTTTTCACCCGGGGCAATGTTCAGGTTCAACTGGTCGAGCACCAGCTCTTCGCCATAACCGAAGTTCAGGCCGCGCACCTCGATGCCCACGGTCTCACGCCCGGTAAACGGGTCGGCACCGCCGGCGTACTGCGGCTCGTCGGCGCGGGCCAGCAGTTCGTTGATCCGCGTCAGCGCCCCGCCCGCCGCGTAGTAGGCATATTGCAGGTTCAGCAGTTGTTCCACCGGGCTGATCATGAACCACAGGTAACTGAACACCGCGAGCATCTGGCCGATGGACAGGTCGGAAAACAATACCGTCAGCATCGCTGCCGCACGGAAGATGTCGATACCGAACTGGAACAGCAAGCCACTGGCACGGCTGGAGGCGTCGCTTTTCCACTGGGAATTGACCGCAAAGTCCCGCACTTCCTGGGCGCGCTGGCCCAGGCGCCCGAGGAAAAAGCCCTGGCGGTTGCCGGCGCGCACTTCCTGGATCGCATCAAGGGTTTCGGTGAGGGCCTGGGTAAACCGCGACGTGCTGTCGTTTTCCAGCTTCTTCAGGTGCTTGACCCGCTTGCCCAACTGCACGGTGGCGTAGATCACCAGCGGGTTGAACAGCAGGATCAACAGCGCCAGCTTCCAGTGCATCCACATCAGGATGCCGGAGGTGCCCACCAGTGTCAGCATCGCCACCAGGAAACGGCTGAGGGTCTCGCCGACGAATTTGTCCACCGTGTCCAGGTCGGTCACCAGGTGCGTGGTCACCGTGCCGCTGCCCAGGCTTTCATATTCGCTGAGGGAAATGCGCTTGAGCCGCTCGATCAGCCGCACACGAATGCGATACACGATGTCCTTGGCCAGCCGCGCAAACAACCGCGCCTGCAACACGTTGAACACCAGCGCGCCGCAACGCAGGAGCAAGGTCACCAGCAGCATCAGGCCGATATAACCGGCGGCCTTCTGCCAACCCAGGGGCAGCGCGTGGTTCATGACTTTCAGCGCCGCGTCGCCGTGGCCCAGCAGCACTTCGTCCACCAGCAACGGCAACAGCAACGGAATCGGCACGCTGCACAGGGTCGCCAACACGGCAACGCCGTTGGCGATCCACAGGGATTTCTTGTGACGCAGGGCCAGGCGGCGGACTTCCGCCCAGGTCAACCGGTCGACGCGCTTCGGCTGTTCGATGGGATCAGGCTGATCATGCACAGGCAGCTCGCTCCAGCCAGCGACTCAACAGCGGCGCCAACTCGGACAGCGGCTGATAGCCGTTGGTAAGGAGCGCCAGTTGCCCGTTGCGCTCAGCCAGCAAGGTCGGGAAACCGGCGATGCCCAAATCCTGGACCCAGGTGAAATCCGCCGCGGTGGCCGCATGCTGGTCGGCCCGGTCGAAGGCTTCGGCGAATTCGATACGCGGCACACCGGCCGTCTCGGCCAGCTCCACCAGCACGTCGGCGCGGGTCACGTCGCGACCCTCGACGTAGAACGCCTGCTGGATCAGACCCAGCAGTTTCCACGCGCAATCCGGTGCCAGGCTGCGGGCGGTGACCACGGCGCGGCAAGCCGGCTCGGTGTCGTACACAAAACCGTCTGGCAACGCGCCTTCAACCTTGAACGGCTGGCCGGTGGCGTCGGTCACCGCCTGCCAATGCTCCAGAATGTAGCGCCGAGTGGTCGGCTCCAGCGCCGCGCCGCTGCCGGTGCGCAAGCCGCCCACCACCAGGTGCAGCTCCACGCCTGCGGCCTGGGCCTGCTCAACCAGCGCCTTGGCCACCGGGGCGAAACCCCAGCACCAGGAACACATCGGATCCATTACATAGAGCAGGCGCGCGGACATGGCTCAGGCCTCGGAGGATGGGGATTGCTTGTAGTTGTAGCCAATCGGGTGCGGCATATTGCGGGCCTTGGCCAGTTCAATCTGCTTCTGCCGGTCGATCGCACTGCGACGGGTCTTCTCGGAAAGCTTATCCCAGCAATGCGGGCAACTGATGCCAGCCACGTAGTGTTCGGATGCACGGTCTTCGACGCTGACCGGTGTGCGGCAGGCATGACATTGATCGTAGTCGCCTTCGCTCAAGTCGTGGCGCACGGTCACGCGATTGTCGAACACAAAGCAGTCGCCCTGCCACTTGGTTTCTTCCTGCGGCACCTCTTCGAGGTACTTCAGGATGCCGCCCTTGAGGTGATACACCTCGTCGAAACCCTCGCTGAGCATATAGCTCGAGGCTTTCTCGCAACGAATGCCGCCGGTGCAGAACATGGCGACTTTCTTGTGTTTGGCCGGGTCGAAATTGGCTTTGATGTAGTCGGGAAATTCGCGGAAGCTGGTGGTCTTCGGGTCGATCGCGCCTTCAAAGGTGCCGATGGACACTTCGTAGTCGTTGCGGGTATCGATCAGCAGCACTTCAGGGTCGCTGATCAGCGCATTCCAGTCCTGCGGGTTCACGTAGGTGCCGACTTTCTTGTTGGGGTCGACGCCTTCGACGCCCAGGGTCACGATCTCTTTCTTGAGCTTGACCTTGGTGCGGTAGAACGGCTGCTCGTCGCAGTACGACTCTTTGTGGTCGATGTCGTCCATGCGCGGGTCGTTCTTGAGCCAGGCCATCAGGCCATCAATGCCTTCGCGGCTGCCGGAAACGGTGCCGTTGATGCCTTCTTCGGCGATCAGCAAGGTGCCTTTGATGCCGTTGTCGACCATCGCCTGCAGCAGTGGCTCGCGCAGGGCGACGTAATCTTCGAGGGTGACGAACTTATACAGTGCCGCCACGACAATCGGTTGGGTCATGGATGTTCTCTCCAGGTGGCTACCCTCGTAAGGGGTGAACCGGATGCAAAAAAAACGCGCCGACTGAGCGGCGCGTTGCGGATTCTAACAAAAATGGCGACGATTATGGACCGCCTCTTTACTGTGGCGAGGGAGCTTGCTCCCGCTGGGCTGCAAAGCGGCCCCAACAAGGCAGTTGCAACCTTTCAGTAAGATCACGGTGAGTGGCAGAAGGGCTGCTACGCAGCCCAGCGGGAGCAAGCTCCCTCGCCACATCAAGCCAATGTGCCACAGTGTCAGTGACCGCCGGCGCAGGTCGGCGAGGCCGGGGCTGCGTCGATTTTCGCCCATTCTTCAGGCGTGTAGGTATGCAGCGCCAACGCATGGAATTCGCTCATCAGGTCACCCAGGGTGGCGTAGACCTTCTGGTGGCGCTTGACGCGATTGAGCCCCTCGAACTGCTGGCTCACCAGCACCGCCTTGAAGTGGGTCTGCAACCCACGGCTGTGCATATGGCTTTCATCCAGCACGCTCAAGTGTTCCGGGCTCAGGGCGACGAGTGCCGATTCGATACGCTGTTGCATGGTCATTCCTGTTTACTTCTTCTTGGCCGGGGCCGGGGCTTTTGGCGTCAGCTCGTTGGTCATGTCTTCCAGCAGCTTGTTCACCACCGGTACCGCGCTTTCCAGCTTGGCCTGGGTCATCTGGGCCGATTGCTGAGTCAGTTGCGGCATTTTTTCCAGGACTTTCTTGCCCAGCGGCGACTGGTAGAACGCAACCAGGTCCTTGAGCTCGGATTCGCTGAAGTTGTCGGTGTAGAGCTTGATCATGTCCGGCTTGAGCTTGTTCCAGCCGATGGCCTGGTCCAGGGCGGTGTTGGCCTTGGCCTGGTAGGTGTCCAGGACGGTTTGCTTGGAAGCCGGCGCCTTGGTCTGCTCGAAACGCTGGGCGAACATTTGCTGCACTTGCATGTACACCGGGGTACCCAGCTTGTCGGCATGGGCCAGGGTAAGGAAGGCTTCGGCACTGGCGTTGTGGCTGGCGGTATCGGCAAAAACCTGGCCGCTGGCACATACCAGAGCAACCGCGGTACAGATGGCACGAAGACGAGTCATCGAGTTTCCTTTTCTAGCAGGCGAGGTAAGACCCCAAGGGCGCCCATTCTGCGCCTAAAAAACGCCGCGGCTCAACCCCACGCCTTATGGGCCTTGGTTTTGCGGGGCTTAATCCGATGAAAAGTCTTTTAAGGGAACCCCCAGGGACGATCAAGGCCTAAACTGCGCAAACGAACCTGAAGGAGTGTGCCCGATGAGCCGTATCGAAACCGACAGCCTGGGAGAAGTGCAAGTCCCGGATGACGCTTACTGGGGCGCCCAGACCCAACGCTCGCTGGTGAACTTCGCCATCGGCGACCAACGCATGCCCCTCGCCGTGTTGCACGCCCTGGCCCTGATCAAGAAGGCCGCGGCCCGGGTCAACGACCGCAATGGCGACCTCCCCGCCGACATCGCCCGGCTGATCGAACAGGCCGCCGACGAGGTGCTCGACGGAAAGCACGACGACCAGTTCCCCCTTGTTGTGTGGCAGACCGGCAGCGGCACCCAGAGCAACATGAACGCCAACGAAGTGATCGCCGGCCGTGCCAACGAACTGTCGGGCAAGGCCCGTGGCGGCAAGAGCCCGGTGCATCCCAACGATCATGTGAACCGCTCACAAAGCTCCAACGACTGCTTCCCCACGGCCATGAGCATCGCCGCCGTGCAGGCCGTCACCGAGAAGCTGCTGCCGGCCATCCGTGAATTGTCCGGCGGCCTGGCGGAACTGTCGGCGCGGCACATGAAGCTGGTGAAAACCGGCCGCACCCACATGATGGACGCCACGCCGATCACTTTCGGCCAGGAAGTGTCGGCTTTTATAGCGCAACTGGATTACGCCGAACGCGCGATCCGCAGCGCCCTGCCCGCTGTGTGTGAACTGGCCCAGGGCGGTACTGCGGTGGGCACCGGGCTCAATTCGCCCCACGGTTTTGGCGAAGCGATCGCCTCCGAGTTGGCAGCGCTGTCCGGCCTGCCATTTGTCACTGCGCCGAACAAATTTGCCGCGCTGTCGGGCCATGAGCCCTTGACCACCTTGCACGGCGCCCTGAAAACCCTCGCCGTGGCCCTGATGAAAATCGCCAACGACCTGCGCCTGCTGGGCTCCGGGCCGCGGGCCGGGCTGGCAGAGGTCAAGCTGCCGGCAAATGAACCGGGCAGTTCGATCATGCCGGGCAAGGTCAACCCGACCCAGTGCGAAGCGCTGTCGATGCTGGCCTGCCAAGTGCTGGGCAACGACGTGACCATCGGCTTCGCGGCGAGCCAGGGGCATTTGCAGTTGAACGTGTACAAACCGGTGATCATCCACAACCTGCTGGAGTCGATCCGACTGCTGGCCGATGGTTGCAGCAACTTCCAGGAGCATTGCATCGCCGGACTGGAGCCGGACGCCGAGCAAATGGCTGCGCACCTTGAGCGCGGTCTGATGCTGGTGACCGCGCTGAACCCGCACATCGGCTACGACAAGTCGGCCGAGATTGCCAAGAAGGCCTATGCCGAGGGGCTGACCCTACGGGAAGCGGCGCTCAAACTGGGTTACCTCACGGATGAAGAGTTCGACCAGTGGGTGCGCCCGGAAAACATGCTGGAAGCCGGTCATTGAGACGCTAACCGTGCACGCCGGGCCCTGAGCCCGGCGAACAACGACGGCGCCAGCGCCACCGTCGCAGACCCCAACACCACCAACACGGCCCCGCCGTAGCCGAGGGCATTGATGTCTTCGGCGTGCACATAGTCGGGCCACATCCACGCAGCCACGGCGACTGCGACGAAGGTCACCAACGGCGTCATCGCCAGGGTGGCGCTGACCCGCGAGGCTTCCCAGTGGGCCAGGGCTTCAGCGAATGCGCCGTAGGCAACCAGGGTGTTGAAGCAGCAGGCCACCAACAGCCAGCCTTGTACCGGGCTCAGTTGCAGCGCTTCCATCGGGTGCGCCCAGGGTGTCAGCAAGAGCGCGCAGGACAGGTAGATCACCATCATCACCTGCACCGAATTCCACACGGTCAGCAACTGCTTTTGGCCCAGGGCGTAGAAGGTCCAGACGGTGGTGGCCAGCAGGATGGTGAGCACCCCGGCGGTGTAGGCGCCCAGGGAGGTCAGCAGTTCGGTCAGGCGCTGGTTGAAGAACAGGCCGAAGCCGGTGATCAATATGAGCAGGCCCACGCCCTGGCCCAGGCTGAAGCGTTCCTTGAACACGAAGACGCTGGCGATCATCAGGAAGATCGGGCCCACCTGCACCACCAGTTGCGCGGTGCCGGGGCTCAGCAGCTTCAGGCCGACCAGGTAGAGCACGTAGTTGCCCATCAGGCCGCACACGGCGATTGCCACCAGCCAGCCGCCTTTGGGCCCGAGGGCGCGCCAATCGGGCAAACGCCGGACGGCGGTGAGGTAGACGAACAGGCAACTACCGGAGACCACCAGGCGAAACCAGGTGACGGTGACCGGGTCCATCACCTGCAATACCTGTTTGAGTTTGATCGGCAGAATGCCCCAGAGCAGCGCGGTCAGCAGGGCCAGGGATAAACCGTAGACCCAGCGGCCCGATGAGATGTGCATGAGTGCCCCGAATGCCAGAGGTGGAGGAGCTGCATTCTAGGGGGATGCCGGGGGTGGGTGTATATCCGTTTCTTCGGTTATGGCTTCTATTGGTTCCGCTCTTACAGCGGGTCACTTTTGAAAAGAGCCCAAAAGTAACCAAAAGGCTCTTGCCCCACCACTCGGCACCTCGCCTAGGCTCGGTGTGCCCTCACTCCGGCATTACTACGCGGGCCGCCGCGACGGGGCGTCCCTGCCCCGTCGCGGCTAAACCGGCGTCCTGCCGGTTTACCCGCTCCGTACTACCTGCGTTCGGCCAGCGTGGTTTAACGGGGCGCCTAAGATCAAGATCAAAAGCAGATCAACAGCACAGCGGCCTACAGGCCGGCTTGAGTGGTGTGAAGCAAAGGCAAAATCAAAATCTAAAGCGAGCACGGTCAAATGTGGGAGCTGGCTTGCCTGCGATGGCATCGCCTCAGTGCATCTGAAAAACCGAGGTGTCTGCATCGCAGGCAAGCCAGCTCCCACAGAAAAGCAGAGCTGCATCAGTTTCAGATTTGGCTTTGGCTTTGGCTTTGGCTTTGGCTTTGGCTTTTGATCTGGCTTCTACCACTCAAGCCGGCCTGTAGGCCGCTGTGCTCTTGCTTTTGATCTTGATCTGGCTCTGACTGCCCCATTCAGCCCGAGGCCGAACGCAGGTGGTGCGGAGCGGGTAAACCGGCAGGACGCCGGTTTAGCCGCGCTGGGCCAAGGATGGCCCATCGCGGCGGCCCGCGGAGCATCGCCGGAGTGAGGGAACGCCGAGCCACAGCGAGGCGCCGACAGGCGGGGCAGAGCCTTTTGCTTACTTTGGGGCTTTTCCAAAGTGAGTCGCTGTAAGAGCGAAACCCTAAGCCGCCGTTATCTAAATAACGGATATACCCCCAAAAACTACCGCACCGCTTCAAACAACCCAGTAGCCCCCATCCCGCCCCCAACGCACATCGTGACAATCCCGTAACGCAAATTCCGCCGCTGCAACTCACGCACCAAATGCCCCACCTGCCGCGAGCCCGTCATCCCAAACGGGTGCCCGATGGAAATCGACCCGCCATTAACGTTGTACCTGGCATTATCAATTTCCAGCCGATTACGCGCATACAGGCACTGCGAAGCAAACGCCTCATTCAATTCCCACAAATCAATATCCGCCACCGCCAGCCCCCGGGCCTTGAGCAACTTGGGCACCGAAAACACCGGCCCGATACCCATCTCATCCGGCTCACACCCGGCCACCGTAAACCCGCGGAAAAACGCCTTCGGCTTCAACCCCAATTCCAGCGCCTTTTCCAAACTCATCACTAACGTCATCGAAGCCCCGTCAGACAACTGCGACGAATTCCCCGCCGTCACCGACCCATCCTCGGCAAACACCGGCTTCAACCCCGCAAGACTGGCCAAGGTCGTATCCGGACGATTGCAGTCATCCCGATCCACTACCCCGTCCAGCACCTGCACCGCACCGGTGTTCTTGTCCTCAACCTTGTACTTCACCGCCATCGGCACGATTTCATCATCAAACAACCCGTCAGCCTGGGCCTGGGCCGTACGCTGCTGGCTTTGCAGCGCATACAGATCCTGTTCCTCACGACTGACGTGATAGCGCCGCGCAACGATTTCCGCCGTCTGCCCCATGGGGAAGTAGATGCCCGGCACCTGCTCCTTGAGCAACGGGTTGATCAGGTTGTCGGTGTTCACACTCTTCATGGTCAGGCTGATCGACTCAACCCCGCCGGCGACGATGATGTCGCTGCAACCGGACGCAATCTGGTTGGCCGCAATGGCGATCGCCTGCAAGCCCGAGGAACAGAAGCGGTTGAGGGTCATGCCCGCCGTGCCGGTGCCCAGCTGGGACAGCACCGCCACGTTGCGCCCGATGTTGTAACCCTGGGCACCTTCGTTGGAACCGGCGCCGACGATGCAATCCTCAACGCTGACCGGGTCGATGCCGTTGCGGGTCAGCAGCGCATTGACGCAATGGGCCGCCATGTCATCGGGACGGGTCTGGTTGAATTTGCCGCGAAAGGACTTGGCCAGGCCGGTTCGCACGCTGTCGACGATCACTACTTCACGCATGGGCCACCTCGATTGTTGTGGGTGTTGAGAGATGGATCGAGCATAGATCCAGCCCTCGTCAACCGCGACAATCATTCATCCCGCGTATGCAAAAGCATGGCGCTACTTCTTCTTGTCCTTCTTGTCATGCTTGTCGGTCTTGTCGAACGCTTCTTCCAGCGCCCGGTTGATGGTGCGCAACACCTTCACCCGTGCCCAACGCTTGTCATTGGCCTCCACCAGCGTCCACGGCGCAATCTCGGTGCTGGTGCGGTCCACCATGTCACCCACCGCCGCCCGGTAGTCGTCCCACTTTTCGCGGTTACGCCAATCGTCCTCGGTGATCTTGAAGCGCTTGAACGGGATTTCCTCCCGCGCCTGGAACCGCTCCAACTGCGTCTGCTTGTCGATCGCCAGCCAGAACTTGACCACGATCACCCCGGCGTCGCGCAGTTGCTCTTCAAAGTCGTTGATTTCGCCGTAGGCGCGCATCCAGTCGGTCGGCGTGCAGAAGCCCTCGATGCGTTCCACCAGCACCCGGCCGTACCACGAGCGGTCGAACACGGTGAACATGCCGCGCGACGGGATTTTCTGCCAGAACCGCCACAGATAAGGCTGGGCACGCTCGTCTTCGCTCGGCGCGGCAATCGGTACGATGTGGTACTGCCGGGGGTCCAGGGCCGCCGCCACCCGGCGGATCGCCCCGCCCTTGCCGGCGGCGTCGTTGCCTTCAAATACCGTCACCAGGGCGTGCTTGCGCATGCGCTTGTCGCGCATCAGCCCGGAAAACCGCGCCTGCTCGGTGATCAGTTGCTCTTCGTAATCGGCCTTTTCAAGGCTCAGGCTCATGTCCAGGCTGTTCAGCAGGCTCATCTGGTCAACCGCCGACGGCAGCGGTGCGGGGTTCATGCCGCTGGTTTTAGCCTTGGACAGTTTCAAGGCGTTTTGCAGGCCTTCGAGCAGGATCTTGCCCACGGTCAGCCCACGGTAATGCGCATCCACACCCTCAATCACAAACCACGGCGCATAGTCACGGCTGGTGCGGCGCAGGATCCGCTCACCAAAATGCACAAACTTGTCGTAGGTCTTCGATTGCTGCCAATCCAGCGGGCTGATGCGCCAGCTGTGCAGCGGGTCGTCCTGCAAGGCCTTGAGCCTGGATTTCATCTGCTTTTTGGAGAGATGGAACCAGAACTTGAAGATCAGCGCGCCTTCGTCGCAGAGCATCTTCTCCAGACGTTCGGCCCCGGCGATGGCCTGGTCCAGCCGCGCATCCTTGATCTCGCCATGCACGCGCCCCTGCAGCATCTGGCTGTACCAGTTGCCAAAAAAGATGCCCATGCGGCCTTTTGCCGGCAGCTGGCGCCAGTAACGCCAGGCCGGCGGGCGGGCCAGTTCTTCGTCGGTCTGCTGGTCGAAGGTGCGCACCTCGATCAGGCGCGGGTCCATCCATTCATTCAACAGTTTGACGGTTTCGCCCTTGCCGGCGCCTTCGATGCCATTGATCAGGATGATCACCGGGAAGCGCTTTTGCTGCTGCAGCTCGTACTGCACTTCCAGCAAGGCTTCACGCAGGGCCGGCACTTCGGCGTCGTAGGTTTCTTTGTCGATGGCGTGACCGATTTCGGCAGATTCGAACATGGGCGGCTCCGTTCCAGAATGAGGCAAGACTAGCGGATTGGACGGCGCTACGCCGGAGGAAATTCCACACCCGGTTGTCATGGATCAATGACACCCCGGTTGATCGGCTAGAATGGCCGCCTTGTCTTTACCGAGCCGCCCATGAACCCCGTATCCCACGCCCAGCTCGACTGGGATGAACAAGGCCGCCCGCACTCGCGGGTGTTCGACGACGTGTACTTTTCCGACCAGTCGGGCCTTGAAGAAACGCGCTATGTGTTCCTCGAGCAGAACCGTTTGCAGGAGCGCTTTGCTGCGATGCCGGCGGGCGGGCGGCTGGTGATCGGTGAGACCGGCTTCGGCACCGGCCTGAACTTTCTCTGCGCCTGGCAGTTGTTCGAGCAGCATGCGGTGCCGGGCGCGCGCCTGCATTTTGTGAGTGTGGAAAAGTACCCGCTGAGCCGCGCCGACCTGCAACGCGCCCTCGCCCTCTGGCCCGAACTCAAAGCGTTCTCCGATCAGTTACTGGGGCAATACATCGCGATTCATCAAGGCTTCCAGCGCCTGGTGCTGGATAACGGCCGCGTCACCCTCACGCTGCTGATCGGCGACGCCCTGGAGCAACTGCCGCAACTGGACGCACAGATCGACGCCTGGTTTCTCGACGGTTTTGCCCCGGCGAAAAACCCGGACATGTGGACTGCCGAGCTGTTTGCCGAGCTGGCGCGGCTGGCGGCGCCGGGCTCGACCATCAGCACCTTTACCAGCACCGGCTGGGTGCGGCGGTTGATCAACGCGGCCGGGTTCAAGATGAAGCGCACACCGGGCATTGGCCACAAATGGGAGATCCTGCGGGGTGAGTTTCTTGGCTGGCCGGCCGAGACGCCGCCACCGGCGCTGGCCAAACCGTGGTTCGCCCGCCCACCAGTAGTCGGCGGCGAACGCCGGGCGCTGGTGATCGGCGGCGGCCTGGCCGGCTGCGCCAGTGCCGCCAGCCTGGCCGCCCGGGGTTGGCAGGTCAGCCTGCTGGAGCGGCACGACGGCCTCGCCCGGGAAGCCTCGGGCAATCCACAAGGCGTGCTGTACCTCAAGTTGTCGGCCCACGGCACCGCGTTGTCGCAACTGATTGTCAGCGGTTTTGGCCACACCCGGCGCCTGCTGGAACACTTGCAGCGCGGGACGGACTGGGACGGCTGCGGCGTCCTGCAATTGGCCTTCAATGCCAAGGAAGCCGAACGCCAGGCACAGCTGGCCGAAGCCTTTGACCCGCAGCTCTTGCACCTGCTGGATCAACCCCAGGCGCAGGCGCGCGCGGGGGTTGCGCTGGAGCATGGCGGGCTGTATTTCCCCGAAGGCGGCTGGGTGCATCCACCCGCGCTGTGCCAGTGGCAGGCCAAACAACCGGGGATCGAGGTACTGCCCCATCACCACGTGCTTGAGCTGCGCAAGGCCGACGGCCAATGGCAGGCGTGGGACGGCGAGCGCCTGCTGGCCAGTGCGCCGGTGGTGGTGCTGGCCGGGGCCGCCGAGGTTAAACACTTTGCACCGAGTGCCGACCTGCCCCTCAAGCGTATTCGCGGGCAGATCACCCGGCTGCCACACACCCCGCAGAGCCAGGCACTGAACACGGTGGTGTGCGCCGAGGGTTACGTTGCCCCGGCCCGCTTGGGCGAACACACCCTGGGTGCCAGTTTCGATTTCAAAAGCCTCGACCTGACCCCCAGTACTGCCGACCACGCGGGCAACCTCGCACTGCTGGAGGAGATTTCCCCGGACCTGCGCCGGCGCCTGCACGCCGACTCACTCGACCTTGAAACCCTCCAGGGCCGCGCCGCTTTCCGCTGCACCAGCCCGGACTACCTGCCCATCGTCGGCCCACTGGCAGACCCGGCGCGGTTCAACGACGCCTATGGGGTATTGAGCAAGGATGCACGCCAGGTACCCGACACGCCCTGCCCGTGGCTGGACGGCTTGTATGTCAACAGCGGCCACGGCTCGCGCGGGCTGATTACCGCGCCGTTGTCCGGGGAATTGCTGGCGGCGTGGCTCGACAATGAACCGCTGCCGCTGCCCAGGAGCGTGGCACAGGACTGCCATCCAAACCGGTTTGCCGTACGCGCCTTGATTCGCGGCAAGGCCTAAAGCGGGCACGCTACCGTCAACGGTTTATCCACCTCCTCCAGCGCCCTGCGGGTCAGGCGCTCCACCAGTTGCTCACGGGCTTGTGCGTGGTCGCTCTGTACGTTGAGCGCTTGGGATAAATAGGTGGAACTGGCCACGTCCAGGGCTTTGAGCCGGGTGTCGTACACCTGACTGACGCGACTGAACTCAGCCGCATACTGACGTTTCAGGTATTCCAGCCAAAACCCCTGGCGTGCCATGAAACGCGCCAGGTTACCCGTTATCTCCCGACTGCTGACCTGGGTGACGGCATCAGTGAGGTCCTCCTGGGTCACCCCGCCCACCTCACGGTACGTGATGCTTTCCGGCTGGCCCGGCAACTCCAGGATCTTCGCCAGACCGCTGCGATACACCAGGCGCACTGCCAGTTGATCGGCGATGTTTTTGCGGCGACTGAACACATCGGAAATGCTGTCCAACTGCTCCAGCCGGAATAACCCGCGGCCCAGTTTCAGCAAGGTCGCGACACTGGGCTGTGTGACACCGGCTTCCTTCATGGCCTTGTTGAGCATCACCGTGACTTCCATTTCACTGAAGCTGTAGGCCGCCGCGTCCACACAGTTGGGCTCGCCCCTGGCCAGGTTGAACAGTAACGCCCGCAGTTCACTGTCCTCGGCCGCCGCGTCCATTACTTGCCACACCCGGCGCACCAGGTCAGCGCGCACCTGCTTGTATTTCGGGGTATTGACCAGTTGGCGCAGCACCGCAAAAAAGTCCCCGGACTGCCAATCGTCCTGGAGCAACTCCCAGGTCGCCCGACGGGCGAGATAAGCATCGGCCGTCTCGCCCTCAAGCCAGGCTTGTTGGGAGCGCTGCTCGCTCAACAGCGCAATATTGTCCTCCTGCAAGCCCATGCCCACGCCTGTGCGGAGGCGGTATTCATCCAGGTCCTGGCGGCTGCGCACGGACACCGGATTGAGCCGCAAGTTGATTTTTTCGGTCACCGCCACCGGCGCAGTAAACAAGTCCGGGGGCAGTTCGATAATGCTGTTCTCCCGCAGGTTGGCGTCCTCCAGATGCAGGCGCGTGAGCAAACCCTCGGGCAACTCCCTGGCTCGCGTGTCACGCAGGTTCAGGTGCTGCAAATCATGCATGTGCGCCACCGAAGGCGTTTCGCCCAACGGGTTGCTGCTCAGGTCCAGGGAGCGCAGGCCGCTCATGGCTTGCAGTTTTCTGGTAGTCGCGTCGGTCAGGTTGAGGCGGTTTTGCGCCAGGCTCAGGCGTTGCAGGGAAGGCATGTGGGACAGCACTTCAGGCAGCCATGTCAGCTGGTTTTTGTCCAGTTCCAGTGAGCGCAACCCCTTGAACGCCTTGAGGAAGTACGCCACATCGTTGTCCAGTTCCATGTTTTTCAGGGACAGGCGCTGCACATGGCCAAAGTCGATATCGGCTGGAAAGTCTGGCAGTTTGCCAACCCGCATGCCGTCCAGGCTCAGGCCATAGACTGAGGCGTGGGTTTCATCAACGAGCCGGACCTGGTGGCGCCAGGCACTGCGCAAACGGTTTGCGACCTGCCGACGGCTGTGGCGGTAGTCATTCAGCCGGCCCGGGAGTTTGCGCATGTCCGTGTCCTGCTGGGTCCAGGCCTTGAGCACGCCGTCAAGCTTCAACAGTTGCTGCTCGCGCAGGCGCACCGCACTGGCCCGCGACACATCATCAGGGCCCAGGCCCTCGATCAGTTCGCTGGCTTGGCGCTCGGTGAAGAACGGGTACAGGTTTCTGATTTTGCGCACCAGCCCACGCTGGGTTCGCGAAAGCGTCGGTGGCTGCGGTGGGTCGCCGACCTGGCAGGCAGCCACGCCCCCGACGGGACTGATGGGTGCCTTGCCGCGTACAGCCAGCGCACGATCAAGCAGTTGATAACGCAATCGCCGGGCGTCAGACAGGGTGCTGCCGCCAATGTCCAATGCGGTACGCAACGGAATCGGCAGGGCCTGCAAGGTCGCGCGATAAAACCCGTGCGGGCCGCTGAAGACTTCGCCCAAGGCCCGCCCATCCGCCTCGAAAGCCTGATAGCGCTCACCCGTCTGGACCACCACACGCGACTGAGTGGCCGCAGCATCGCCCATGCGTTGCAACACCGTCCCGGTGGTCGATGCCTCGCGCAACTGCAACTGGAAGGTGTCGGGAAAAGCAGGCATCTGTTCCAGCAGGCGCCAGGAAAAATCCCGGGCCTGCGTGTCGGCCAGCTCCGTCAAATAGAAACTGGCGGTCAGGCGCTCACGCTGGATCCGGGCTGCCGCCTCACGGGCGGCCTGCCGCAGCGGCAGCGGCACCCGGCGTGCGTCACGCAAATGGATTCGATCGATGCTTGCAGCGTTATCAATCAGCTCCTGGGCAACCTGGGAAGGCAAACCCGGCACGCTCTCCACCAGGCGCCTCTGCTCTGCCCCCGCAGGCTGGTCATAGTCGGCATACAGCTTCTGATACAACGGTTTGCGATCAATACTCAAGGTGTGCGCCAAGCGCCGTGCCAGTGCCTCGGCATCGGTTTCGCCGGCCTTGACGGGCATATCGCCGAACAATGTGTCCAGCTCAGCCCGGTACATGCCATCGGTCACGCCCAACAACACTTCACCCTCCTCCAGTTGGTCCTGGCTGATGATCACGCTCAACTCGCTGTCGATACGCGCGCTGGATGGATAGAGGGCCGTGACCCTGCCTGCGGCGTCCTGCACTTCGAGGTAACGACCACGGGGCCAACCGGGCATCAGCGGCAAGGCGTCCAGTTGCAACGTGATGCTCTCGGGGGTAAAGGGCTGGCGTTTCTCCAGGCGCCAGATCAAGTCTGTGATCTTCTGGTCCAGCGCAAACCGCTGGACGCTGTCCTGCAGACCTGCGGGCAGCTTGAGGTTGTCCTGTGCCCAGCGCTGCAGTTGGGGGAGTTGTACATCGCCTACCTGGCGAATCTGCTCCAGGCGGGTGTCGTCCAGGGCGCTCAGGCGCGGGTCCAGGCGCCGCAGGGCATAGAGGTGGTTACTCCACTCCTGCGGTCGCTCATGGATCGACCGCCAGCCACCCCCGCCGTTATGCATCACCGGCGGTGCATAGGCATACGGACGGCCGGGATGGCGAATACGCCACTGCCCCAAAGCGGGGTCAAAACGCACTTCATGGCCACGGCCATCAATACTGATCCATGGCCGCCCGTCCTTCCAATGAAAGCCCTGGGCATCGGCTTCACCCGCCGCCAATGCCTGCCCATAAGGCCTGAGGCTGGAACGCCATAGCCGGCGCCGCCCGTCCGCGCTTTCAACCGCTTCAACGTTATCGAGGCCTTCCAGGGTTTCCCGCGCCCCACGGCGCAAAGTGCCAATGACTTTGCCACCCGCTACAAACGCCGCCATCGACGCCACGCTCTCCAGCACGTTGCGCAGGTGTGACAGCGCCGCGCTGCGGTCCTCGTGGCGCCAGTCCTGCACCCCTTCGTAGATTTCGCCAAGCATTTGCCCGACGGCCACGCCCATCATCAACTGGCCGATCACCGGTACAAAAAAACCGGCAAGGTTGAGCAGGTCCAGGCCCCACGATTCATAGTCTCGCCAACGCTGGTCACGCACCGCCTGGTCAAAGTCTGCGGTGGGCACCGCCAGCACCCGGCTGTCTTTTTGCAGCTTGCCGATGGTGCTGTTGAAGAAAAACTGGAACAGCCCCACGTCGATCGGCAATGACTTGATCACCCCCAGGGATTTACCCACAGAAAACCGGGTGGAAAAATCACCGCGGGACTCTTCGTCCAGGTAACGCGCAAAAAAATCGGCGTAGCTTTTCACCTGCAACTTCAGCGTCAGGTAACGCTGAAAATCTGCAAAGCTGGGGTATTCGAAAATCGGCCGATAAGGCTCTCCCGGCATGTAGACGATGCACTGGGTTGCGGGGTGTTCATCAATGACTTCCCGGGAAAATACAACGACGCCCCACAGGCAACAGTCATGCACATCCAACCCTTGAAAAACCAAGGGCCTGGCGCCGTATGTCTCAGTGAGCATGGTTGCCTTGGCGAGGTTGGCGCCCTGACGGGTAAAGCCCAATAACAGCTTGAAGGCCGTCTCGCCAATGTCACCACGCAGGTACGCGAGGTACACATCAGCCGCCATGTCATACACCTTCAGTTGCCTGAACTCGCTGGCATCCGGGTTGTGCAAATACTCATCGGCCAGCGGCAGGGTCTGGTTGATCGCGCCACGCAAGTGCTCCTGGTAGCGTCGCCCCAGGTCAAGGGTGCGGCAGTAGGCGGCAAACGCCGGGACGCTGACGGCGCTCACCCGAGTATCGGTGTCACGTCGTACCTGGCTGCCAGAGGGAAATACGCTGCCCAAGGCCTCATCCTCGGAAAAGTTCTGCATCGCCGCCTCCAGCAATGTCCGGGTTTCAATCACCACCTTGGTGGCGGGAATCCCGAATGAAGTGCTTCCCGTGTCGAGGCGATCCCACGGCAGCCATAAATGATCACGCTTCACGTCCAGGGTCACGCCGAACCGGCTTTTGAGGCCACGGGTCAGTTCTTCGGCACAAAACTGATCAAGGCCTTTGATGCGTTGCAGGATCGCATTGACCCTGGGCTCGTGAAGCCCGGCCAACGCGTGGACCTTCTCCAGTTGGTCCAACAGTTCGGGCTTGGCCGTCAGTAACCAGGGAGGCAGGCGTTGCTGCAGAACATCGGCTTTATCCAGGTCGCCGGTCAGTTCCAGCAGGGTTGACGAGAGGAGTTGCGGGGTGAGTTGAGCGGGCACGGAAACGGGGTCAGCCATCGGCAATATCCTTTTGCACAGGAGTGAGCCCCCACGATAACCATCCCCCCACGCCCGGCGCCCATAACTATGTGACGCCACCCGGGTATACGCCCGAGCCCTCCCTGAAAAGCCTGCTTATAACCGATCGTTCTAAAACTCCCTAGATTCATCCGTGTCAGTTTCTGGGTAGCCGCCGTTTTGGCGCGACTGCTTTTGACCCCTCCCCAACGGAAAAACCGGTAAGGAATTTATGTGCGGATTAGCTGGAGAGTTACGTTTCGATGCCCAACCTGCCGACCTGGCAGCCGTTGAGCGCATCACCCATCATTTGGCCCCTCGTGGTCCTGACGCGTGGGGCTTCCATGCCCAAGGGCCGGTTGCCCTGGGCCATCGACGCCTGAAAATCATGGACCTGTCGGACGGCTCCGCCCAACCGATGGTCGACGCCCAATTGGGGCTGTCCCTGGCGTTCAACGGCGCGATCTACAACTTCCCGGAACTGCGCGAAGAGCTGGAAGCCCTGGGCTATGCCTTCTATTCCGGCGGCGACACCGAAGTGCTGCTCAAGGGTTATCACGCCTGGGGCGAAGCCTTGCTGCCCAAGCTCAACGGCATGTTTGCGTTTGCCATCTGGGAGCGGGATGCCCAGCGCCTGTTTATCGCCCGTGACCGCCTCGGCGTGAAACCGCTGTACCTGTCGCGCACCGGCCAGCGCCTGCGTTTTGCCTCGGCCCTGCCGGCGCTGCTCAAGGGCGGCGATATCAACCCGATCCTCGATCCGGTGGCGCTCAACCACTACCTGAACTTCCATGCCGTGGTGCCTGCACCGCGCACCCTGTTGGCCGGCATTGAAAAACTGCCGCCCGCCACCTGGATGCGTATCGAGGCAGACGGCAAGACCGAGCAGAAAACCTGGTGGACCCTGCCCTACGGCCCCCACGCCGACGAAGCCAACCTGACCCTGGAAGACTGGACCGACCGCGTGCTCGACAGCACCCGCGAAGCCGTAGCGATTCGGCAGCGGGCGGCGGTGGATGTGGGCGTGCTGCTCTCGGGCGGTGTCGATTCGAGCATGCTGGTGGGCCTGTTGCGCGAAGTCGGCGTGCAGGACCTGTCGACCTTCTCCATCGGTTTTGAAGACGCCGGTGGCGAGCGCGGCGATGAGTTCCAGTATTCGGACTTGATCGCCAAGCATTACGGCACCCGACACCACCAACTGCGTATCGCCGAGAGCGAAATCATCGAGCAATTGCCGGCCGCGTTCCGCGCCATGAGCGAGCCGATGGTCAGCCATGACTGCATCGCCTTCTACCTGCTGTCCCGGGAAGTCGCCAAGCACTGCAAAGTGGTGCAGAGCGGCCAGGGCGCGGACGAGTTGTTCGCCGGCTACCACTGGTACCCGCAAGTGGACGGCGCCAGCGATCCGTATGCCGCGTACCGCGATGCGTTCTTCGACCGCAGCTACGACGACTACGCCGCCACCGTCGCCCCCAAATGGCTGACGGCCAATGACGCGGCCGGCGACTTTGTGCGCGAGCATTTCGCCCAGCCCGGCGCCGATGCCGCGGTGGACAAAGCCCTGCGCCTGGACAGCACCGTGATGCTGGTGGACGACCCGGTGAAGCGCGTCGACAACATGACCATGGCCTGGGGCCTGGAAGCGCGTACGCCGTTTCTCGACTATCGCCTGGTGGAACTGTCAGCCCGCGTGCCGGGTAAATTCAAGCTGCCGGACGGTGGCAAACAAGTGCTCAAGGAAGCCGCGCGCCGGGTGATTCCAAGCGAAGTCATCGACCGCAAGAAAGGCTACTTCCCGGTGCCCGGCCTCAAGCATTTGCAAGGCGACACCCTGAACTGGGTGCGTGACCTGCTGCTGGACCCGAGCCAGGATCGCGGCCTGTTCAACCCGGCGATGCTCGACCGCCTGCTCACCGATCCCCAAGGCCAATTGACCCCGTTGCGCGGCTCCAAGCTGTGGCAACTGGCGGCGCTGAACCTGTGGCTCAGCGAACAAGGAATCTGATTCATGAAACCTCACGCCACGGCTTACAGCCAACGCTTGCTGCGGGGCCAGGCGCCCTCCTACGAGCGCCTGCAAGCCCGCTTCGCCGAAGACGGCAGCGAACTGGACCCCACGCCGATTGCCGTGCATTGCGGCTGGGGCCGGCTGTTGATCGGCCACACCTTCCCGGACCCGGCGAGCCTGGCCCTGGAGTTGCTCAACGAGCAGCCTGGCGAGCGCGACATCGCACTGTATGTGGCCGCGCCGCAGCAGATCCTCGGGATTGATCCACAGCAGCTGTTTCTCGACCCGTCCGACACCCTGCGCCTGTGGTTCACCGACTACCGTCCGGCAACCCGGGTGTTTCGCGGGTTCCGGATTCGCCGGGTACAAAGCGAGGCGGACTGGCAGGCGGTGAACCAGCTGTATCAGGGGCGCGGCATGTTGCCGGTGGACCCGGCGCTGCTGACCCCGCGTCATCAAGGCGGCCCGGTGTATTGGCTGGCGGAAGACGAAGACAGCGGTGCGGTGATTGGCAGCGTCATGGGCCTGAACCACCAGAAAGCCTTCCACGACCCGGAGAACGGTTGCAGCCTCTGGTGCCTGGCGGTAGACCCGCAATGCACCCGCCCCGGCGTGGGTGAAGTGCTGGTGCGCCACCTGATCGAACACTTCATGAGCCGTGGCCTGAGCTACCTCGACCTGTCGGTGCTGCACGATAACCGTCAGGCGAAAAGTCTCTATGCCAAGCTGGGCTTCCGCGCACTGACCACCTTCGCCATCAAGCGCAAAAACGGTATCAACCAACCGCTGTTCCTCGGCCCCGGCCCGCAAGCAGGGTTCAATCCCTATGCGCGGATCATCGTCGAGGAAGCCCATCGGCGCGGGATCGATGTGCAGGTGGATGATGCCGATGCCGGCTTGTTCACCTTGAGCCTCGGTGGCCGCCGGGTGCGTTGCCGCGAGTCCCTGAGCGACCTGACCAGCGCCATCAGCATGACCCTGTGCCAGGACAAGAGCCTGACCCACAAGGTGCTCAAGGCCGCCGGCTTGAACCTGCCGGAGCAGCAGTTGGCCGCCAGTGCCGATGACAACCTGGAGTTTCTCGACGAGCACCAGCGCATCGTGGTCAAGCCGCTGGATGGCGAGCAAGGCCAGGGCGTGGCGGTGGATTTACAGAGCATCGAAGAGGTACAGAAAGCCATTGAAACAGCCCGCCAGTTCGACAGCCGAGTGTTGCTGGAAAGCTTCCACGAAGGCCTCGACCTGCGCATCCTGGTGATCGGCTTTGAAGTGGTTGCCGCCGCCATTCGCCGCCCGGCGGAAGTTACCGGCGATGGCCAACACTCCATCGGCGCGTTGATCGAGGCCCAGAGCCGCCGGCGCCAGGCCGCCACCGACGGCGAAAGCAAAATCCCCCTGGACGATGAAACCCAACGCACCCTGCATGCCGCCGGCTACGACTACAACAGCATCCTGCCCCGTGGCGAGCGCCTGGCCGTGCGCCGTACTGCCAACCTGCACACCGGCGGCTGCCTGGAAGACGTCACCGCCATCCTTCACCCGACCCTGGTCGACGCCGCCGTGCGTGCGGCCCGTGCCCTGGACATCCCCATGGTGGGCCTGGACCTGATGGTGCCGGCTGCCGACCAACCGGACTACGTGTTTATCGAAGCCAACGAACGGGCCGGGCTGGCCAACCATGAACCGCAGCCGACGGCTGAAAAGTTCGTGGACCTGTTGTTCCCGCATAGCCAGCCGACGGCTTGAGAAATGCGTTGCCTTGACTGGCCCCTTCGCGGGCAAGCCCGCTCCCACATTTGGAATACATTCCCCTGTGGGAGCCGGGCTTGCCCGCGATGGGGCCGGAACAGCCGATGACTCTCTAGCCAATGGCCCACTCATCGAAACCATCGATGCCCTCAACTCATCAGGAGTTTCCATGACCCGAACCATCCCCGAACCGGATCTCGCTTACCTGCAAAAAGTGCTGCTGGAAATGCTTGCCATCCCCAGCCCCACCGGATTCACCGACACCATCGTGCGCTACGTTGCCGAGCGCCTTGAAGAGCTGGGCATTCCCTTTGAAATGACCCGGCGCGGGACCATTCGCGCCACCCTCAAGGGCCAGAAAAACAGCCCCGACCGCGCCGTTTCCGCGCACCTGGACACCATCGGCGCTGCCGTGCGGGCGATCAAGGACAATGGCCGCCTTACCCTGGCGCCGGTGGGCTGCTGGTCCAGCCGGTTTGCCGAAGGCAGCCGCGTCAGCCTGTTTACCGACAACGGCGTGATCCGTGGCAGTGTGCTGCCGCTGATGGCGTCGGGGCACGCGTTCAATACGGCCGTGGATGAGATGCCCATCAGCTGGGACCACATCGAACTGCGCCTGGACGCCTACTGCGCCACCCGCGCCGACTGCGATTCCCTGGGCATCAGCGTGGGCGATTTCGTCGCCTTTGACCCGCTGCCGGAGTTCACCGAGAGCGGCCATATCAGCGCCCGCCACCTGGACGATAAAGCCGGGGTTGCCGCCCTGCTGGCGGCACTCAAGGCGATTGTCGACAGCGGCCAACCGCTGCTGATCGACTGCCACCCGCTGTTCACCATCACCGAAGAAACCGGCAGCGGCGCAGCGGCGGCCTTACCGTGGGATGTGAGTGAATTCGTCGGGATCGACATTGCGCCGGTGGCCCACGAGCAGCACTCCAGCGAACACGCGGTGAGTGTGGCGATGCAGGATTCCGGCGGACCGTATGACTATCACCTGTCACGTCACCTGCTGCGCCTGGCGGCGGAAAATGAGTTGCCGGTGCGCCGCGACCTGTTTCGCTATTACTTCAGCGACGCACATTCGGCGGTGACCGCCGGCCACGACATTCGCACGGCCCTGCTGGCGTTTGGTTGCGATGCCACCCACGGCTATGAGCGCACCCACATCGACAGCCTGGCGGCGTTGAGTCGCCTGTTGGGTGCCTACATCCTCAGCCCGCCGGTATTCGCCAGCGATGCCCAGCCGGCCAAAGGCTCCCTGGACCGGTTCAGCCACCAGATCGAACACGACACGCAAATGGAGAGCGATACCCGCGTGCCGTCGGTGGACAGTCTGGTGGGTCAAAAAACCTGAGACTGGCAACTGGGATCCCGGCGCAGTAGCATCGCCGGGATTCCTTAGCTGAGGCTTGTATGCTGATTCCTTACGATGCACTTGAAGTCGACACCCTGACCCGCCTCATCGAAGACTTCGTGACCCGCGACGGCACCGATAATGGCGACGATACGCCCCTGGAAACCCGGGTGCTGCGGGTACGCCAGGCGTTGACCAAGGGCCAGGCCCTGATCGTTTTCGACCCCGAGAGCGAGCAGTGCCAATTGATGCTCAAGCACGACGTGCCCAAGCACCTGTTCGACTGACCCTCAGGGGTTGGGAGCAGGTTGGGCCGGTTGCCCCTGACGGCTGAGAATCTTCTGATAGACCTCCGTGCGATGCACATTGACCCCCACCGGCGCTTCGACGCCCAATTTCACCTGGGTGCCGCTCACCTCCAGGATGCGCAGCGTGATGTGGTCGCCCACCGAGATTATTTCGCCTACCGCGCGGCTTAATACCAGCATGGGGTTCGTCCTTTTTAAGTTACCGAACCCCGACCTTGCGCTACCCGCCTGGCACCATCAATGGCCTTCAGGATAAACAGGCATGTCTTACACATCAGGGTAAATTACCCTACAGACAGGCAGTGAATAATCTCGAATTACACCCAAGAACCAAACGATATGTTCATATTTGCAGGCGATCTCTGTGGCGAGCTCCCTCGCCACATCAGTTGCTCACCTGAAATTCAACCTTTCACCGCCTGCGACTGAGCCTTGGCCCGCATCTTGTCCGCCATCACGGTCATTTCGTCGTAGAGCAGCTGCGGGTTCTTCTGCTTCAGCGCCCAGGCCATGCGCCCCTGCTCGTGGGGCAGGATCATGAATTGCCCTTCAGCCACCTGCTGGTAGATGTAGTCGGCAATCTCGGCCGCCGTAATCGGTGAGCTTTCCAGGAGCTTGCCCACCTGGGCTTTCATGGCGGGGGTCGGCCCGCGGAAGGAGTCCAGCAGGTTGGTCTGGAAAAAAGAAGGGCACACCACGTGTACGCCCACTTCCTGTTGCTTGAGTTCCACCAGCAGGCTTTCGGAGAGCGCCACCACGCCGGCCTTGGCCACGTTGTAGTTGCTCATGGCCGGGCCCTGCATCAGTGCGGCCATGGAGGCGATGTTGATGATGCGGCCCTTGCTCTTTTCCAGCAGCGGCAGGAACGCCTTGCAGCCCTTGACCACGCCCATGAGGTTGATTGCGATCTGCCAGTCCCAGTCTTCCAGGGACAGCTCACTGAAGAACCCGCCCGACGCCACACCCGCGTTGTTGACGATCACGTCGATGCCGCCCAGCTTCTCCTCACAGGCCTGTGCGAAAGCCGTGAGCTGGCTGTAGTCGCGCACGTCGCAACGCTGTGTGAAACCGTCACCGCCGGCCTGGCGCACCTGCTTGAGGGTTTCTTGCAGCCCCGCTTCACTGACGTCCGACAAGGCCAGCTGCCAGCCCTCGCGGGCCCAGCGCAGAGCGATTTCGCGACCCAGGCCAGAACCGGCGCCGGTGATCATCATGCGATTTTGCATAGGAAAGTAGCCTTGTGGTTCACGGAAGAAGTGAGCCGCAGTGTAGCGAAGGTTTTTCCCGCACCCACGCACCATCAGAGTGCTGAATGCCCCGGGCAAACCGCGGGCCGGGTCGGATACCGGCGATCCCGCCAAGTTCAATTTATTTCAACTAAGGATGGATATTTGCAACGCGGTTAAAGGAAATAAGCAACTTAGCAAAAAGCTTTAAAAAAACACGGAATTTTCTGCCAGACGTACCGGTCGGAGTTATTAAGGCGTCCGTAATAGCTGTCGGGCTTACTCGTTAAATATCAGGTCTTTTCAGAAGACTATAAGGAAAACAAAACATGAGCCTCATTCTTATCATTATTCTGATCCTCCTGCTGGTCGGCGGTCTTCCAGTGTTCCCACACTCACGCAACTGGGGTTACGGGCCATCGGGTATTCTCGGTACCGTGTTGGTAGTTCTGTTGATTCTGTTGTTGCTCGGCAAGATATAACCGGTTTAACAGCGCAAAAAAAAGAGGCCTTAAAAGGCCTCTTTTTTTATGCGCGGGTGTTTAGTCCGGCTTGCCGTCCACCACACCTGCGGTGTTGTCCAGCAGGCTCTTGGTAGCAGTCTGCAGGAACGATTCGAGCTTCTGCTTCAACGCAGCCTCGTCCGGCGACTCTGGAATCACCTTCCCGGTAGGGTTGGCGCCCAGTTCGTATTCCCACAACTTCGGTGGCATTTCCTTCGGCAGTACCAGCACGCGGTCGCCAGTGAGCAAGGCCACGGTCTGGTCGCTGCCCGACGGTTTGATCACGCCAAAGCCCTTGTCGCCTTCCGGCAGGTTGAGCAGGTCACGGCCCCAGCACTGGTGCAGGGTGTCACCGCCGAGGCGGCCCATGATGGTCGGCACGATGTCGATCTGGGTGCCCACGGTGTGGTCACGCTCGCCGAACTTCTCCTGCATGCCCGGTGCGATCATCAGCATCGGCACGTTGAAGCGGCCCAGGTCCATCTCGGTGATCTGCTGTTCGTTGCCGAAGCCGTGGTCGCCCACGATCACGAACAGGGTTTCCTTGAAGTAAGGCTCCTTGCGGGCCTTTTCAAAGAACTGGCCCAGGGCCCAGTCGGAGTAGCGCATGGCAGTCAAATGCTCGTTGAGGCTGCCACGGTCAGTGACTTTCTCGACCGGCAATGGCGTCGGCAACGCATACGGCGTGTGGTTGGACAGGGTTTGCAGCAGCGCGTAGAACGGCTTGCCGCCTTCACGGGCTTTCAGCTCTTCCAGGCCACGGTTGAACATGTCCTGGTCGGACACGCCCCAGGTCGGGTCCGAGAACACCGGATTGACGAAGTCATTGCGGCCAATGAAGTTGGTCATGCCCTGGTTGCTGAAGAAGCCCGACTGGTTGTCCCAGGCGAAGTCGCCGTTGTAGACATACACGTCGTCGAAATCACGATGGCTGAGCAACTGTGGCAGGCCCGACAGTTTGTGGCTGCCTTCCGGGGTCTGCATCAGGTATTCGAAGCCTGGCAGGTTCGGGAAGCAGGCCATGGTGGCGAACATACCCTGGTGGGTGTGGGTGCCGTTGGAGAAGAAACGGTCGAACAGCAGGCCTTCCTTGGACAGTTTGTCGAAGTACGGCGTGATGTTGCCCGGGCGGCCCAGGGCGCCCACCGAGTGACCGGCGAAGCTTTCCATCAGGATCACCACGACGTTCTTGATCGGCAGGGTCTTCTCGGCCGGCGGCGTGAAGTCACGGCGCACGGCGGCGGTGTCGGTATCCACCAGTTTTTCGCTTGGCAGCACCAGCATGTCGCGCACGGTCTGGGTGGCCTGGGGTTGTTCCAGGGTGGCTTTCCAGATGTTCGAACGCTCTTCGGAGAAGCGCGATTTGGCCGCCGCAATCAGCGACAACGTGCCGTTGAGGCCCAACTGGTTGGCGAAGTTCGAATCGGTGGTGTACACGTCACCCCAGCGCAGCGGCGGGCCCTGGCGCAGGGTGCCACGGATGGCGACCACGGCGATCAACAGGCAGACCACGAACACCGCGATGCGGGTGTACCACGGCGCCACCTGGCGGGTGCCGATGCTGCCACCGCTGAACGGGCCGCGTGGGCGGGTTGCACGGTCGGCGCCTTTAAAGGCGATGCTCAGGATCAGCGTGCCCACGGCCCAGGCCAGCAGGTAGCGCACCACCGGGAAACCGTACCAGAGCATGCTCATCACGGTTTTCGGATCTTCCTTCACATACTGGAAGACCAGGCCGTTGAGGCGCTGGTGGAATTCGCGGTAGAAGTCCATCTCCATCAGGCCCAGGAACAGCGCGATGCTCGACGCGACCGTCAGCCAGAAGCGGAAGAACCCGCGCGCCGCCATCGCCCGCACGCTGAACAAGGCCAGCAGCAGCGGGACCAGCACGTACATCACCAGGCGAATATCCAGGCGCAGGCCGTTGGCGAATGCTTCAAGGAACGTGGAGGCCGGTGTGTCGAGGATCATCTCGCGGTTGTAGACCAGCAGCGCCAGGCGCAGCAGGGAGAACATCACCATCATGACCAAGGCACAAAGCAGCGTGTACGCCAGATGGGATTTGACGGTCGGTTGCAGCAAGCGATTAGAAGCTCGCTGCTGATTCAGGGCGTCCGGGTTTGCCATGTCGTTTTAGGACCCATTGGAAGTTTAAGTTGCGAATGAATACAGCGGCGCCCCGCCCTCGCCCAGGCTGGCTGGGGTAGACGGTGAACGCAATGGCGCAAATGGTGCCCGATCAACGCCGGCAACGCCATTGATTACTCACTCCGGCCGTTTGTTGGCACTCGTCTTAGAGCACTCGGACAGGAAAATAGCCGGCGAATTGTCTTGGATGGAATGTGAAAATTTTGTACAGCGAATATCTCGACACACAAAAAACAACGGGATTGTAGCGGCCAACTTACGGCCGTATCTTTGCCCTCTGCCCTTTTGGATTGCCCCGATGATGTTTTATTGCTATCACCCAAGTCCGCTCGGGCCGCTGTTACTGGCGGCGGATGAACAAGGGCTGCGCCTGTTGTATATGGACGTGCATCAATGTCCGGTGCAGGCAGACTGGATTCCGGCAACTAATGAGCTGGATGAAGTGCGTCGGCAACTGGATGAGTATTTCGCGCGCAAGCGGGAAGTGTTCGACCTGGCGCTGGCGCCGGTGGGTACGTCGTTTCAGCAGCAGGTATGGCAGGCGCTGTTGCAGATCCCGTACGGGCGCACCTGGACGTATGGCGAACAGGCCCAGTACCTGGAGAATCCCAAGGCGATCCGCGCGGTGGGCACGGCCAATGGCGCCAATCCGATCTCCATTATCATTCCGTGCCACCGTGTGGTGGGCAGCGATGGAACATTGGTGGGGTTTGGCGGCGGGATTGAAAACAAGGTGAAGTTGCTGGAGCTGGAAGGCAGTTGGTTGATCTGAAGGCTCCCGTGCGACGCACGGGAGCCTCGCCCGGCGATCAGATCCGCACGTTGCCGCGCGGCCCGGCGATCGCCCAGATGATCAAGCCCAGCACCGGCAGCAGCAGGATCAACAGGATCCACAGCACTTTGGCGCCGGTACCTGCGCCGCTTTTGAACACGTTGATGATCGCCCAGATATCCAGCGCCAGGATGATCAACCCGATCAGGCCATTAAAAGTGGAACCCATGGTATCGCTCCTAAGTGAGGGCTTGCCTGCTTAGGATAGTCAGCCGTGGCCAGGGGTTCCGTTTTATTTCAGACGTGGACCGCAACCCGCAGGGCTTCCAGGGACGGTTCGCCCTTGATCCCGACTTCGGCGCACAACGCCAGCACCCGTGGCACGTCGTTGCCGTAGACCAGCACGGCCTGGATCTCGTCGTCCAGCAACTGGCTGAAGTTGACCAGCACGTAGCCGCCGCTCTCCGGATTAAGGGCACTCATCTGGATCTGGATGCGGTTCAGCGCGGTCAGCGCTTCGGTTTTGGCCAACTGCTTGGGCTTGAGATTGAACGCCACGCCGGGGCCGAACGAGGCGACGATCTGGGCGAACAGGTCCTGGTAAGTGTCGGCCTGGAACAGCACGGTGTCTGGCAGACTGCCGACAACGATCCACTCGCCCAGGGGAATCGGGAAAGTGTCGTCGTAGTTAATGTCCGGGTTGGCGGCCAGGAAAGCGTCAGGATCGGCGTAGGCCTGGGCCGCTTCATCCGCCACCCTGGCGATCTCGGGTTCGCTCATGCAGCCGGAGCTGATTTTGCTGATGAGTTCGACGAGTGCGGTTTTCATGGGGTGGTCCACGGCTGATTTGGGGGGCGCGAAGATAACATTGGTTCAAGGCGAGCAACAAATCCACTGTTGGCGTAGCCGCCTTCTATCAACCTATGTAGTCCACTTCCCAAATTTTGTTTTCTGATCATCCTCTTGTTTTGTTGCGCGTTCAGTTACTTATATTCCGTGGCCATATTTATTCCTTCAAGGATGTGGGATATGGCCCAGGCGTATATCAATCAACACACCACCGACCTGCCCAGCTTGAAATCCCGGCTGCTGACCGGTTCCAGCCGGCAACTGGGCGATCAATTCGATGCACTGAACCTGCATCTACGCAACGGCCTCGTGACACCGGGGCAGATGGTGATCATTCCCGACGACTACGGCGTGGCCTGCACGGCGGACGATGCATGGTTAATGCGCCATGCACTGGAGATCCGGCGGGGACTGGAGCAGGATGCGGCCGCCGGTGCGGCGGTGATCAACAACTATGATTTGCTTCAGAGCTGGTTGGGCTATGGGTCGTTGGGCGTAGGCAGCACCACTTCGGCATGGGCGCGGCACCTGGGCGAAGTGAAGACGACGCTGGAGCACGTCGAGTGGCTTTATCAACAGTTTAAAGACGGCAAACTGGATAGGAACGCGTTTATCCAGCAACGCCAGGCGCTATTCAAGAAACTCGATACGCAACTTCAAGGGGCGGCCCGTTTTGGTACCCGCTTGCGCACTCATAAATCGCTGAAGAAGATTCTGGGTATTTCTACCAAGAGTTATCTGCACAAGAGTGAAGTCGTGGGCTACACGCAACGGATCAGGAGTATTGCCGAGACTTCACGGTTTTTGGGCAAGGGGACTTATGTAGGGTTGGCGCTGGATGTGGGAGCGGCGGGGCTTGCGATCAAGAAGGCGTGTATGGAGGGGCGCGAGGGGATGTGTGAGCGGGCGAAGTATGTGGAGACGGGGCGGTTGGTGGGTGGGGTAATAGCGGCCGCTGGTGCAGGGGAAATATCAGCGAGGGGGGCCGATAGGCCTTGTGTCGTGCTGAAGATAGCAACCCGCGGGTTGGGCAAACTCGGGTGCGGCATCATCGGTGGAGCCGCAGGAGGATTTGCAGGCGGAATCATCGGGGGCTCTATTGGCGCGAGTTATGGTTATGTGCTGTATAAGGCATCGGAACAATGAGTCTCACGCTAGCCATCTACCTGACAATTGATATTGCCCTGACGTCATGGATTCTCTGGTATCTCAAATACAGAAAACTCGAAGAAATAGAGCGCTATTTCACCGAAAACATCGCACTACAACGGAACAAGCGATTTTGGTCCTGGAACAAAGAGATCGATAGAAGGTGGCGTGTAACTTTTATCACCATGTACCTGGTCGCACCCAAAGAGATGATCAGGCGTGGCGAAGTGACCAAAGAAGAACTGGCCGCTGTTCCACAGCCCTTGAAACGTTGGTTTATCTGGAGCTTTTACTGGGGAACCCTGAACGTGATCGCCATGTTTGCCTGGCTCATTTGGGCGAAAGTTCTCTAGGGTCCCCTGGCCCGTTTCTTAAACCAGTTTTTGCAACTGCGCCGCCGTATCCACCGCCCCCATGGTCTGGGCCGCTGCCAGCGCGGTCACGCCCTGGGCATCGGTGGCCTTGGGGTTGGCGCCCTGGCTGATCAGGTAATCCACCATTTCGGTGCGGTTGAACATCGCCGCCATCATCAACGCCGTACGGCCATCTGAAGAGGCGCCCTCGACCAACGCTCCGCCTTCGATCAACGCCTTGACCACCGGCAGGTTGCCCTTGAACGCCGCGCCGGCAATCGGCAGCTGGTTCTTGTCGTTGGCAATCTGTGGGTCGGCCTTGAACTCCAGCAGCACTTTCACCGCATCGACATGACCGTGATAGGCCGACAGCATCAACAGCGTGTCGCCGTTGTGGTTGCGCAGGTTCGGCGGCAAGCCCTTGGCCAGCAACGCCGCCAGCATCGCGGCATCGCCCTTGCGTGCCACGTCGAATACCTGCTCGGCAAATTCGGCGGCTTCGTCTTCGGTCATTTGTTTGGCTTGGTCTGACATGTGGGGCTCCTTGTCTGGTGTTTCATAAGGCGTCCAGTCTCGCGACGGAGTTCCCCACTGTCATGCCTTTTTTCCCAAAAGCGGCGATAGGCAGAATCAATAACGGAACTTGCCCGCCTGGATATCCGCCAGCAGTTGCCCGGTCACCGGCACGTAGCTGTCCGATCCCGGCAGCCAGGCAAAGATCGGATCGTCACCGGCCTTGTCCGGGTCGAACGCCTCTTCCTTGAGTTTTACCTTCTGGTATTTGAAGGTGCCGGTGGTTTCCATCTTCACTTTGATCCGCAGGAACAACGGCACCGCATAGGCGGGCAATTGCCCGTGGGCAAACGTCAGCAGTTCGCGCATATCCAGGGACGCCAGGGATTCAGCGGGGGTGATGGCCGCCATGCCGGCGCGACCATTGGTGTTTTCAATCTCTACGCCGTAGGCCACCACTTCGGAAATCTGCGGGTGCTGCAAGAAGATGTTCTCGACTTCGGTGGTGGAGACGTTTTCGCCTTTCCAGCGGTAGGTGTCCCCCAGCCGGTCCACGAACTGGGCGTGACCAAAGCCGATATTGCGCAACAGGTCGCCGGTGTTGAAGTAGCGGTCGCCCTTCTCGAACACGTCGCTGAGCACCACCTTGCGGTTCTTCTCGGGGTCGGTGTAGCCGTCGAACGGTGCCTTGTCATCGATCCGGGCCAGCAGCAGCCCCTGGCCGCCCTTCGGCACTTCGCGCATGAAACCGTCACTGCCGCGAATGGGCTCACAGCTGTCATGGGCGTAGTCCACCAGCGCCCAGTGCATCAGGGAAAAGCCGATGGTGTTGTCGAAATTCAGCACGTTGGTGAAGCCGATGTTGCCGTCGCTCGCGGCATACAGCTCACAGATGTGATCGACGCCAAAGCGCTGCTTGAACTCGGCCCAGACGCCGGGGCGCAGGCCGTTGCCGATCATCTTTGTCACACGGTTATCACGGTCCTGCTCGCTGGCGGGCTGGTCGATCAGGTAGCGGCACAACTCGCCGACATAACCCAGGGTGGTCGCGTTGAACCGGCGCACGTCATCCCAGAACTGGCTGGCGCTGAACTTGCGGCGAATGGCAAACCCCGACGCTCCGGCAATCGCCGAACCCCAGCACACGCACAAGCCGGTGGCGTGATACAGCGGCAAGGTGCAATAGACGACGTCTTCGGGGCCCATATCCAGGGCGATGGTGCCGAAACTGGCCGAGGACTTCATCCAGCGGCCGTGTTTGAAAATGCCGGCCTTGGGCAAGCCCGTGGTGCCGGACGTATAGATATAGAAGCAAGGGTCGTTGAAGTAGATCTGCTGAGTGCTGGCGGGGTTTTCCAGCGAATGATCAGCGCTCGCGGCCATCAGGTCCACATAACCCGGCGGTACGCTGGTGTGCTGTTGATCGGCGATAAACCAGGTTTTTTCTGCGCCGATTGCCACCTGGCTGCGAACCGCCTCGTAGGCACCCATCAACTCGGCACCCACCACAATGGCCGCCGGCGTCACCAGGTTGAGGCTATGTACCAGTGCGGTCTGGGTTTGCGAGGTATTGAGCATCGCGCAAATGCCGCCCACCTTGGCCACCGCCAGCACGCTGAGCAACAGCTCTGGGCGGTTCTCGATAAACAACGCCACCACGTCACCCTTGCCAATGCCCTGCTGCTGCAGGTAATGGGCCATGCGGTTGGCCTGCTGATTGGCCTGGCGGTAAGTGAGGACGCTGTCGCCATACAGCAGCGCGGCGCCATCGGGGTTGCGCTGGGTGGCTTGCTCGAAGGTCCAGCCGAGGCCGCATGGCTGGTCGGGGTCGGTGATGTTGGCAACGCGGATACCGCGCACCAATCGGGGCAGCGCACGGACAATGGTGGGCACCTTACGCAGCATCATGCCCCAGGTGATCATGTCACTTGGCGGGTGGTTCATGGTGGGAACGTCCTTTTTCTTATTGTTCGTATGACCCTCAAGCACCTTTTGCACCGTAAGACCGGCGCCGGATGCCTTGCAGGAAAATACGCCAGCCATTCTTCGACTGTACATTCAGGATTTGAAAAGTTTTGTATCCCGAAAGGAAAAGGAATTTCGCAACCCGTCTCGCGGTCACTATGGAAGACCTGCCTTGCGCGCCTGCGGATAAATCCCACGCAGAACCACGCAAAATGCAGGATGCACGATGGCCATTCATGCAATTTGCACGAAACCGAAAATCTTATAAATTTTTAACTTGTTGATTTATAACGCTTTTTAACGATACCCAGTACTGGCACAATCACTGCACCTATCACTCCACGCTGCAAAACATGAGCTAACGGAGCTGATAGACATGAGCCTGATCCAAGACAAATTTTCTTCTGTGTTCTCCAATTTCGACGTCACCACCCAGGCACGTCCTGATGGCGGCATCCTGCTGACCTTGCGCAACAGCGAAGGCAAGCAAATCAAACGTTCGATCTCTTATCAGCAGTTGCACACGGCCGACCAATTGACTTGGGTCATCAGCGCCATTCGCCGTGACCTGGCTGAACAAGCCAGCGACCTGCCACAGATTTCGATGCTGCAAAGCCAGAACCGCTTTGCCCTGCCGACCTACCATTCGGCTTGACTGTAATGCAGGACTCGAACAGGTCGTGGTGCCGTTGCGCATCACGGCCTTTTTTTTATTCGCACAAACCCTGCTTGAGCGCCTCGTTCACCGCCTGAACCCGGTTCGTCACCTGCAACTTTCCATAGATGTTACGCAGGTGAAACTTCACCGTGGCCTGGGAGATTGAACGAATCCTGCTGATTTCCCAGACCGTCTTGCCTTCAGTGGCCCAGCGCAGAACCTCCCGTTCCTTTGGGGTCAGGGGTTTACCGGACAACAACTTCTTCGCACGCGTGTTGCTGCTGTCAGCAGGTCGGTTGTCGCTTTCGGTGGACGGCTGTTCCAGTGGTTCTGGACCGTTCATGCAGGCCTCTCTCTTCTTCAGGTCTTATAACGCCCGTATTCGGATTGCTCCTATTGACAGGCCATTAACTGTTGAGAAAAGAGAGAGTTACACAAAGAGTGGAAGTATTAAGTAAGGCCCGCGAGAAACAGCTGTTGCTCACAAACCTATAAGCTTCTTCCCACAACAATTTCCAACTTGTATGGGTTGATCTTTAAAGCAGCCTCCTATCCGGGAAGCTGCTGTTGGCGAGCTTAGTCCTCGAGCCGAGGAAAATCCTGGGCGATCCCATCGCCGGTCAGGTTGACCGCCAGCCCTTCCAGGCTGTTGAACAGGCGGATCGTTACGAAGTGCGGGTTCTCCCCCATATCAAACCAGTGTGCAATGCCGGCCGGCACCCAGATCAGGTCGTTTTTCTCGCAGAACACCGCGTACACATAGTCGTCGATGTGCAAGGTAAACAGGCCACGACCCGCGACGAAGAAGCGCACATGATCATGCGCCAAACGGTGTTCATGGAGGCGCTCGGCGCGCAGCTCGGCTTTCTGCGGGTGGTCGTTGCTGACGCTGACGACATCGACGTGGGTGTAACCGCGCTCGGTCATCAGCTTGTCGATGGGCGCCTGGTAGGCCGCGACGATCTCAACCTCGCTGGCGCCCGCCTCAAGCCGGGTGGCGGCCTGCCAGCGGTCGAAACCCACGCCCAGCTCGGCCAGGGTCGAGGCGATATCGTCCGGGTGAGTCAGGACCTTGTTCGGGGTATCGGGGGTGGAGACGTGGTAAACCGCGAGATAGCTCATCAAACTCTTCCTCTGTCACGGGACAGGCTCATGGCCTCTCCTCTTGCAATCGAATGCCAATGATTATGGCGGCGGCCAGGGCCGCGAGGCTGGCAATGCTGAAGGTCAGGGTCGGCCCCAGCAGGTTCCAGCTGTAACCTGAATAGAGTGCGCCCAATGCGCCGCCGGTACCGGCCAGTGCGGCATACAGTGCCTGGCCCTGGCCCTGCTGGCGAGCACCAAAGCTGCGCTGCACGAACTGGATGGCCGCCGCGTGAAAACTGCCGAAGGTCGCCGCGTGCATCACTTGCGCCAGCAGCAGTACCCAGAAGAACTCGGCGAACGAGCCCAGCAGCAACCAGCGCAGCGCCGCCAGCAGGAAGCTCGCCATCAGCACCCGGCGCACCGAAAAGCGCGTGAGGATCCGGCTCATGGCCAGGAACATCAACACCTCCGCCACCACGCCCAGCGCCCACAGCATGCCGATCACGCCCCGGCTGTAACCGAGGTGTTCGAGGTGCAAGGTGAGAAAGGTGTAGTACGGGCCGTGGCTCATTTGCATCAGCGCCACGCAGGCATAAAACGCCAGCACGCCGGGGCTGCGCAATTGCCGCAAAAAGCCGTCGCCCGCCAGACGGTTGCCCTGGGTCAACGGCTGCGCATTCGGCACCCAGAGACTGGCGCCGATGATGCCCGCCATGATCACCACGACCACCACCGGGTAGATGTCCAGGCTCAGCCAGTCGAACAGGCGGCCCATGATCACAACGGTGAGGATAAAACCGATGGAGCCCCACAGCCGCACCTGGCTGTAGCGTGAGGTCTGGCCCTGCAAATGCGCGAGGGTGATGACTTCAAACTGCGGCAGCACCGCGTGCCAGAAGAACGCGTGCAACGCCATCACCAGCGCCAGCCAGGCGTAGGTCTTGCTGACAAAGATCAGTGAGAAGCTCACCAGAGTACACACCGCGCCAAAACGCACGATGGCCAGGCGCCGGCCGGTGTAGTCCCCCAGCCAGCCCCACAGGTTGGGGGCCACGCAGCGCATCAGCATGGGGATGGCCACCAGCTCGCCAATACGCGCGCTGGAGAACCCCAGGTGATCGAAGTACAGCGCCAGGAACGGCGCTGTCGCCCCCAGCAGGGCGAAATAGAACAGGTAGAAGCTGGAGAGTCGCCAGTACGGGAGTGCTTCCGTCAGCATAAGTGGCGGGTGGCGAGCGAGCGTGCTCGCGCTGGGTCGCGAAGCGGCCCCACTAGAAGCGCCGCATTTCTCCAGGTAATGCCGGGTTGCAGGCTTTGGGGCCGCATCGCAGCCCGGCGCGAGCACGCTCGCTCGCCACACACCGTCACAGCTGGCCCAATACCGGCGTACTGACCTTTACCTCGGCGTTCTGCCCGCGATGGCGCAGCAGGTGGTCCATCAGCACGATGGCCATCATTGCCTCGGCAATCGGCGTGGCACGGATGCCGACACATGGGTCGTGACGGCCCTTGGTGATCACGTCCACCGGGTTGCCGTTCACATCAATCGAACGGCCCGGGGTGGTGATGCTGGAGGTTGGCTTGAGCGCCAGGTGCGCAACAATCGGCTGGCCCGAAGAGATGCCCCCCAGAATGCCGCCGGCGTTGTTGCTGAGGAAGCCTTCCGGGGTCAGCTCGTCACGGTGCTCGGTGCCACGCTGGGCCACGCAGGCGAAACCGGCGCCGATTTCCACGCCCTTGACCGCGTTGATGCTCATCAGCGCGTGGGCCAGTTCGGCGTCCAGGCGGTCGAAGATCGGCTCGCCCAGGCCCGGCATCACGCCTTCGGCAACCACGGTGATCTTGGCGCCGACGGAGTCCTGGTCGCGGCGCAACTGGTCCATATAGGCTTCCAGTTCCGGCACCTTGTCCGGGTCGGGGCAGAAGAAGGCGTTGTCTTCGACGCTGTCCCAGGTCTTGAACGGGATTTCGATCGGGCCGAGCTGGCTCATGTAGCCGCGAATCACGATGCCCTGGGCCGCCAGGTATTTCTTGGCAATCGCACCGGCCGCCACGCGCATCGCGGTTTCCCGCGCCGAACTGCGGCCACCGCCACGGTAGTCGCGTTCGCCGTACTTGTGGTGGTAGGTGTAGTCGGCGTGGGCCGGGCGGAACAGGTCCTTGATCGCCGAGTAGTCCTTGGACTTCTGGTCGGTGTTGCGAATCAGCAGGCCAATGGCGCACCCGGTGGTGCGGCCTTCGAACACGCCGGAAAGGATTTCGACTTCGTCGGCTTCCTGGCGCTGGGTGGTGTGGCGGCTGGTGCCGGGCTTGCGGCGGTCGAGGTCACGCTGCAGGTCTTCCAGGGACAACTCAAGGCCCGGAGGGCAGCCGTCGACAATGGCGACCAACGCCGGGCCATGGCTTTCGCCCGCGGTGGTAACAGTGAACAGCTTGCCGTAGGTATTGCCGGACATGCAGGGCGCTCCGTGAAATCAGTTGAATCAAGTCAACCGTAATAACTTAAGGCGGCCAGTATACGCAGGCTAACCGACTAGATCATCATCGAAACCTTACCGGTAGACATTGGTCCAACCGGCACCTTCCTCATGATGGCGCGATGATGCTGCGAGTTCTGCTTTTGACCCTTACCCTGTTTTCCAGCCTTGGCTTCGCCGCCTCCCCTGTCGTGCTGCAACGGCCCATCAGCCTGGACACCGGCAGCGGCGAGTTGTTTGGCTCGCTGTTGTTGCCCAAATCCGACAAGCCAGTGCCGGTGGTGCTGATCATTCCCGGCTCCGGCCCCACCGACCGCAACGGCAACAGCGCCGATGGCGCGCGCAATGACAGCCTCAAGCGCCTGGCCTGGGTGCTGGCCCGGCACAACATCGCCAGTGTGCGCTACGACAAACGCGGCGTGGCCGCCAGCCTTGCCGCCACCCCCGATGAACGCAACCTGACCCTGGACGCCTACGTGTCCGACGCCGTGGCCTGGGGCAAGCTGCTCAAGGCGGACCCGCGCATGGGGCCGTTGATTGTGCTGGGCCACAGTGAAGGTGCGCTGGTGGCTGCCCTCGCCGCCCCACAGCTCAACCCGGCCGGGGTGATTTCCCTGTCCGGCAGCGCCCGCCCGGTGGACCAGGTGATCCGCCAGCAACTGGCCGATCACATGCCGCCTGCGCTGTTGCTGCGCAGCAACCAGATTCTCGACCACCTCAAGGCCGGCCAGGTGGATGCCGATGTGCCCACGCCGCTTGAGGGCATTTTCCGGCCCAGCGTGCAGCCTTACCTGATCAGCCTGTTCCGCGCCGATCCGTCGGCGGCCTTTGCCAAACTGAAGATGCCGGCCCTGATCATCCAGGGCACCAATGACCTGCAGGTCGGCGTGGCCGATGCGCAACAACTGCAGAAGGCCAAGCCGGACGCCGAGTTGACGGTGATCGAGGGCATGAACCACGTGATGCGGATCGTGCCCAATGACGTGAAGCAGCAATTGGAATCCTATAACGACCCACAGTTGCCGCTGGCTGCCGAACTGGGCACCCGCCTGGTTCGCTTTATCGACGGACTTCGCGCCAGTTAAGCGAGTATTCCCCCTCCAGTCCTGAGTAAAACGGCCGATAAGCCATGGGTCGACAGCAAAAAGCCTGTCGGCCCGCAGAGCTTGGACAGGATCGCGCCGAATGACGAACACCGAAGCAACACCCGAATCTACCGCCGAGAGCACGGCTGAAACCGAGGCCGCCGCATCGGCCGCGTTACCGTGGGCGGAGGTACAGGCCGAACATTTCAAGATGCTGCGCCTGGCCCCTTTGGCCACCGACCGCGCCACCGGCGTGCGGCCCCTGCGCTTCGTGCAATTTGGCTGGGCCGAACGCAATAACAAGGACCACAGCCTGCTGCGCATGGTCATTCAGTTGCCTGGCCAGCGGGTACGCCGGGAACAGAATCACCTGGATATCTGGGTCGATCACGCCACCCACCGGGTGCATTTTGGTCCGGGCAACAGCCTGGAGATCGAACCGGCGAACCGCGGCATCGGCCGTTTCCTGGTGGCCCAGGGCGCTGCCTGGGCGAAAAAGAAGTGGTCGCACTACCGCGTCGACGGCGTTGACCTGGCCAACAAGGATGCGCTCAACGAAGCGACGCGCCTGCGGCGTGATCACTTCCTGCGCATCCAGGGTTTTGATGTGGCCTATGCCGATGTCCAGCATTTGAAGGGCAACGTGCAGCCGGGCAAGGTCAGCGATGTGCTGGACAGCTGGAACACCGAAAAGCTGCAGTTCGTGGAAATTCTGGAAGCGGCGCAGATGCTGCAACAGGCCGAGCAGAACCTGGCCGAGCAGGAGGTGAAGCTGCGCAAGGAAGAGGAAAAGGTCACCAAGTTCAAGCGCGAAGACAGCGGGCTGCGCTTCACGATTACTTGCCTGGTGGCGTTTACCGTGTTTCAGGCGGGGTTGTTGATCTGGATTGCAACACACCGCTAAGCCGGTTTCCCAATTGAAACCGGATCAACATGTGGGAGCGGGCTTGCCCGCTCCCACACTGACCGCGTTACCCACTTGGAAGCGGTTAAACCCTGGCGGCAAACACCGCCTGATGCGCCCGGCACTGCTCAGCCGTCAACATGAACACGCCATGCCCACCACGCTGGAACTCCAGCCAGGCAAAGTCCACTTCCGGGTACAGCGCCTCGACGTGAACCTGGCTGTTGCCCACCTCGACAATCAACAAGCCCTTCTCGGTCAAGTGATCCGCCGCCTCGGCCAGCATCCGCCGAACCAGGTTCAAACCATCATCGCCACACGCCAGGCCCAGTTCCGGCTCGTGCTGGTATTCATCCGGCATGTCGGCAAAGTCTTCGGCGTCGACATACGGCGGGTTGGACACGATCAGGTCAAACCGCTGCCCCGGCAAACCGTCAAAGCCATCGCCCTGAACGGTATACACACGCTCATCGACGCCATGGCGCTCGATGTTCTGGTTGGCCACTTCCAGCGCTTCAAAGGACAGGTCGCCCAATACCACTTCGGCGTCCTGGAATTCGTAGGCGCACGCAATACCAATGCAGCCGGACCCGGTGCACAGGTCCAGAATGCGTGCCGGCGGCGTGCCCAGCCACGGTTCGAAGCGGTTTTCGATCAGCTCGCCAATCGGTGAACGTGGAATCAATACGCGCTCATCGACGATAAAGGACATGCCGCAGAACCAGGCTTCCTTCAACAGGTAGGCGGTAGGCACGCGCTCATGGATACGGCGGTGCAGCAACCGCTGCACATGGGAGATTTCCTCTTCTTCCAGGTTGCAATCCAGGTAGCTGTCGGCAATTTCCCACGGCAGGTGCAAGGCGCCGAGCACCAGTTGCCGGGCTTCATCCCAGGCGTTGTCGGTGCCATGGCCGAAAAACAGGTCTTCCCCATGGAAACGGCTGACGGCCCATCGGATGTGGTCGCGCAAGGTGCGCAGGCGGGAAGTGATCACGGGGGCAAGCTCCTGGAAAAAACGACCGGCGATTCTAACAGTCTTAAGCTGTACCGACGATGTACGAAAAACCCTTTGCCGCACGTCGGATTTCATCTTAATTGTGCTTTTTGCTTAAACGTAGTGCCCTATTGACATCGCTACACGCCAACAACGGCGTACCTTACGATGGTAGCGATTCACAGAAGCGCTCAGCCAGAGGACAATGTCACAAAAGCCCCACTCACAGGAGCCCCAGAATGTCCGTTCCAAAGACGATGTTTCAACTCAGCGGTCGTGGTTACGCAGCGGCGAACCTGAACCATGCGACCCTCGTGATCATCGACGCCCAGAAGGAATACCTCAGTGGCCCCCTCGCCCTTTCGGGCATGGATTCTGCTGTCGATAACATCAAGCAACTGGCCGCTGCCGCGCGCAACGCCGGGCGCCCGATCGTGCATGTGCGCCACCTGGGCACGGTCGGCGGGCTGTTTGATCCCCAGGGTGAGCGCGGTGAATTCATTCCCGGCCTCGAACCCCAGGCCGACGAAACCATCATCGGCAAGCTGCTGCCCAGCGCCTTTCACGGCACCGGCCTTGAGAAGCACCTGCAGGACCTCGGCTCCCTGGACCTGATCGTCTGCGGCTTCATGAGCCATTCCAGCGTCAGCACCACCGTGCGCGCGGCGAAGAACCTGGGCTTTCGTTGCACCCTGGTGGAAGACGCCTGCGCCACCCGCGACTTGCCTTACAAAGGCGGCATCCTCAGCGCCGACCACGTGCAGCAGACCGAAATGGCCATCATGGCTGACAACTTCGCCACCCTCGCCTTGACCAAAGATCTGATCTGATCGACCTTCGATGAGCGGGTAGCCGCCCGCTCATCCGCAAAAGCCTGTCATTTGCAGCAATTGCCTCTGTACCCGGAACAACCTGTGTATCTTCCGGTCGAAGGGCCGATACCCTGGAGGAAAGGTCGGAATGAAGATATCCGATGGTTTTGATGCTCGTCGCTTGCGCCCCAAGGGCCCGAGCAACTGGCGTCTGCGCATCGGCGCCGGCTTTGCCGCGCTGTTTGCGATCGTGGGCGTGCTGCTGGCAATCGCCGGCGCCGCTGGTTTGTTGGGACACTCACCGGCACTGGGCGAGCTGAATGCCAGCCCTGGCGGTTCTGCAATACTGTTGGTGATCGGCCTGCTGGTACTGTGGTTCGGCGTATGGCTGTGGCGCCGTTTGCGTCGGCGCATGCGCCAGCCCCTGTCATTGAACATCGCGTCGCACCTGATGAAAAAGCACGACTGATGGCATCCAGATAGCGTTTGTTGCGCATCAAGCCGCCGCGATTAGGTAAACTGCCCGCCCTTCGCGGAGGCTGACATGCAAGACGACGACTTTTCCCTATTCAAGAACGAGCTGCGCGGCGTCAAGCCGATCAAGCACGATCGCGCCGAGACCGGCAAACCCAAGACCGACCGCGCCCAGATCGCCAAGCTACGCCAGGCGGCGACCGTGCGTACCGACGCCACCACCGTGGACGGCCTGTCGGATCAATTCGTTATCGATGTAGGCCCCGAAGACGAATTGATGTGGGCCCGCGACGGCGTGCAGGAAAGCCAGATGCGCAAGCTCAAGGTCGGCCAGATCCCGTTCGAGGGCAGCCTGGACCTGCACGGCATGACCGTCGAAAAAGCCCGCGAAACCCTCTGGGCGTTCCTCGCCGAAGCCACCAAATTCGAAATCCGCTGCGTGCGCGTCACCCACGGCAAGGCTGTGCGCCTGGACGGCAAGCGGCCGATGATCAAAAGCCACGTCAACACCTGGCTGCGCCAGCATTCCCAGGTGCTCGGCTTCACCTCGTGCCAACCGCGCCACGGCGGCGCCGGCGCGGTGTATGTGATGCTCAAGCGCACCATGATGGAAGGCCGCGACGAGTAACAAGTGCCATCGTCAGGCTTGCAGCGATGTGTCGGCCGCCGTACCCTTGCCCTTTGCGAAAATCCCACTAGGTAGTTTCATGTCCCTGGAACAGAATTACACCGCGATCCTCGGCCAGCTCGGCGAGGACGTCTCCCGCGAGGGCCTGCTCGACACGCCAAAACGTGCCGCCAAGGCCATGCAGTACCTTTGCCGCGGCTATGAACAGACCCTCGAAGAAGTCACCAACGGTGCCTTGTTCAGCTCTGACAACAGCGAAATGGTGCTGGTCAAGGACATCGAGTTGTACTCGCTGTGCGAACACCACCTGCTGCCGTTTATCGGCAAGGCTCACGTCGCGTATATCCCGAGCGGCAAAGTGCTGGGCCTGTCGAAGGTCGCGCGTATCGTCGATATGTATGCCCGTCGCCTGCAGATCCAGGAAAACCTCAGCCGCCAGATCGCTGATGCGGTCCAGCAGGTGACCGGCGCCCTGGGCGTTGCGGTGGTGATCGAGGCCAAGCACATGTGCATGATGATGCGCGGTGTGGAGAAGCAGAATTCGTCGATGATCACCTCGGTGATGCTGGGTGAGTTCCGCGAAAACGCGGCCACCCGCAGCGAGTTTCTCAGCCTGATCAAGTAACACGCAGCACCTGGAAAAACCGGCGTTCATCGCCGGTTTTTTTTCGCCTGTGAAAAATCAGGTAAGCTGCGGCCCCTTAAGTCTAGGGCAAGAGGTTTATAACCGTGTTCGTTAAAGCGCTTCGAGTCGGCCTCGGCCAGATCATCATCTTCGGCGACTTCATCACCCGCCCGCGCAAGCAACAACGCCCGGCGAGCGCTCAAGCCCTGGTCGACCAGTCGGCCAAGGACCTGACGCTGTATCAGTTCCACGCCTGCCCGTTCTGCGTGAAGACCCGCCGCACCCTGCGCCGCCTGAACGTGCCGGTGGCGTTGAAGGACGCGAAGAACAACGAGCAGGACCGCCAGACCCTGCTGGAGCAAGGCGGCAAGATCAAGGTGCCGTGCCTGCGCATTGAAGAGAACGGCCAGACCACCTGGATGTACGACTCCAAGGTGATCATCGATTACCTCGACAAGCGGTTTGCGGCGGTCTGAAACCCGCCCTGCCCTTTGTAGGAGCTGGCTTGCCAGCGATGAGGCCGGCGGGTTCTCCGCCCATCTTCAAGCCGCTATCGCCGGCAAGCCGGCTCCTACAGGTTGATGTGCAGGTCCAGCAATGCGGAGCCCAGGCACTTGCCATGGGCGTCCAGCGCCAGCGACCGCGTCACCCCGCCCCGCAGGATCCCCGGCAACACGAAGTTCAGTGCCTGCACGTTGGGCAACTCGTACCGCCGCACCGGTGCCGCCCCCGCCTCCAGCAACGGCGCAAAAAACGCCGCCACCGCCTCCGCCGTCAGGTGTTCGCAGAGCAGCGGATAGTCCTCGGCCCGATACGCAATGATCGAGATGTTCGAGGTGTCGCCCTTGTCTCCCGTACGGGAGTGGGCCAGGGTGTGCAGCTTCATGATTCGATCCTCGGATTGACCGCGTGCCGGGGCAACAGCAATGACGCCACTGCCACCACCTGGCGCAGGCCCTTGCTGGCACCACCGCCACCGGACGGGCCGTTGGTGTAGAGGGTTTCCACTTCATTGCCGACGCGCACCGCCTCGCTGCGTTCTTCGCAACGGGCGGCGATGCGCAAGCGCACTTCCCACGGTTCAACAGTGCTGCGCGGGCCGTGCAGGGAGTCGATGCCGATCAATTCGGCGCGCACGTCCTGCATGCGTACGCCGGTCAATTCCAGGCGCTTGAGGACCACATCACGCGCCAGTTGCGCACGGGCAACCGCCCCCGGGCCGCCGTAGGAAATCTGCCCTTCGCCGATCCAGCCGTCCAGATACCCGACGCTGACTTTCAACTGTTCAGGCCGTGGCCGCCCGTTTGCGCCGTGGGCCCGCACCCGGTCCACGGCCTCCTCGGTAAACGACACGCTGGAGAAGTCCGCGCACACGTCCGGCGTCAGGTACGCCGCCGGGTCGTGCACTTCGTAGATCAGTTGTTCGGTGCAGGTGGCACGGCTGACCCGCCCGCCGGACCCGGCGACCTTGGTGATCAAGGCCTCGCCATCTGCGTCAATCTCGGCCAACGGAAAGCCCAGCCGCGCCAGGTCGTCCACATCCTTGAAGCCCGGGTCGGCAAAGTAGCCGCCACTGACCTGCCCCGCACATTCCAGCAAATGCCCCACCAGCGTGCCGCGCCCCAGGCGCTGCCAATCATCGGCAGCCCAACCGAATTCAACCATCTGTGGCGCCAGGAACAACGACGGGTCTGCTACCCGGCCGGTGATCACCACGTCGGCATCGGCGCGCAAGGCCTCGATAATGCCCTCTGCACCCAGGTAGGCATTCGCGGAAATCAGCCGGTCGCCCAATGAGCCCAGGGTCTGGCCGTTGTCGAGCAACTGCTCCGGCTCGCGGCGCAACACCTCAAGCACGTCATCCCCCACTACCGCCAGCACCTTGAGGTTAAGCCCCAATTCGCTGGCAATCCGCCGCACTTCAACCGCCGCCGCCACCGGATTGGCCGCGCCCATATTGGTGATCACCCGCAGGCGCCGGCGGCCGTCGGGCTGGCCGACAAAGGGCAGCACGCGGCGCATGCGCTCACTCAATAACGGGTCGTAACCGCCTTGTGGGTCGCTGATGCGTGCCTGTTGCGCCAGGGCGATGGTGCGTTCAGCCAGGCATTCGAAGACCAGGTAATCCAGGTCGCCCCGCTCGGCCAATTCCACCGCAGGTTCGACACGGTCACCGGAGTAGCCGGCGCCGGAACCGATGCGCAAGGTTTTCATTTCAAATCACTCCCAGGAGCAAAGCCGTCAGGGTCATCAACACTGACGCGGCAAACAGAAAGGGGATGGTGAAGCGCTGGTGATCGGCCAATTCGATCTTGCACAGGCCCACCAGCAGGAAGGTCGCGGGCGTCAGCGGGCTGACCGGGAAGCCGGTGGTGTGCACGCCCAGCAGCGAGGCCTGGGCCACTTGCAACGGGTCGACGCCCAGCGCCTTGCCGACTTCGGCAATCACCGGCATCACGCCGAAGTAGTAGGAATCGGGATCAAACAGCATGCTCAACGGCATCGACAGGAAGCCCACCACCGCCGGGATCAGCTTGCCGTGGCCCGCCGGAATCTGCGCCACCGCCACTTCGGCGATGGCCTTGAGCATGCCGGTGCCTTGCATGATGCCGGTGAACACCCCGGCGGCGAGCAGGATGCTGGCCATGGTCAGGGCCGTTTTGGCATGGGCGTCGATCCGCGCACGCTGGGCGTCGACATTCGGGTAGTTGAGGCACAGCGCAACCACGGTGCCGAGCATGAACATCACCACCGGGTCGACCCAACCGGCGATCATCACCACCATCACCAGCACCGTCAGGATCAGGTTGACCCAGAACAACCGCGGGCGACGCAGGGCGATGTCATCGTCGCTGAGCACCCGTTGCGGCACCGCGTCCACACTGGAGCCGGCGCCCAGGCCCAGGCGTTTTTCTTCACGGCGGCCCAGCCACCAGGCGCAGGCGAACACAAAGACCAGGCCGACGATCTGCACCGGGATCAGCGGCTGGAACAGGTCCGCCACCGGCACATGCAACGCCGCCGAGGAGCGCAGCACCGGGCCGGTCCACGGCAGGAAGTTGACCCCGGCCGCCATCGCCGCCACACAGGCCAGGATGCGCTTATCAATGCCCAACCGCGTATACAGCGGCAGCATCGCCGGTATCGTCACCAAAAAGGTCACCGCGCCGGAGCCGTCCAGGTGCACCAGCAGCGCCAGCGTCGCCGTACCGACGACAATTCGTGTAGGACGCGTCCCTACCGTGCGCAGGATGCGATCAATGATGGGGTCAAGCATGCCGGCATCGGTCATGATCCCGAAAAACAGGATCGCGAACACAAACATGCCCACCACGGGGGCGACGTTCTTGATGCCGGTGATGATGAAGGCGCTGGTTTGCAGGCCGAACCCGCCGAGCAGCGCGGCGATGATCGGCAAGGCGATCAGCGCCACCAGTGGCGAGAGGCGCTTGCTCATGACGGCAGTGAGCAGGCACAGGATGGTGATGACACCCAGGGTAGCGAGCATGGGGTAGCTCCAGAACGGCGTTTTCGGCCGGTTATTGTTTTCCCTGGAGTATTGGAATCGCGTTAGGCTTTGTAAATTGGAATATTCGTCACTCCATATTCGTAAAAACAAAACGCTCGAGCAAAATAAAAATGAAAAATTCGATCCAGCATATCCAGGCGTTTCTCGCCGTTGCCCGCACGGGCAGCTTTACCAAGGCCGCCAACGAACTGCATCTGTCGCCCTCAGCGCTGACTGTGCAGGTGCAGCAACTGGAAGAATGGCTGGGCGTTGCCCTGCTCGACCGCAGCCCGCGCCACGTCAGCATCACCGCTGCCGGCCTGGATGCCCGTGGGCCGATGGAGAAGTTGTTGCTGGACCTGGACAACATCGTCACCGGCTCCCGCGACCTGGCGGCGCTACGTCGCGGTGTGGTCACCATCGCCGCCCTGCCCTCCGTGTGCGCCGGTGCCTTGCCACCGGCCCTGCGGCTGTTCCGCGAGCGTTTCGCCGGGATCGAGGTGCGGCTGCATGACCTGGTGGCCCATCGGATTCATGCGCAAGTGCGTTCGGGTGAGGTGGATTTCGGCATTGGTGTGCGAGCGCGGCTGAGTCACGGATTGGCGTTTGTACCGGTGCTGAATGACCGGCTGTGTGCGTTTGTGCCGCTGGATCACGCCCTGGCGCGCCATGCCCGGTTGACCCTGACCCAACTGGCCGATCAGCCGATCATCCTCACCGGGCGCGACAGCAGCGTGCGCGAACAGGTAGATGCGTTGTTCGATGAACGACAGGTGACGATGCAAGCGGGGATGGAGGCCAATTACATGTCGACGGTATTGGCGCTGGTAAGGCAGGGATTGGGGATCAGCATCCTGCCGGAGTCGGCGGCGGACAGCCTGGAGGGGTTGAAGCGGATTACGATTGATCATCCCGGCGTGAACCGGGAGATCGGGTTAATCAGCCGCAGTGGGCAGCCGTTGAGCCCGGCGGCGCAGCGCTGTTTTGAGTTGCTCAATGGAGAATTGCGCGCTTTGTAGGAGCCCGGCTTGCCGGCGATGGCCTCGTTGAGGGCGCTATCGCCGGCAAGCCGGGCTCCTACAGGGTTTCGGTGATCAGTCCAGCATTGCCACATGCTTCGGATGGCTGGCCACGCGTTTCAGCCACGCCTGCACGCCCGGATAAGCGCCCAGGTCAAAACCACCTTCATCCGCCACATGGGTGTAGGCATACAACGCCACATCGGCAATCGAGAACTGGTCACCGACCAGGTACGGCGTCAGCTGCAACTGGCGCTCCATCACCTTCAGGGCCTTGTAACCGCCCTTGTGCAGCTTCTTGTACTCCTCCAGCCGATCTTCCGGCAGCCCCAGGTAAAACTGGATAAACCGCGCCACCGCGATGTACGGCTCATGGCTGTACTGCTCGAAAAACTGCCACTGCAGCACTTGGGTACGCAGGCGCGGCTCGGTCGGCAGGAACTCGCTGCCGTCGGCCAGGAAGTTGAGGATCGCGTTGGATTCCCACAGGCAGGTACCGTCTTCAAGCTCCAGCACCGGGATCTTGCCGTTGGGGTTCTTGGCCAGGAACTCGGCGGTCTGGGTGTCGCCTTTCAGAATGTCGACATTGATCCACTCATAGTCGATGCCCAGCAGGCTGAGCATGAGTTTGACCTTGTAGCAGTTGCCCGATTTGTAATCGCCGTAGACCTTGTACATGGAGGCTCCCCTTATGCCGCTTGCGCGTGCTGTGCTTGACGGACCACCGCAGCGAGACGCTTGAGACCTTCGTCCAAACGCGCCGGGTCGATATGGCTGAAATTGAGCCGCAAGTGACCGTGATGGTTATCCGGCTCGGAAAAGAACGGTTCACCGGGCATGAACGCGATGTCCTGGTCGAGCGCAGGTGCCAACAAGGTGCGGGTGTCGAGCGGTTGTTTCAAGGTCAGCCAGAAGAATAATCCGCCCTGGGGTATTTGCCAGTCCGCCAGGTCGCTGAAATATCGCTCCAGTGCAGCCTGGAACGCATCGCGGCGGCCTCGGTAGAAGCTGCGCAGTTCCACCAGGTGGTGCTGGTATTTCTCGGTGCCGATCCATTGCATTGCCTGCCACTGGCCAACCCGGTTGGTGTGCAGGTCGGCCGACTGCTTGAGCTTGAGCAGGTGCGGGAACAGGTCGGGGCTGGCGATCAGGTAACCGACCCGCAGGCCCGGCAACAGGGTCTTGGACACGGTACCGGTGTAGATCCAGCTGGCCTTTTTCAGGCGGCTGACGATGGGTTGCGCGCTGCCGCCATCGAAGGTCAGTTCGCGGTAGGGTTCGTCTTCGATCAGGGTCACACCGAACTCGTCCAGCAGCGCGGCGACGGCCTCGCGCTTGGCCTCGCTGTAGCGCACGGCTGACGGGTTCTGGAACGTCGGGATCAGGTAGACGAAGGATGGACGATGCTGCTCAAGGCTGTTGCGCAGCGCCTTCAGGTCCGGACCGTCCGCTTCAAGCTGCACCGTCAGGCAATCGGCGCCGAACAGCTGGAATATCTGCAACGCCGCGAGATAGGTCGGGCCTTCCAGCAGGATCCTGGTGCCCCTGTCGATATACAGCTTGGCCGCCAGATCCAGGGTTTGCTGGGAACCGCTGACCACCATGACCTGGCTGGCCTGGCACGCAATGCCCAGCACCCGCGCCTCGGCGGCCAGCAGTTCACGCAGCTGCGGCTCGCCTTCGCTCATGCCGTACTGGCCAATATTCAGCGGCATGCCTTCCCATTCCAGCTTGGGCAGCATCACTTCGGCGGGCAGGCCACCGGCGAAGGACATCACCTGTGGCTTTTGCGCCGCCGCGAGGATTTCACGGATCAGGGAGCTTTTAAGACGCGAAACACGTTCTGAGAAGGCCATAGGGTCACCGGTAGCAAAACCTGAGGAAAATACGTCAAACTGCTTGACCGAAATTACGACGACTTGGGCAGATACGTCAATATGCTTGACCTTAAAAACCAGACCAGCCAGCAAACCGCCATGGAAGCGTTTTTCTTCGGCTACCAGGCGTTCACCGCCAAGGCCGACGAAATGCTTGAGCGCCGCGGCTTGAGCCGGGTGCATCAACGCATCGTGTTTTTTATCGCGCGCTACCCGGCCTTGAGCGTCAAGGAACTGCTGGAGCTGCTCGGTGTGAGCAAGCAGGCGTTGAACATGCCATTGCGCCAACTGCAGGAAATGCACCTGGTGGACAGCGTGGCGTCCGAGACCGACAAGCGTAAGCGTTTGCTGGAGTTGACCGAGGAAGGGCTACGTTTCGAACAGTCCTTGCGACGGGAGCAGGTCAAGCTGCTGCAACGGGCGTTTGCCGAGGCCGGCGAGACCGCCGTGGAGGGCTGGCTGGCGGTGAACAAGGCGCTGAGTGGCCAATCCTGAATTGCCTTTCATCCTTTTCGCACACAAAATAGAAAACATTATTTGCTTTATTTGTATACAAAAGCATAATTCGCTTCGTGCGAGTTCCTGACCTATCGGTCAACAAAACCCGCTGGTACCTCAAAGCGCTGCTGCCCACTCATGTGTCCGGCGCTGGAAATAACAATAAAACTCTTGAGGAGTACTTGCTGTGGAAAGCCGCAAATCCGAAGCCCCTACGCTCGACCTTTCGCCACCCCACAACGGTTGGCTGGAACGCCTGTTCAAACTCCGCTTGCATGGCACCACAGTGAAGACCGAGCTGATCGCCGGCCTCACGACCTTTATCACCATGGCGTACATCATCTTCGTCAACCCCAACATCATGGCCGACGCCGGCATCGATCATGGCGCGGCATTTGTCGCCACCTGCATCGCTGCGGCGCTGGGCTGCCTGCTGATGGGCCTGTACGCCAACTGGCCAGTAGGACTGGCGCCGGGCATGGGCCTGAACGCGTTTTTTACCTACACCGTGGTCGGCACCATGGGCTACAACTGGGAGACCGCACTGGGTGCGGTGTTTATCTCCGGTGTGTTGTTCATGATCCTGACGCTCTCACGCATCCGCGAGTGGCTGCTCAACAGCATTCCGGTGAGCCTGCGCCACGCCATGGGCGCGGGTGTGGGGCTGTTTCTCGGGGTGATCGGCCTGAAAACCGCCGGCATCATCGTGCAAAGCCCGGCCACCCTGATCAAGCTCGGTTCCCTGCATGAGCCTGCCCCGCTGCTGGCGGCCGTCTGCTTTCTGTTGATCGCGATCCTCAGCTACCACCGGGTATTCGGCGCAATCCTGATCAGCATCATCGCCGTGACCCTCGCCGGTTGGGGCCTGGGCCTGGTGGAATACCACGGCATCCTGGCCACCCCGCCAAGCCTGGCACCGACCTGGATGGCGATGGACGTAATGGGCGTGTTTAACGTCAGTATGATCAGCGTGGTGTTCGCCTTCCTGTTTGTGCACATGTTCGACACCGCCGGCACCTTGATGGGCGTGGCCCAGCGTGCAGGCCTGGTGAATGCCGACGGCAAGATCGAAAACCTCTCCCGCGCCCTGAAAGCCGACAGTGCTTCCAGCGTGTTCGGCGCCATGGTTGGCGTGCCGCCGGTCACCAGCTACGTGGAAAGCGCCGCCGGTGTGGCCGCCGGTGGCCGTACCGGGCTGACCGCCGTCACCGTGGGCGTGCTGTTTATCGCCGCGATGTTTTTCGCACCGCTGGCTGGCATGATTCCCGCTTATGCCACCGCCGGTGCGTTGATCTATGTAGCGATGCTGATGATGAGTGGCATGGCCCATATCAACTGGGATGACGCCACCGACAGCATTCCGGCGATCGTCACCGCGATCATGATGCCCCTGACCTTCTCGGTCGCCGACGGTATCGCCCTGGGTTTTATCACCTACGTGGCGCTGAAGGCCGGCACCGGTAAACACAAGGAAATTTCCATCAGCCTGTGGGTGCTTTGCGCGATCTTTATTGCCAAGTTCGCATTCCTGTAGGCCAACCCGCTTCACCCCGCCTCACCCCGTCGGGTGGGGCTTTTGTACGAATGGAGGAATGCAATGAGTCTGGAAACCTGGCTGCTGTTCAGCGGCGCTGCGCTGGTGGTGATCCTGATCCCCGGCCCCCTGTCCTTGCTGATGATCAGCAACAGCCTGAACTACGGCCTGCGCCGTTCGTACCCGGCGTTTCTCGGCGGGGTGATTGCCTCGATCTGCCTGTTGAGCGCCTCGGCGCTGGGCCTGGGTGCGTTGTTGCTAGCCTCGGAACAGCTGTTCAGCGCCCTGAAGATCGTCGGTGCGGTGTACCTGTTTTACCTCGCCTGGCAGAGCTGGCAGCAATCCCGGCAACCGTCCCACGGCGCCGACGTGCCGCCAGTGGCCGCCACCCCGCGTTTTCGCGCGCTGTTTGGCCGGGCCTTTGTGCTGGGCGCGAGCAACCCGAAAGACATTCTGTTTTTCGCCGCCTTCCTGCCGCAGTTTCTCAGCGCCCAGCAGGCCTTTCTCCCACAGCTGCTGATCATGATCGCCACCTGGACCGTGCTCGACCTGCTGTGCAAGCTGGCCTACGGCCTCGGCGCCCATGGTGCCGCGCGCTACCTGCGCAGCGGCAAGGGCCAGAGCTGGTTCAACCGGATCAGCGCCGGGCTGTTTTCCGGGGCCGGAGCGGCGTCATTGTTGAGCCGCTAAAGGTCCATCACTTTGACGAAGTACACCGTGACGCTGTTGGAGCGGGCGTCGTGATGTATGCCCGCGACGACTCTGACCAGACGCCCCTCCTTCAGCGCCCGGAGGACCGACTGGTGCGCTTGCGCCCGCCCCAGGACCGTCGACCGGGCGTTGCTGCGCAACCAGGCGTCAGACAGTTGCACCAGGCCTCCCGACCCCAGGGCAACGCTCGGAGTTTCGGTCCAGCGCGTCAGCACGTAATACAGGTTGGTCGACTTCGGATGGGTGCAGACAAAGTTGACCAGGCTGGCCGGGCTGCCCTTGCGCAGCGTCTGCAGCACAAACCCCTGCCGCTCCAGCACTGACCGGACAGCGGCTTGCGCCGCCAGGGGCCGGGCGCGGTCCAGTGCCCTCGCCGTGTGGGCCAGCAACCTCGGATCAAGGGCGGTCGGCAACTGGAAATCCACGCGCTCCAGGCCCGGCGCTTGCCCTGCTTGCCCAATATTGATACTGACCTGGCGCCTTCTTGAAACAGGCCTGAGCATGCGTAACAAATCGTCCGTTTGCCCGGTCAATGCGGGCGCTGGTGGCAGCCAATCGTCCAGCGTCGCGCGGATATTGAGGATCCGGGTTGCGGTCATCGAACGACCGGAATCCGCCAGCTCCATCAGGCGTTCCGTCACAAAGCGCTGGCTGGCCGGGGTCAGACCGGGGAATGCCGTGCCCACCGACATTGACAAGGGATGGCTGAACAACGGTTCACGAGGGACCCACGCCTGACCCTCGCCCCAGGTGGCCGGTATGGGTTGCTCGCTTACCACACCGGGTATCAGCCAGCGGGCCAGCTCATCCCGGGCAGGTGCGTAGGGCAACTCGGGGGCTCTTAAAAAAATGACGCCGTCCGGTACGGTCGAACCATTGGGCAGCAGTTCGTAGTAATGGCTACCCAGTTTTACCGCGTCAACGCCTGGCACACCCTGAACCCGATACAAGCGGCGTGACGCCGAAATCTCCACCACCGCCTGCTCGTTGAGCGGGCGGCCCCAGGGATGCCAATGGGTGGAGACCAACAAGGGTTGCCGCTCCACCCGTTCGAAATGCGAAGCCGGGGGTGCCAACCACTCTGTGCCGCCCCTTGGTGCTTCCCATGGACGCCGTATGCCGGAGCTTGGACCTGCCCGAGGTGTGGGTGGCGCATCGGCGCCCAGCAACCACGCGCCAGGCTCCTCAATGGACAGCACCAGTTCGTCCTGGCCGCTGTCACTGGCGCTTTTCAAGCGCAACGCCGGCTCGTTCCGGCGTCGATACACCGGATAGGCATGGCTGTCCTCGACGACAAACTGTTGGCCGCCCTTCACATGGCTGCCTTGGTTGATCGGCCCGTGCAAAGCCACAGAGCCCTCCAGCGTCAGGTCCTTGCGGTAGCCCTCAAACCCCTTGAAGCCTCGAGCTACCGGCGGTAATCCGGAACTGACACCATGGCGCCGTGGCTGGCGGCGGATCACGTTCAGGGCCGACAACATCGACACTCGCCTGACCGGCAAACCGGGTTTGGGAGCGCCTTTGGCCAGCGGGAATGCCGTCAGCGCGACGTCAGCGATCAAGATCAAGGTGGCAAAGCCGGTAGCAACCCCGTCCCGGGCGTCACCGCTGTGGTGAAAACGCCGGGCGGCCAGCAGCACCTCGTAGAGATTCATCCCGACACTCACCCCGGGGATGAACGACAACAGCCCGCGCACCCGCGCCGCCGATTGCTCGCCCAGGCGCAGTTGCCGATAACTGACAAGGTCCCGGGCGGAGTTGGCGACCGCCTGTACGTCGCGCTGCGTCGCCAATACCCGGGCGTGCGTGAGCATGCGCAGCAGGTCGCAGCCGGTGGTCGGGGTAATGCCCAGCCACTGCTGCGGGGCTTGTTCGATCTGTTCGTGGATCTCTTTTTCAATCTCCGCCACTGCCGCCGCCGGCTGGGCACGCCGCACCCCAAACCAACCCCGGACGGCTTGCACCACACCCCACAGGGAGGCAAAGGAAAAGGGCCAGATGGCGCCCCACCTCGACAGGGCATGATAGGTGCGATCAGGCGTGCCACGGGTTGGCCGAACCGCCACCGGGTAGCTTTCCAGGGCTTGCGCCTCCCAGCCGGGAGCGATGGATTGAGCCAGCACGTCAAGGTTTCCAGGGCTCAGCGCCGCGGTGATTAATGCTTGCCGCGCCGCCGCCACACTGTCGTGCTCGGTCAACGGCGGATAGCCCTTCACCGCCGGCCAGTAGAGCAGCGTCTTGCCCAGCGCCCGGTCATCGATCACCAACACCCCGGCGACATGCCGTGGCTGTTCAAGGGTGAGTGCCGCCAGATGCACACAGCACACTTGCAGGTGATGACCATTTTTCTTCAAATCCCCGGGCGTCCTGGCGGCCAGGGCTGTGGCGAACCCACTCAACGCCCCCTCGCTCAGCCCTTGCTGCCGGGCGCTGAAATGATCCCGCCGCGCACGCTGCAACCACGGCCGCTCCAGCAGCGCGGTCGACAACCTGGCCGGCGCCCCGCTGGCATCCGGATAGAACGCATGCGCAATCAAAAGCTCATACTGGCCCGCCAGGTCGAGGCCGGCGATCAGACGGGTCAAGCCCTCGGCTGGCAGATGCTGCGCCCACAGAGGTTCGAGGTAGCGGCTGTGGCGCAGTCGCTCGCGCGTCCAGGGCGCGTCGGTGTCTAGGTTGTGCAAGGCCAATTGCAACAGGCTGTAGGTATGCCGCTCCTGGCTGACCACCGTCCGGCCCCCGGAATCCCCGGCCGGACGCTGGGGATGAGATTCCCAATGAGTGCTGACATCGTCGGGCATGTCCAGGAACGGGGTGTCGATATCCAGCGGCGCGGTTATCCTTTCGCGCTTTAATGCCTCGACCAAGGTCTTGCGGGCGAATGCCTCAAGGCTCGGCAGCACTTGCCCCAGTTCCTGCTCAAGAGCACCGGCGCTGGCCAGGTAATGCGTGTGCAACCGCTGATAGCGCTTGCGCAACGGGCGCGAAGCACTTGTCAGCCAGGCAGGCAATGTTTTGGCCTGGGCCACCGCCAGGCGCAACACGCTGATATTGGCCAACGCCCGGGTACGCGCGGTGCCGAGGGGCAGATGCAGGCTGTCAGCCAGCTCGCGGGCGAGCAACGTGCGTGTCAGCGCCACGTCAGTAACTTCGCTGAACGGCCGCCCGCCCTGGCCTACCCAACGGTCGGTCTGCGCGGAGTGCTCGATCTGCTCCTTGAACGGATCGGAGAGCACGTTGCCTTCCATCACCTCGTAATAGACGAGTGTCGGCTCGTCAGCGGCCATCGCGTGGATCACCTCGCGGGCTTCCCGGCGTTGATCCTGCGGAATGCAGTGCCAGAGCACCGAACCGTCCGGGCTCTTGAGGCTCGCATCGAGGCTGGCGGATAACTCATCCAGCGAGCCGAACGCCTGAAAGCCGCCGTACTTTCCCGGCAACTGGAGCACCACAGGCTGCAAGCGATCAGCGTGGCTGACGGCTTCCCGGGTGGTGACGACCAGCACCCCGACCAATCGAAAGAGCGTCTGCCGCCCGCGCCCGACGGACAGTTGCAGAACGCGGGTAGTGCTGGCCGCCCGGTCGCTGGCCCGTGGCACGGTGTACACCTCGGTCAACAACGTGCGCTCGACCTCCTCCAGCAAGCCCAGGCGATAATAAAGGTGCGCGTCTTTAATCAACGCTGAACGCTGAGCATTCAGCCGTTGTACGCCGCGGCTGGCGGTCGAGCCGGGCACTTTTTCCAGCCAGAACGCCCTGTCGCCCAGGCGATGTTCGTGGCCGTCCAGCATCCCGTGCAGCTTCTCTACGTGTTCAAGCCATTGCCCGTGCAAGGTCTCAACGTCGCTGTAAGGCCGGTAGTCCTGGCTCAGGTCCGCCGCGTTCAGCAGCGCCAACAGCCCTTGCTCGTGACGCCGCACCAACGCCTCGGCGGTTCCCCTGGCCAGGCCCGGTGCCAGTGCTGCACAGCTGACTTTCGGCGCCCGGCGCTGGCGGTCCCACTCCAGCAGTTGCTCCACGGCCACGCGCAACCCTTCGTCGGCAGGCGACCGGCGCCGGGCCTGTTCAACCCGACGCAATCGCTGGGAGGCGCTCCACGCAGCGCTTTCCCTGTCCACACTCACCCTGGACGCATGTCGCGCCAGCAGGCAGTCCCGTTCGTTGTCCCGCTGGAGGTACACCTGCGCCAACGCGCTATGCCTGAGTGCATCCCCCGCCAGCGTCGGCCCACGGTATACGCCGAAATCCTTCGCCAACCCGTGCCGGCGCCGCAGGGGCAACTGTTGCCAGAACACGTCCCGGTGTACGCCGTTGATCAGGGCGGGCAACTTGACCTGCATCTGTGCCAGGCTGGCGAACTCATGAAGCCCCTGGCCAAGCCCTGGCAGGTAAACCACCTGCCGTTTGTCCAGGGCGTCTCCCGAGCGGCAGATATGCAGCGCGCCGGCCAAGGGCACCCCGCTTCCTGCATCCGACGGCCACAGCACCGGGCTGACCTGCAAGCGCTCCCACGCACCGCCAGCCTGGGTACGGACCTGTGGGGTGGGCGCATCGAGAATGCCCAGCGCCATGGCAAACCCATGATCCGACAAGTCGTACAGCGTGTGGGCAAGGTACGCGCTTTCAGCGAAGGCCTCGAGGTGCACTTGCACCCAGCGCTCTTCCCGGGATAGCGCGCTGCCAAATGCCAACCCTTGCCAATAACCGGACACCGCCGCCCGGACTTGCCCGGGCAAATCCAGGGCATTGACCTTGTGCAACGCTTCACTGGCGCTGAACGGCAATGTAGCCACGGCGTCACCTTGCATGCTCAGTGTGGTGTAACGATTGATGTTGATCGGGAACTGCGGGTTATCCAGCAGGCCCAGAGCCCGATCGGTGAGGCTATCCACTGCCAGCGGCCCGCCCGGCGTCACCGGCTCGCTGAACAACAGGCGGTCGGGGTCGAGGTCGAACGCTTCACGCAGCGCCTTGCGCACCAGGCGATGGATACTCGGCGCCTGCTCCAGCAACCGCCGCAACAGTCTCTCGGCCTCGCGGCAGCGCGCCTGGGCACCCTGCAATTGGTTGATGAACCGGCTGGGCCTGGGGCTTGATTCGACGCGCCGGGTCAGACGCAGACGAAGGCGCGCCAGCTCGTCCAGGGAGTCATCGGGGTCAGGTTGGGGAGAATCGGGGTCGGTAGTCATGTCGCCATCGGTTCCAGATGAAAAACCGAGGGTAAGCAGCGCCTTGCTCCAAGGGGCCTTACATAGTTAGGCCGACCGCCAGGCAAAAAAAAGCCCGCAGTGTGAGCGGGCGAAAAACCAACGAAGAGCTTTGGGGGTGTGAAGCGCGGTGACGACTCAGCTACCGCGATAGGTGGAGTAGCTGTAAGGCGAAATCAGCAACGGCACGTGGTAATGATCCTGCTCGGCACTGATACCGAAGCGCAGCACCACCACGTCGAGAAACGCAGGCTCGGGCAGTTGCACACCGCGAGCGCGGTAGTAATCACCGGCGCTGAATTGCAACTGATAGACACCGCTGCGGTAGTCATCGCCTTGCAGCAAAGGTGCATCGCAACGGCCGTCGTTGTTGGTCAAGGTGCTGGCCACCAGTTCAAGCTGTGTGCCCTCGACACGGTACAACTCAACCTTGATCGCGCTGCCAGGGCAGCCATGCGCGGCGTCCAATACGTGTGTGGTCAAACGTCCCATAGCGTCTGCGCGCCTCCCGAAGTCAGTAAAGTGAAAGACCGCACCTTTTCAGGGCACTGAAAAAGCCGGCGATGACTGATTAAGACACTTTTCAAAAAAATTGTACACAATAAAAATCACAAACTTATGTACCACCCCGTCATCGCGGGTGCATGAGCCGATTGATGAGCAGTCCTTGCTTTTAAACGACCTTTTATCCATTAGCTGACCAGTCAGGCAGGTTTCTTGCAATGCTACTCTGCGAAGACCCTGCGGAAAAAATGCAGAAATACAGGCTTACAAAGTGCGCACCAAGTTGTATACAATCAGTCATCGTCGTGACGCCACCCAGTCTTTCCGCTGCCCGGCCGCCACACACACCGCTACCACGAACAAGAAGGAAGACTGCAGTGAGCGCTGACTACCCACGCGACCTGATCGGTTACGGCAGTAACCCTCCTCACCCACACTGGCCCGGCAAGGCCCGTATCGCCCTGTCGTTCGTACTCAACTACGAAGAAGGCGGCGAGCGCAACATCCTGCATGGCGACAAAGAGTCCGAAGCCTTCCTCTCGGAAATGGTGTCGGCGCAGCCCCTGCAAGGCGAGCGCAACATGAGCATGGAGTCGCTGTACGAATACGGCAGCCGTGCCGGCGTGTGGCGCATCCTCAAGCTGTTCAAGGAATTCGACATCCCGCTGACCATCTTCGCCGTAGCCATGGCCGCCCAGCGCCATCCGGACGTGATCCGCGCGATGGTCGCCGCCGGCCACGAGATCTGCAGCCACGGCTACCGCTGGATCGACTACCAATACATGGACGAGGCCCAGGAACGCGAGCACATGCTCGAAGCGATCCGCATCCTCACCGAACTCACCGGCGAACGCCCGCTGGGCTGGTACACCGGGCGCACCGGCCCCAACACCCGGCGGCTGGTGATGGAGGAAGGTGGCTTCCTCTACGACTGCGACACCTACGACGACGACCTGCCCTACTGGGAACCCAACAACCCGACCGGCAAGCCGCACCTGGTGATCCCCTATACCCTGGACACCAACGACATGCGCTTCACCCAGGTCCAGGGTTTCAACAAGGGCGACGACTTTTTCGAATACCTGAAGGACGCGTTCGACGTGCTGTACGCCGAAGGCGCGGACGCACCGAAAATGCTCTCCATCGGTTTGCACTGCCGCCTGATCGGCCGGCCGGCGCGCCTGGCCGCCCTCAAGCGCTTTATCGAATACGCCAAGGGGCATGATCAGGTGTGGTTCACCCGCCGCGTCGACATCGCCCGTCACTGGCATGACGTACACCCTTTCCAGGGAGCCGCCAAATGACTGCGTTCCAGACCTTGAAACCGTCGACCCTGAGCCGCGACGCATTCGTCACAGCTTTCGCCGACATCTACGAACATTCGCCATGGGTGGCCGAAAAGGCCTTCGACCTGGGCCAGGATTCTTCAATCGACGAGATCGAAACCCTGCACCAGCGCATGAGCGACATCCTGTTGAGCGCCGATCACACCAGTCAACTGGCCCTGATCAACGCTCACCCGGACCTGGCGGGCAAAGCTGCCGTCCAGGGCCAGCTTACCGCAGCCAGCACTGAAGAACAGTCTGGCGCGGGTATTCACCAATGCTCGAGCGACGAGTTTTCGCGCTTCACCGAGCTGAACGATGCCTACAAGGCGAAGTTCAAGTTTCCCTTCATCATGGCGGTAAAAGGCAGCAACCGGCATCAGATCCTGGCCGCGTTTGAAACGCGCATTCACAACTCGGTGGAAGCCGAGTTCAAATGCGCATTGGCCGAGATCAACAAGATCGCGTTGTTCCGATTACTGACTCTTTAAGCAGACCTGGCCCGAGCGGTTCATGAACGCCCAGGGCCTGGCGAGCATCCCAAGCCACTTACTTTAAGGCAGACAAGAAGAATGAAAGCTTACGCCGTACCTTTCGAGAAGTTCGTCAACCTGGCCGACGCCCGCCTGGGCACCAAGATCATCTCTGTGACCGATGACTGGTTCGCCGACGCCAACCGCCTGTTCCAGCCGACCCCGGCCGTGTGGAAGGAGGGCGTTTTCGATGACAACGGCAAGTGGATGGACGGCTGGGAGTCGCGCCGCAAGCGCTTCGAAGGCTACGACAGCGCGGTAATCCGCCTGGGCGTACCGGGCTCGATCAAGGGCGTGGACATCGACACTTCATTCTTCACCGGCAACTTCCCGCCATCGGCGTCCCTGGAAGCCTGCTTCCTGGCGTCCGGCGAGCCGGATGACAACACCCAGTGGGTTGAAGTGCTGTCGGCCGTGGAGCTGCAAGGCAACAGCCATCACTTCCACGAGATCAACAACGACCAGGCCTTCAGCCACCTGCGCTTCAACATCTACCCGGACGGTGGCGTGGCCCGCCTGCGCGTGTACGGCATTCCGTTCCGCGACTGGTCGGCCGTGGGCGACAACGAACAGGTTGACCTGGCTGCGGCCCTGAACGGTGGCCGTGCACTGGCCTGCTCCGATGAACACTTCGGGCGCATGAGCAACATCCTCAACCCGGGCCGTGGCATCAACATGGGCGATGGCTGGGAAACTGCACGTCGTCGTACGCCGGGCAATGACTGGGTGATCGTCGCACTGGGCCACCCGGGCGAGATCGAGAAGATCGTGGTCGACACCCTGCACTTCAAGGGCAACTACCCGGACACCTGCTCGATCCAGGGCGCCTTCGTGAAGGGCGGTACCGACAGCCAGATCGAAACCCAATCGCTGTTCTGGCGCGAACTGCTGCCGGCGCAGAAACTGGAAATGCACGCTGAACACACGTTTGCCGAGCAGATCAAGGCGCTGGGTCCGATCACCCACATTCGTCTGAACGTGTTCCCGGATGGTGGTGTGAGCCGCCTGCGTGTACTGGGCAAGGTTTCGAAGTAAACGGTGAACTTCTGTGGTGAGCGGGCTTGCCCCGCGCTGGGCTGCGAAGCGGCCCAAAAGGTCCGAACGCGGTGCCTGTTTTCAGGGCCGCTTCGCGCCCCAGCGCGGGGCAAGCCCGCTCACCACACAAGCCCCCCTCACCACAAACAGTAATGCCAACAACACAGAATCCGGATAAGAAGACAGCCATGCGCACACTGATGATCGAACCCCTGACCAAAGAAGCCTTCGCCCCTTTCGGAGACGTTATCGAAACCGATGGCAGCGATCACTTCATGATCAACAACGGGTCGACCATGCGCTTTCATAAACTGGCGACGGTGCAAACCGCCACGCCAGAAGACAACGCGATCATCAGCATCTTCCGCGCCGACGCGCAGGACATGCCGCTGACCGTGTGCATGCTGGAACGACACCCGCTGGGCAGCCAGGCTTTCATTCCGCTGCTCGGCAACCCCTTTCTGATCGTGGTCGCGCCCGTTGGCGATGAACCTGTATCGGGCTTGGTCCGCGCCTTCGTTACCAACGGCAGGCAGGGCATTAATTACCATCGCGGCGTCTGGCACCACCCGGTGCTGACGATCGAAAAGCGGGATGACTTCCTGGTGGTTGATCGCAGTGGCACAGGCAATAACTGCGATGAGCATTTTTTCAAAGAGGATGAGCGGTTGATCCTCGCCCCCCACCAATAAGAGAAGGTCTGATCACTCGACGACAGAGTGACAGGCGAGAGGTAAAGACTGTGGAAGCACATTTGATGGAATGGCTGAACCTGAGCGTGCGCTGGGTTCACATGATCACTGGCGTCGCCTGGATCGGCGCTTCGTTCTACTTCGTCTGGCTGGAAAACAACCTCAATCGCGTCAACCCCAAGGACGGCCTCGCCGGCGACTTGTGGGCGATCCACGGTGGCGGTATCTACCACCTGGAAAAATACAAACTGGCCCCGCCGACCATGCCGGACAACCTGCACTGGTTCAAATGGGAAGCCTACTTCACCTGGATGTCCGGCATCGCGCTCCTGTGCGTGGTGTTCTACGCCAACCCGACCTTGTACCTGCTGGCCCCGGGCAGCAGCCTCAGCGGTCCGGAAGGTGTGTTGCTGGGCCTCGGCTCGCTGCTGGCCGGCTGGTTCATCTACTCCTTTCTCTGCGACTCGGCACTGGGCAAGCGCCCTGCCCTGCTCGGCCTGATCCTGTTCGTGCTGTTGATTGCCGCCGCTTACGGCTTCAGCAAAGTGTTCAGTGGCCGTGGTGCGTACCTGCATGTGGGCGCCGTGATCGGCACCATCATGGTGGGTAACGTGTTCCGCATCATCATGCCCGCCCAGCGTGCACTGGTGGCGGCCATCGCGGAAAACCGCACGCCCGACCCGGCACTGCCGGCCAAGGGCCTGCTGCGTTCGCGCCACAACAACTATTTCACCTTGCCGGTGCTGTTCATCATGATCAGCAACCACTTCCCGAGCACCTACGGCAGCCAATACAACTGGCTGATCCTGGCGGGTATCGCAGTGGCGGCCGTGTTGGTACGGCACTACTTCAACACCCGTCATAACAGCCAGAAATATGCCTGGACCCTGCCGGTGGGCGCGCTGGCAATGATTTGCCTGGCCTACGTGACCGGCCCAAAACCGGTGGCGACTGCACCGGAAGTGGCCAAGGCTCCCGCGGCGATCGAGTACCAGCCACTGCCAGAAACGGCATTGGGTGGCGGGCTTAAACCGGCTGCGCCAGCAGCACCTGCACCGGCTCCCGCCGAAGCGGCACCAGCCCAGGCGTCGATTGATTTTGACAAGGTCCACGGGGTGATTCAGGAGCGCTGTGCGGTGTGCCATTCGGCCAAGCCCACCAGCCCGCTGTTCAGCACCGCGCCCGCCGGGGTGATGTTTGATACACCCCAGCAGATCCAGCAAATGGCCCCGCGCATCCAGGCGCAGGCCGTGGCCAGCCAGATCATGCCGCTGGGCAATATCACCCAGATGACCCAGCAGGAACGGGACTTGATTGGCACCTGGATCACTCAGGGGGCGCGTACCAACTAACAGCCTGATGCAGATCCAAATGTGGGAGCGGGCTTGCTCGCTCCCACACTAGAGTTGCGGCGTGTTTTGAAGAATGAGTTCCACCCGGCAATTGAATGCCGAACAACACAACAATAAAAAGATTCGAGGTGTTGCATGTCCCAGTTGGAAACGCAGATTCCTGCCGCGCCCCCCATGGTGCGGCTTCCCCTCTTGCAACTGATTCTGGTAGGCCTGCAACACGTCTTGCTGATGTACGGTGGCGCCGTCGCCGTGCCTTTGATCATCGGCCAGGCCGCGGGCCTGAGCCGTGAAGAAATCGCCTTCCTGATCAACGCCGACCTGCTGGTGGCCGGCATCGCAACCATGGTCCAGTCGTTCGGCATCGGCCCCGTCGGCATCCGCATGCCGGTGATGATGGGCGCCAGTTTCGCCGCAGTCGGCAGCATGGTCGCCATGGCGGGCATGCCCGGCATCGGCCTGCAAGGGATCTTCGGCGCAACCATCGCCGCCGGTTTTTTCGGCATGCTGATCGCGCCGTTCATGTCCAAGGTGGTGCGCTTCTTTCCGCCGCTGGTGACCGGCACCGTGATCACCGCCATCGGTCTTTCGCTGTTTCCCGTCGCGGTCAATTGGGCCGGCGGCGGTGCTGCGGCCTCCACGTTTGGCTCACCGATTTACCTGGCGATCGCCGCACTGGTACTGGCCACAATCCTGCTGATCAACCGTTTCATGCGCGGTTTCTGGGTGAACATCTCGGTGCTGATCGGCATGGCCCTCGGCTACGGGTTGTGCGGGATGATCGGCATGGTCGACCTCAGCGGTCTCGCGCAAGCGCCGTGGGTGCAAGTGGTGACGCCGCTGCATTTCGGCATGCCCAAGTTCGAGTTGGCGCCGATTCTGTCGATGTGCCTGGTGGTGGTGATTATCTTCGTCGAGTCCACCGGGATGTTCCTTGCCCTGGGCAAGATCACCGGCCAGGACGTCACGCCAAAGATGCTGCGTCGCGGTTTGTTGTGTGACGCCGGCGCGTCGTTTTTTGCCGGGTTCTTCAACACCTTTACCCACTCCTCGTTCGCGCAGAACATCGGCCTGGTGCAGATGACCGGCGTGCGCTGCCGCTCGGTGACGATCATGGCGGGGGCGTTTCTGATTGTGCTGAGCCTGCTGCCCAAGGCCGCGTTTCTCGTGGCCTCGATTCCTCCCGCTGTACTGGGCGGCGCAGCGATTGCCATGTTCGGCATGGTGGCGGCCACCGGGATCAAGATCCTCCAGGAAGCCGACATCGCCGACCGCCGTAACCAGTTGCTGGTGGCGGTGAGTATTGGCATGGGTTTGATCCCGGTGGTGCGTCCCGAATTCTTCGCGCAACTGCCGCTGTGGATGAGCCCGATCACTCACAGCGGTATCGCCATGGCCACGATCAGTGCGCTGTCGCTGAACCTGTTATTCAACATTCTGGGTGGCGCCGAGCGCGCTGTTACCAGCGAACACGCACACCAACATTGATTCCTGCGTCACAACAAAAACAATAACGATCAGGGAATACACCATGCACGCCATTCACCCGGGGCCGGCCAGACGCCGTGCCCCATTCTCGCCCCGCGCGCTCTGTAACAGCGCACTTGAGCACAGGCCTGGGAGTCAGTATTCTCGGCGCCCGCTCAAATCGACTCAAAAAAAAACAGCGAATGTAAAAGCTGACTGCAAGGCCAACTTATCCCGGCCCCAGGTCCGCAGCCAATGTGTGCAAAAACTCTCCGAATTCGACTGCGTCAATCGCAGCCGACGGGGATTTTTTGGCTTTTTAAACACCTTGGCGCAGCTCTTGCTAAAAGCATTAAAGCTGACCGAACAGACGATTTTTGCGGTAAGCCAAAAGACGCCACACCAGAGCGTCCGCTTAGAAAAAAAACCAGAAACCTTTACCTCGGGAGCAACCGAATGAAACGTACTGTGAACAGCCTGATGCTGGCAGGATCCCTGCTGGCCGGGGGCCAGGCCATGGCCGGTGATCTGCTGCAGTGGCAGAACAACAGCCTGACTTATCTGTGGGGCAAGAACTTCACTGTCAACCCGCAGATCCAGCAAACCGTGACCTTCGAACACGCCGACGCGTGGAAGTACGGTGACAACTTCTTCTTTCTCGACCGCATCTTTTACAACGGCAAGGAAGACGGCAACGTAGGCCCAAGTACTTACTACGGTGAGTTCAGCCCGCGCTTGTCGTTCGGCAAGATTTTCGACAAGGACTTGTCGTTCGGTCCGATCAAGGACGTGTTGCTGGCGTTCACTTACGAGTTCGGTGAAGGCGATAACGAATCGTACTTGCTGGGCCCGGGCTTCGACTTGGCAATCCCTGGTTTCGATTACTTCCAGTTGAACTTCTACCAACGCCAGACCGAAGGCAATCGCCCGGGTGACGGCGTGTGGCAGATCACACCGGTGTGGTCGTACACAATCCCGGTGGGCAACTCCAATGTGCTGATCGACGGTTTTATGGACTGGGTGGTGGACAACGACAAGAACGCCCGCGGCACTTACCACGCCAACCTGCACTTCAACCCGCAGATCAAATATGACCTGGGCAAGGCGCTGCATTGGGGCGAGAAGCAGTTGTATGTCGGTATCGAGTACGACTACTGGAAGAACAAATACGGGATCCAGGACAGCGGCGCGTTCGAGACCAATCAGGACACGGCGAGCCTGTTGGTGAAGTACCACTTCTGATGTTCCCCTGTAGGAGCCCGGCTTGCTGGCGATGGCGTTCTCAAGGGCGCTATCGCCGGCAAGCCGGACTCCTACAGGTAATCAGCCAAGGCCCAGAAACCGCTTCAGCTCTTCGCGCTTGGCCAGCGCATCCCGCCGTCCCAATTCGATCAACTCGCTGCAATATCCCGCCTCGAACAGCAAGTAGCTGAGCACGCCCGCGCCACTGGTTTTGGTCGCCCCCGGCCCGCGCAGAAACAGGCGCAATGCCGCCGGCAATTCCTGGCGGTGACGTGCCGCAATTTCATCGATTGGCTGGCTCGGCGCGATCACCAATACTTCCACCGGCGCCAACCCTTGTATCGCCGCATTGGCAGGCAACACATGACTGAACTGGTTCAGGCGCTCGAGCAATTCGATGTCGCTTTCCAGGCTGTCGATGAACGTGCTGTTGAGCATGTGCCCGCCGATCTGCGCCAGGGTCGGCTCCTGACCCGTGAACGTGCGTGCCGGGTTCGACGGGTCATTGCCGCGCGGGTTGCCACTGACGCCCACCACCAGCACACGGCTCGCCCCCAGGTGCAACGCCGGGCTGATCGGCGCCGATTGCCGCACGGCACCGTCGCCAAAATATTCCTGATCGAGTTTCACCGGCGCAAACAGCAGCGGAATCGCCGAGCTGGCCAACAGGTGTTCAACGGTCAATTGGGTGGGAATGCCGATGCGCCGATGCCGCAGCCACGCATCGATGGTGCCGCCACCCTGATAGAAGGTGACCGCTTGCCCGGACTCGTAGCCAAACGCAGTGACGGCCACCGCATGCAGGTGCTTCTGGCGGATCGACTCGTTGATGCCTTCCAGGTGCAGTTTGTCCCGCAACAAGTCCCGCAGCGGCGAACTGTTGAGCAGCGCTACCGGCACCTGCGCTCCCAGCCCCAGCAGGCTGTGGATAAGAAACCGGCTCGCCTGGCTGATCACTCCGGGCCAGTCGCTGCGCAGCACCAGGTGGCTGCGAAAGCCTTGCCAGAAGGCGGTCAGGCGCTGGATGGCGGCGGTAAAATCCATCGCGCCGCTGGCCAGGCTGACCGCATTGATCGCCCCGGCCGAGGTGCCGACAATCACCGGAAACGGATTGGCCGCCCCCGGCGGCAACAGTTCGGCAATCGCCGCCAATACCCCCACCTGATAGGCGGCCCGCGCCCCGCCTCCGGAAAGAATCAAACCTGTGACCGGTTCAGCTGGGCGCATTGCATCACTCCATGTTGCTTGGGGACTTCAGATCAACGACGGCGTTTCTCATACAGCTTAGGCTCACCCGGTGGCCGGCTCTTGAAGCGGCGGTGGGTCCACAGGTATTGCTCGGGGCATTCGCGCACGGAGGCCTCAACCCACTGGTTGATGCGCAGGCAATCGATCTCGTCGGTTTCACCGGGGAAGTCGGTGAGCGGCGGATGGATCACCAGGCGATAACCACTGCCGTCGGCCAGGCGTTCCTGGGTGAACGGCACCACCAGCGCCTTGCCCAGGCGTGCAAACTTGCTGGTGGCGGTGACGGTGGCGGCCTGAATGCCGAACAACGGCACGAAGATACTTTGCTTGGCGCCGTAGTCCTGGTCCGGTGCGTACCAGATGGCGCGGCCAGCCCGCAGCAGCTTGAGCATGCCGCGCACGTCTTCGCGCTCTACGGCCAGGGAGTCGAGGTTGTGCCGCTCGCGGCCACGGCGCTGGACGAAATCGAACAGCGGGTTGCCGTGCTCGCGGTACATGCCGTCGATGGTGTGTTTCTGCCCCAGCAACGCGGCGCCGATTTCCAGGGTGGTGAAATGCAGGGCCATGAGGATCACGCCCTTGCCTTCCAACTGCGCCTGCTTGAGGTGCTCCAGCCCTTCGACATGGGCCAGGCGCGCCAGGCGCGGCTTGGACCACCACCAGCTCATGGCCATCTCGAAGAAGGCAATGCCGGTGGAGGCAAAGTTTTCCTTGAGCAAATGTTTACGCTCTTTGGCGGACTTTTCCGGGAAGCACAGCTCCAGGTTTCGCGCGGCGATGCGTCGACGTTCACCGGCTACCCGGTACATTCCCGCACCCAGGGCACGGCCAATCCCCAGTAAAACCCGGTATGGCAACTGCACAATCAGCCACAGCAAACCGAGTCCCAGCCATAACAGCCAAAAACGCGGGTGAAAAAATTCAGCTCGAAAACGCGGGCGATCCATTAATGATTCCGGCAAAGACAACGGCCGCGCATTCTACAACGGTTCGACCCGGCTTGCGGCTAGCGGATGTTCTCGTTATAAGTCTCGACACTTTTCGTGACAAGCCGCTTTGCCGACCATGAGCCAAACCGAACCGCTAGACCAAGATCCCGTGTTCCAGCTGAAAGGCAGCATGCTCGCCATTACCGTGCTGGAACTGGCCCGCAACGACCTTGATGCCCTGGACCGCCAGCTCGCCGCCAAGGTCGCCCTCGCGCCGAACTTCTTCAACAATGCGCCGCTGGTGCTGGCCCTGGACAAACTCCCGGCCGGCCAGGGCGCTGTCGACCTGCCCGGTCTGATGCGTGTGTGCCGTCAACATGGCCTGCGCACCCTGGCGATTCGTGCCAGCCGTATCGAAGACATTGCCGCGGCAATCGCCATTGAACTGCCAGTACTGCCGCCGTCCGGTGCACGGGAGCGTCCGCTCGACCCGTTGGTCGGCGAAGAGAAGAAAAAACCGGAAAAACCGCCGGAGCCGACGATCAAGCCTACAAAGATCATCACCTCTCCCGTACGGGGCGGGCAGCAGATTTACGCCCAGGGTGGCGACCTTGTCGTCATCGCCCCGGTCAGTCCGGGGGCGGAACTTCTCGCCGACGGAAACATCCATGTATACGGCCCCATGCGTGGTCGTGCACTGGCCGGCATAAAAGGTGACACAAAGGCCCGTATTTTTTGCCAGCAGTTGACCGCTGAGCTAGTGTCCATCGCAGGCCAGTACAAGGTTTCGGAAGATTTGCGCCGCGATCCGCTGTGGGGGGCCGGGGTACAAGTCAGCCTGTCGGGCGATGTGTTGAACATCGTTCGTCTTTAACGGATACTGCCGCATTTTCCAAGCATCTCTAGACTCTGATAGCACAGCGAAAACGGCAAAACTTGTGTAGGAATAATTTAAAGGCGGGGTTTGCCCAGGCAAACCGTGCTTTCTCCTACAAGAGCTGCCCGCCTGCAGCGAGTTTCAAGAGATGTTTTTCAGGGGCTAAAAAGTCCTTTTTCCTTAGGGGTGAAACACCTTGGCCAAGATTCTCGTGGTTACATCCGGCAAGGGTGGTGTGGGTAAGACCACCACCAGCGCCGCTATCGGTACCGGCCTCGCTCTGCGCGGCCACAAGACAGTCATCGTCGACTTCGACGTCGGTTTGCGTAACCTCGACCTGATCATGGGCTGCGAACGCCGCGTGGTGTACGACTTCGTCAATGTCGTGAACGGCGAAGCCAACCTGCAACAGGCCCTCATCAAGGACAAGCGCCTTGAGAACCTGTACGTACTGGCCGCCAGCCAGACCCGCGACAAAGAAGCGCTGACCAAGGAAGGCGTGGGCAAGGTCCTCGCCGAACTGAAAGAAACCTTCGAATACGTGGTGTGCGATTCCCCGGCGGGTATCGAGACCGGTGCTCACCTGGCGATGTACTTCGCCGACGAAGCCATCGTCGTGACCAACCCTGAAGTGTCGTCGGTACGTGACTCGGACCGCATGCTCGGCCTGCTGGCCAGCAAGTCCCAGCGCGCCGAGAAAGGCGAAGAGCCGATCAAGGAACACCTGCTGCTGACCCGTTACAACCCTGAGCGCGTCAGCAAGGGCGAGATGCTCGGCGTTGAAGACGTCAAGGACATCCTGGCCGTGACCCTGCTGGGCGTGATCCCGGAATCCCAGGCTGTGCTGAAGGCTTCCAACCAGGGCGTGCCGGTGATTCTCGACGACCAGAGCGACGCCGGCCAGGCGTACAGCGATGCGGTTGATCGCTTGCTGGGCAAAACCGTGGAACATCGCTTCCTCGATGTAGCGAAGAAGGGATTCTTCGAGCGTATCTTTGGAGGCAACTAAACAATGAAATTTCTCGACTTCTTTCGCGCCAACAAAAAGCCAAGTACCGCGTCGGTAGCGAAAGAGCGTCTACAGATCATCGTGGCGCACGAACGCGGCCAACGCAGCACCCCGGATTACCTGCCAGCCTTGCAGAAGGAACTGGTTGAGGTGATCCGCAAGTACGTCAATATCGGCAACGATGACGTGCATGTCGCCCTGGAAAATGACGGCAGCTGCTCGATTCTGGAACTCAATATCACCCTGCCTGATCGTTGATCGAAAAGGCGGTCGCCACGGCGGCTCGGTTACCTGGCTCCCCACAAGGGGCCGGGTGAGCGAGCCGCCGTTGGCGTTTGTTACGAGGCTGTTTTAATGCCGTTGTCCAATGTCCATATCCTTCATCAGGACGCTGCTGTCCTGGTGGTGAACAAGCCAACCCTGCTGCTCTCGGTGCCCGGTCGCGCCGACGACAACAAGGACTGCCTGATCACCCGCCTGCAGGAAAACGGCTACCCCGAAGCCCGCATCGTCCACCGGCTGGACTGGGAAACGTCGGGCATCATCCTGCTGGCTCGCGACGCAGACACCCACCGTGAACTGTCCCGTCAGTTCCACGACCGGGAAACCGAAAAGGCCTACACCGCGCTGTGCTGGGGCCAACCGGAACTGGACAGCGGCAGCATCGACCTGCCATTGCGCTACGACCCGCCGACCAAGCCACGGCACGTGGTGGACCATGAGTTCGGCAAGAACGCGCTGACCTTCTGGAAAGTCCTGGAGCGCTGCGGCGACTGGTGCCGGGTTGAACTGACGCCGATCACCGGCCGTTCGCATCAACTGCGGGTGCACATGCTGTCCATCGGGCATCCGTTGCTGGGTGACGGTTTGTACGCCCATGAACAGGCACTGGCCGCCTGGCCACGCCTGTGCCTGCACGCCAGCATGTTGAGCTTCACCCATCCCCAGAGCGGCGAGCGTCTGCGCTTCGAGTGCCCGGCGCCGTTTTAAGCTGCAACCCCGATCAAAGGTGGGAGCTGGCTTGCCTGCGATAACGGTGTGTCAGCCCCATATTGGTGACTGGCAGACCGCTATCGCAGGCAAGCCAGCTCCCACATGGGTTTTGTGCCCGTATCAAGAAAACAGCTTCCCTCCAAATTCTGAGCCAATACGGTAAACTCGCGCCATTGCTGTCTGGAGCTACTTATGCGCGAAGAGTTGAACCAAGGCCTGATCGACTTCCTCAAGGCCTCCCCTACCCCGTTTCATGCCACCGCCGCCCTTGCACAGCGCCTGGAGGCGGCCGGTTTCCAGCGTCTTGACGAGCGCGAGACCTGGACCACCGAGGCCAACGGGCGTTATTACGTGACCCGCAACGACTCCTCGATCATCGCCTTCAAGCTCGGCCGCCACTCGCCCCTGCAAGGCGGCATCCGCCTGGTCGGCGCCCACACCGACAGCCCGTGCCTGCGGGTCAAGCCACAACCTGAACTGCAACGCCAGGGTTTCTGGCAACTGGGTGTGGAAGTGTACGGCGGTGCGCTGCTGGCACCGTGGTTCGACCGCGACCTGTCCCTGGCTGGCCGCGTGACTTTCCGCCGTGACGGCAAGGTCGAAAGCCAGTTGATCGACTTCAAGCTGCCCATCGCGATCATCCCCAACCTGGCCATTCACCTGAACCGTGAAGCCAACCAGGGTTGGGCGATCAATGCCCAGACCGAACTGCCGCCGATCCTCGCGCAGTTTGCCGGTGACGAGCGTGTGGACTTCCGCGCAGTGCTCACCGAGCAGTTGGCCCGTGAACACGGCCTGAACGCTGATGTGGTGCTCGACTATGAACTGAGCTTCTACGACACCCAGAGCGCGGCCGTGATCGGCCTCAATGGCGACTTTATCGCCGGTGCCCGCCTCGACAACCTGCTGTCGTGCTACGCCGGCCTGCAAGCCTTGCTCACCGCCGAAACCGACGAAACCTGCGTGCTGGTGTGCAACGACCACGAAGAAGTCGGCTCGTGCTCCGCCTGCGGTGCCGACGGCCCGATGCTGGAGCAGACCCTGCGTCGCCTGCTGCCGGAAGGTGATGAATTCGTACGCACCATCCAGAAGTCGCTGCTGGTGTCTGCGGACAACGCCCACGGCGTGCACCCCAACTACGCCGAGAAGCACGACGCCAACCACGGCCCGAAACTCAATGCCGGCCCGGTGATCAAGGTCAACAGCAACCAGCGCTACGCCACCAACAGCGAAACGGCCGGGTTCTTCCGCCACCTGTGCATGGCTGAAGAAGTGCCGGTGCAGAGCTTTGTGGTACGCAGCGACATGGGGTGCGGCTCGACCATCGGCCCGATCACCGCCAGTCACCTGGGCGTGCGCACCGTGGATATCGGTTTGCCGACGTTTGCCATGCACTCGATTCGCGAGCTGTGCGGCAGCCATGACCTGGCGCACCTGGTGAAGGTGCTGAGTGCGTTTTACGCGAGTCGTGATTTGCCGTAAACCTGAGGAAATCGAGCTTTTGTGGCGAGGGAGCTTGCTCCCTCGCCACAAGGGTAATGCGGTGACTAACTCAAGACTTCACTCAACGGAATGAAGTTGACCCGATCACCGATCTCCAGCGTCGTCCCTTCCCGCACTTCCACCAACCCCTCGGCCCAGGCCGCACTGCGCAGCACACCCGAGCTCTGGTTGCGGTAGATGATCGCCTTGCCCTGCTCCAGCCGACCGCGCAAGTACTCGCGACGGTTCCCCGGCTTGGCCCACACAAACCCCACCGGCACTTCAATGCGCAACGGCTGCACGTCCTGCACGCCCTGGCGGCGCAACAGGTAAGGCCGCGCCAGCAAGGCGAAGGTCACCAGCGTCGACGCCGGGTTGCCCGGCAAACCGATCACCGGCACGCCACGGAAATGCCCGAACGTCAGGGGCTTGCCCGGCTTGATCGCCAGCTTCCACAGCGCCAGTTCACCTTCTTCGCGCAGCGCAATCCCGAGGAAATCCGCCTCGCCCACCGACACACCGCCGGTGGACAGGATCAGGTCAACCGAGCCCAACGCCCCCAGGCGCTCGCGGGTTTGTTCCAGGTCATCCGGCAGGATCCCGGCGTCCACCACTTCGCAGCCCAGGCGCTCCAGCCAGCTGCACAACACCCGGCGATTGCTGTTGTAGATCTGCCCGGGGCCCAACGGCAGGCCCGGCTCGATCAACTCGTCGCCGGTGGACAGCACGGCCACACGGGCGCGACGGATCACCTCCAGGCGATCACGGCCCAGGGATGCGGCCAGCCCCAGTTCGATCGGCCCCAGGCGTGTGCCGGCGGGCAACACCAATTCGCCCACGGTGGTTTCCTGGCCTTGGGGACGGATGTTTTGATCCACCTGCAGCGACTCGGTAAAGCTCACGCGCTGATCGGGGTGGACCACGGCGTTTTCCTGCATCTCAACGCAGTCCGCCCCTTCCGGCACCGGGGCGCCGGTGAAGATCCGCGCACAGGTGCCGGCGGCCAGGGGCTGCGGTGCCGTGCCGGCGAAAATGCGCTGGCTGACCACCAGTGGCTCGCCGGTCCAGTCCGCCAGGCGCAGGGCGTACCCGTCCATGGCGCTGTTGGGCCACGGCGGCAAGTCCAGGGTAGAAACCAGCGCCTGCGCCAGCACCCGACCGTCACATTCGGCCAGCGGCAAGGTTTCCTGCTCGCGAATCGGCGCTGCCTCGGCCATCGCCAGCAGCTGTTCGAGGGCGTCTTCCACCGGCATCAACGCGCCGGTCTTGCCCGGCTTACCCACGGGATTCACAGGGCTCGGCCTGTTTCAGGTGCGGGACGAAGTTGCACGGGCGGTGACGGTTATCCAGCTGCTCGGCGAGTATCCCGTCCCAACCGGTGCGCACCGCGTTGGTGGAGCCCGGCAGGCAGCACACCAGGGTGCCATTGGCCAGGCCGGCCAGGGCACGGGACTGCACGGTGGAGGTGCCGATATCGGCCACGGAAATTTGCCGGAACAGCTCACCGAAACCATCTACCTGCTTGTCCAGCAAGCAGCTCACCGCTTCCGGGGTGCTGTCGCGGCCGGTGAAGCCGGTACCGCCGGTGATCAACACCACCTGCACCACGTCTTCGGCAATCCAGTGCGCCACTTGCGCACGGATTTTGTACAGATCATCTTTAAGCAGCACCCGCTCGGCCAGCAGGTGGCCGGCGGCGGTCAGGCGGTCGACGAAGACCTGGCCCGAGGTGTCGGTTTCCAGGGTGCGGGTGTCACTGACCGTCAATACAGCGATATTCAGGGGTACAAAGGGCGCATCAGCCTTGGCTTTCATGGCTCGGTCCGGTTGTCGAAGGAACAGCCCGATGTTATATCACAGCCCCCCATTTCACTGCCCGCAGGAGCCGTCATGCCAAGCCATTCTTTCCCACTGCCCTGCTCCGTGCTGTTGCTGGCCGGCGGCCGAGGCCAGCGCATGGGCGGCCTCGACAAGGGCTTGCTCGACTGGCACGGGCAGCCTCTGATTGCGCACCTGCATCGCCTGGTGCGGCCGTTGACCGACGACCTGATCATCTCCTGCAATCGCAACCAGGCGCAGTATGCGGCGTACGCCGATCAATTGGTCGGCGATGACAGCCCGGACTTCCCCGGCCCCCTTGCCGGTATCCGCGCAGGGCTGGCGGCGGCACGGCATGGGCATCTGCTGGTGTTGCCGTGCGACGTGCCGCAAATCGATGAGCAACTGCTCGCCGACCTGCTCGGCACGGCCCGGCAAAACCCGTTGCTGCCGGTGATGGTGCGCCATGGCGACTTCTGGGAGCCGTTGCTGTGTGTGATACCCACTCTGCTACATGAAACTTTCGAGCGTGCCTGGGCAGCCGGCGAGCGCAGCCCACGCCAGATCATGCAGGCGCTGGGGGCCAAGGCCCTGGATTGCCCTGCGGATGACCCTCGCCTGGCCAACTTCAACACACCTGAGTTGTTGCACCGCCCGCCCAGCGTGTCAGAATGAACGTCGAACAAGGAACTTTGCCGGCGTTGCACACGTCACAAGGTCAGTACTCAACAAAGCATTCTCTCGGAGACAAACTCATGACTCAACGGACCATCGCCGCTCTCATGCTTGCACTGGGCCTCGCTACCCTTGCCGGTTGCGCCTCGCCAACAGTGATCACCCTGAATGACGGTCGCGAAATCCAGGCCGTCGACACTCCTAAATTCGACAAGTCCACCGGCTTCTACGAATTCGAACAGCTGGATGGCAAGCGCACCCAGATCAACAAGGATCAGGTTCGCACCGTTAAAGACCTGTAAGTCTTAACGCCGGATACGAAAAAGCCCGCTTGATGCGGGCTTTTTCGTACCTGGGGTTTACCAGTCCAGGCTGATCTCGCTGCGAAAACTGCGCTCCTGGCCGGTCACCGGGTCGATAAAACGCACGCCCTGGGCCAGCAGCTTGAGCGGATTGGCGTAGTCGTCCTCGGCATCCTTGATGACGTCAGGGTAGAACGGATCATTGCAGATACTCGCGCCCAACGCCGTCATGTGCACCCGCAACTGGTGTTTCTTGCCGGTCACCGGAAACAGGCCATAACGCCACAAGTCACCCTGCTTTTCCCGCACCTCGACTGCCGTCTCGGTATTACTCGCGCCCTCGCCTTCTTGCATGCGAAAGAACGGCTCGCCATCCACCAGCCGGCTTTTATGCACCAGCGGAAACGTCAGCCCGGGCAAGGCCGGGGCAATGGCTTCATAGAACTTGTCGATCTTGCGCGTGGGAAACAGCTGTTGATACGCCGAACGCGTCCGGGGATTGGCCGAAAACAACACCAGCCCCGCCGTATGCCGGTCGATGCGATGCAGCGGCACCAGGGCCGGGTTGTCCAAGCGGCGAATCAAGCGCCGCAACAGGGTTTGTTCGACGTACTCACCGGCGGGCGTTACCGGCAGAAAATGCGGCTTGTCGGCCACCACCAAGTGTTCATCGGCGTACAGGATGGTCTCCTGAACCGGGATCACTTTCTCGTTCGGCACTTCACGGAAATAGTAGATGCACAGGCCTTCGCGGTAGGCGAGGTCCTGATGGATGGGTGCCCCGTTGATGTCCAGCACCCGGCCCCGGGCGACGCGGTCCAGCCATTGTTCACGGCTGATGGCCGGGAAGTGCTCACACAGGCAATCCAGCACGGTCGCCCAGGCGCCTGGCGGCAGGTACAACGTGCTGGCTTGATGCTGGGCAGCGGAAAAAACGGACATGGGCAGGCTCAACGCGTCGAAATACAGGCGGGCATTATCCCGCATGCCGCTGGATCAGGCCCAGCACAGATTCAGGCCTTGACCAATTCCGCGCGCAACACCGGCGATGCACTGGCCGCCTCGGTGAATTCCTTGAGCCAGCGCAGCACATCCACCGCTTCCCAGCGGCCCGGATCGTAAAGCGCGTACAGCAAGCCCTGATAGCCCACCACATCCAGCTGCTTGTGATAACCGGCACGCTGGAACAGCGCCTCGATCTCGGCAAAGCAGGTATTGAAATGCACTTTGTTAAACGGCGTCTTGCCTTCCGTGACCAGGCCATCGAGGCGCAGCTCGTTCACCGCGTCGCGCACGACGTCGGCGGACATGCGATTGACGCTGCTTTTCAGTTGTTCAACATTCACCACGGGCGTTCCCTCTCATTCAATCGCTGTACAAACATACAGTAACCGAATAATCGGGAACTCGCCATCGCCGAGTGCTAGCCAAGAAAGTTCACCACCTGCGCTTCGTCGAACGGCCACTCCAGCTCGGCGCCCGTGTCCACCCGGCGCAGCACCGGAATCCGCAGGCCGTAGGCCTCGAACAAGGCTTCGGAATCGGCGATATCCACCAACTCCACCAACAGGCCGTGTTCGACCAACGGCATGATTTCGGCTTCGGCAAACTCACACAGGTGGCAGCCCAGGGTGCCGAACAACTGACATTCAGGAAGCATGGCAAAGGGTCCGGGAAGAATCAGGTGCCTATTCTAACAGTGTCCGGGTACCGCAAAACATGGCCCCCTCCTGACGCCCCTACAGCCAGATTTCCAGCTCTCGCTCGGCAAAGACCAGTGGCTGACCGTTCTCCAGCAACTGTCGTATGCCTGGCCCCAGCAGGTCTTGCGGCCCATCCAGAGGCGTCGCCGGGATGCGGTGAAAGCGCCGCTGATTAGCGCTGACACGCTCGAGGATCTGACGGTCCTGGCGCAGGATCACCCCGAACAACCGGCGCAACACCCAACGCTTGAGCAGCGCCGGCAATACTCCGCGTGTCGTGGCCACCCGGGCAAACAAGCGCAATTGGCCATCGCCACTCGGCGTCATCCACGCACTGACCAGCAAGTTAACGCCGCCGCGTGCATCGCGGTATTCGATCTCGGCCAGCCCCGGCAAACGAAAGCGTCCCATGCTGACGCCACGCTCGCCCTCGAACCAGTGTGAGATCAACCCTGACTGCTTGCCCTCTTCGCTATAGACCGCCTCCACGCCGTCTGCGAGGGCGCGCACCCGAACCCTGAGTTTTTGCCGCTGCCTGTCGTGTCGTATCCATCCGGCATGCACGAAATGCGTGTGAAACCCGTCGAGGAAATTTTCCGCAGCGTCCTGGAGTGAGCACTGCACCTGGTCGGTTATCCAGAATGTGTCGAGGTTCTGCTGCTGCGGGGCAGGCGCCACCGGCGGTGCTTGCGGACGCTCGGGCCCTGGACTGACCCAGACCAGCCCGTGGGCCTCGCAACTCTGCACACTATCCAGCAACGGCTTGTTGCACGTTGCCTGCTCGGTGCCCGGCACCCGCGTACAGCGCCCGTCGGCGGCAAATCGCCAACCGTGATAGGGGCATTCGATCTGCCCATCACGCACCTTGCCTGCGCTCAATGGCGCAAAGCGATGAGGGCAGCGATCAGGCAGGACGGCGGCGCGCCCGCCCTCATCCCGAAACAGCACCAGCGGCAGACCCAAAAGCTGGCATGCCAACGGCGCATTGCGCAGTTCGTGGCTCAGGGCTACCGGCCACCAGGCGTTTACCTGACTCATAGTTTGAACCTGCGCATCAGGGGCACACCGATGCCATGCAACAGTTGGCTCAGGACACGCCAAACCCACCTGCGGCCCCAGGATAAATGGGCGACATGGATCAGGCTGTATTCGATCTGCGGCTGGCCCCCGCGCAAGCGTTTGAACCCGGCAGCACCCGAACTGAAATTCAGCACCACACCGCGCTCAACCGCCTCTTGCAGGCACAACCGCGTGAGCTGGCGGTACAACCCGGCCCGCTGTGGCAAGCCCGTGTCGTAACCCACGATCGGCGTGCTGATCAGTGCCGCATTGGCAAACCAGCCCAGGGCACCGTCAATGCGCCCCTCACTGTTGCGTAACGCGCGCATCTCCAGCCAGCCTTCGCGCTGACCACGCTGCATCCACTGGGCGCTGTAGTGCGGGTTCAGCGTGCTGTACTTGTCCAGGTAAAGCAGGTTGTAAAGATGCTCGATGCGTTGGAAGTCGGCGTCGTCCAGCGCTGCGCCCGGCACCACTTCATAGGGGCTGCGGCGCAGCAACGTGGCGTCAAGCCGGGTGTTGTGGTGGTTGAGAAAGGCGGCCTGTGCCCCCGCCCGGCCATCGAACAGATAGACCTGCCGAGTGGGAATACTCAGGTAGCCGAGGTTTTCCAGACACTGGCGCAATGGCCGATTGCTGAAGTCGTTCAGCGAGCGAAAACCAAACCCGTGATCGGGAAACGTTCGCTGCAGCAAGGCGGTGATCGCCGGCAACTCGTTGATGTCCCAATCGCCGGGGTAAAGGTTGGTGGACAGAAGCCAGTTGTTGACCTGCACCAGCTTGTCGATCCTGGCCCAGCGCAACATGTGCTGCACGCCCTGGGTCAGGACCTTCAGCGGCCAGGTCAGCCGGGGCCGCCCAAGGCGTTTGATCTCTTCGAGGGCGTAACCGCTGAAGGCGGTTTGAGGCGACACCACGTAGCAATTGCCATCCGGCTCAAGGCCCTCGGTGATACTGACGGGGAACTGCTGCGTCCCGGTGTCGAGCAGCGCCATGCGGGTGCTGACGTTGCCGATCAGCGCGCCGCCGGCGCAGGTGCGCACATAGCGCCGGGCAAGGCTATCGTCGGCGGGTGGGGGCTCATTGAGCAGTTGCTCTTCGAACAGTAACCTCATGGCAGGTACTCGCTCAACGGCTGGCCGTTCCACTCGATGTCTGCGGTGGACGCGGCCAGCAGCCCGCAGCGCCGGGAAGCCGCGCGGGCGATGATTTCCGCCAGGCTCAGGAGTTGGGCAGGCAGCGGCCAGAAGTCACCCTGGCGGGTAATCACATCCCGGGCATCGCTATAGTCACGCCAGAAGCCCGCGCTCAATACCCGCTGCGGCGCTGCCAGCAGAAGCATCGCCAGCGCAATCATCCGGGGCTCGCAGGTGGGTTCAAGCACACCGCTGCCAGTCAGGCTGGCCACCAGTTGCTTGCGCTGATTGTCAAACAGGTGCACCCCACTGGTGGCTCGCGGGTTGCATTCCAGGACATGAAAATGTCCGCCTGACTCTTCGATAAAGTCGAAGCCGACTTGCCCGGTGTAGCCCGTTTCGCGACCGAATTGTTCGAGAAACTGGCGCACCGGCACTGGCATACAAGGCTCGAAATAAATCCCCGACCCACGCCCCACCCGGTAGCGCGGGTGGTAGCAGCTGTGGGCGCGCAACTCACCGTCGATCAACACGCTGAAGCTGCAGTATTCCCGGCCCTCGATAAACCGCTGCGCCACCCACGGCGCCGCTTCACTGGGCTGTACCTTGACCAGTTGTCCGGCAGACGGACGAATCAACGTCTGGGAGGCAAAACGCGAATAAGCCGGCTTGAACACCCACTGGCCTGCTTCATCCATCAATGCCTGCACCGCCGGGCGATCGGTCAACAGCCGGGTTTCAGGCGCCGCCAACGCCCACCCCTCGGTCATGGCGGCAAAGCGCCCCTTGTGATGCAAGCGATGCAGCAAGGCAAAATCGCTGGTCAATATCCGGCACAGCGGCGCCAGGCGTGCGAGACCGTGAGCCAGGTAAAACACTTCCTCGCAGGTGGGCAGTAGCAAATCGATGTGCTGCGCCTGGATCACCTGCGCCAGCGCCTCGATCCAGGCGGCGGGAGCCTGTCGAGGTTCCGGCAAACGCACAAAGTGTTGCACCGAACAGCTGAAACGGCTCAGCGGCTGGCTCAAGGAATCACCCACGCTGACCGTCCAGCCCGCCTCGTCAAAGGCCCGCGCCCACTCCAGGCACGCTGGGGCGCGTGCGCCAAGAATCAGTACATGCATGGCAAACCCTCGGGCAGTTGCAGCAGTTTCAGACGGCGGCGCTTGGCAAACGCCGGCGGCGGCTGCCACTGGCCAAAACTCAACGCCGGAGGTTGCAGCCCCTGCTGCTGGCAGAATGCGTGAATGCTTTGGATCAAGGCCTGGCACAGGTCGGCGTGATCACCGGCAGCTTGCACGTTGATCTGCCAGTGCAGGCCTTGCTGGTGGATTTCATATTCCCGCAAGCACTCACCGTGCATCAGCAAGGCGCGCCGCAGCACATCCGGATAGAGCGCGCGCAATTGAACACCGCTCACGTCGGGCAGCCAGAGAATGTCATCCATACGCCCCTCGACCGCGGCAATCGCGCGTTCGACACGCCCGCACGCGCAAGGCGCCTGGGTCACCCGCAACACATCGTTGAGACGGTAACGCACGATCAATTGGGTGCGTCGGGAGAAGTCGGTGATAATCGGCTGAAAACGTGTGCGCGCGGCGTCCAGCCAATCCGCCTCGATGTGCAGGTGGCTTTCGTTCAGGTGCAAAGTACCCTGTTCGCAGGTGTAGCCAAGGAAGCCTTCGCTGGCCTGGTAAATCTGCCGGGGAGCCACGCCGAACGCCGCCTGCGCCGCTTCTGCATCCGCCGTTTCGAGGACTTCCGCCACCGACAGGATATGGCTCGGGCGGATGGACAGGCGCCCGGCCAGCGCGGCTTCGGCCAACCCGCGCAATACCGTGGCCGGCGCCACCAGTACGTCGGGTTGCTGAGTGTTGAGACGCGCCAGGCCGGCGTCGAGCCCAAGGGTCAGGTCGTGGAAGGCAAAGTCGATGCGTCGACTGGCCAGCGTTGTGTAGAGCCGGCTATTGGCCCGTAGAAAGAATGCGATGCGCAACGGCGCGCACCATGGAAAAAGCAGGCGTGGCAGCAGATGACGCGGCAGCGTGCGCGCCAGCAGGATGCCGGCCCAACGTTGACGCTCAAGGCTGCTGACGAGGAATACGCCTTGATTACCCGAGGTCCCGCTCGACAAGCCGACGGTGAGGTCACCCAGCGTCGGGCTGAAATCCCGGGACTCTTCAGCCCGGCGTGCCACCGGCAGCACCTGCGCCAGGCTCAAGCCACGGGTGTTGAACCCGGCGAAATCGCCCATCAGCGTGGCTTTGTCCATCAGCGGCAAAGCACTCAGGTCCGTCACCACCTGCCCCTTGAAACGGTGCGACTGAGGCAATACCCGTTGCAGGAAATACTTCAACTGGCGTGCCTGCCAGGCTTCCAGTTGTTCCCGGCGGGCAAACTGCAGCCAGTAGCGGCTGTGCAGGAAACTGGCGGTGCTGCGCAATGTGCCGATCAAGCGCTCATCGCTCATCGCCGAACGCCTCCCAGGCATGGGTGCAATGGGAAGGCAGCACGGCCACGGCCGGTTCGCGGCGAATCAACTCGCCCAAGCCGCTGTAGGTCTGGCGATACTGTTTGGCATCGTGGCTGGCAAACCACAAGGCCGGTGGCGCCGGCAACCGCCCGGCACGACAGGCGGGGACCGACCAGCACGCGTCGGCCACCAGAAACACCGGTCGCCCCTGGGCATCGGGCATGAACAAACCCAACTGCCCTTCGCTATGCCCCGGCAGCGGAACGCCCAGCAGGCTGCCATCGCCGAGCAGATCCAGACCGTGGTGAAACGGTGTCATCCAGTCCGGCAGCGCGGCTTTTTTGCAGGTGTCGGCGAGGGTCATGCGCGCGGCGAAATCGTCGGGCAACAACGCCGGCAGATGACCGCCCAGGGTCGCTCGCCAGCGATGGCCCCGCAGGCTGTCGATGTGTTTGCGGTCGGCCTCCAATGCGATGAACTTGGCCTGGGGGAAGTCCCTGAGCCCGGCGATGTGATCGCTGTGGAAGTGCGAAATGATCACCGTGCGTATGTCATCGGGACCGATACCGAATGCGCGTAATTGCGTGAGCAGCTGTTCTTTCACCGGCAGCTCGACCGGCACCGCGCTGCGATACAGGCGCTCGGGCAGTGCCTGGGTGGCGTTAAAAAAGTGCTCGGCGTAACCGGTGTCGTAGAGTATCCAGCCCGCGTCGGGATGGCGGATCAAACCGCACAAGGCCGGAAAACGCGTCGGCGCCCAGCGCCCTCCCCGATCGGCCAGGCATTCCAGGTGCTGGCACCAGCCGGCGCGCAACACACTCAGGCTGACAGTACGGCTCATGCTCCCACTCCTTGTTGGGCAAGCCACCACTGCGCGTGCTGGCGGATGCCTTCGTCCTGCGTCACGACCGGGCGGTAGCCCAGCTCGTTTCGAATGGCACTCAGGTCCAGGGTTTGGCTGAACGCCAGCACACCGGCGCCATAGCGTGTCAGCAACGGCTCGCCGCTGCCTCTCAGGTGTGCGCCGACTTCCAGCACCCGAGCCAGCGCGTCCATGAGTCGCCATGGCAAGCGCCGGGTGCGCAGATTCAGTTGAAACTGCTCGGCGACGCGTTGCAGTAAGTCAGCGACCGTCAACGGCGTGCCATTGCTGACGTTATAGGTGCACACCGCCCGTGGCAGCGGTTGGGTCAGGCTCAACTGCACCGCGTGTACCAGGTTGTCGACGCAGGTAAGGTCCAGTTGCGCCTGCCCCCCCCGCATCAGCGGAATCGGCCCGCGCTGCATCACCCGCACCAGACGTGGCATCAAGGTGGCGTCCCACGGGCCAAACACCGCACGCGGGCGCAGGATCACTGCTTCGGCAAGCCCCGCCTCATTCACCCGTACTTCCGCCAATGCCTTGCTGCGCGCGTATTCGTTGACCGGGGGTGGCAGTGGTTCGTCTTCACGAATATCGAGACGATCACGGAACGCAAAATACAGACTGGGTGTGGACAAGTGCACCAGCCGCTTCACCTGGTTGACGCGGCAGGCATTCAGCACCTCGGCAGTGGAATCGAGATTGGCTCGGGCAAATGCTGGCACCGTACCCCATGGCGAGGACAGCGCCGCGCAATGAACCACCGCCGCACACGCACGCGAGGCATCGAGCAACGTGCGGCAAGCCTCTGAGGTGCCGTGCTCCAGCGGCACCCAGGATGCCACGCCGGGGCTCTGGCGAATGACCTCGGCCGCAGCACGGGCATTGCGGCCGGTAAACTGCACCTCACACCCCTGGCCGGCGAGGCGCCAGACAATGTGCCGACCAATGAATCCGGTGCCACCGGTGACGAGAACTTTCATCAGTACTCCAGGACCATGCCGCCAAGGGATAAGCCCGCGCCGGTACCTATCAACATCAGGCGCTGGCCGCGCTGGATACGCTGGTCACGGATGGCGATATCCAGCGCGGTGGGCAGCGACGCCGCCACCTGATTGCCGTGCGAAGCGAAGATGTCGATGACCTGTTCCGGGGCAAATCCCAACCGTCGGGCCGCATGCTGCATCGCCTGCTGGCTGGCCTGGTGCGGGATGACCCAATCAATCTGCGACTTGGTCAAACCGGCCTGATCCAGCAGTTCTTCCACCAGCATGGGCAGGTGTTTGGCCGCCAGCCGAAACACACTTTTGCCCTGCATCGAAAAACTGGTCAGTGGTTCGAACGGGCCGTCGATGCGCCGCGGGTGATGACGCGAACCGCCGGCGGGGATCTGGCACAAATCTGCGCCTTCGGAATACGTCTTGAGGTTTGAGGCCAGGATTTTCGACCCGCCGTCGCTGACTGCCAGCACCACCGCCGCAGCACCGTCGCCGAAGATTGCGCAGACTTCCACCTGCTGCCAGTCCAGCCCGCAGGAAGCGATGTCCGAACACACCAGCAAGATGCGCTGGTAGCGCCCGGCCAGCAGCGGCCAGGACAGCGTATCCAGCGCGGCGATAAACCCCAGGCAACTTGCATTGATGTCCATGGCGGGAATGCCGGAAGACCCCAACCCCAATTCGCGGTGCAACAACGCGGCGTTACACGGCATGCCCTGGTCCATGGTGCCACTGGCACAGACCACCAGGTCGATCTGCTCCAGCGCCAGCCCCGCGGCCAGCAATGCCCGGTGTGCGGCAATGGCACCGAGGCTCGCGGCGTTCTCGCGACGGCTGGCCACGTGCCGATGGGTGACGCCGCTGACGCGAGCGACGCTGCCGGCTACCAGACCGAGTTGAACATCCAGTTGCGCACTGGTGAGGATGTGCTCAGGCAGTGCATGCCCGGTCCCCAGGATTATTATTGGCCTGTGGGCAAGGGGCAAACGTTGAGAGGTTGGCATTCAAGTTCCGTTTGAAAGGGTGTCGCCTGGTTGTTGTTTGCCCATATTAGCAGCGGCAAGGCGCAACCCCCTAAACGCAAACCGCCCCTCAGTCCTGACTGACAGCGCCAATCTTGTGGATCGACAAATCGGCGCCGTAATATTCCTCTTCCTGACTCAGGCGCAGGCCGTAAACGCGCTTGATCACGCCGTACACCAGGAAACCGCCGACGAGTGCCACCACCACGCCCAGCGCGGTGCCGATCAACTGGCTGAACAGACTCACGCCGCCCAGACCACCGAGGGCGGTCTGGCCGAAGATCCCGCAGGCGATCCCGCCCCACACGCCGCACAGGCCGTGCAGCGGCCACACGCCCAGCACATCATCGATCTTCCAGCGATCCTGGGCCGCGATGAAGCACCAGACAAACAAGCCCCCCGCCACCACGCCAGTCACCAGCGCGCCTACCGGGTGCATCAGGTCGGAACCGGCACAGATCGCCACCAAGCCGGCCAACGGGCCGTTATGCAAGAAGCCTGGGTCGTTGCGCCCGATCACCAACGCCGCGACCGTGCCGCCGACCATCGCCATCAACGAATTGACCGCCACCAGCCCGCTGACGCCAGAGAGGGTTTGCGCGCTCATGACGTTAAAGCCAAACCAGCCGACGATCAGAATCCACGAGCCCAACGCGAGGAACGGGATGCTCGACGGCGCAAACGCCACCAGGCGACCTTCCCGATAACGCCCTTGCCGTGGCCCCAGCAGCAACACCGCCGCCAGCGCCAGCCAGCCGCCCATGGCGTGCACCACGACGCTGCCGGCAAAGTCATGGAAGCTGGCGCCGAAGGTGGCCAGCAACCAGGCTTGCAGGCCGTAGTTGCCGTTCCACACCATGCCTTCGAAAAACGGGTAGATGAAGGCCACGATCAACGCGGTGGCACACAGTTGCGGAACAAAACGTGCACGCTCGGCAATACCCCCGGAAATGATCGCCGGGATCGCCGCAGCGAAGGTCAGCAGGAAGAAGAATTTCACCAGGCCATAGCCGTGGTCGGCGCTGATCACCGCCGCCGGTTGCATGAACGTCACGCCATAGGAGATCCAATAGCCTATAAAGAAATAGGCCAATGTGGAGATGGCGAAGTCACTGAGGATTTTCGACAGGGCATTGACCTGGTTCTTCTGGCGCACGGTGCCGACTTCCAGGAACGCAAAGCCGGCGTGCATGGCCAGGACCATGACCGCACCAATCAGAATAAACAGCGTGTTGGAACTGTGGACGAGGGTGTCCACCGCGCTTTGCAAATTTTCCATGGAGAATGGCAGGCCTGCACATGCAGGAAAAAGCACCAAAGCAGTTCATGACCTTCATGACGCGCACTAAATTGGCACCGGCGGCCCGACCCTCTATTGAGGCCGTGAACCGCTTTAGCGCAGCGTTCAGTGAGAAAGGCAGAATCCGACAGGGTTTTTCCGCGAGTTTTAGTTATTTAGGGTAAGGTTTTTCAGGGTTTGAGCCCCGACCGCCCGGATTCAGCGCAAGGCCCCCGGCCCGCGCACCAAGGCAAAGCAAAAGCTGTACCAGACAATTGCAGTGAACCTTCACCGACGCCGGTGACTCGAAACCAAAAGTAAACAGACCAGCCACTCACGGAGATAACCATGGCCAGAAATACGGCAAAGACTGCTCAAGAAATATTGATGGCGGATTTTCAAACCCTGGTCAGCGATACCGAGAAGCTGCTGGACGACACCGCGATCCTCGCGGGCGACCAGGCGGATGAGCTGCGCAGCAAGATTCACGAAAGCCTGCTCAAGGCCCGGGAAACCCTGCAACTGACCGAAGACTCCCTGCGCGAACGCGGCCAGGCGGCTGTCACGGCCACGGAAGACTATGTCCAGGCCAACCCTTGGCAGTCCGTCGGCATCGCGGCCGGTGTGGGCTTTTTGATCGGCCTGCTGGCTACAAGGCGCTAATTTATGTCTATCGGCGAATCCGGCTCGTCCACGGGCCCAAGTTCTACTTCACGGCGCCTGGGCGCGGCTGTCCTGGGTTTGCTGCACAGCCACGTCGAGCTGTTTGGCATCGAGCTGCAGGAGCAGAAAGCCCGCACCGTCAGCCTGCTGCTGTTTGCCGGCCTGGCGCTGGTGTTTGCCTTGCTGTTGCTGGTGGGCCTGTCGGCGCTGGTAATGATTCTGGTGTGGGACACCTACCGCCTGACCGGGATCATCAGCCTGTGTGTGTTCTACATATTGGCCGCAGCCTTCTGCGGGTTACGCTTGAAGGCGGCGGTGTTCGATGAGTCCACGCCGTTCCACGCCACCCTCGAAGAGCTGGCCAACGACCGGGAGCGCCTGCTGCCATGAGCCTGACTGAATTGCCGCAAAACACTTCCCGGCGGGAGATGCGCAAAGCGTTGATCCGCCTGCGCATGGAAATGCACCGCCAGGAAATTCGTCACGAGTCCCAGCAACTGATGCTGCCGCTGCAAAAGGTCCGCAACATGGGCCAGAGCTGGCAGGACGGCTTTGGCATCAAGCACGCGCCGCTGTGGGGCGTGGGCGTGGTGACACTGCTGGGCTTTCTCACCGGCAAAGGCGCCAAGGGCGGCGGAATCGGCACCATGACCCGCCTGGTGCGGCTGGGTGCCGGTCTGATCCCGCTGATCAAACTGGCCATGCAAGGTGCTTCGCGCAAAAGTTGAGCCGCGCTGGCTGCATTCTTGCAAACAGATAAGGCCCGGCCCTCTCCATCGAGGGCCGGGCCTTTTTTCATTTCCGGTCTTTTAAGGAGGCCCCGTGATCGACGGGCAACCGCTCGCCTGCTTCCAGCCATTCATCGACACCGCCACCGGCCGCATCGCCGGCGTAGAAGCCCTGGGCCGCCTGCGCCAGGCGAACGGCCAACTGCGCTCGGTGGGTCCGCTGTTTGCCGACCCGCGCACGCCTTCCGTGGCCTTGCGCCGACTGGACCGGCAGATTCGTGACAACGCCCTGAGCCGCCTGCATGAAGCGCCGGAAGACTGGTTCCTCAGCCTGAATATTTCGCCACGCTGGATCACCCGCCTGCGCCCGGGGCAGGCCCTGCCGAGCCTCAAACAACTGCAGGTACACAACGTCGACCCGCGCCGCATCGTGTTCGAGATCACGGAACTGGGCGGCGATATCCTGCGCCTGGCCGAAGTGGTGGAGCGTTACCGCGAGGCCGGGGCGCGGATTGCCATTGATGACTTCGGCGCCGGCTATTCCCAACTGGACCGGGTGCTGGCCTTGCAGCCAGACATCCTCAAGCTCGACATGCGCCTGTTCCAGGCCGCTGCCCGGGGCGGCCCAAGTAGTGAGGTGGTACGCGCACTGGCGCAAATGGCGGAAAAAACCGGCTGCTGGATCATTGCCGAAGGCGTGGAAACCGAGGCACAGCTGAATTTCGCCCTGGAATGTGGTTCACGTTATGTCCAGGGTTACCTGTTTGCCCAGGCCCAGCTGGACTGGTTCGCCACCGACGCGTTCGTGCCGCGTTTCGCCCAACTGCGCACCGGGTATGTCCAACAGAAGCTGGCCGAGCGCGGCCGGATCATGCACCTGCGCCACCAACTGGCAGAACTGATGCAGATCCTGCAAACCTGGGCGCAGGCACAGGCGCCCCTGAGCCAGCTGCCGCAATTGCCGGCGTTTCCCTGGCTGCTGCGTTTTTACCAGTGTGATCGGCATGGCACGCAACTGACGCCCAATTTCGAATGGCACCAGGGCGCCTGGCAAGCCGACAGCCGCTACCTGGGCCACAACTGGTCATGGCGCCCGTACTTCTATCATCTGCTCGCCGAGGGCTGGGAGGAGCGGCGCTTGAGCCTGTCATCGACCTATCGCGATGCCACCACCAACCAGTACTGCCTGACGGCCGGACAATTCTTTGATAATGGTCAGCGCCTGCTGTTAATCGATATCGACGCCGTCGGCCTGTAGTTTTTCGCTTGCGCAGGCCTGGCTGAACCGGGAAGCTGGGCGACGTCATTCACCGCACGGAGAGTACCCGCCTTGGATTGGCCCACCCTGCTTACCCGCGAACGTCTTGGAAAACCCCTGCACAGCCCGGAAGAACTGGGCCGCAGCCCCTTTCACAAAGACCACGACCGCATCATCTTTTCCGGCGCGTTTCGCCGCCTGGGCCGCAAGACCCAAGTGCACCCGGTGACCAGCAACGATCACATCCACACCCGGCTGACCCACTCCCTGGAAGTCAGTTGCGTGGGCCGGTCCCTGGGCATGCGTGTGGGTGAGACGATCCGCAGCGCCCTGCCCGACTGGTGCGACCCGAGTGACCTGGGCATGGTGGTGCAATCGGCCTGCCTGGCCCACGACATCGGCAATCCACCCTTCGGCCACTCTGGTGAAGACGCGATCCGGCATTGGTTCCAGCAGGCTTCAGGGCGTGGCTGGCTGGATGACATGAGCAGCGCCGAGCGCAATGACTTCCTCAATTTCGAAGGCAATGCCCAGGGTTTCCGGGTACTCACCCAACTGGAATACCACCAGTTCGATGGCGGCACCCGGCTCACCTACGCCACCCTGGGCACGTACCTGAAATACCCCTGGACTGCCCGGCACGCCGACTCCCTGGGCTACAAGAAGCACAAGTTCGGCTGCTACCAGAGCGAGTTGCCGATTCTCGAACAGATCGCCCAGAAACTCGGCTTGCCGCAATTGGAAGAGCAACGCTGGGCCCGCCACCCGCTGGTGTACCTGATGGAGGCCGCCGACGATATCTGCTACGCGCTGATCGACCTCGAAGACGGCCTGGAAATGGAGCTGCTGGAATACGCCGAGGTCGAGTCATTGCTGCTGGACCTGGTGGGCGACGACTTGCCGCAAACCTATCGGCAACTCGGCCCGCAGGACTCCCGGCGGCGCAAGCTGGCGATTCTGCGAGGCAAGGCCATCGAGCACCTGACCAATGCCGCAGCCCGGGCATTCGTCGAACAACAGGACGCCTTGCTGGCCGGTACCCTGCCGGGAGACCTGGTGGAACACATGCACGGCCCGGCCAAGCGCTGCGTGCTGGATGCCAAGGACATGGCCCGCAAGAAAATCTTCCAGGACAAGCGCAAGACCCTGCATGAAATCGGCGCCTACACCACCCTGGAAATCCTCTTGAATGCCTTCTGCGGTGCGGCCCTGGAACAACATGGCGGGCGTACTCCGTCGTTCAAGAACCGGCGCATCCTCGACCTGCTGGGCAACAGTGCCCCCGACCCGTCGTGGTCATTACACGCCTCGTTCCTGCGCATGATCGACTTCATCGCCGGCATGACCGACAGCTACGCCAGTGAGATGGCCCGCGAAATGACCGGACGCTCCAGCCCGCAATGAAGCACAGCCCTGGCTTATGGCCAGGGTTACCTTTCAAAGAATCGCCCTACGCACGGAACAGAGCGGCCTGATCGAAGTTCTTCCCCGCCGCAATGAATAATCGCGCGCCCTGATCGCAGTCTTTCGAACTGTTCCTACGCCCGATAGCTGAAAGGCCCATTAACTTCTTACTACACGCCCTGGCGGAGCGTCTTCAGGGCACTTGCCCCTTTCATGGAAAAAGCCATGCTCGAACAACTTCGTATCCTGTTGGTGGAGGATCACCCTTTTCAATTGCTGGCGACCCAATGTTTGTTACGAAACTATGGTTACCACGACCTTGCCCTCGCTGAAAATGCCGAACAGGCCATTCGACAGATGACACAAACCGAACTGCCATTCGATATTCTGCTGTGTGATCAATGCTTGCCAGACCTGCCCGGGCTGGAGTTGATTGAAATCGCCCACCGCAGAGGCTTTATAAGGTCCGCGATCTTGCTCAGCGGCCTCCCCGTGAATGAACTGGAAAACCTGAAGTCCCAGGCGTTCCAGCGTAACTTTCCGTTACTTGGCTACTTGCCGAAGCCGCTGAACCCTATTGGATTGAGCGAACTCATACGCCAGTTGCTCCTTCCCCGCTCAACAAAAAAGTAGGAAGTTAAACGCCCGGCCGACAGGGAAATCCCGCTTTATAAAACCGCCTACCCACTGCCACTTACTTTTAAACTTCAGCCACGCAAAACTCTTACGCCCAAACAACAAACACCCCGCGAAGCGTAATCCTTTGCTTTTTTTAATGTAGGAACATTCTTGTTTTACGTTTGTTCCACATCAAGTTCATCCTCCTTCATTGCCATGTGAGCTAATGTGCCGACTTTATTTGCGCTTGTATGGGATTTGATTATGAACTCAGTTTTTATTATCGACGACCACCCTGTTATCCGGCTTGCCATTCGAATGTTGTTAGAGCACGAGGGCTATAAAGTAGTTGGAGAAGCCGATAACGGATGTGATGCGATACAAATGGTCAAGGAGTGCCAGCCGGACCTCATCATCCTTGATATCGGGATTCCGAAACTCGACGGCCTGGAAGTACTGTGCCGGTTCAACGCAATGAGTACCTCGACCAAGACGCTGATCCTGACGGCCCAGACCCCCAAGCTCTTTGCCACTCGGTGCATGCGCTCCGGCGCCGATGGTTATGTCTGCAAGGAAGGCGACCTGAGTGAACTGCTCAGTGCCATCAGGGCAGTCTTGTCAGGTTACAACTACTTCCCGAGCCAGGCCCTTAATGGCAACAACAATGAAACAGATTGCAACGAAGAGCTTGAACTTTTCAAAGTGGTCAATGATCGCGAACTCATGGTATTACAACTTTTTGCCCAGGGCCGGACAAACAAGGAAATAGCCAAAGGCATGTTCCTTAGTAACAAAACCGTCAGCACGTACAAAAAAAGGCTCATGCAAAAACTAAAAGCCAAATCCTTGGTAGAACTTATCGAGATGGCAAAACGTAACGCGCTAGTGTGAGAAATCGGATGCCCAGGCGTATAAAGGACTATCTAATCATTTTGAGTATCGGGGTATGCCTCAGCACTTCCGTGCCTGCCGAACAACCGGTTCCCGAGCAATATGCACTGCTGGGGCGTGCGGGTGCCGTTCAACTCGACACCCCCTTGAACAAGACACAACGCCAGTGGCTGCAAAACAAGCGGGAATTGATACTGGGCACCTCCGGGCCCGACTACCCGCCCTTCGACATCACCTCCAGCGGGCGTGACTATGAAGGGCTGACTGCCGATTACGCCGGCCTGGTGGCCAAAACGCTGGCAATACCGCTGACGGTGTTGCGCTACTCCACCCGGGAAGCGGCGATCCAGGCGCTGGAAAACGGCGAGATCGACTTTCTCGGATCCTCCAACGGCTTTGAAGCGGCAAACCCGGACATCGTCCTGTCATTGCCCTACGCGGTGGACCAGCCGGTACTGGTCACCCGCGAAGGCGAAAACCGCAACCTGAGCGACGGCCTGGCAGGCCTGCGCCTGAGTCTTGTCTACCACTACCTGCCCATGGACGAAGTGCAGGCGCTGTATCCAAAAGCAACCATCCACGCCTACCCGTCCTATCAAAATGCCTTGAATGCAGTGGCATTCGACCAGGCTGACGTCTTCCTGGGCGACACCATTTCCACTCACTACATGATCAACAAGGGGTACCTGAGAAACATCCGCATGGCCAACTTCGGCAAGCACGAGGCACATGGCTTCAGCTTCGCCTTGCGCAAGGACCAGCCTATTCTCCTGAGCATCATCGATTCGGTGCTCGATGGCGTATCGACCTATGAACGCGACAGCATTGCCAAACGCTGGAGCGCAGGCAGCGACATCCTGCTGACCGACCGCAAGCTGCAACTGACCCTGCGCGAAGAGCGCTGGCTCAAGGAAAACCCGGTGGTGAAGGTCGTCGTCAACGAAACCTTCGCCCCCCTTACATTCTTTGATACCGATGGCAACTTCCGGGGCGTCACCGCCGATCTGCTTGAGCTGATCCGGCTGCGAACCGGCCTGCGCTTCGAGATTCAACACGTGCGCGACGTCTCCAGCATGATCAATCTGGTCCACTCCGGCGCCGCCGACATCATCGGCGCCATCACGCCGAGTACCGGGCGCGAGTCCCTGCTGACCTTCAGCCGACCCTATCTGGAAAACTCATACGTTCTGCTGACACGCAAAGAGACGGGGGCGCCCTCCAGCCTTCAACAGATGGCTGGCAAGCGCCTGGCGATCACCCTGGGCAATCCGCTGGAAAAGTTCCTGCGCCAGGAATTTGCCCAGATCACCCTGGTGGAAGCCGGTGATACCTTCAAGGCATCCGAGTTATTGGTGCAGGGACAGGTAGAGGGTGCCGTGACCCCGTTGGTGATCGCCAACTACTTCCTCTCGTCACCGGTGTTCCAGGATAAATTGCAGATCAGTTCCAGCATCGGCACGTTGCCAGCCACGTTTGCCCTGGCAACGTCCCGTCACGCCATCGAGCTGAGTTCGATCCTCGACAAGGCGCTGCTCAGTATTGCGCCGGATGAGCTGACGGCCATCAATAGCCGCTGGCGCGGCTACAACGCGGCATCCGATGGTTACTGGCGCAACTATCATCGCCTGATCGCCCAGATCATCATCGGCACCGGATTGCTGTTGTTGATTTCCCTGACGTGGAACGGCTATCTGCAGCGCCAGATCAAGCATCGGAAGCTGGCCGAGCGCGCCCTGAATGACCAGTTCGAATTCATGCGGGCACTGGTCAATGAAACGCCGCATCCGATCTACGTACGTGACCACAACGGTTTCCTGCAGACCTGCAACGACAGCTACCTGCAAACGTTCGACGTCAAGCGTGCAGACGTCATCGGCAAGAGCATCACCCAGATGGGCATGGCCCTTGAGACGGAAGCGGCTCAATACCATGCCGACTATCAACAGGTCGTGGCCGAAGGCAAACCGCTGATCCTTGATCGCACCCTGCATGTTCACGGAAAAAAACTCACGATCTATCACTGGATCCTTCCGTACCGCGACTCCATGGGCGAGGTGCAGGGCATCATCGGCGGCTGGATCGATATCAGTGAACGGCGCCAACTGTTCGATGAACTTCGCGCTGCCAAGGAACGCGCCGACGAGGCCAACCGCGCCAAGAGCACGTTCCTGGCGACCATGAGCCACGAAATCCGCACCCCCATGAATGCGGTGATTGGCATGCTGGAGTTGACACTCAAGCGTGCCGACCAGGGGCATCTGGATCGCCCCGCCATCGAGGTGGCCTACAACTCGGCCAAGGACCTGCTGGAGCTGATCGGCGACATTCTGGACATCGCACGCATCGAATCCGGTCGGCTGAGCCTGGCCCCGGAAAGGGTCAACCTGCGGGAGGTGATCGAGTCGGTGGTCCGCGTGTTCGATGGCCTGGCGCGCCAGAAAACCCTGAGCCTGGTGCTGGAGGTCTCCCCCGATGTCGACGGCACCGAGGTACTGATCGACCCCTTGCGGTTCAAGCAGGTGCTGTCGAACCTGGTGAGCAACGCGATCAAGTTCACTGAGCGCGGGCAGGTAAAGATCAAGGTGCACCTGAAGGAGACCGGGAAACCCCAACAGATCGAGATGAAACTGGTGGTGGAGGACACCGGCATCGGGATCAACCGCGAAGACCAACTACGCCTGTTCGAACCTTTTGCCCAAGCCGACAACTCCGGGCACCTGGCCAGGAGCGGCGCCGGCCTGGGCCTGGTGATCTGTCGCAGCCTGTGCGCGATGATGGGCGGCCAATTGAGCCTGAGCAGCGTGCCCATGGTGGGCACCCAGGTACACGTCAGCCTGACGATGACCAGCCTGCAGCCGGTCAAGGCCGTCGACAAACTGGAGCCTGCCGCGACCACGCCGGCACCGGTTCTCAATGTACTGGTGGTGGACGACCACCCGGCCAACCGCTTGCTCATGTGCCAGCAACTGGGCTTCCTCGGCCATCAGTTCACCGCCGCGCATCATGGGGCTGCCGGGTTCCAGGCGTGGCGCCAGGAACATTTCGACCTGGTCATTGCCGACTGCAATATGCCGATCATGAATGGCTACGAGTTGAGTCGGTCCATTCGCGAGTATGAGCAGCGCGAGCAAAAAGCACCGTGTGTGATACTCGGTTTCACTGCCAATGCCCAACCAGAGGAGAAACAACGCTGCTTCGACGCAGGCATGAATGATTGCCTGTTCAAACCCATCAGCCTCACTGCGCTGGAGCAGCATCTGGCGCAAGTCGAACCGCTCCCCACTCGCAACGTATTTACCCTTCAAAGCCTGGACGCGATGACAGGCGGTGACTCAGAGTTGAGCCGCCGGTTGCTTGAAGAATTGCTCAACAGCAGCCGGCATGATCGGGTCGACCTGATGGCCCTGCTGGCCCGGCAAGCCTCTGCCAACGACCTGATCGACCAGGCCCACAAAATCAAGGGTGCCGCCCGGATCATCCAGGCCAATACCCTGTCCGGGCAATGCGAAGCGTTGGAACTGGCCTGTGGCGAACGCGACAATCCACACGTGATCGAAGCAGGCATCAAGGCAATAGAGAAATCCATGCTTGAGCTGGAGAGGATGTTACAGATGCAACTGGACGTGCTGGACCGTCTGTAGGAACGAGCGTGCTCGCTCCTACAGGAGGGTCAGCCCATCAGCAATCGGTCAACCGCAGGAAAATCGCCGCCAACTGCTCGATGCCGGCCTGATCCTGCGGGGTAAACCGCGACAGCGATGGACTGTCCAGATCCAGTACGCCAATCAGGCGCCCTTCCTTGACCAGCGGAACCACCAGTTCGCTGTTCGAGGCGCTGTCACAAGCAATATGCCCAGGGAACGCGTGCACGTCTTCCACCCGCTGGGTTTTCCGCGACGCCGCAGCCGCGCCGCACACACCGCGGCCAAACGGAATGCGCACACAGGCAATCTGCCCCTGGAACGGCCCAAGCACCAACTCTTCATTGCGGTTGAGGTAGAAGCCCGCCCAGTTCAAATCGTCCAGCTGATTGAACAGGAACGCGGAAAACTGTGCCGCATTGGCAATGAAATCCCGCTCATCCGCCAGCAAGGATTCCAACTGCGCGTGGAGCATGGCGTAACCATCAAGCCCAGTGCCGGCCTGCTGCAAATCGATCATGGTTGACGCTCCAGTAATTTGAGGCCCACCCAATAGCGGGCGAACTGATAGGCACAACGCCCGTTGCGATTGCCACGCCCGGTTGCCCAGCGCACCGCGAGGATGTCCAGCGCTTCATCACGCTGCCACTGCAAACCGGCCTTGCTCGCCAACTCACCGATCCAGTGCTCGACCACATCCAGGAAGTGCTCCTGGTTGAACGGGTAAAACGACAGCCACAGGCCGAAACGGTCAGACAGGGCGATCTTGTCCTCAACCGCTTCGTTGGGATGCAGTTCACCGTCTATGTTCTTCCAGTTTTCATTATCACTCTGGTTTTCGGGCACCAGGTGACGACGGTTGGAGGTGGCGTACAACAGGACGTTTTCCGGTGCCTGTTCCAGGGAGCCGTCGAGTACGCTCTTGAGCACGCGGTAATCGCTCTCGCCGGCCTCGAAGGACAGGTCGTCGCAGAACAGCACAAAGCGTTGCGGCAATTTGATCAGTTGCTCAACCACCCGCGGCAAATCCGCCAGATGATCGCGTTCGATCTCGATCAAGCGCAATCCGGCCTTGGCATGCTGGGCCAGCAAGGCCCGCACCATGGACGATTTACCGGTGCCGCGCGAGCCCCAGAGCAATGCATGGTTGGCCGGCAAACCCTCGAGAAACTGCTGGGTGTTGCGGGCCAATTGTTCGCGCTGTTTGTCCACACCGATCAAGTCGGACAGGCGCATGTCCAGGCTGACCTCCAGCGGCAACAAAAAGCCGCTGCGGCCTTCGCGCTGCCAACGGGCAGCCAGGCAATGGTTCCAGTCAACGGCTTCGCGCGGGGCAGGCAAAAGGGGTTCCAGGCGAGCAAGCACCGCATCGGCACGCTCAAGAAAGGCATTCAATCGAGAATCCACGACTATTCCTCTGGCAAGTTCTTGTAAAAGATGGCGTATTGGCAACCCTGAGGCAGACCGTGCAGGGCTGCACCGAATAAAATCGATTCATGCCGGGCAAGTTTGAGCCTGTGGATGTTCAGCTATGCTTGCCGGGCGAAAGGAAACGTAAAGTGGTACAGCACCCGATGGATATCAAGTTCGCCCACCGCTTGTCTTATAAACAAGCCAGACTGACAGTGCTGGTCGGATTCGTCTTGGGAACCTTGCTCAGCCTGATACAGATTGGGATTGATTATGCCAGCGAAGACGCTTCCATCAACCGTGAAATACGTGCGCTGATTGAAATCAGCCATAACCCGGCTTCGCGCATCGCCTATAACATCGACGCCGAACTCGCTCAGGAACTGACCCTGGGCCTGCTGCACTCCCCTGCCATCACCCGTGCACAACTGATCGACAACAACGGGTTGGTTCTGGCCGATGTGCATCGCCCGCGCAAGGAAAGCACCTACCGCCCCATCAGCGACTTCCTGTTTGGCGCCAACCGCCAATTCGAAGACCGGCTGTACCTCACCCACATGCCCAATGACGCCCTCGGCGTGCTGCGGCTCGACGTCGACACCTACGCGTTCGGCAGCCGCTTCCTGCGCCGTGCCGAGATCACCCTGCTCAACGGGTTTGCCCGCAGCCTGATCCTCACCGGGATTTTGTTGGGGCTGTTCTACGTCATGCTGACCAAGCCGCTGGTGCGCATTATTCGCGAGCTGAGCTCCCGCAAGCATGAGCGCCTGGACTGCCCGCCGGGGCACGAACACGATGAAATCGGGGTGTTGGTCAACGTCGCCAACCAGCAGTTTGAAAACATGGAGACCGAAATCCAGCAACGTCGGCATGCCGAGAACCGCCTGACGGAATACCTCGGGCAACTGGAAGACATCGTTTCCGCGCGCACTACCGAACTCAAGGCCATCAACCACCGATTGACGTTGTCGAACGACGAGCTGGAAGCCGCGAAGATGACAGCCCTTGGCATGGCTCAGGCACGGGCGGCGTTCCTCGCCAACATGAGCCATGAAATCCGTACGCCACTCAACGGCCTGCTGGGGATGATCGCTCTCTCCCTCGACAGCCCGCTGAATGCCGAGCAACGCCAGCAGCTGTCGATCGCCCATGACTCGGGCAAAGTGCTGGTGGAATTGCTCAACGATATCCTCGACCTGTCCAAGTTCGACGCCGGCCAGCTGGAGCTGGAAAGCATCCCCTTCGACCTCGGCTCACTGGTGGAAGACACGGCCAATCTGCTCTCGCAAAACGCCGCGCCCAGTGTGGAATTGACGTGCCTGATCGACCCGCAGTTTCCCGCCCAGGTGCTGGGCGACCCGACGCGGGTACGGCAGATTGTCAGCAACCTGCTGTCCAACGCCCTGAAATTCACACGTTTTGGCCGAGTGGACGTGCGCCTCAGCGCCCAGGCCGGCCGGGTCAGGATCGAGGTCTGCGACACCGGTATCGGGATCGCCCAGGACGCCCAGGTCAAGATCTTCCAGCCGTTTACCCAAGCCGGTGCGGGCATCACGCGTCAATTCGGCGGCACCGGCCTGGGCCTGGCGCTGACCCACAATTTGTGCGAGGCCATGAAGGGCCGCCTGAGCATCAGTTCCGAGGCAGGCTTTGGCAGCCAGTTCTGCGCCGACCTGCCATTGCCGACGCATTTACCGGCTGCGCGCCTGGCACCTTTGGCAGGGGAAGTGATCGCGATCACCAGCACCAGCAGCGGCCTGGCTGAACTGCTCGACAGCCTGCTGCCGAGTTGGGGGCTGGCGCCGCGCTTCTATTCCATCGACGATGACTTGAGCGGGCAGAATCCCGACCTGCTGATCACCGACTGCCCCGAATGCCTGTTTCGCCTGCGCCCGGCGATCACCGCGCCGATCCTGTTGGTGACCGCCTACGGCAACTTCATGCCGAGTGAAGAAGTCGCAGCCCTGGCGCCTTTGCAGCAACAGGCCCGACCTCTCAGCCGCACGGCGCTGTACCAGATACTGCAACGCAACTTGCGCATCGATCCGGACCTGGTCCTTGACCTGATCCAGCTGGAAACCGGCCCCCTCGCTCACCGGGCGCGCATCCTGCTGGTGGAAGACAACCCGGTGAATCAACTGGTGGCCAAGGGCATGCTCGGCAAGCTCGGCTGCGAGGTGATCGTCGCCGCCCACGGTGGCGAAGCCCTCAAGCTGCTGGAAGAACACAGCTTCGACATGGTGCTGATGGACTGCAACATGCCGGTGATGGATGGCTATGAAGCCAGCCGGCAGATTCGCCGCAGCGGGCGCTGGCCGGACCTGCCGATTGTCGCCCTGACCGCCAACGCCATGTCCGAGGAACGCGAGCGCTGCCGGGCGGCAGGCATGAATGATTACCTGGCCAAGCCGTTTCGCCGGGAAGAACTCAAGGCCTTGCTCGACCTGTGGGTGCCGACTACGACAAGTCTCTGATCTGGCGCAGTAACTCATCCAGGCCGTCTCGCAGGGCATCAGCCTGGTTCAGATCAACTCCGCTGTCGCACAACAGCTGTGCCTTCAGCGGTTGCACCTGATCACGCAGGTGCCGGCCTTCATCCGTCAGGCTCAGGTGCACTTCGCGCTCATCCAGCGTACTGCGCTGACGCCGCACCAGGGCAAGCTGCTCCAGGCGCTTGAGCAGCGGCGTCAGCGTGCCGGAGTCCAGCAACAAGCGCTCGCCCAACGCCTTGACCGTCGGTTGTGGCAGGGCTGCCGCCTGCCATTCCCACAGCACCAGCATCACCAGGTATTGCGGGTAGGTCAGGCCCAACCGGTCGAGCATCGGCTTGTAGGCCCGGGTGACTGCGCGGGAGGCGGCGTACAGCTTGAAGCACAGTTGGTCATCGAGGGCCAGGGACAGGTCGGTCATTTGAGCAGGGCTTCAATCTCTTGGGTCAGGTCCTGGGGCTTGGTGGTAGGCGCAAAGCGCTTGACCACTTGGCCGTCGCGTCCGATCAGGAACTTGGTGAAGTTCCACTTGATGCCCTTGGAGCCCAGCAAACCCGGGGCCTGCTTTTTAAGCTGGACGAACAACGGGTGCGCTTCGCTGCCGTTGACGTCGATCTTCTTGAACAGCGGGAAGCTGACACCAAAGTTCAGCTCGCAAAATTCCGAAATGGCGCCTTCGTTGCCCGGCTCCTGCTTGCCGAACTGGTTGCAGGGGAAACCCAACACCACCAGGCCCTGGTCCTTGTAGTGCTGCCAGAGTTCTTCAAGGCCCTTGTATTGCGGGGTGAAGCCGCATTTGCTGGCGGTGTTGACCACCAGAATCGCCTTGCCGGCGAAGTCGGCCAAGGTCTTTTGCTCACCCTTGATGGTGGTGCAAGGAATGCTCAGCAGGTTGTCGCTCATGGCAGTGCCTCGAAAGAAACAGGAAGAGTAAAAAGATAGTAGACAATTCAATTGTGTGCAATTGAATTGTCCGGACTTATACCTGGATATAACGGCCGCTGCGGACGCAAAGGTCCGCAGTCGGCGCAGGGTCTAGCGTGGCACGAGGTCCAGGCACACCGAGTTGATGCAATACCGCAAGCCGGTCGGCGGCGGGCCATCCGGGAACACGTGGCCCAGGTGCGCATCGCACTTGGCACAGGTGACTTCGGTACGGATCATGCCGTGGCTGATGTCCCGAATCTCGACCATCGCCTGCTCGGCAATCGGCTCGTAGAAGCTGGGCCAGCCGCAGCCGGAATCAAACTTGGCCCTGGAATCGAACAGCGGCTCATTGCAGCAGATGCAGTGGTAAACGCCGTCGGTCTTGGTGCCGTTGTACTTGCCGCTGAACGGTCGCTCGGTGCCTTTGAGACGGCACACGTTGTACTGCTCCGGGTCGAGCATGGCTTTCCATTCATCAACGGTTTTCTGCAACTTTTCCATCGGTACACCTCGGCAACTGAAAAAGCCTGATCTGTGTCTTTTCCATGGATCAGGCGGCACGTATGATTGCGCCTCTTCAAAGCGCCAGTCTGGCACCCGCGTTACCGGCATTCAAACGTATTTATGGGTCAGGCCAACGCAGGATTCTCAGCACGGTAGTCTTCACACCGTCTGGATCGTTCATTTTCAGGATCACATCGCCATGCAGGTCAGCAAATCGAACAAGCTCGCCAACGTCTGCTACGACATTCGCGGCCCAGTGCTCAAGCACGCCAAACGCCTGGAAGAGGAAGGCCATCGCATCCTCAAGCTGAACATTGGCAACCCGGCACCCTTTGGTTTCGAAGCGCCGGACGAAATCCTCCAGGACGTGATCCGCAACCTGCCGACCGCCCAGGGCTACAGCGACTCCAAAGGCCTGTTCAGCGCGCGCAAGGCGGTCATGCAGTACTACCAGCAAAAGCAGGTTGAAGGTGTCGGCATTGAAGACATCTACCTGGGCAACGGCGTTTCCGAACTGATCGTCATGTCCATGCAGGCCCTGCTCAACAATGGCGACGAAGTGCTGGTGCCGGCGCCCGACTACCCGCTGTGGACCGCTGCCGTGACGCTGGCCGGCGGCCATCCGGTGCATTACCTGTGTGACGAGGGCGCCGACTGGTTCCCGGACCTGGCCGACATCAAGGCCAAGATCACCCCGAACACCAAGGCCCTGGTGATCATCAACCCGAACAACCCCACCGGCGCGGTGTATTCCAAGGAAGTATTGCTGGGCATGCTCGAACTGGCCCGCCAGCACAACCTGGTGGTGTTCTCCGACGAGATCTACGACAAGATCCTGTACGACGACGCCGTGCACATCTGCACCGCCTCCCTGGCCCCGGACCTGTTGTGCCTGACCTTCAACGGCCTGTCGAAATCCTACCGGGTGGCGGGCTTCCGTTCCGGCTGGATCGCGATCTCCGGTCCCAAGCACAATGCCCAAAGCTACATCGAAGGCATCGACATGCTGGCCAACATGCGCCTGTGTGCCAACGTGCCGAGCCAGCACGCCATCCAGACCGCACTGGGCGGCTACCAGAGCATCAACGACCTGGTGCTGCCACAAGGCCGCCTGCTGGAGCAACGCAACCGTACCTGGGAACTGCTGAACGCGATTCCGGGTGTCAGCTGCGTCAAACCCATGGGCGCGCTGTACGCCTTCCCACGGATCGACCCGAAAGTGTGCCCGATCCTCAACGACGAGAAGTTCGTGCTCGACCTGTTGCTGTCGGAAAAGCTGCTGGTGGTCCAGGGCACAGCGTTCAACTGGCCGTGGCCGGATCACTTCCGGGTGGTCACCTTGCCGCGGGTGGATGACCTGGAGATGGCCATCGGTCGTATCGGCCACTTCCTGAAGTCCTATCGCCAGTAACGAACATTGCGCCGTACGGCCCACTCGCGGTCGTACGGCGATTATCTGGCAACACTTCTCTGCCCTGTGCGGGCCCCTTCACCTTTTACACTTACCGGTTCGCCCCTTGTTCCGGCATCACCCTATAATTACGGGGCCGCAAGGCAATGGAGCGGAACGCCCGGGCCACCCGTGGCTTCGGAAATTCCCTTCAAGGCTCTACATTCAGGCTGTAGGACACAGTTTGAAATAGTCCCTCGGTTGAATAGCCCCATGCCGCACCTTATATACCCCGCAGTACGCGACATATTAAGCATGAGGAGAATTCTACAACCATGATGCGCATTCTGCTGTTCTTGGCCACTAACCTGGCGGTCGTGCTGATTGCCAGCATCACGCTGAGCCTTTTCGGCTTCAATGGGATCATGGCGGCCAACGGGGTTGATCTGAACCTCAATCAGCTGCTGATCTTCTGTGCGGTCTTTGGTTTCGCCGGTTCGATTTTCTCGCTGTTCATCTCCAAGTGGATGGCGAAGATGAGCACCAGCACCCAGATCATCACCCAGCCACGTACCCGGCATGAGCAATGGCTGCTGCAAACCGTCGAGCAACTGTCCCGCGAAGCCGGGATCAAGATGCCCGAAGTCGGGATCTTCCCGGCCTATGAAGCCAACGCCTTTGCCACCGGCTGGAACAAGAACGACGCGTTGGTAGCCGTCAGCCAGGGCTTGCTGGAGCGGTTCTCGCCCGACGAGATCAAGGCGGTGCTGGCCCACGAGATCGGCCACGTCGCCAACGGTGACATGGTCACCCTGGCACTGGTGCAGGGCGTGGTGAACACCTTCGTGATGTTCTTCGCGCGGATCATCGGCAACTTTGTCGACAAGGTGATCTTCAAGAACGAACAGGGCCAAGGCATGGCCTACTACGTGGCGACCATCTTCGCCGAACTGGTGCTGGGCTTCCTCGCCAGCTCGATCGTGATGTGGTTCTCGCGCAAACGGGAGTTCCGCGCAGACGAAGCCGGTGCACGCCTGGCCGGTACCGGCGCCATGATCAGCGCCCTGCAACACCTGCGCTCCGAACAGGGCTTGCCGGTGCACATGCCGAACACCCTGACGGCCTTTGGCATCAACGGTGGCATCAAACAGGGCATGGCTCGCCTGTTCATGAGCCACCCACCGCTGGAAGAGCGGATTGACGCACTGCGTCGTCGCGGCTGACGGCGACAAGAAGAAGGGGCGATTCAATCGCCCCTTTTTTGTGGGCGCGCTTCAGCCCTTGGCCAACCGATAAACCCGCTCGTCCAGGCGTGTGACACCCTCCTGAACAAACTTCCAGCTGTCGTCCAGAATGTCCTGCTGCTCCATTACCTCCAGGCTCCACTGCGCGCCGAGCAGCAACTTCACTTCCTCGTGGCTCACCGCAAATGGCGGGCCGGCCTTTTGCGTCTGTTCATAGTCGAGGGTGATCAACAGGCCGCGACTGCCTCCGACCATGATCCCGCTCAAATGCGCGGCATACCGCGCCCGCATCAACGGTGGCAAGGCAATCAACGCCGCACGATCGTAAAGCGCTGTGCAATCAACCACCGCTCCGGGATCCAGCGCGAAGAAATCCCCGCACCACAGTTCGATGGAGCCCGCCTGGAAGACCTTGAAAGCGCCCCGCTGGCTAACCTGCGGCGTCAGCTCCTGCTCGCGGAAGAACTCTTCAACGGCCTTTTCCGACAGCTCAACCCCCACCACCCGATGCCCGATACTCGCCAGCCACACCAGGTCCAGGCTCTTGCCGCACAACGGCACCAGCACCTGCGCCCCGCTCGCCAAGCCCAGATCGGGCCAGTGGCGCAGCAGGTAAGGATTCACCTCGGGTAGATGGAAACCCGTCTGATTGCGCGCCCAACGCTCATGCCAAAATCCAGGCTCCATGATTCACCCTAAAACTTGATCAAATAGCGCTAAAACTTATATTAGATTTAGATCAATGATCTGATTGAAGATGGTCCCATCTTAACCCTCAGGACCCTACTCATGCTTCCCAGCCTGTTTATCTCCCACGGTTCGCCCATGCTTGCCCTGCAACCCGGTGCCAGCGGCCCGGCCCTCAAGCGCCTGGCCGCCGAGCTGCCACGACCCAAGGCCATTGTGGTGGTCTCGGCACACTGGGAAAGCCAGGGTTTGCTCGTGACAGGCAGCGCGGCCCCCGAGACCTGGCACGACTTCGGCGGCTTCCCCCGGGAATTGTTTGCCGTGCAGTACCCGGCCCCCGGTGACCCGCAGTTAGCCACCCAAATCGTGCAATTGCTCAAGGCTGATGGCCTGGAGGCGCGCCTTGATGACCAGCGCCCCTTCGACCACGGCACCTGGGTGCCTCTGTCGCTGATGTACCCGGCCGCTGATATTCCGGTGGTACAAGTATCGCTGCCAAGCCGCATGGGCCCTGCCCTGCAAACCCGCGTCGGGCACGCACTGGCGAGCCTGCGGGAACAAGGCGTGCTGCTGATCGGCTCCGGCAGCATCACCCATAACCTTGGCGAACTGGACTGGCACGCCGGACCGGAAAGCATCGAGCCCTGGGCGCGGGATTTTCGCGACTGGATGGTCAGCAAGCTGGCCGCCAACGATGAAGCCGCGTTGCACGACTATCGCCGCCAGGCCCCCCATGCCGTGCGTAGTCATCCCAGCGACGAGCATCTGCTGCCGCTGTATTTCGCCCGAGGCGCCGGCGGAGAATTCAGCACCGCCCACCAAGGCTTCACCCTGGGCGCGCTGGGCATGGATATCTATCGTTTCGCTTGATTGCAGGCAAAAAAAATCCCCGAACCAGTCGGGGATTTTTTATGTTCGATCAATCAGCCCAAGGGCGGATCAATCTTCGCGGTAGCGACGCAGCTTCAACTGCTTGCCGGCAACGCGAGTGTCCTTCAGCTTGGTCAGGAGTTTCTCCAGACCATCTTCCGGCAGCTCCACCAGGGAGAAGCTGTCACGCACCTGGATGCGACCGATCGCTTCACGTGCCAGGCCACCCTCATTGAGGATAGCGCCCAGCAGGTTCTTGGCGGCGATGCCATCACGCGCGCCCAGCGCGGTACGGCAGCGAGCACGGCCTTCAGCCAATGGAACCGGAGCACGACGCTCACGATCACCACGGTCCGGACGGTCACCGGTACGCTCTGGACGATCACCGCGCGGGGCGTTGTTCGGTACCAGTGGGCGTTCTTTCTCGATGGCAGCCAGGGTCAGGGCCTGACCGTTGGTAGCCTTGCGCAGCAGGGCTGCAGCCAGGGCACGCGGGGTGCAACCGATATCGGCAGTCAGGCGGTCCAGCAGGTCGCCGTGGGTCGATTCAGCGTCAGCCACCAGCGGCGACAGGCTGTTGGTCAGTTTCTTGATGCGGGCATCGAGAACGGCCTGGGCATCCGGCAGGCGGACTTCGGCAACTTTCTGACCGGTTACACGCTCGATCACTTGCAGCATGCGGCGCTCACGTGGAGTCACCAACAGCAGTGCACGACCTTCGCGACCCGCACGGCCGGTACGGCCGATACGGTGAACGTAGGACTCCGGATCGTAAGGCATGTCAACGTTGAACACGTGGGTGATACGTGGAACGTCGAGGCCACGGGCAGCAACGTCGGTCGCCACAACGATGTCCAGACGGCCATCCTTGAGGGAGTCGATTACACGCTCACGCTGGTTCTGGGCAATGTCACCGTTCAGCGCAGCGGCTTTGTAGCCTTTGGCTTCCAGGGCGCTGGCCAGGTCCAGGGTCGCTTGCTTGGTGCGCACGAACATGATCAGGGCGTCGAAGTCTTCGACTTCCAGCAGGCTCAATACAGCCGAGGTCTTCTGGTCAGCGTGAACCAACAGGTGAGCCTGTTCGATCGCGGTAACGGTCTGAGTCTTGGTCTGGATCTTCACGTGTTGCGGATCGCGCAGGTGGCGTTCGGCAATGGCACGGATCGACTGTGGCAGGGTAGCCGAGAACAGTACGGTCTGACGGGTCGCTGGCAGCGCCTTGAAGATGACTTCCAGGTCGTCCATGAAGCCCAGCTTGAGCATTTCGTCAGCTTCGTCCAGAACCAGGTGGTTCACGGTCGACAGCACTTTTTCGTCGCGACGCAGGTGGTCGCACAGACGGCCCGGAGTGGCGACAACGATCTGTGCGCCGTTACGGATTGCTTTCAGTTGTGGGCCCATAGGCGCGCCGCCGTAAACGGCCACAACGGTAACGCCCGGCATTTGCTTGGCGTAGGTTTCGAAAGCGGTTGCTACTTGCAGCGCCAACTCACGGGTTGGCGCCAGGATCAGGGCTTGCGGCTCGCGCTTGGCAGGATCGATGCAGTGCAGGATTGGCAGGGCGAACGCGGCGGTTTTACCGGTACCGGTTTGCGCTTGGCCAATCATGTCTTGGCCGGCCATGATGATCGGGATCGATTGCTGCTGAATAGCCGAAGGTTCTTCGTAGCCAGTCGCGATGACGGCAGCAAGAATATTCGGGTTAAGATTAAAAGCGGCGAAGCCGCCGGTTTCCTGGGTCATGGGTCTGCCTCTAAGTGCATCCGCAAAGACCCATGCTCCAAAGCTGCGCATGCCGTGTTGAGACTCAAGAGTCGCCCTGGCTGCTTTGTCGGCGGGGATTTGCGAAAACGAATGAATGAAAAAGATTCGTCAAGGAAGAGTCCGCTGTGCGGACGTGCAGCCGAAGCTGACTTCGGGGAATTGCGCTACCTAAACGCGGCCCGGTTAAAGGCCGGCGCGCACTATACCGGAAATCGCTGAAAAAGGGAGCTTTTTTTATCGGAAAACCCAGGTGAACGGCTCTGCATCAAAGGCTTTGCGCATCCGGGCGCCAGGGTCTATTTTTCAAAGGCCCGGCCCTGTTGGTCATGACGCTTAAACGGTTCACCCTGAACAGCGGGCCCTTCGGTCCGAAACCTCCCTTTGCGCCCGAGGGCACACGCCATGAACCCAGCCACCAGCAGCCGCGTCAGCCGTGAACAGCAGGGCCATATCCTGTTACTGGGCCTGGATCGCGTGGCCAAGCGCAATGCGTTCGACCTGGAATTGCTCAATGAGTTGAGCCTGGCGTATGGCGAATTTGATCGCAATGAGGAAGCGCGGGTGGCCATTGTCTTTGGGCATGGCGATCACTTTACCGCCGGGTTGGACCTGGCCAATGTGGGCCCGACCATGGCACAAGGCTGGCAGCCACCGTTGGGTGGCTGTGATCCGTGGGGTGTTTTCGCGGGGCCCCGGGTGAGCAAGCCGGTGATTGTCGCGGCCCAGGGTTATTGCCTGACCATCGGGATCGAGCTGATGCTGGCGGCGGATATCAACCTGTGCGCCAGCAACACTCGCTTTGCGCAGATGGAGGTGCAGCGTGGGATCTTTCCTTTTGGGGGCGCGACATTGCGGTTTCATCAGATTGCCGGGTGGGGGAACGCCATGCGCTGGTTGCTCACGGGGGATGAATTTGATGCCCATGAGGCGCTGCGGTTGGGGTTGGTGCAGGAGGTGATGGCCAGCGAGGATTTGCTGCCCCGGGCGGTGGCGCTGGCAAACCGCATTGCACAGCAGGCGCCGCTGGGGGTGCAGGCGACGCTGATGTCGGCGCGACAGGCCAGGATTGAGGGGGAGACCGCGGCGGCGGCCGGGTTGCCGGTGTTGGTGGAGAAACTGTTGAACAGTGAGGATGCCAAGGAGGGCGTACGGGCGATGGTCGAGAAGCGGCCCGGGGTGTTTAAAGGCTGTTGATCGGGGCTTGGGGCGGGGTACATATCCGTTTTTTTGGTTATGGCTTCTATTGGTTCCGCTCTTACAGCGGGTCACTTTTGGAAAAGAGCCCCAAAAGTAACCAAAAGGGCTCTTGCCCCACCACTCGGCACCTCGCCTAGGCTCGGTGTGCCCGCACTCCGGCATTACTCCGCGGGCCGCCGCGACGGGGCGTCCCTGCCCCGTCGCGGGTAAACCGGCGTCCTGCCGGTTTACCCGCTCCGTACTACCTGCGTTCGGCCAGCGTGGTTTAAGGGGGCGCCTAAGATCAAGATCAAAAGCAGATCAAGAGCACAGCGGCCTACAGGCCGGCTTGAGTGGTGTGAAGCAAAGGCAAAATCAAAATCTAAAGCGGGCACGATCCCCTGTAGGAGCTGGCTTGCCGGCGATGGTCGTTAACGATGACGTTGGCGTCCTGAATAAACGCGGCGTTCTCAGGTTTTTCGCCGGCAAGCCGGCTCCTACAGAAAAGCAGCTCTGTTTTCGCTTTGGCTTTTGCTGTGGCTTCTACCACTCAAGCCGGCCTGTAGGCCGCTGTGCTGTAGATTTTGATCTTGATCTGGCTCTGACTGCCCCAATAAGCCCGAGGCCGAACGCAGGGATTGAGGAGCGGGTAAACCGGCAGGACGCCGGTTTAGCCGCGACGGGGCAGGGACGCCCCGTCGCGGCGGCCCGCGGAGCAATGCCGGAGTGAGGGAACACCGAGCCTAGGCGAGGTGCCGACAGGCGGGGCAGAGCCCTTTGCTTACTTTGGGCTGGGCCGGCATTCCGGCTTTTCCAAAGTGAGTCGCTGTAAGAGCGAAACCATAAGCCGCCGTTACCCAAATAACGGATATGTACACCCCCAAAAACCTACGTAGCCGGCCGAATCGCCTTAATCAGCGATTGCAGCGAATACCCCAACCGCGGCGCCAAGACCTCCGCCCGAGCCGACAACGCAGCCACATCAAGCCCCTGATCCAGATCCGCCGGCACCAGCAGAATCACATTCCCCTCCTTCACCGGCAGCTCCCAATAATGCCGGTGATACAACCCACGCAACAACGCCGCCCCCAACGGCTTGCCATCATCGGTAGCCCACTGATTAATCACCAGCCACCCACCAGGATTGAGCTTCTTCTGGCAGTTCTCCAGAAACGTCCAGGCCAGATGCCCCACCCCAGGACCAACATCCGTATACAGATCGACAAAAATCAGGTCCGCCGACTCCGCAGTGGGCAGTAACTCCAGGGCATCCCCGACGCGGATGTACAGCCGAGGATCATCATCCAACCCCAAGAACTCGATGGCCAGGCGCGGCACATCCGGCCGCAACTCGATGGCTTCAACATCGTCCAGAGGCAGAAACTTCAGGCACGCCTGGGTCAACGTCCCCGCCCCCAACCCAAGGAACAACGCACTCTCCGGCCGCTCATGGCACAACGCCCCAATCAACATCGCGCGGGTGTAGTCGTATTCCAGCCAACTCGGGTCGGCAGTAAACACGCAGCTCTGCTCGATGGCATCGCCAAACTCGAGAAAGCGGTAATCGGCCACTTCCAGCACGCGGATCATGCCGAAGTCATCATGGACCTCGGCCAGCAGGCGCTCGACGCGCTCCTCAGACATTGCAACTCCTAACGGCGTGCCAACGGGAAAGCCGGGATTGTGGGCGAACCGGCGGCAGCAGGTCACGTACTAATTGCTGATAACATGGCAGCCCCGATCGCAAATCACTCGAGTTCATGATGAGCCAACCCTGGAGCCCCGACAGCTGGCGCGCCCTGCCGATCCAGCAACAACCCCAGTACCCTGACGCTGCACACTTGTCGCAGGTCGAGCAAAACCTGGCGAGCTATCCGCCGCTGGTGTTTGCCGGCGAGGCCCGTGAGTTGCGCCGTCAGTTTGCCGAGGTGACCCAGGGTCGCGCGTTCCTGTTGCAAGGCGGCGATTGCGCCGAGAGTTTTGCCGAGTTCTCGGCGGCAAAAATTCGCGACACCTTCAAGGTGCTGCTGCAGATGGCGATTGTGATGACATTCGCCGCCGGCTGCCCGGTGGTCAAGGTCGGGCGCATGGCCGGCCAGTTCGCCAAGCCGCGCTCTTCCAACGATGAAACCATCGACGGCGTCACCCTGCCCGCTTACCGCGGCGATATCGTCAACGGTATCGGCTTCGACGAAAAAAGCCGCGTGCCGGATCCGGACCGCCTGCTGCAGTCCTATCACCAGTCCACCGCCACCCTGAACCTGCTGCGGGCGTTTGCCCAGGGCGGTTTTGCCGACCTGCATCAGGTGCACAAGTGGAACCTGGACTTCATAGCCAACTCGGCCCTGGCCGAGAAGTACAGCCAACTGGCCGACCGTATCGACGAAACCCTGGCCTTCATGCGCGCCTGCGGCATGGACAGCTCGCCGCAACTGCGCGAGACCAGTTTCTTCACCGCCCACGAGGCGCTGCTGCTCAACTACGAACAAGCCTTCGTGCGCCGCGACAGCCTGACCAACGACTACTACGACTGCTCGGCACACATGCTGTGGATCGGTGATCGCACCCGTCAACTGGACGGTGCCCACGTCGAATTCCTGCGCGGGGTGAACAACCCGATCGGGGTCAAGGTCGGCCCGAGCATGAACCCCGACGACCTGATCCGCCTGATCGACATCCTCAACCCGGACAACGATCCGGGCCGCCTGAACCTGATTGCGCGCATGGGCGCGAACAAGGTCGGCGACCACCTGCCGAACCTGATCCGCGCGGTACAGCGCGAAGGCAAGCAGGTGCTGTGGAGCTCCGACCCGATGCACGGCAACACCATCAAGGCCAGCAGCGGCTACAAGACCCGGGACTTCGCGCAGATCCTCAGCGAGGTGAAGGAATTCTTCCAGGTGCATGAAGCCGAAGGCACTTACGCCGGCGGGATTCATATCGAAATGACCGGGCAGAATGTCACCGAATGCATCGGCGGCGCGCGGCCGATCACCGAGGACGGGCTGTCGGACCGCTACCACACCCACTGCGACCCACGGATGAACGCCGACCAGTCGCTGGAACTGGCATTCCTGATTGCCGAGACGCTAAAACAGGTCAAGCGCTAAGAGCGCCACGCGCAACCGCGCCGCACTGGCCCGCTGGCAATTGAGCTGTATCTGCTCAAGCCCGAGCCAGTCGGCCATCTGCCGCAGATTCAGGGCCAGCGCCTGCATGCCCTCCTCGTCCAGCCCCAGCTCTTCCTCGTGAACGGCATGCACCGCCAGGCGCCCTGCCGCCCGCTCCGCGCGTAAATCCACCCGCGCCGCGATCCGCTCATTGTGCAGGAACGGCAACACGTAATAGCCGTACACCCGTTTGTCCTGGGGCGTGTAGATCTCCAGCCGATAGCGGAAATCGAACAAACGCTCGGTACGGCTACGCTCCCAGATCAGCGAATCAAAAGGCGATAACAGCGCACTGGCAGGCACCTTGCGCGGGACTTTTGGCTCGGGCAGGCAATAGGCCGGCTGTTTCCAGCCCTGGACCTGGCACGTGACCAATTGCCCGTCCTCGACCAACTCCGCCAGGCGTCCACGGCTGTCGCCCGGGTCCAGGCGGAAGTAGTCGCGCAGGTCTTTTTCAGTACCCACCCCCAACGCCGTGGCGCTGTGCAGCAGCAAGCCGCGCTGGGCCTCGGCCTCGCTCAAGGGGGCTTGCTGGAGGATGTCGGCCGGGATCACACGCTCCGGCAAGTCATACAACCGCTCAAACCCCCGGCGTCCGGCGACGGTCACCAAGCCTGCTGCGAACAACCATTCCAGGGCATGTTTTTCATCGCTCCAGTCCCACCAGGGACCGGCGCGCTCCTCGCGGGTCGACAAACTGCCCGCACCCAAGGCGCCCTGCTGTTCGACGATGCCCAGCACCCGGGTGATGGTGGCCTGTTGCTCGCGACCAAAGCGTGCCATCTGCTGATAGATGCCCTGCCCCTGAGCCGCCCGTTCCATGCGCCAGCGCATCAACGGGTACAGCGCCATCGGCAGCAACGAGGCCTCGTGGCCCCAATACTCGAACAGCGAACGGCGCCGACCCGAGCTCCACGCGGCCTGTTCAAGAATCAAGGGAGAGTAGTTACCCAAACGGGAAAAAAGCGGCAGGTAGTGCGAGCGCACCACCGCGTTTACCGAATCAATCTGCAACACGCCCAAACGCTCAACCAGGCGATTGACCTGCGCGGCCTTGATCAGCGCCGGCGGCTGGCGCCCGGAAAAGCCTTGGGCGGCCAGCGCCAGGCGTCGCGCCTGCTTGAGGGAAAAGGACAGTTCTGCGGGCATGTGCATCTCCTTGTGTGCTCGCGAACCACCCTACTGCATCCCGAGTCATTTTCGCAGCGGGTCTTCCCAAAAATGCCGGCGGCTTTCCTGCTCGACATCGCCACGGTTGAGCCCGATATCCTTGAGCGCCTCATCGCTCATGCCCATCAACAACTGGCGCTCACGGTGCACCGCCAACCACCGGGAACCCAGCTGGAACAGCCCGGAAAGCGGCCGTTTCGCCATCAGCACAAAACCTCTTTGACCTTTCATCATCTCGCCCTCCAGTGGGGATGACTGAAGTCTGTGCCTGGCGCTATGATCAATCCAACGAATGTTTCTTATGCAATACATCTCGGAGATTGATCGATTGTCCAGCTACCCGAGTATCGACACCGAAGTGCTGCGCACCTTCGTCGCCATCGCCGATCAGGGTGGTTTCACCCGCGCCGGCGAGCAGGTCAACCGCACCCAGTCGGCGGTGAGCATGCAGATGAAACGCCTGGAAGAAGATGTGTTGCAGCGCAAGCTGTTCGAGCGCGATGGCCGGCAGGTGCGGTTGACGCCGGAGGGCCAGGTGCTGCTGGGCTATGCCCGCAGGATTTTGAAGCTGCACAGCGAGGTGTTCAACACCTTGCGCGAGCCGCACATGGTCGGGCTGGTGCGCATCGGCACGCCAGACGACTACGTGATGCGCTACCTGCCGGGGATTCTCAAGCGCTTTTCCAAGGCTTACCCGCTGATCCAGATTGAAATGCACTGTGAATCGTCACTGGTCCTGATGCAGCGCCGGGATCTCGACCTGACCGTTATCAGCCGCGAACCGGGAAATGAAATCGGCGAACTGCTGCGCCATGAACGCATGGTCTGGGTGGCGGCGCCCTGCTTTTGCATGGACGAGCACAGCGCCGTCCCCTTGGCCATTTCCGGCCTCGACAGCTTTTGCACACAGTGGGCACGCGCCGCGCTGGACGCCCAAGGGCAGGAGTACCGGCTGGCGTATCACAGCTCCAACGGGGCCGCGATCCTCGCCGTGGTAGGCGCCGGCCTGGCAGTCACGATCAACATGGAGAGTCTGGTGACCGAGGATCTGCGCATATTGGGCGCAGCGGATGGTTTCCCGGCGCTGCCGTCGGTCAATCTGCGGCTGTTGCGCAACCCACGCACCACCTCGCCGATTACCGAATGCCTCGCCGAGTACATCATTGAAGGCTTCAAACTTTAAAGGTCAGCATCACCGCACACACCGCCAGGAAACCGCAGAACAGCCCGCGCAACAGGCGCTCCGGCATGGCGTGGGCGACCTTCACCCCCCAACTGATGCTGAGCAGGCCGCCGACGGCCAGGGGCACGCCGATCAGCCAGTCCACTTCATGGTGCCAGGCGTAGGTCACCAGGGTCACGCTGGTACTCGGCAAAGCCAGCGCCAGCGACAGCCCTTGGGCCACCACCTGGCTGGTCCCGAAAATGCTGGTCAGCACCGGCGTGGCCACCACCGCGCCGCCCACCCCGAACAAACCGCCCATGGACCCGGACGCCGCACCCAGCACTCCCAGCCATGGCCAGGAATAGCGCATCTGCGCCGACGGCGGAGCATTGTGGGTAAACATTCGCAGCAGGTTGTAGGACGCCAACACCAACAGGAACGCGATAAACCCCACCCGCATCACGCCCGCATCAATGCCCACCGCCCAGATCGAACCCAGCCAGGCAAAGGAGAAGCCCATCACGCCCAGCGGCAAGGCATGGCGCAGTTCAATCCGGTTGCGCTGGTGATAGCGCCACAACGCAAGCATCACATTCGGCACCACCATCACCAGGGCCGTACCTTGGGCTATCTGCTGGTCCAGGCCACAAAACACGCCCAACACGGGAATCGCAATCAACCCACCGCCAATCCCGAACAAGCCGCCGACGGTGCCCAATGCCACACCCATCACCAAATACAACGCTAAATCTGCCACCACTTCGCTCCCGCCGATCCCAGGCCTTGCATGCTACGCAGTCCGCTCTGGCGCGGAAACGCACAGCAACGCACAATGGCTGTGCCTACTTCGCACAAGCAGCCGCTGATGAACCCCAATACCCTGACCGATCAACTGAGTCTGTTTCTCGATGTGCTGGAAGCCGGCAGCTTTTCCGCCGCCGCCCGCCGTCATCCGCTCACGCCTTCTGCCGTGGCGCGGCGCATCGACAGCCTGGAAGCCTCGGTGGGCAGCCGGCTGTTTCAGCGCAGCACTCATGCCGTGGTGCCGACGCCCGCCGGCCTGGCGTTCGCCGAGCGCGCCCGGCGGATTGTCAGCGAGCTGCAACTGGCGCGGGCCGAAGCAGTGTCGCTGAGCCATGCACCTGAAGGGCTGATCCGCGTGGACGCACCGGCCGCCTTCGGCAGGCGGCACCTGGCGCCGGCCATCGCCGACTTTCTTAACGTGTACCCGGGCCTCGACGTGCACCTGCACCTGATCGACAGCTTTGTCGACATGCAGGGCGAGCATTTGGGCAAGGTCGACCTGGTGCTGCGGGCCGGGCATATCGTCGACACCCGGCTGATCGCCACGCCCCTGGCCAGCATCGTGCGCATCGCCTGCGCCAGCCCCGGCTACCTGAAGAGCCGTGGCACACCGACCCATCCCAGCCAGTTGAACGAACACGATGGCCTCGACTGGGAAGGCCTGGCCCCCATGTTCGCCTGGCGCTTTGAACTGGATGGGCGCAAGGCCACCTACCGCCCGCAGCGCATCCGCATGAGCGCCAACAACGCCGAAGCCCTGCTGTCAGGCGCCCTGGCCGGGCTGGGTATCGCGCACCTGCCCACCTGGCTCGCCAGTGAATACCTGGTGCGCGGCGAACTGGTACCGCTGTTCTGCGAGAACGGCTTGCCAACGCCTGAAACCGCCGGCATCTACGCCCTGCGCCTGGAGCAACAGGCCAACGCCCGCAGCCGCTTATTGCTGGAATACCTCAAGGCACGCTTCAGCCCGGTGCCGCCGTGGGATCTGGCGCTGCAAAGCGGCTTGGGCTGACCGGCCGGACAGAATTGTCTGGCGCGTTAAAGGTTTGCCCGCTAGATTCAAAACCAGACACGTTTTAAGGCCCTGCCATGACCAAGCCCCTCGATACCTGCGAATCCTTGCTGCTCGACAACCAACTGTGTTTTGCCCTGCATTCCACCTCGTTGCTGATGACCAAGGTCTACAAACCGCTGCTGCAAGCCCTCGGCCTGACCTACCCGCAATACCTGGCCATGATGGTGCTGTGGGAAGAAGATGGCCTGACCGTGGGGGAAATCAGCAATCGCCTGCTGACGGACCCCGGCTCCCTGACGCCGCTGCTCAAGCGCCTGGAAGCCGAAGGCCTGCTCAGCCGCACCCGCAGCCGCGAAGACGAGCGCGTGGTGGTGGTTGAATTGACCGAGACCGGGCGGGCCCTGCGGGACAAGGCCATGGACATACCGCAGTGCATTCTGGGCGCCAGCGGGCTGGACATCGAACAACTGCGCAAGCTGCAGGGGGACTTACTGGCGCTGCGCGGGAATTTGCAGCGTAGCGTTTAACCCAGGAACCGCGTGCTAGAGCCACCCAGCCCTCACACGCGGATTTTTTTGTAAATTTATCTTGCGCACTAATTATTAGCGCGATACATTCATCTCGCCACTTACTTAGCGCGCAAATAATTAGCGCAAATGCTGACGAGGAAATCACCATGCAAACTCTCTACACCGCAGTAGCCACCGCCACCGGCGGCCGTGATGGCCGTGCTGTTTCCAGCGACAACATCCTTGACGTAAAACTCTCCACGCCAAAAGAGCTGGGAGGCGCAGGCGGCCAGGCCACCAACCCGGAACAACTGTTCGCTGCCGGCTACTCCGCCTGCTTTATCGGTGCCCTGAAATTCGTCGCCAGCCAGACCAAACGCAAAATCCCGGATGACGCTTCGATCACTGCCCACGTCGGCATCGGTCAAATCCCCGGCGGTTTCGGCCTGGACATCGACCTGCACATCAGCCTGCCCGGCCTGGCCCAGGACGATGCGCAAAGCCTGGTCGACGCTGCCCACCAGGTCTGCCCTTACTCCAACGCCACTCGTGGCAACGTCGATGTACGCCTGCATGTAACCGTCTAACCCACGCGGTTTTTGGAGAAGAACATGAACACATTTGGCAAAGTACTCACCGGCACCCTGCTCGCCTTCTCGATCACCAACGCCTTTGCGGCCAGCGGTGACGTGGAGCACAACACCCAGGCGTTTCTGGATGCATTGAACGCCGGCACCGGCAAACCGATGGAGCAACTGACGCCCAAGGAAGCGCGGGCGGTGCTGACCGGCGCGCAATCGGGAGTGAAGCTCACGCTGCCCAAGGCCGACGTCAGCCAGAAGACCATTCAGGTCGATGGCCAGCCGCTGAGCCTGACCATCGTGCGTCCGGCCGGGGCCAAGGGCACATTGCCCGTGTTCATGTTCTTCCATGGCGGCGGGTGGGTACTCGGGGATTTCCCGACCCACGAGCGGCTGGTGCGTGACCTGGTGGTGGGTTCGGGAGCGGCGGCGGTGTTCGTCAATTACACGCCATCACCTGAAGCGCATTACCCGGTGGCGATCAACCAGGCGTACGGGGCAACCAAGTGGGTGGCCGAACATGGCAGCGAGATCAACGTTGATGGCAAACGCCTGGCCGTCGCCGGCAACAGCGTCGGCGGCAACATGGCAGCCGTGGTCAGCCTGATGGCCAAGGACAAGGGCACTCCGGCGATCAAGTTCCAACTGCTGTTGTGGCCGGTAACCGACGCCAACTTCGACACCGGGTCCTACAACCAGTTTGCGGAAGGCCACTTCCTGACCCGAAACATGATGAAGTGGTTCTGGGACAACTACACCACCGATGCCAACCAGCGCGCCGAGATCTATGCGTCGCCCCTGCGGGCAACTGCCGCACAGCTCAAGGGTTTGCCTCCGGCACTGATTCAGACCGCAGGCTCCGACGTACTGCGTGACGAAGGCGAAGCCTATGCCCGCAAGCTGGATGAAGCCGGTGTACCGGTGACCGCCGTGCGCTACAACGGCATGATCCATGACTACGGTTTGCTGAACGTCGTCAGCCAGGTTCCGGAAGTTCGCTCGGCGCTGCTGCAAGCGTCCGAGGAACTGAAGCAACACTTGAAGTAAAAAACGGCACCCACAAAAAAGCCCGACTCATGGTCGGGCTTTTTCTGTCGTACCGGTGGCGCAAGAATTACTTCTTGGCGCGACCTTTGTACGAACCACCTTCACGGGTGTCGATCTCGATCAGGTCGTCGATTTCGATGAAATCGGCCACTTGCAGTTCGGTACCGTTAGCCAGCTTGGCAGGCTTCATCACTTTGCCCGAAGTGTCGCCACGAGCGGAACCTTCGGTGTAGGCAACCTTACGCACGATGGTGGTCGGCAGCTCTACGGAAACCAGACGGTCTTCGAAGAAGATAGCTTCGCAGACGTCTTCCATGCCTTCTTCCACGAATGGCAGAACGGCTTCGATGTCTTCAGCGTTCAGCTCGTACATGGTGTAGTCGGTGGTGTCCATGAACGTGTAGGTGTCGCCGCTGATGAAGGACAGGGTCGCTTCTTTGCGGTCGAGGATCACGTCGTCCAGTTTGTCATCGGCGCTGTAGACGATCTCGGTCTTGTAACCGGTCAGCAGGTTCTTCAGCTTGGTCTTCATGATTGCGCTGTTACGACCAGACTTGGTGAACTCAGCTTTCTGAACCAGCCAAGGGTCGTTTTCGAGACGGATCACTGTACCGGGTTTCAGTTCTTTACCAGTTTTCATTGCGAATATCCGAAATTTGGATGGGATTTACAAAAATCAAGGTCGCGTATCATATCCAATTTACATAAAACTGTACCAGCGCCGTCGCAAGATCGGTCCGCGAGCCTTGTTCCAGAGCCCATCTTTCGGCGTTCGCGGTCACTTCCGGCCAGTGTTCGAGGAGCGTTTTCCAGCTTTGTGCCATATCGCCATCAGCGTTCCAGGCCTGCCAAAGAGTGATCAACGCGACTTTCGCGGCCGGCGACAAGCCCTCGGTGTACAGCTCAAGGAAGGCATCCAGCTTGTCCAGGTGAATGTCTTCGTCCTGGCGGTAGATGTGCCACAGCAGGGGTCGACCGGCCCATTGCGCCCGCACAAAGGAGTCTTCGCCGCGCACGGCGTTGAAGTCGCAGCACCAGAGCAATCGGTCGTATTGCTCCTGGCGTACGAACGGCAGCACCTGCAGCGTCAAGGCATCGCGCCGGTGCACGTCGCCCACGCTCAGCGACTCGACGCCCAGCCAGCGCTGCACATCACCCAGGATCCGCCCTTCCGGCACCAACAGATGAGTGGCGCGCCCATCGGCGGCCAGCACGTCGAGCCAACTGGCCAGCCCGGCGTTTTCGTAGGCAAACAACGACATGATCCGCGCGCCCGTGGTCGGGAAAACCCCAAGCGCCTGCAGAAACTGCTGCCGGGCGGCGGCGTCTTGCTGGAAGGCATCGCGCTGTTCCAGCAGCCCGGCTTCGCGCAGCAAACCGCCGGTACCGGGACGGAATCCGGGAAAGAAGAAGTACTTTTGCACGCCCTTGAATTTCACCGAGGGCAGCCCGTGGCAGCCAACTACCCAGTCTTCGGCGCTCAGGTAATCCAGGTTCATCCACAACGGCGTGCGTTCGCGTGCGGCCATCGCTTCCATGTAGTCAGGCGGCAATTGGCAGGCGAATGCGGCGATCACCACGTCTGCCGCGTCGTTCTGCGGCCAGTCGCAAGGCCAGTGGCGCACGTCGACGCCCTCCTGCCATTGCTGGTGCACCTGCACATCAATCTCGGGGCACATACGTTCGAACGCCCGCAGGTCATCGACCCACAGGCACACCGCACAACCGTGTTCCGCCACCAGTTGCCGGGCCAGGCGCCAGGTCACGCCAATGTCGCCGTAGTTGTCAACGACGCTGCAAAAAATATCCCAGCGGGCTTTCATTCCGGGCTCCAACATTCAAAGGCTCGATTGTCCGCATAAAAGCCTCGATTGCGAAGGGTTGATCACGATTATTCTGCACGCGGCTGTGGGACAATCGGCGCCATGCCGCACGCGCCCGCCAGGAGGCCACCATGTCTGATCGTTCGTTCTCGCTGTTCAAGCTCAGTATCGCCGTGGCCTTCGGCCTGTGGCTGGGTTTTATCGCCATCGTGCTGAGCGTGTGGCTGGGGTCCCGCTATTTGCCTGAGCAAACCGTGGCACCGGTGGCCCGGGTGGTGCAGCAGTTGGGCAAACCGGAGGTGGTCGCACCGGAGCCGCCGAACCGTATGTTCGAGCAGTACCAGGAGAACCTGCGCAAGCAGGAGCAACAGCAGACCCTGGACCAGGCCCGCAATAACCCGCGCAACCTGTCCGACCCCAAATGCCAGTTCTGGCTGCAACAGGACCAGAACGCCCCCAACGACAAGAGCCGGGCCAACGTCCTGCAATTTTGCGATTGATCACGAAAGCCGCCCATGAATAAGCACGCCGTTCACCAATTGGTCCTGGACAAGCTCGCGGTCGATCTCGATATCGCCCAGCGCGCTGCGCAAACCGCCTACGAAACCGCAACCCACGAAGAAAACATCGCCGAGAACAAGTACGACACCCTGGGGCTGGAGGCGTCCTACCTGGCCGCCGGCCAGGCCCGGCGCGTCGAAGAGATCAAGCAGGCGCTGATGCTCTGCCAGAACATGCAGTTGCGCGCCTACGATGACCAACGCGGGATCGAGGTGGGCGCATTGCTGGGGCTGGTGGATGAAAACGATCGCCAGCAGTGGCTATTCCTGGCACCGGACGGCGCAGGGTTGAAAGTCGATGTGGTGGGGCAACCGGTGACCGTCATCACCCCACGCTCGCCCCTGGGCAAAAGCCTGTTGGGCAAGTTCGAAGGGGATGAGGTGGAGATTCTGGTGGGAGGCGCTCGGCAACAGTTTGCTGTTACCGAGGTGAAATAAGCCGATCAGTGAACCGGCAGTTCGACGCCGTCGAACAGCTCTTCCAGTTCCTGCTTGTTGTGGCACTGGATGGCCTTGGCCATGACCTCGCGCGTCAGGTGCGGGGCGAACTTCTCGATGAAGTCGCACATGAAGCCGCGCAGGAAGGTGCCACGACGGAAGCCGATCTTGGTCACGCTGGATTCGAACAGTTCGCTGGCATCGAGCACCACCAGGTCGCTGTCGAGCTTGGTGTCGACCGCCATCTTGGCGACGATGCCGACGCCCAGGCCCAGGCGCACGTAAGTCTTGATCACGTCGGCGTCGGCGGCGGTGAACACCACTTTCGGCGTCAGGCCGCGGTGGCTGAAGGCTTCGTCGAGTTTCGAACGGCCGGTGAAACCGAATACGTACGTCACGATCGGGTATTCAGCCAGGGCTTCCAGGGTCAGCTTCGGCAGCTTGGCCAGCGGGTGACCTTGAGGGACCACAACGCAGCGGTTCCAGCGGTAGCACGGCATCATCACCAGGTCGCCGAACAACTCCAGGGCTTCGGTGGCGATGGCGAAATCGACGGTGCCGTCTGCGGCCATCTCGGCGATCTGCATCGGCGAACCCTGGTGCATGTGCAAGGCCACGTCCGGGTACTGCTTGATGAAGCTGCTGATCACCGGTGGCAGCGCGTAACGTGCCTGGGTGTGGGTGGTGGCGATCGACAGGGTGCCCTTCTTCTCGTTGGAGAATTCCTGGGCGATCTGCTTGATGCTTTCGACCTTGCGCAGGATCTCGCCAGCGGTGGTGATGATGCGCTCACCGGCCGGGGTGACACGGGTCAGGTGCTTGCCGCTGCGCGCGAACACTTCAACGCCCAGCTCGTCTTCGAGCAGGCGGATCTGCTTGCTGATACCGGGTTGCGAGGTGTAAAGGCTTTGAGCAGTAGCGGAAACGTTGAGGTCGTGGTGCGCCACTTCCCAGATGTAGCGCAGTTGTTGAAGCTTCATATGTGTCCCTCAAAGCGGATAGACGCCACGGGTATCAGCGACGGTATATAACTATATTAAAGGTTAGATGGATAAATCTAGAACTTTTTATCGTTTTCTACCAATCACACGTCATCACTGCGTCGACGCTGCAACAGCGGCACCAGGTACACCGGCACCTGAGACAGCTGCAACACCCGTGCGGCGGTTCTCCCCAGGGGTGTCGCCACCCCGACCGCCTGGCTGTGACTACCTACGATCAACAAATCCACGGAGAGTTTCTGCGACTGGTCGAGAATCACTTCGCAGGGATCGCCCTGGATCACTCGCACCGAACGGATCAACTTGAGGTCCTGCTCCCCTTCCCCCAGCTCCTCGCGAAAACTGTCGAGCACCCGTTGTTCGATGGTTGCCATCACGGTGGTCAGCCCCTGGCTTTGCCATTCACTCAAGGCCCGCTCATCAAGGTAGCTCTGCAACACCGATTCGGCGAACAGCCCGATGGGCTCGACCACATGAATCACATACAGATCAGCCTTGAACGTTCGTGCCAGCGCCAGGGCATGTTGCATCACATAAGGCGCGTACAGACCAAGGTCCGTGGCGTACAACATCGAACGAATCATAGAACCTCCTGGACAGCCAGGATGGCGGAGATTGATTCAGCTTAGCAGCGCCTTTGGCAGTGCTCAGCCCTCGGTCTGAATTTTCAACTCGTTACTGATCCCATGGGGGACGTGCCCGGTGGCCACGAACTCCCTGGCCTTCTCGCAATGCCCTTCCTGGTCATCGAAAAACACATCGGCGGCAAAGGCTTCGAGGAACGCCGACTTTTCCAGGCCACCGAGAAACAGCGACTCGTCGAGACGGATATCCCATTCGCGCAGCGTGCGAATCACCCGCTCGTGGGAAGGCGCCGAACGGGCGGTCACCAGCGCGGTACGGATCGGGCAGGACTCGTCGGGGAACTCACGCTGCAACAAATTGAGCGCCGCCAGGAAACCCTTGAACGGACCGCCGCGCAACGGCTCGCGTGCCGACTCCCGCTCGCTGGCCTGGAAGGCTTCCAGGCCTCCCGATTGGTAGATACGCTCGGACTCGTCGGAAAACAGCACCGCGTCGCCGTCGAAAGCGATCCGCAATTCGGCGCTGGAAGCCCGCCCTGCGCCGCCCGACAAAATGGTCGCGGCGGCAAACCCGGCATCCAGGGCGCTGCGCACATCTTCGGCATGGGTGGACAGAAACAGGTGGCAGCCAAACGCGGCCAGATAAGGATAAGGACTGCGCCCTCCGACGAACGCGGCGCGCGAGATATCCAGGCCGTAATGCTGGATCGAATTGAACACGCGCAAGCCGGTGTCGGCACTGTTGCGCGACACCAGCACCACCTCGACCCGGGCACGGCCGAGGCTGGCGTTGAGGCTCAGGAGTTTCTTCACCAGTGGGAAGGCGTCACCGGGCTCGAGGGTTTCTTCCTCGTGGTCGATCTGGTACTTGCGATAGGCCTCGACCCCTTGTGCCAGGTAAACCCTGTGGCTTTCGCTCAGGTCGAACAGGGCCCGCGAGGAAATCGCCAGCACCAGTTTGTCGCCCAATCCCTTTGCCATGTGTGTTCCCCCGAATCAGCGGTTATGCCGATCAATAAAACTCAAGGCCTGGTACAGCGCCTGCATGCGTGGCAATTCACAACCCGCCGCCTTTGCGGCAGCCAAGGGGCGTGCGTAGATCGCCGCCAGCTCCAGCGGGCGCTTGTGCACGTAATCGTGATACATGCTGGGCAGGTAGTCATCCATGCTCTCGGTCATGGTGAACATCTGCCCGGCGTAACTGGCGGGAATTTCATGCCCGCACGCGTGGGCCCCCTGCACCACTTCGGCCATCAGCGCCTGGATCAGTTCGCGGCTGGACTCATCCGCCATCATCGCCGTGGTGCCGGTGCCAAACAATACCGAGAGACCGTTGTACGGCACGTTCCACACCAGTTTGTGCCAGCGTGCCTGATGCACGTTGGCCATGGCCTGGGAATCGATGCCGGCCTGGTGAAACAGTGCAGCGCCTGCTTCGACAATCGCCTGCCGGTCGGCGTCATCGTTTGCCGCTGGGCCACTGTGGTAACCCAGGTTGACCCGGCCCAGCGCCTGGTGCTCGACAATTCCCGGCCCGGAGCGATGCACGCCGATGTAGCACAGGCCACCCAGCAAGTGCAGCGACGGCGGCAGGTGTTCGCGCAGGCTGTCCTCTACATCGAGGCCATTTTGCAGCAGGATGACTTTGGCGTCCGGGGCGGCGATCTGCGCGATGGTCGGGGCCAGTTCGACATTGCCCGTCGATTTGGTGCCCACCAGCAGCCAGTCGCATGGCGGCATATCTGCGGCGCGGGCATAGGCCTGCACCGGGTGAAGGTGCACCGTTCCATGGATCGTGCTGTTAAGTTGCAGGCCGCGCTCGCTGACCGCCGCGTACTCGCTGCGCAACAGGAAATGCACATCGAAGCCGGCACGCGCGAGCATCAGGCCGTAGAAGCCACCAATGGCCCCGGTGCCGATAATCCCGATCCGTGGCGACTGCTTTGTTACGTCAATCATGGCAACTCCTCTGGAATTCGTTTGAGCGCCTGCTGCACACCCTGAGTCAGGTCGCCGGCGGTCAGACGCGTCAGTGACGCTAATATTCCATGGAATTTGCCGTCACACACCACAAACAACGCCGGCAGATGAAAGATCTCGTAGCGCTCCACCGCGCCACCATTGTGACCTGCATCCACCCAGCAGACCCGGTCCACCGGCAAGTCCCAACCTGGCAGTTGCTGGTGCAGGAAGCGGCAGCGCGAGCATCCGTCACCGGTAAACACCAGCAGCGAGGTGCCCGGAAGCCCCAACAATTGCTGGTCGATATCCAGATCGGTAAGGTGCAGTTCTTTCACTATACTGCTGCCACCGCCGTCAACTGGACGGTGCTCGGAGTCCGTGTGCATGGGTCGTTTCTTTCCTCACCCTGATGATGTCGCTGTCGAATTAACCCAACGTCCCATTTCCGGCATTTCCCGCCAACGGCTGCACACTATCGGCCTGGGCGGCGTCGCTTGCAATTACCCCCGCGCCTGGCGCCAGGGCACGGCCATCGAGATGCACATCCCTTCACTGGGCCTGACGGCCCGCTATCCGGGCTACGTAGCCTGGTGCCGCAAGGCTGAAAACGGCTACCGCGTCGGCATTGCCTTTACCGATGAGCAGGCCTTGTTCGGTGCACGGATGGGCGAGCAAGTGTGCCAGATCGAACGTTACTGCCGGCTCAACGAAGGCGCCATGCCGACACCCCGGCAGAGCGAAGCCCTGGCCCGCGAATGGGTCACACGCCATGCCAGCGAGTTCTCCCATGAAGCTTTTGTGCAGCCAGCACTGGATTAAAGCGGCCTTTGCCCATTGTCTCCCAGGCTTGTAACGCGCTAAGGTTCCGCTCCCCGCTGCACTTAAATCATGCTGTGCTCCGCCGCACGGGGATCGCTGGCGGCCGGCACCCGTGACCCTGACGAGTAACACGATGGCTGATTTACCGATCAACGACCTTAACGTCGAATCCAACGAGACCCTGATCACGCCCGATCAGCTCAAGCGCGAAATCCCCCTGAGCGACGCTGCCCTGCAGACCGTCACCAAGGGCCGCGAAGTCATCCGTGAGATTCTCGACGGCACCGACCACCGCCTGTTCGTGGTCATCGGGCCGTGCTCGATCCATGACCTCAAGGCTGCCCACGAATACGCCGAGCGCCTGAAAGTGCTGGCGGCGGAAGTGTCCGACACCTTGTATCTGGTGATGCGCGTCTATTTCGAGAAACCGCGTACCACTGTCGGCTGGAAAGGTTTGATCAACGACCCGTACCTCGACGACTCGTTCAAGATCCAGGATGGCCTGCACATCGGTCGTCAATTGCTGCTGGACCTGGCGGAAATGGGCCTGCCGACGGCAACCGAAGCCCTGGACCCGATTTCCCCGCAGTACCTGCAAGACCTGATCAGCTGGTCGGCGATTGGTGCGCGCACCACTGAATCCCAGACCCACCGGGAAATGGCTTCCGGCCTGTCCTCGGCGGTCGGGTTCAAGAACGGCACCGATGGCGGCCTGACCGTGGCGATCAATGCCCTGCAGTCGGTCTCCAGCCCGCACCGTTTCCTGGGCATCAACCAGGAAGGTGGCGTGTCCATCGTTACCACCAAGGGCAATGCCTACGGTCACGTGGTGCTGCGTGGCGGCAACGGCAAGCCCAACTATGACTCGGTCAGCGTGGCCCTGTGCGAGCAGGCGCTGAACAAGGCGAAGATCAAGCCGAACATCATGGTCGATTGCAGCCACGCCAACTCCAACAAAGACCCGGCCCTGCAGCCGCTGGTGATGGAGAACGTGGCCAACCAGATTCTGGAAGGCAACCAGTCGATCATCGGCCTGATGGTCGAGAGCCACCTGAACTGGGGCTGCCAGGCGATTCCAAAGGACCTGGCCGACCTGCAATACGGTGTCTCGATCACCGATGCCTGCATCGACTGGTCTGCTACCGAGACCACCTTGCGCAGCATGCATGCCAAGCTCAAGGACGTCTTGCCCAAGCGCCAACGCGGCTGAGCAAAGACTGCGGACACAAAAACGCCGGGCTTAGCCCGGCGTTTTTTTTGATCGTTCCCTCGCTCTGCGTGGGAATGCCGCCTGGGACGCTCCGCGCCCCGCCTTACGCTACTCAGAGCTTCGCGGCATGGCGCTGGTGGCGCTCCATGTAGCGCTCCACGTAGGAGCAGGACGGGATCACCGTATAACCTGCTTCTTCGGCAAACTTCAACGCTTCCTCGGTGAGCGCGGCAGCAATGCCACGTCCTCGCAGCGCGTTGGGCACGAAGGTGCGATAGATATCCAGGGTCTGCTTCCCAAGGTCCATATAGGTCAGATAGGCACGATGACCGTCCACATTGGTCTCGAACTGATGACCAGCCTGGTCATGGTGGATGGACAACGCCTCGCTCATCACTACTCCTCGCGGGTCTTGGTTTCTGACCCCTACCTTACCGATGTTTTTCCGGCGAAGGAACATCTACGCCACCCGGTGCCGGTTTCGACAACGAGAAAAGCCGCCAGTGCCTTGCACTAGCGCTCACAACCAGCCCACGGAAATAGTAGGCACCAATCGCGTAATTGCTCAAGGCGCACTCGTCATCCTTCTGCGCTGGCGGACATAGAAAGGGCGATCGAGCATCCTTAGGTCGATGGCCTGAACATTGCCGGCAGTTGAAGCTTGAGACGAACACCCGCTCTTAAAGTCACCTCTACATGCACAAAAGATACCGAGGGGCGAAAAGACAATCTGAACAATAGTGTCGGGGACGATATATAAAATGACTTATGTTTACATGGCTTAACACATGCCAGCCGGCCCTTTCAGGCTGGATCCAATCCCCGGCAGAGTGCAAAAATCTGGATATTTTTTATACAGACTCTCAAAAGATTAGCCAAAATAGATTGGCCGCGAGAATTTTTTTTGCTTCTTGCGCTACGTCAGTTTACTTACTACAAGTAATGGGTAGTATGTACGCCGGCTATTAGCTCACTCTGAGAAAGTAGCCATTTAATAGAAAGTCCTTGAAGGGGAACACGATGAACAACGTTCTGAAATTCTCTGCTCTGGCTCTGGCCGCAGTTCTGGCTACCGGTTGCAGCAGCGTCTCCAAAGAAACCGAAGCTCGTCTGACTGCAACTGAAGACGCAGCAGCTCGCTCCCAGGCTCGTGCAGACGAAGCCTACCGTAAAGCTGATGAAGCTCTGGCTGCTGCTCAAAAAGCACAACAGACTGCTGACGAAGCTAACGAGCGCGCTCTGCGCATGCTTGAAAAAGCAAGCCGCAAGTAATAATCCTTCGGGGTTGTTATCAAGCCGATCCATTCTTGGATCGGCTTTTTTTTGCCTGGAATTTGGCTGACGTCCGGGCAATAAAAAACCCGCTACCGCGCAAGGCGATAACGGGTTATGGCGCCTGCAGGCTTATTGCTGCAGATCGACCGGCGTGCTCGACACCATCGGCGCCCCGCCCGGCACACCGATTTCAGTCGGCAAACCGTCTTCGGCGGCAACGACATCACGCACCTGGTCCCAGTTGACCCGCAGGTTGCTGGACAGGTCTTCACGCTTGAGCAAGGCGTTGATCACCGCAGTGTGCTTGTCGACCACCGATGGAGTACCGTCGTCGTTCAGCGGCGTATGGGCTTCCAGATACACCTTGCCACCGGCTGCGCCGAACTTGTACGCATCGTTGATGATCCGCACCGACGTGCCCACCGGCACCATGCTGGCCATTTCCAGCACGTTGTTGTTGAACATGCGGAAGCAGCCGTGGCTGGTGCGGGTGCCAATGCCGAACTTCATGTTGGAGCCGTGGATCAGGTAGCCCGGTGTGCCCAGGGTGAACTTGAACGGCCCCAGCGGGTTGTCCGGGCCGGCCGGCACCACGTTGGGCAACGGGTCGCCATTGGCGGCGTGCTCGGCCTTGATCGAGGCGGGCGGGGTCCAGGTCGGGTTCGGGATCTTGCCCGTGATGGTGGTGTGGGCCACCGGCGAGCCCCAGCCCTCACGGCCAATCCCCAACGGGAACGTGTACACCACGTTCTGGCCCTTGGGGTAGTAGTAGAGCCGGTATTCCGCCAGGTTGATCACGATGCCCTCACGCGGGCCCGGCGGCAGGATGAAGCGCGTCGGCAGCACAATCTCGGTACCCGCCCCCGGCAACCAGGCGTCGACGCCCGGGTTGGCCGCGACCATCTCCGAATAACCCAGGTCGTAGGTCGTGCCCAGGTCGGCGAAGGTATCTTCGTACTTGGCCTTGATCACCTGGACCTGGCCAACGATATCTTCACCCGGTGGCGGCAAAGGCAACTGCAAGGCTGCAGCGGAACCGGCCGCGCAGAGCGCAGCAAGAGACAGGCAGCAGGTGACGACGGAGAGGCGCGACAACATCCGGGAATTCCTTCGCAGATCGACGGGTAGTAAAAAATGGATTGTACACGGCTGCCCGGCGGGCACCCATATTCAAAGTTCGAAGCGCAGCTCTGGCCAGATCGGCGGTGTGCCGCGCTTTTGCGACTCCAGGATCGCCCGGCACAAGGGGCACAAACGCTGGTCCTGGAAGATCGAGCGATCCACCGACGACCAGCGTGGCTGAGCGGGCAATAACGTACCGCAGAGGGTACGGTCGATGGACCCGCCCAACTCCAATTGACGCGTCACCAGATGCACCCGGACTTCCTGGCAGGCGAACAGATCCAGCTGCTCGTCAGGCTCGATCAGTTGGTAGGCAAACAGGGACCAGGCAGGACGCGACATCGGGGGCTCCAAATCGGGGGGGCGCCACCTTAGCCGAAAGACCGCTGCTAGAAAAGCGTCATAGCAGTGGTTTTAGCGTTGGCCAGACATTTTCCAGCAACTTGCCCTGCGCGCCAACTGCCGGGTGCAATTGGTCAGCCTGCATCAGCTCTGGATGGCCGCCGATACCTTCCAGGAAAAACGGCACCAGCGGGACGTTTTTTTCCTTGGCCAGGGCCCCGTAAACCTCGGCAAACGCGGTGGTGTATTTAGGGCCGTAGTTGGGCGGCAACTGCATGCCCAACAACAGCACCTTGGCACCACTGGCCCTGGACTGGTCGATCATCGACGCAAGATTTTGTTTCAATTGCGCAGGTGGCTGCCCACGCAAGCCATCATTGCCCCCCAGCTCAATGATCACCAGGTCCGGCTTATGCTCTGCAAGCGCCGCCGGCAGCCGCGCCAGACCTCCGGCACTGGTGTCGCCGCTGATGGAGGCGTTGACCACTTTATCGTCGAAACCTTCGCTCTTGAGCCGTTGTCCCAACAACGCTACCCACCCTTTGCTGGTATCCAGCCCGAAACCGGCACTGATACTATCGCCAACGATCAGGACTGTACCCGCCGCTGCGTTCTGGGCCATGCACATCAAGGCCAGGCCAGCACTCAAAAACCACATTCGCATTGGATTCTCCATGGGCGCAAGCATTCTCACCGCGCGAAACCTTAGCAAAGTGGTTCCCAGCGCGGAAGGTGAACTGACTATCCTGCACGAACTGAGCCTGGAACTGAACAAGGGCGATAGCCTGGCTATCGTCGGCGCCTCCGGCTCCGGCAAATCCACCCTCCTCGGCCTGTTGGCCGGCCTCGACCTGCCCAGCAGCGGCGAAGTCACCCTCGCCGGGCAAGCCCTGAGTACCCTCGACGAAGATCAACGTGCGCGCATCCGTGCCGAGCACGTAGGGTTTGTGTTCCAGTCCTTCCAGTTGCTCGACAGCCTCAATGCGTTGGAAAACGTGATGCTGCCGCTGGAGCTGGACGGCCGCAAGGACGCCCGCGAACGCGCCAGACACCTGCTCGAGCGCGTCGGCCTGGGCCAGCGCCTGACCCATTCGCCGCGCCAGCTCTCGGGCGGCGAGCAGCAACGGGTGGCGATTGCCCGGGCGTTTGCCGCCGAACCGGACGTGCTGTTTGCCGATGAACCCACCGGCAACCTCGACAGCCACACCGGCGAGCGCATCAGCGACCTGCTGTTCGAACTCAACAAAGAGAGCGGCACGACCCTGGTGCTGGTGACCCATGACGAGCGCCTGGCCCACCGCTGCCGCCGCCTGATCCGTCTTGAAGCCGGCCTGATGGTCGCGCCCCTGGAGCCTTGATGGCACGTTTGCCGCTGTTACGCCTGTTCAGCCTTGCCCTTCGCCAGCTGCTGCGCGATGCCCGCGCCGGCGAACTGCGCGTGCTGTTCTTCGCCCTGCTGGTGGCTGTCGCCGCCAGCACCGCCATCGGTTACTTCGGGGCTCGCCTGAACGGCGCCATGATGTTGCGCGCCACGGAGTTCCTGGCGGCCGACCTGGTGCTGGAAGGCAGTTCACCCGCCCGTACCGAGCAAATCCAGAGCGGCACCGAACTGGGCCTGCAGCACGCCCGGGTCGTGGAGTTCTCCAGCGTGATTGCCACCGATAACGGCATCCAGCTGTCCAGCATCAAGGCGGTCAACGAGGAGTATCCGTTGCGCGGCGAGCTGAAGAGCGCCGCCGAGCCCTTCGGAGAGGAAACTCCCGGGGGTGGCCCCAAGCCCGGTGAAGCCTGGGTGGAAGCACGGCTGCTGACGGCACTGAACCTGAAAATCGGCGACAGCATCGACGTCGGCATGAAGACCCTGCGCCTGGCCCGCGTGCTGACCTACGAGCCGGACCGAGCCGGCAACTTCTATAGCCTGACGCCCAGGGTGATGATCAACCTGGCCGACCTCGATGCCACCGGCGTGGTGCAGCCCGGCAGCCGCGTCAGTTATCGCGACCTCTGGCGCGCGCCCCAGGGCGGCACTGTGCTGCAAACCTATCGCGACCTGGTCAAGCCCGGCCTGGCGGCCAACCAGCGACTGCAGGATGCGCGCGACGGTAACCAGCAGATCGGTGGCGCCCTGGGCAAAGCCGAGCGTTACTTGAACATGGCCAGCCTGGTGGCGGTGCTGCTCTCCGGCGTGGCGGTAGCGCTCTCGGCGAACCGCTTCGCCAGCCGGCGCTTTGATGCGAGTGCCTTGCTGCGCTGCCTCGGTTTATCGCGGCGCGAGACCATGCTGCTGTTCAGCCTGCAACTGACCGTACTGGGGCTGCTGGCCAGCCTGACCGGCGCCCTGCTCGGCTGGCTGGCGCAGTTGGGCCTGTTTGCGCTGTTGCATGACCTGTTGCCAGCGGACGTTCCGCCCGGTGGGTTGTTGCCAGCCATCGCCGGGATCGGCACCGGGCTGGTGGCCCTCGCCGGTTTCGCCCTGCCGCCCCTCGCCGCGCTGGGACGCGTGCCACCGTTGCGGGTACTGCGGCGCGACCTGCTGCCCATCCCTTCCAGCACGTGGATGGTTTACGGCGCCGCGTTGTTCGCCCTGGGCCTGATCATGTGGCGCCTGAGTCTCGACCTGGTGCTGACGTTCGCCCTGCTGGGCGGCGGAGTGATTGCCGCGCTGGTTCTCGGCGGCCTGCTCCTGCTGCTGTTGCAGAGCCTGCGACGCCTGCTGGCCCGGGCCTCCCTGCCCTGGCGCCTGGGGCTCGGCCAGTTGCTGCGTCATCCACTGGCCGCGGCGGGCCAGTCCCTGGCGTTCGGGCTGATCCTGTTGTCCATGGGCTTGATTGCATTGTTGCGTGGCGAATTGCTCGACACCTGGCAAAACCAGTTGCCCAAGGACGCGCCCAACTATTTCGCCCTGAACATCCTGCCCGCCGACAAAGACACCTTCGGCGCACGCCTGCTGGAACTGCAGGCGCAGTCTGCCCCGTTGTATCCGGTGGTGCCGGGGCGACTGATCAGCATCAATGGCGCGCCGGTGCAGGAGATCGTCAGCAAGGACTCGAGCGGCGACCGTGCGGTACAGCGGGACTTGAGCCTGACCTGGGCCGCCGACCTGCCACCGGGCAACACGCTGACGGCGGGCTCCTGGTGGACAGCGCAGCCGACCGACGAAATCCCCGGCGTCTCGGTGGAGGCGAAGGTCGCTGATAGCCTGAAACTCAAGCTCAACGATCATCTGGTGTTCACCGTCGGCGGGGAAAACCGTGAAGCCCGGGTCACCAGCCTGCGGGAAATCAACTGGGACAACTTCCAGCCCAACTTCTTCATGATCTTCCAGCCCGGCACCTTGAAGGACCTGCCGGCCACCTACCTCACCAGCTTCTACCTGGCGCCCGGCCACGACCAGCAGATCGTCGACCTGTCCCGGGCCTTCCCGGCAGTGACCATCCTGCAAGTGGAGGCACTGCTCGAACAACTGCGCAGCATTCTGGCCCAGGTCACCCTGGCGGTAGAGTACGTGCTGTTGTTCGTGCTGGCAGCGGGGATGGCGGTCTTGTTCTCCGGGCTCCAGGCAACCCTCGATGAGCGGATTCGCCAAGGTGCCCTGCTACGGGCGCTGGGGGCGGAACGCAAGTTGCTGGTCAAGGCCCGGCGTATCGAGTTTGGTCTGCTGGGTGCGGTCAGCGGCCTGCTGGCGGCGCTGGGCACGGAACTGGTGACGCTGGTGCTGTATCGCTATGCGTTCGACCTGGCCTGGCACCCGCACCCATTGCTGTTGCTGCTGCCGGTGATCGGCGCGGTGCTGATCGGCGGGGCCGGCGTATTCGGCACCCGCCGCGCGCTGAATGCCAGCCCGTTGACGGTGCTGCGCGAGGGCTGAAAACGCAGATGGCCCGCGCTCTTCAAAGCGCGCGGGCCATCCGTTATTACTTCACATATTCGATAGCGGTGATCCACCAGCACACTTCGCCGGTTGGGGTCTGCACCAGCGCCTCGTCATCCACTTCCTTGCGCAGCAGTGCGCGAGCCATGGGTGAGTCGATGGAGATGTAGTCCATACGCTCATAAATCTCATCGTAACCCACGATGCGAAAACGCTTGGTCTCGCCCTGTTCGTTTTCAATCTCCACCCAGGCGCCGAAAAACACCTTGCCTTCCTGCTCGGGCATGTACTCAACCACGCGCATGTCTTCCAGGCGCTTGCGCAAATAGCGCACCCTGCGGTCAATTTCCCGCAGCAGCTTCTTGTTGTACTGGTAGTCGGCGTTTTCGCTCCGGTCCCCCAGGGAAGCGGCCCACGTCACTTTACGGGTGGTGTCAGGACGCTTTTCTCGCCACAGGTAATCAAGCTCCTTTTTCAGGGCTTCATGACCTTCTTTGGTAATCAGCTTGGTGCTCAAAAGCTCTACATCCCCTGGAAGTTTCCATTTTTCAGACCCGCTGCCGCATCAGGCACAACGCATTCAACGCCCAATGCCGGCTGTGGGGGTCGATGATAAATGAACACAGGAAAGTAGCCAGACCCGCCGACGCATTCCGGTGCCGGGACCGGCACAGTGTCAGTCTGCATCCGACTGAAGCAGGCGGCTTTCAGGCTGGCTGCGTCCAGTCTCATTCAGCCACGCAAGAGACTCATCCAGGGTTTGCAGTGCAACCCTCAGGTTGTCCCGCAGGACAGGCAACTGAAACAGTGCGGCCGCCAGCTGCTGCTCCTTGTGACAAACGTCCAGGTCACGGTTGTGCAACTGGGTTTCCTGGCTCTCCAGATAGCGCATACGCTCGTCGATTCGACGCTGCTCCGCCCGGTTTAACGCCGAGCCGTCAGCCAGTTCTTCCTCACGAGTGGCCAGCGTGCGCGCCAACAACTCCAGGGACGCTTCTTTTTCGGCAACCCTCTCGGCACTCCGTTGGCTCCCCTGCTCGATGTCTGCCTTTTCCTGACGCAGTTCCAGGCGTAACTGCTCAAGCGCTTCCTCCTGCCTGAGCACGGTGAGCTTTTGCTGCGTCAACTCCTGCGCCACTCGGGCAAGATTGGCCAGCGTATCGTCCACTTCAAACAACGAAGCCGACTCTGGCCGGGCAGGTTCAGGTTGGCGGGCTGCCAGCGCCTGCGGTGGAGCGGCGACCACAGGTACCTCGGCAAGTGCTGGCGGTGGCAACTCAACGAGTGGCTCGGCTATTTCAAACACCTCCATGGTTGCCTGGGGCGCCGGTTCGGACACGGGTGGCGCAGGCTCCGAGTGTTCCGCCGCCCTTGGAGGAGAAACCATCCTTGAGGAGAAACGAATCGACGGCACGATCAATGAACTGCTTTCGATGGCGGGCAAACCGGGCGCCGAAGTGCCCAGGGTGATCACCTTCATCACCAGGGATTTCTTGATCGTCAGCGAGTGATGATCTTCGGGCCTGGCGGGGGGCAGCTTGCAACCTTTCAGATCGACGAAATGATAGGGAATCGGCGTCTCGCCGGTGCTCGCGGACTTTGCCCCGGGTGCAGCGGCAAGCGTCAGAATTTGCTTGAAGACTTGGGTCGCTGTTTGCAGATCCTCCTTGGAATCTATCGCCCCCAGAAAGTACCGTTCGGACTTTTTACGCAAAGCCGCAATATACACCCGTGAACTACCGGGCTCCGTCTCTTCATCCAGACTATAGGCAAGGAAGTTCGAAGCAATCTGAGCCACTGCAAAACCACACAGCAGGGCACCGTTGACCGGCGCATCATGCCCGGACTGTTCAAGAACAAGGGTACGTAGTAGCAGCATGATGATCAGGCTCCATTAAACACTGGCGGACTTCGAATACGCGCCAAATAAAAGACGACAGTAATTGAAGCATTAAAAACATAACAATTGTTTCAGCGAGCTATCGCTTGGCACGTAGGACTTATCTTATTCAGGCGTTTCAGCGTTTCCAACACAGCCCATTGAACGTACCATTTTTTAACAGTACGACACTGGACCGCGCCAATCATAAAGTTTTCAAGTTTTGACTTTTCGAACATCCACAACCTGCTGCTCAAGCAGGTTAATCGGGGCATCGATCTAATCGCGCCTTGCCATATCCTTTCAGTAGAAAAGCATAATGATCGAGATAACGAGCCTGACAAAAAAGATGGGCGCAAAAAGCATCATTCATAATATTTCGTTCAACGCCCAACCCCAGGAATGCCTGGGACTATTTGGAAGTGATGGCGCGGGAAAAACAACCATCATCAAAATGATTTCAGGCTCGATCGCCCCCTCTTCAGGCCATATAAAAATATTTGGTAATGATATAGCCCACAACCCACTCCAGGCGAAGAAGATGACGGGCTACCAGCCAGAATCATTACTGAGCCACAACGCAATGAGCGTGAAAGGTTTTCTTGAGTTTATCGCTGGAGTACGCGGATTCCACGGCGCGCAAAAGCGCAAAATGATTGACCGGGCGGTCGCACGGCTGGAGCTTTGGCGGATACTCAAATGCCCGATCGAAACCCTCCCGCCAGGCTTGAAACGCAAGGTCGCCATCGCCCAGGCAATCTTGCATGACCCCAGCCTGCTGTTACTCGATGAGCCAACGGAAGGCCTGAGCGCCGACCAAAAACACAAAGTCAGACTGCTCATCAAGTCGTTGAACGACGAAATGACGATCATTGTCGCGTCCCGGACTCCTGAAGAGCTGACCCGCATCTGTAACAGGGCATTGGTAATCGCCGACGGTCGCCTGGTGGCAGACACCTCCTTGCCCGAACTGCAGCGCAGTTCCCGTCATCACCAGGCGGTCACCCTTGCCGCAGACATGCCGCTGGACCTGCTCGCCCTGGCGGTATTACCCGGGGTCGCCGGCATCGAGCAAGACCGCGAGACCCCCGGCACAGTGACCGTGCTCGCCATACCGGGGCAAACCATTTACCCCCACATCAACGCACTGATCACCCACCGCCGCTGGAAAATCAACGCCCTGAACCTGGAGCCCGGGCGTTTGGACGACGTGGTCCACCATATGAGCCAGGAGGCATCGAATTGAAACGTCTACCGGTCATATTCAAGCGCCAACTTGCCAGTTACTTCTCAGCCCCCGTCACTTATCTGAGCACGGCAGCGTTCGTGACAGCCGCCACTGCATTTGGCTTCCATACAAGCCAGCTATTGGAGCAAAGCAGTGTCGACCTGCACGGTTTTTTCCAACTGCACCCCTGGCTTTATTTACTGTTGACTCCTGTGCTTGCCACCCAACTTTGGGCGGACGAGCACAATACGGGGCCCATGGACTTTCTAAAGAGTCTGCCGGTCACTGGCTTCGAAATGGTTGCCGGTAAATTTCTGGCAGCCTGGGTTGTTTCCGGTGTTGCCTTGATGCTGACTTTCCCCTTGGTTATCACCGTCAACTACTTGGGAAATCCGGACAATACCGTTATCGCCTCCCACTACCTGGCAAGTTGGCTATTAGCCGGAAGTTATCTGTCGGCGGGCTGTTTTATTTGCACACTGACCCATCACCGGGCAGTTATATTTACAGTAACCCTGTGCTTGCTGCTGGCCGCCAGCGGGTTGTCATCGATTCTTGATGCCATTGAACACCAAGCCCCCATCTGGCTTGTTGACCGGATTATCTCCCTGAGCCCATCGACGCGTTTTGATGCCATTGACCAGGGTGTTCTGGCTCTTCAGGACAGTTTGTACTTTATCAGCATGATCGTAACCTTTCTCGCTGCAACGATCATCGCCCTGAATGTCAGAAACGGTTGAGAAGGACAAATGACGATGAGAACGCCACTAAGCGCCAGCCTCACAATTCTCACCCTATTTTTACTCTTTCTTGCATTTAACCTGGTGTGGGCACATAAGCTTCCGAATATACGGCTGGATTTTTCAGAACAAAAAATTCATACACTCTCCTCACCAGTACAGGCACTACTCACCTCACTGGAACAGCCAGTTGACCTGTACTTTTTCAACTCCAGCAAACATCCGCAAAGAACCAACCCGCTGGAAAGTTACAGCAAACGTGTGGAGTTACTGCTCAGGGAGTATGAAAAAATCGCAAAGGGCAACATCAACCTTCACCTTATCGACCCCACCCCTTTTTCAGAGGATGAGTACAAGGCCAGGTTACTGGGACTTGACGACCAACAAGGGTTCTTCGGCCTCGTCGCAAGCAGCGCCGGTCATGGGCCACACAGCATCGAGTCATTCAGCCCGGACCGGGAATCACTGCTGGAATATGAAATCAGCCATCTGATTCATAAGGCGATTCACCCCGAGCAACCCGTCATAGGCCTGATATCCCGGCTGCCAATGGAGGGTGAGCGGGACGAGCGCAACGGCGTGAATACGCCTGCCTGGCAGCTGCTTCAAGAGATGCGCCGCCAATTCAGGCTCGTCACGCTGGAGCCAGGTATCGAGAAGATTCCCGAACACGTCAAAACCTTGATGGTGGTTCACCCCGGCAAACTGCCTGATCAAACCTTGTACGCAATCGATCAGTTTGTGCTGGGCGCAGGCAAATTGATGATGTTTATCGACCCGCTTACCGGCCTGGACGCCAGCCTCACAAGCCCGGAAAACCCCAGGCTGGAAGCGTTGCTGAGCGCTTGGGGCATCCAGATGTCGACGAACAAGGTACTCGCCGATCGCAACTATGCCACCTCAGTGATCATGACCACCGGGCAGTCAGCGGTGCGCCACCCCGCTGCGCTGACCCTGCCCCGCCAGGCGATGGCACAGGACGACATCAGCACCTGGAAACTGCACAGCGTGAATGTCTTGAGCAGTGGCGCACTGGCTCCCGCCAAAAAAAGCCGCATGACCTTTACTCCACTGCTCCAAAGCTCCGGGCAAGCGGCGCTGTTTGATGCCGAGCGCTTCGCCCTGCCAGCACCGTTTGACTCGCTGACCAGGGAGGCAACCGCGCGCGGCCAGCAACAGGTGATTGCCGCCCGCGTCGAGGGGCCTGCCTATTCCGCCTTTCCTGAGGGGATCAACGGGCGTGACGCCAGCGTGCAGAAGTCTGCGTACATCCACGTCGTGGTGGTCGCCGACACCGACCTGCTCAGCGACCGAGTGGCAGGAATGGGCCCAGGCAACCGCACGATGAGCGGAGCGTCGTCCGATAACGCGATGTTTGTCTTGAACACCCTGGATAACCTGGCGGCGCCCGATGCCCTGATGAACGTTCGCCCCCGCGCAGGCGGCGGTCGATCATTACAGGTGCTGCAGGCAATGCGCGAAGACGCTGCACAGACCTACCGGGAAAAATCCGCCGAACTGGTGCAACGCCTGGAACGAACGGAAAAGGAATGGCAATTACTGAACCCCCGCACCCTTTCGCCAGGAGTCCAGGCGATCACCTCCAACGTACTGCTGCAGGCACTCAACAAGGAACGCTTGCGAGTGCCCATGGAAATTCACGCGCTGAAGGTTCAGGCATACGCCCAGGTTCATGCCCTGGAGCGCAAGATTAAGTTGCTCAATATCCTGCCCGTACCGCTGATACTGTGCCTGATTGCGTGGGGTATGTTCCTTGTTCGTCGCCGTCGCCAGCACCTGCCTTCAGCGGCGTTTTACTGAGGGTTCAACGCCGGGCGATCAGCCCTTGACGGGCAATACGGGTCAACTGGCGTATCACTTCGCCCGCATCACTCGCACTCGGCGCTTGAATCACGGCCAGGTCAAAGCTGTTGGATGCAAAGCGCGCGAGGGAGTCGCCGTCTTCGACAAACTGGATCAGAAACGCCGAAGGCCGCCCCGTGCGGCGAGGCCAGCCGTCCAGATAGCGCAGCAGCGTCGGCTGGTGCTTGCCGCCCAGAAGGATTTTCGGATTGCGTTGGGTAAGGTCCGCGGTGATCGGGGCCAGGCGTATGAGGGGGCGTAGTGCATTCATCGTGTCGTGTCTCTGCCTCAAAAGTCTGCGGGCAGGTGAGAGGCAACACCGAACCAGCGCTTTAGCGGAATTTCGAAACCGGCCCATGGGCTCTGGCTTCTGTCGGGACTGTGATCAGTCACCGGTGGCGCCCCGCAATTAGCTGTTTAAATCGGCGCATGGGCAACATCCTAGAGAAGCCGCTAGGGCGGTGTCAAGAATCCCTGGCAACGAAAAGGCCCGCACGGGGCGGGCCTTTAAAGGGAATTTCGCGGGATCAGTGAGTGATGGCGCGGTCGGCAGACAGTTTGCCTGCACCTTCCAGCAACACCGCCAGCGTACCGCCCAGCAGCGCCAGGGCGAACTCATAACCGTTGTTGGCCATGAACAAACCGTTATGGATATGCACCGAGAAAATCGCCACCAGGGAAATGATCGTCAGGCCCAACGCCGCAGGCCGTGCCAGCAAACCGATGATCAGCGCCAGCCCGGCGAAAAACTCGGTACCGCCGGACAACACGGCCATCAAGGTACCCGGCGCCAGGCCGATACTTTCCATCCATTGGGCCGTGCCCGCCAGGCCGCCACCGCCAAACCAGCCAAAGAGTTTCTGCGAACCGTGAGCGGCGAAGATGATTCCGACAAAAATTCGCAGAACGGTCAGGCCGTAGCCGGCGCGGGTGGAGAGGATGCGGGTGATCAATGGGCTCATGCTGATAATCCTTTTCAATGTAGGGGTTGGTTGGCCGCTATATTAATCAGTTTAAACAATGATAAAAGCCGATAAATTGCCTAATTAACATCGAAAAAATAGATCACTTACGCGAGGCAATTTTCGCTGCCGGGGGCTCAAGGGACTCGCGCTCCCGATCAAACGCCAGGTAATACTTGTTCACGCTATTAACATAGCTGACGCCGCCCATTCCCACTTGCTCCATGGCAATGCGCTCGACCTGAAAAAACCATTGATTCGGGTTGAGACCCCGGCGCCGGGCTTCGGCGCGCATTCCCTGAACCCGCTCGGGGCCCATGTTGTAGGCCGCCAGGACGAAGGCCATGCGCTCGCGCTCATTGAGTTTGGGGCTTGAGAAAAACTTGCGCCGGATCATCGCCAGGTACCGCGCGCCCGCTTGCACGTTGCTGTCCAGGTTCTCGATGTTATTGACCCCGACCCGTTGCGCCGCCGACGGGGTGATCTGCATCAGCCCGGTGGGGCCGCCACTGCTGCGAGCACCGGGGTCGAGGGCCGACTCCTTGAACGCCAGCGCAGCCAGGTTCAGCCAGTCCATGCCTTGCTCCCGGGCATGCTTTTGCAGCACCGGACGCAGTTTTTCCAGGCGCTGGCGGTCGGCCCGGGCCAGTGGATAACGTACTTGATAGAGACGGCGGTAGATGCGCTGGAAGGCCACATCCTGGTCGGACGGGGTGCGGTAGGTCTTGAGGAAACGGTCGATACTGGCCCGCAGCATCGAGGCATCCTGGCGTACGAACCAATACTCTTCGCCCGGCTCGCTGATGGTTACTTGCCGGTCAAAACGCAGCTTGGGCAGGATCTTCGCCCAGCGCTCGGCAATCGGTCGCTCGACGATGGTCAGGTGGAAAATCCCGGCCTGGACCATCTCCAGCACGTCCTCCACCGCCAGGCTGGGGTCTACCCACTCCACCTTCACCGGCGGCAACTTGTGCAGCGCCAGTTTCTGGTTGACCTGATTGATCGCATCCGACGCGGCGCTGCCGGTGGTCAGCGCCAGCGTGCGCCCGGACAGTTGCTCCAGTTTGGTAAACCGTCGCTCGCCCTTGAGCCCCACCAGCCACAACGGCACGTCGCTCGCAATCGGGTCGCTGGTGGCAATCTTGTGCGCCGCCTTCACGTCGAGCAATTCGCCGGGCGCTACCAGGTCGCCCTCGCCGCGGGCCAACGCGCCGATCAACTGATCCTTGGCCTTGGGAATAATCTTGAGGTTGATTTCCTCTCCGTCACGGGCGTGACCGTTGAGGTACTGCTCGAAAGCGCGCAGGCGATGGTATTCAACACCGATGGCCTGGCCCTGGACTTCGCCGGAACTGTTGCGACTCTGGTTGACCAACACCCGCAGGGTGCGGCTGCTGCGGATTTCCGCGAGGTCGCGGACCTTGCCGGGTTTGGTCACTTCCAGCGGCCCGTCCAGACGCGCAACCGCCGCCATGGGCAGCAGTAACGTCAGGCACAACACAAGCAACGCCGAGGGTCGGATCATCCGCTCTCCGGAAGAAAGAATACTGCCCATTGCGTCGCGAAAAACGAGGCGTTGGGGGACAGAAACAGAGCGCCATGAGCGCAGGCTTTGGGCGCAAGGGTTGCACGGCAGATGGCGACAAACCAAACACGGTGTTACTTGCGACTTTCAAAGACAGCTTTAACTCGTTGTAGTTCTTGGCTTTTCTTATAAATCTACAGCTCTGATATGCTTTCCGACCGCAGGCGGAGGTAGCACCATGCAACTCATTGATATCGGCGTCAACCTGACCAACCCAAGTTTCGACGAAAAGCACCAGGCCGTTCTCGAGCGTGCCTACGCCGCCGGGGTGAGCCAATTGGTGCTCACCGGTACCAGTGTCGACGGCAGCGAACAGGCCCTGGAGCTGTGCCAGCAGTTGGACGAAAGCGAGCAACGCCTGTTCGCCACCGCCGGTATCCACCCCCACTCCGCGAGTGACTGGAATGCCGAAAGCGCCAGGCGCCTGCGCGGTTTGCTCAAGGAGAGCCGTGTACGTGCGGTGGGTGAATGCGGACTGGACTTCAACCGGGACTTCTCGCCGCGCCCCCAGCAGGAAAAAGTCCTCGAAGAGCATCTGGCCCTGGCCGTGGAGCTGAAACTCCCGGTATTCCTCCACGAGCGCGACGCCAACCAGCGCCTGCTGGAAATCCTGCGGGACTATCGCGATCACCTGTCGGCCGCCGTGGTGCACTGCTTCACCGGCGAGCAGCGCGCATTGTTCAGCTACCTCGACCTCGACCTGCATATCGGCATCACCGGCTGGATCTGCGACGAGCGTCGCGGGACGCACCTGCATCCGCTGGTCAGGGAAATTCCCCGGGGCCGTCTGATGCTGGAAAGCGACGCGCCCTACCTGCTGCCACGAACCCTGCGGCCCAAACCGAAAAACGGTCGCAACGAGCCGGCCTATTTGCCGGAGGTCCTGCGGGAAGTGGCCTTGCACCGCGAAGAGACCGTGGAAGACCTCGCGCAACACACTACCGCTTGCGCCCGCGCGTTTTTTGGATTGCCTGTGCCGGATTGACGCGGCGCATTGACCCATATCAAAACCTGTTGACTCGATAGCGGCACAATAATGGCACCTTGCCAATGCTGTTTCCGCTATCAGAGAAAACCTTCCATGGGTGCCTGGCTTAGCAACATCTCACTGAAGTACAAATTCTGGGCCGTCAACGCGGTCGCGTTCATCACCACCCTGTTGCTGGTGTTGTACGCCGTGCAGCTCGAACAGCAGGCCCGCAGCCACGCCTCCCAGGCGTCGGCGCAAGCCCAGGCGCACTTGCTCGGTGCCTGGCCTGCCGGCCAGCCACTGCCCAAGGGCGAGCACTGGCTGACATTTGCCAAGGGCAAACTCCCACAGCTGGGCGACCAGGATCTGTCAGCCCTCGACTCGGCCAACGGCTGGGTGGATATCAACCCCATGCCACTGTTCGGCGAAAACCCGCTGATGGGCGCCGAGGTGATCGCCCGCGCCGACGGCCAACACGTCGCCGTGCTGGCCTACGCCCCCAGCCTGAGCCAGGTGTTCGAAGAACGTTTCGCCAACTACGCGGTGGCGGTCATGATCCTGATGCTGGCGATGCTTGGCGCCTCACAGTTGCTGATCCGTTTTCTGCTGAGCCAGCTCAACACCTTGAAAGACGTGATGCTGCACGTCGAGAAAACCGGCGACCTCTCGGCCCGCGTGCCCCTGGCCTGCAAGGACGAGGTCGGGCAGATGGCCAGTGCCTTTAACGCGATGCAGGCGGGTTATCAACGGGTGGTCAACACCGTCGCGCGCACCGCCAAGCAACTGGACGACGGCGCCGCACGCCTGGCCAGCAGCATGAACGAGGTGCAGCACGGCATGCTCGGCCAGCAAAGCGAAACCGACCAGGCCGCCACCGCAATCAACGAGATGACCGCGACCGTCTACCACATCGCCCAGCACGCCGGCGCTACCCGCGACCTGTCCCAGACGGCCGACACCCTCGCCGGCAGCGGCCAGGAAGTGGTCAGCCGGGTACAGCGCTCGATTGCCGGGCTGTCCACCGGCGTGCAGCAGACCGCTGAAATGATCCAGAAACTGGCCGAGGACAGCCAGAAAATCAATGGGGGTGGTCGGGGTGATTCACAGCATCGCCGAGCAGACCAACCTGCTGGCCCTGAACGCCGCCATCGAAGCCGCCCGCGCCGGCGAAATGGGTCGGGGCTTTGCCGTGGTCGCTGATGAGGTGCGCAACCTGGCCAAGCGCGTGCAAAGCTCCACCGATGAAATCACGCGCATGGTTTCGGCCCTGCAAGCCGGCACCCGGGACGCGGTGGACTTCATGCAGGAAAGCTCGTTCAAGGCCGACGACTGTGTGCAACAGGCTCAGGAAGCCGGGATTGCCCTCGCCGAAATCACCGGCGCCGTGGCGCAAATGCGCGAGAGCAACACGCAGATTGCCGTCGCCGCCGAACAACAAAGCCATGTGGCCGAGGAAATGAATCGGGCAGTGGTGAGCATTCGAGACGTCACCGAGAACACCGTGCAACAGACTGTGGACTCGGCGACCACCAGCAATGAGCTGGCAACCCTGGCCGGGGAGCTGAGCAAGGCCATCGGCCAGTTGAAGCTGTAAACCTTAAAGGGACGGCTATGGCCCCCATAGCCATCCTTGATTCGCCGCCCCACCCTGCCCGGCCTACACTCTGTTCAAGATGTTTCAACGGACAGAGGAATCACGATCATGGGCAAACGTCATCCAAATCTCCCCGCCTGGCAATGGCGCACCCACCCGCAAAATCATCAGCATGGGACCAATCAAGTGTTGCAACTGCTGGCGCTGCCCCTGCTGGTGATCGGCTTCCTGTTGATGGTGTCCGGGGTGTTCAGCGAGAACCCGGCAAGTGTGGCTATTGGCGTTGTCGGCATTGTGGCGGCACTGGCATTGCAGCACCACGGTCGTCGCCTGGAGGCCCGCGCCAGCGACGCCTCCCATGACCAACACCTGCTGGTCTGAAGCCTCAGGCGAACACCACCACCGACTGACGGCTGATAGCAATCAACTGGCCGTCGGGGCTCCACAGCTGCGCAGCGGCATGCCCGTAGCCGTCGCGGGCATGTTCGATATGGACCAGGTACTGGCACCAGTCCAGGGTGCTGAGGGTTTGCAGCGGCTGCACGAATTCGATGGTCCAGGTCAGGGTGCTGCCCGCGGCCGGTTGGGTCAGGTGCGGTAACACCGACGGGGGCCACGCATCCACCAGCGCCAGGATATGCGCTTCGGTCAGCGGCTCTTCTTTCACATCGCCACGCAAGCGCACCCAGCCGCCCATCTCACGGGATTTATTGCCGGTGAACGGCAAGCCTCCCACACTCCAGCGCATCGCCAGGTGCCGCATGAACTCCGGTGTCACCCCTTTGATGTAAGGCAACTCCTGGCACTCATCCCAGTGTTTGAAGGTGGGCGCCGGTTCGGCTTCAACATCGATCTGCGATGGCCGCGAGGCGCCAAAACTGGCCTGCACCAGGGTCATCACTTCACCGTTCTGCACCACACGCCCCAGCAGTTGGCTGACAGCCTTGCCTTCGCGCAGCACTTCGACTTCGTAGCTTGCCGAAACATCCGGCGCCACCGGGCCGACAAAGGTAATCGCCAGCGAACGCAACGGGCGATCTGCCGGAACCTGCGCACGCAGGGCTTCGTATTGCAACGCCACCACCAGGCCGCCAAAGGTGGCACGACCCTGGGCCCATTCGGCAGGGATCGAAACGTCCAGGGGATGGTTGCGGGCAGCGTCGAGCAAATCACTAAAGCGCATGGCGATCTCAACTTGAAAAAAGGATTGAGGGATCTTAACCACCCGGCCTGCGCCGTACAGCACCTATTCCAGCCAAAAAGCCGGACAGATAGGCCGCGGACTCAAGCGAAGCAGTCAGCGCTCAGCTTATCCAGCACACGATCCGCCTGCCCTTCGGCCTTGGCCATGGTGCGGTGCCAGCCGGGCACGCACGGCTGCAAATCGGGCTCGTGCCCGGCTTGCGCCAGCCATTGCCAGCAATCGTGCCAATCGCCGAGGGCGCCTTGAGCGGCCTTGAGACGGGACACGGCTTTGGGGGGCAGCTTGTCCAGCTCGGGATAAGCCTCGGCCGCATAACGCACGCGCTTGATCAACAGGCGCAGGCGATGACGGTCATGGTTCGGGTCGTGGAGTGCCTCGCCGAGCCGGTTCCATTGCTTGGCCAATCGTTTTTCAATGCGCGCGCGCAGGCCCTTGAGCAGCTTCTGCCGTTGGGAAGCGCGGATAAAGCGGGGGAATGCCTCGAGGATCAACAGCAGTTGCGCCAGCTCCGGCCCTTGTGCGACCGAGCGGTAGGTGGCCGCCTGCTGCCGGGTGCGCCGGTCAGCCGCCTCGTGATAGCCGTGCTGATGGAGGTACGCGGCCAGCACTTCACGGTCGCGAAAGGGTGTAGTCAGTTGGCCGACGGCGCTGGCGGCCTGTTCGAGTTGCTCGACACCGGGCAACCCGCGCAATGGCCGCAACAGGCTGCGCAAGCGCCGCACGGTGGTGCGCAGGTCATGCAGGGCCTCGTCGTCCGTGACGGCGGCGAGGCGCGCCTGGCAGTTCAGCAACCCTACTTCCAGGCCAATGACCTGAGCGACCAACTGATCTACCAACCCTGCCATGCGCTTCCCCTGTTAACTGACTGGCGTGGCGCCTGGCAATACAAACGCCACGTACAACCCTAACGATTACCGCTCCCTGACACCCTGACCGGGATCAACGCCCTGCACGAGACTCACGAATATAGAAGCGGGCTTTTTCGGCCTTGTTCGAGCAGCCTTCGAAGGCTTCGAACTGCTGCTGGGTCTTGGCGCCAGTCAGCAATGAAAGGGCCTTGGAATAACTCACGGTGCCGGCAAAGCCTTCGGCCTTGGCCAGGTCCAGTTCGTGCCACGCAGCGTCCAGTTGCGTGCCGCAGCTGTCGCGATAAGCAGTTTTCCCGGCACAACCGGCCAGGGCCAACACGATCACAGGCACACACATCCAGGCTTTCATCAAATGACACCTCAAGAAAAGAAAAAACAGTCACAGGTGTAGACGTTGCCTACACCGAAAAGTGCCTTATCCGACTGCCTGAATCCGCAGTGCCGATTGCCAGAGCATACCCGAGCAGAGTAGCCCGATCGCGAAAATAATCGGTTGCAGCGCTGATGATTGAAGCGCGCCCCTTGATGGGTGCATTGTGGTCATCTGTTTTGCAAAGGATCAGGTCATGAAGAAACGTGTTGCATTGGTGCTGGGCTCCGGCGGCGCCCGGGGCTACGCCCATATCGGCGTGATCGAGGAAATTGAAAAGCGCGGCTACGACATCGCCTGCATCGCGGGCTGCTCCATGGGGGCAGTGGTCGGCGGAATCTATGCCGCAGGCAAGCTGGACGAGTATCGAAACTGGATCGAAAGCCTCGATTACCTGGACGTGCTGCGCCTGGTCGACGTGAGTTTTCGCCTGGGGGCGATCCGTGGCGAAAAGGTCTTTGGGCAGATCCGCAAGATCGTCGGCGAGATCAATATCGAAGACCTGCGCATTCCCTACACCGCCGTGGCGACCGACCTGACCAACCAGCAGGAAATCTGGTTCCAGGAAGGCTGCCTGCACCAGGCCATGCGCGCCTCGGCGGCGATTCCCAGCCTGTTTACCCCGGTGATGCAGGGCAACCGCATGCTGGTGGACGGCGGCCTCTTGAACCCTTTGCCGATCGTGCCGGTGGTGTCGAGCCACTGCGACCTGATCATTGCGGTCAACCTCAACTCCACCAACCAGAAGCACTACACGCTGCCGGTGATCCAGCGCCCGCCGGCGTTCAGGAGCCGCTTCGATAACCTGGTGCGCTCACTGGGTTCGCACTTGCCGTTTCGCCGCAAGCAGGCCGAGCAGTTGTTAATGCTGGAGCAAGAAGCGCTGTTGGCCCAGGCTGCCGATATCAACCCGTGGCTGGAGTCTGCCGAACCCGAGGCGCAGCAGCCGGCGGCCGCACCGGAAAAGGCCGGCGCGCCGAAGTCGGCGACCGGTTCGTTCATCATCGATAACGTGGGGCCGGCGTCGCTGCTGGATTTGATCAACCAGAGTTTTGAGGTGATGCAGACGTCGTTGGCGCAGTACAAGATCGCCGGGTACCCGCCGGATATTCTGATCAACGTGCCGAAGCGGGTTTGCCGGTTTTTCGAGTTTTACAAGGCGCCGGAGTTGATCGCACTGGGGCGGGAGATTGCCAGCGATACACTGGACCGGTATGAGAGTGAGCAACACTGACGCTTTATGAGCAGTGCTTTTGTGGCGAGGGAGCTTGCTCCCGTTGGGCTGCGTAGCGACCCCAAAATCCTGGGAGCGCTGCGCACGCCAACGGGAGCAAGCTCCCTCGCCACAGGTTGAGCTAACGCTTCAGGCTTCGGTGTTCAATAGCCGATACCCAACGCCGGCCTCAGTCACGATAAACCGTGGCTGAGTCGGATCATCTGCCAGCTTCTGGCGCAGGTGCCCCACCACAATCCGCAGGTAATGGCTGTCCTCGGTATGGGTCGGGCCCCAGATATCCTTGAGCAGTTGCTGCTGGGTAATCACCCGCCCGGGATGCCGCGCCAGCTGCGCAAGCACCGCGTATTCCTTGCGGGTCAGCGCCACTTCGACACCGTCAAGCAGCACCCGGCGATAGGCCAGGTCTACCGTCAACGGGCCAAAGCGCAACGCCGCTTCCTGGGCCTCCCCCGCCGGCGCCTGGCGCAGCAACGCGCGCACCCGCGCGAGAAACTCCTGGATGCCAAACGGCTTGGTCACATAGTCATTGGCGCCGTTGTCCAGCGCCTCGACTTTTTGCACTTCACTGGCTCGCACCGACAACACCAGCACCGGTACCGCGGACCACTCACGAAACTCACGCAGCACCTGCTGGCCGTCCATGTCCGGCAGGCCGAGGTCGAGCACCAGCAGGTCCGGTTTACTCAAGGCGGCCTGGGCCAGGCCTTCGTTGCCGGTGCCGGCCTCGATCACTTTGTAGCCCTGGGAGGCCAGGCTGATACGCAAGAATTTGCGGATCTGCGGTTCGTCGTCAATGACCAAAATCGTCGCAGTCTGGCTCATGGTGTCCAATCAAAATCCGTGAAGAAAAGAGGGTAGCTCAAGGTTCGCTTTCCAGGCCAGGCTGGGCCTGCAATGGCAGGAATAAAGTGATGCAGGTGCCGCGGCCTTCAATGCCGTCGGCCACGCTGATATGCCCGCCGTGGGCACCGACCATGCCCTGGCAGATCGCCAGACCGAGCCCGGTGCCCTGCCCGCCACGATCACCTCTGGCGGCGGTGTAGAACATGTCGAAAATTTTCGCACGCTCCTCCTCGGGAATGCCCGGGCCTTCATCGGCGACGGCAAAAAACAATTGGTTATCCACCACGCCCGCGCTGAGCTTCAAGCGGCCTTGGGGCGGCGAGAAGCGTGCGGCGTTTTCCAATACGTTGACCAGCGCCTGCTCGATCAAGGCCGCATGCACGTAGAGCAGTGGCAGCTCGGGCGGTACGTCGGTGGTCACTTGCAGCGGCGCCAATACCGCGCGCAAGCGGCCCAGGGAACTGCCGACGATATCGCCGGGAGAAACCCAATCCCGCGCCAGCTTCAGGGCGCCGTGGCCCAGGCGGGTCATGTCCAGCAGGTTCTGGATGTAGCGGTCGAGGCGCTCGGCTTCATCGCGGGTGCCTTCCAGCAACTCCCGGCGATCCTCCAGGGGAATCGCCTCGCCGAGGGCCAGCAGGCTGTCGATGCTGCCGCGCATGGAGGTCAGCGGCGTGCGTAAATCATGGGACACCGAGGCCAGCAAGGCACTGCGCAATTGCTCGGTTTCGCCGTGCAGGCGCGCCGCTTCCAGTTCCTGGCCGAGTTGCGCACGGGCCAGGGCCTGGGCCAATGGCTGGCTCAAGGCGGTGAGCAGGCGACGGCGTTGGCCGCTCAATTCGAGACCGGCTTTCGGGCTGACACCCAGCAGGCCCAACGGCCCCTCCTCGCTGGACAACGGCCACCACCACCAGCGACCAAACGGCAAGGTGCCGGTGCCCATGCCTGCCGGCTGATCATGCTGCCAGGCCCAATCGGCGGCGGCGCGTTCGGCTTCGGTGAAGGTGATCGGGCCGCCGGTCTCGACCTTCCAGTCGCCCTGGCCGTCGCGGTTAAGCAGGCACAATTGCAGGTCGCTCCAGCCTTCCAGATGGTGCGCGGCGGCACTGATCACCGCCTGGCGATCGGTGGCGGCGGTGAGCTTGCGCGACAGGTCGAGCAGCTCGGTGGTTTCTTCCTGGGTATCGCGCAACGCCTGCAACTGCCGACGCTGGCGCGCGGCGAGGTTGCCGGTGAGCGCCGCCATCAGCAGGAAGAACAACAGCGTCAGCACGTCCTCTTCACGCTGGATCGCGAAAGAGAAATTCGGCGGGATAAACAGGAAGTCGTAGCTCAGGAAGGACAACGCCGCACACGCCAGCGCCGGGCCCAGGCTGCTGCGCACCGCCACCAGGAGCACGGCGGCCAGGAACACCAGCGAGATGTTCGGCAACGGCAGCACACTGGCGACACCCCAGGCGACGGCCGCCGCGATCACGGTCGCTACCACCGCCAGCGCATAGTCAAACCACACCAGCCCACGCACATCCGGCAGGCGTGGCGGGGCCGGGATTTCGTCGCTGTCGAGGACGTTGATTTCCAGGCCCCGGGCATTACGCAGCAGGCGCGCGGCCAAGCCGCCGCCAAACAGATTACGCCGCCAGCGCGGCCGCGATTGCCCCACCAGAATCAAGCTGGCCCGCCGTTCGGCCGCATGCTGGATCAGCGTCTTCGCCACCTCCCCCGCCCGCAGCAACACCACTTCACCGCCAAGGCGCTCGGCCAGTTGCTGGGCGTTTTGCAGGCGCAGGCGCGACTGCTCGTCACGCACCCGGCCGTTATCCACGTGCACCAGGCTCCACGGCAAATGCCGACGCTGGGCCACGCGGCTGGCGTGGCGCACCAGGCGTTCGGCCTGGGCATCGCCGTCCACGCCCACCAGCAGCCGGCCGCGCACGGCGGGCGCGGCCTGGCCCAGTTGGCGGTAACCCTGGGCCAGGTCGTCGTCGACGTGGGCCGCAGCGGTTTGCATCGCCAGCTCGCGCAGGGCCATGAGGTTGGTCTGGGTGAAGAAGGCGTCGATGGCGGCGCGGGCCTGTTCCGGCACGTAGACCTTGCCGTCGCGCAAACGCTCCAGCAGTTCGCGGGATGGCAGGTCGATCAACAGCAGCTCGTCGGCTTCCTGCAGGACCCAGTCGGGCAAGGTCTCGCGCACTTGCACGCCGGTGATACCGCGTACCTGGTCGTTGAGGCTTTCCAGGTGCTGGACGTTGACCGTGGTGAATACGTTGATGCCGGCAGAGAGCAATTCCTGGATGTCTTGCCAGCGTTTTTCGTGACGGCTGCCCGGGGCGTTGCTGTGGGCCAGCTCGTCCACCAGCACCAGTTTGGGCTTGGCGGCGAGCAGGCCATCGAGGTCCATTTCCTCCAGCATCACGCCGCGGTATTCGGAGCGCAGCAGCGGCTGTTGCGGCAGGCCGCTGAGCAAGGCTTCGGTCTCGGCGCGGCCGTGGGTTTCCACTACGCCGGCGATCAGTCGCACGCCCTGGCGCATCTGAGTGTGGGCCGCCTGGAGCATGGCGTAGGTCTTGCCCACGCCGGGAGCGGCGCCGAGGAAGACTTTGAGCCGGCCGCGGCCGTCCCGTGGCAGTTCGGCTAACAGGGCATCGGCGCGGCCGGAGTCGCTCATGCGGGCAGTCTTCCTTCAGGTGTTGATGTGGATTTCTTAAGTCAGCCTTCGCGAGCAAGCCCGCTCCCACTTTCGACCGCATTCCAAAGATGAAACTCAGTCAACTGTGGGAGCGGGCTTGCCCGCGATTGGCGGCGCCACTGCTTACAACTTTTCCAAGGCCATGTTCAGCGCCAAAACGTTCACCACCGGCGGCCCCACCAGCGGGCTTTCGATGTGCTCGTCCATCAGGCGCTCCAGGGTCGCCACCGGCAGATTACGCGCGGCGGCTACCCGGGCCAGTTGATAGGCAATCGCCTGTGGTGGCAAGTGTGGATCAAGACCGCTGCCGGAGGTAGTCAGCATGGCCATCGGCACCGGCCCCTGGCCTGGCACCAGCAGTTTGTTGGCGTCGTCGAATACCCGGGTAGCCAGCGCCGGGTTGCTTGGGCCGAGGTTGCTGGCACTGCTGGAAACGGTAGCAAACGCACCCGCAGATGGCCGTGGGTGGAACCAGCCGTCACCGGTGAAATCCTGGGCAATCAGGCTCGAACCCCGCACCTTGCCGCTGGCATCGTGTACCAGGCTGCCGTTGGCCTGGTCGGGGAACGCGACTTGCGCCACACCGGTGACAACCAGGGGATAGGCCACGCCGGTGATCAGCGACATCAACACCAGCAGGCTCAGGGCCGGGCGGATCATGTTGGACATTTCAAATTCCTCAATTCGGTCATTGCAACCTGCAGGCGCCGGTGTGCCGGCACCTGCAGGCATCGGGTCAAACCAGGTGCAGCGCGGTCAGCAGCATGTCGATCGCCTTGATGCCCACAAACGGCACCACAATCCCGCCCAGGCCGTAGATCAGCAGGTTGCGACGCAGCAACGCCGCCGCGCTCGCCGCCTGCACACGCACACCGCGCAGTGCCAGCGGGATCAGCACCACGATGATCAGGGCGTTGAACACGATGGCCGAGAGGATCGCGCTCTGCGGGCTTTGCAGGTGCATCACGTTGAGCACACCCAGTTGCGGGTAGATCGAGGCGAACAGCGCCGGCAGGATCGCGAAGTACTTGGCCACATCGTTGGCGATGGAAAAGGTGGTCAGCGCGCCTCGGGTCACCAGCAATTCCTTGCCGATCTGCACCACGTCCAGCAGCTTGGTCGGGTCGCTGTCGAGGTCGACCATGTTGGCGGCTTCACGGGCGGCCTGGGTGCCGTCGTTCATCGCCATGCCGACGTCCGCCTGGGCCAGCGCCGGGGCGTCGTTGGCACCGTCGCCGCACATCGCAACCAGGCGACCGTCGTTCTGCTCATGACGAATGCGTGCCAGCTTTTTCTCTGGAGTGGCTTCGGCCAGCACATCATCCACGCCGGCTTCAGCAGCAATCGCAGCAGCGGTCAGCGGGTTGTCGCCGGTCACCATCACGGTGCGGATCCCCAGCTTGCGCAGCTCGGCGAAACGCTCGCGAATGCCGGGCTTGACCACGTCCTTGAGGTGAATCGCGCCGAGCAATTTGCCGTCGGCACACACCAGCAACGGGGTGCCGCCGCTCTGGGCGATCTTGTCGATTTCCCGGGACAGTGCCGGTTGCAGGTCGCGGCGTTGCAGGCCAATGAAGGCCAGCAGCGAATCCACCGCGCCTTTGCGGAACACGCGGCCCTGGTAGTCGACACCGGACAGGCGGGTTTCCGCGCTGAATGGCACGGAGGTCAACTCATCCGTCGACGGCTCGGCTTGCGGGTGCAAGCCGCGCAGGTATTCGACGATGGACTTGCCTTCGGCCGTGTCGTCCGCCAGGGACGCCAGCAGCGCGCCTTCGGCCAACTCCTTGCCGCTGACACCGGGCGCGGCGATCACGTTGGTGCAACGACGGTTACCGAACGTGATGGTGCCGGTCTTGTCCAGCAACAGTACGTGCACGTCCCCCGCTGCTTCCACCGCGCGACCGGATTTGGCGATCACGTTGAGGCGCACCAGGCGGTCCATACCGGCGATACCGATGGCCGACAACAGGCCGCCGATGGTGGTCGGAATCAGGGTAACCAGCAGCGCTACCAGAAACACCAGCGGCAGGTTGCCATTGGCGAAGTGGGCGAACGGCTGCAGGGTCACGACCACCAGCAGGAAGATCAGCGTCAGGCCGATCAGCAGGATGTCCAGCGCGATTTCGTTGGGGGTTTTCTGGCGTTTGGCGCCTTCCACCAGGGCGATCATGCGGTCCAGTGTCGACTCGCCAGGGTTAGCGGTGATGCGGATCATCAGCCAGTCCGAGACCAGGCGGGTGTTGCCGGTGACAGCCGAGCGGTCGCCGCCGGATTCGCGGATCACCGGGGCGGACTCACCGGTGATTGCCGCTTCGTTGACCGCGGCAATACCTTCGATGACTTCGCCATCGCCCGGGATCATTTCCCCGGCGGCCACACGCACCACATCACCTTTGCGCAGGCTGGTGGCCGGCACGACCTTGAAGCTGCCATCGGCTTCCTTGCGGCGCGCGCTGAGGCCCTCGCTGCCGGCCTTGAGGCTGTCGGCGCGGGCCTTGCCGCGACCTTCAGCCAGGGCTTCGGCAAAGTTGGCAAACAGCACGGTGAACCACAGCCACACGGCGATTTGCACCGCGACGTAGGTCGGTACGGCCACCTCCGGCACGAAGCACAGAATCGTGGTGAGGATCGCAGTCAGCTCGACCACCAGCATTACCGGCGAGCGTTGCAGTTGGCGCGGGTCCAGCTTGACGAAGGCCTGGACCAGCGCCGGGCGCCACAGGGCCGAGATTGCGGTCTTGGCCGGCTCCTGGGTCTTCACGGGAGCCGCGTTTTTTGCAGGCATATTCATTTTCATATCCCCTTAGAAGCCCATGCTCAGATGTTCAGCGATAGGCCCAAGTGCCAGCGTCGGCAGGAAGGTCAGGCCGCCCACCAGCAAAATGGTCACGGTCAACAGGGTCACAAACAGCGGGCCGTGGGTCGGGAAGCTGTTCTGGCCAATCGGTGCGGTCTTCTTCATCGCCAGGCTGCCGGCCAACGCCAGAACCGGGAGGATGTAGCCGAAGCGGCCCAGCAACATCGACAGGCTCAACATCAGGTTGTGGAACGCGGTGTTGGCGCTGAAGCCGCCGAACGCCGAACCGTTGTTGGCACTGGCCGAGGTGTAGGCGTACAGCAACTGGCTGAAACCGTGGGGGCCAGGGTTACTGATGGCACCGGCCGGGCCAGGCAGGCTGGCGGCGATGGCGCCCAGTACGAGGGTACCCACCGGCATCACCAACAAGGTCACCACCAGCAATTGCACTTCCCGGGCCTGGAGTTTCTTGCCGAGGTATTCCGGCGTGCGGCCAATCATCAGGCCGGCGAGGAACACCGCGATCAACACGTTGAGCAACATGCCGTACATGCCGGCACCGACGCCGCCGAAGATCACTTCGCCGACCATCATGTTGACCAGCGACACCATACCGCTCAGCGGGTTGAGGCTGTCTTGCATACCGTTGACCGAACCGTTGGACGCGGCGGTGGTAGCCACCGACCACAACACAGTGCCGGTAGTGCCGAAGCGCGCTTCTTTACCTTCCTGCGGCGCGGCCTGTTCCACCGCCGGGTTGTTCAGCGCCGGGTTGGGCTGGTACTCGGCCCACATCGCGGTTGCACCGCCGATGATGAACAAGGCCAGCATGCAACCGAGGATCGCCCGGCTCTGACGCAGGTCTTTCACGTAATGGCCAAAGGTGAACACCAGCGCTACGGGAATCAGGATGATCGCGCCCAGCTCAAACAGGTTGGCCCAGGCAGTCGGGTCCTCGAACGGATGCGCCGAATTGACCCCGAAGAAGCCACCGCCGTTGGTGCCCAATTGCTTGATCGCAATCTGGCTGGCGGCCGGCCCCAGTGGAATCACCTGGTCAACGCCTTGCATGGTCACGGCGTTAACGTAGTGAGCGAAGGTTTGTGGCACGCCCTGCCACACCAGGAACAACGCAAACACCAGGCACAACGGCAACAGGCCGTAGAGGGTGGCGCGGGTCATGTCGACCCAGAAGTTGCCCAAGGTCTTGGTGGATTTGCGACCGATCCCACGGCACAACGCGACCAGTACGGCGAGGCCGGTGGCGGCACTGACGAAGTTCTGCACGGTGAGGCCGACCATCTGACTGAGGTAGCTCAGGGACGCTTCACCGCTGTAGTTCTGCCAGTTGGTGTTGGTCATGAAACTGATCGCGGTGTTGAACGCCAGGGTCCATTCCTGACCCGGTAATTTCTGCGGGTTCAGCGGCAGGTATTCCTGGAACACCAGGATGCCGAACAGCAGCACAAAACCGGCAAGGTTGAACGCAAGCAACGCCAGCGCGTATTTCTGCCAGCTTTGCTCCTGGTCTGCATCGACACCCGAAAGGCGATAGCAAACACGCTCAACCGGGCCGAACACCGGCGTGAGCCAGGTTCGCTGCCCTTCCATTACCTTGTAGTAGAACCGCCCCAGGGCCGGTGCCGGAATCAGCACCAAGGCAAAGAAGGCGATGATCAGCCAATAGTCATAACTGTGCATAGCCTGCTCCTAGTTCCGATCCGCGCGTAGCAGCGCAACCAGCAGATAAATGAACAGCGCCACAGCCAACAGCAGTGACACCCCGTCCAGAACGCTCATGGAAGTTTCTCCGTCGTGCGGCGACTGCCGCGTGTAGGAGGATTGTCCGCAGGAGTGGCGTAAAGGAACGAGAGCGACGGTATGGGTGGGGCGTAAAGACGGCGTAAAGAGTGGGTTTATGCGGGGTTTACAGGGGGATTTGTGAGCGTTTCCTGTAGGCCGCGCCCTTATCTGGTGCAGGCCCGGAACCCATTCAAACGCCAAACCGTTCCCTCGGCGACAGTTCGGCGCCTTTACGACACGGGCCAGGTGAATGGCATGCCCGCTGCAATGCCCTGAAACATTCCAAACCGTTCAGGGAGAGCTACACGATGAACACACAACTCAAACCCACCTTGGGCACCCTGCATTTGTGGGGCATCGCCGTCGGGCTGGTGATTTCCGGCGAGTATTTCGGCTGGAGCTACGGCTGGGGCGTCGCGGGAACGCTAGGCTTCCTGGTGACCTCTTTGATGGTCGCCGCCATGTACACCTGCTTTATATTCAGTTTCACCGAACTGACCACCGCCATTCCTCACGCTGGCGGTCCGTTCGCCTACAGCCGCCGGGCATTTGGTGAGAAAGGTGGCCTGATCGCCGGGCTGGCAACGCTGATTGAGTTCGTCTTCGCCCCACCGGCCATCGCCCTCGCAATCGGTGCGTATTTGAACGTGCAGTTCCCGGCGCTGGATCCGAAACACGCCGCCGTCGGCGCCTACATCGTGTTCATGGGCCTGAATATTCTCGGCGTGAAGCTGGCGGCGACTTTCGAACTGGTGGTGTGTGTGCTCGCCGTGGCCGAACTGCTGGTGTTCATGGGTGTGGTCGCCCCCGCCTTCAGCTTCAGCAACTTCGCCCTCAACGGCTGGGCCGGCTCCGACACCTTCGGCGCACCGGCGATCGCCGGGATGTTTGCGGCCATTCCATTTGCCATCTGGTTCTTCCTCGCCATCGAAGGTGCCGCCATGGCGGCCGAAGAAGCGAAAGATCCCAAGCGCACCATTCCAAAGGCCTACATCAGCGGCATCCTCACCCTGGTGATTCTGGCCATGGGCGTGATGTTCTTTGCCGGCGGCGTCGGTGACTGGCGCACCCTGTCGAACATCAACGACCCGCTGCCCCAGGCGATGAAAACCGTGGTCGGCGACAGCTCGGGCTGGCTGCACATGCTGGTGTGGATCGGCCTGTTCGGCCTGGTGGCCAGCTTCCACGGGATCATCCTGGGCTACTCCCGCCAGTTCTTTGCCCTGGCGCGCGCAGGCTACCTGCCCTCTTTCCTGGCCAAACTGTCGCGCTTCCAGACGCCGCACCGGGCAATCATCGCCGGAGGAATCGTCGGCATCGCCGCCATCTACAGCGACGGGCTGATCAACCTGGGTGGCATGACCCTGACTGCGGCCATGATCACCATGGCGGTGTTCGGTGCGATCGTCATGTACATCATGAGCATGCTCAGCCTGTTCAAACTGCGCAAAACCGAGCCGCTGCTGGAACGTACCTTCCGCGCACCGGGCTATCCGATCGTGCCGGGGATTGCCCTGGTGCTGGCGGTGGTATGCCTGGTGGCAATGGCGTGGTTCAACGCGTTGATCGGGCTGATCTTCCTGGGCTTCATGGTGGTGGGTTTTGTGTACTTCCAACTGACCGCACAAGACCGCGCCGATGCGCCGGCAGATGCGATGTTGACTGGGCTCTGAGACCTTGCGCAGGAACGGGCCTACAATGAACTACTAAGAAAGCCCGTTACTCAAAGCAGCAACTACCGTGGGAAATTTTTCCACGGTTTGCTGCCTCAAGGAGAACCCTATGCCGTGGTATGCCTGGTTGATTTTAGTGGTCGCGATCGGCTCGATCGTCGGTGGTTTGTTGATGCTGCGAGACAGCGCCAACAAGGTTGAACTGACCGAGGAACAACGCCAACGCGTGGCCGAACGTAACGCCCAAGCGGACGCCAAGGACGCACAGGATCGCTGATCCTGAAGCGGCTCCACCCTGGAGCCGCACAATTTTGTAAACACCCGCCTATGCCCAGGCAAGCTTGGTTAATATGGCCTGATGTTTCGGAGGCCGCCCCATGCGCTATTCACAAGACCACAAAGCTCAAACCCACCAGCGCATCATCAAGGAAGCCTCTGTCCGCTTTCGCCGCGACGGCATCGGTGCGACCGGTTTGCAGCCGCTGATGAAAGCGCTGAACCTGACCCATGGCGGGTTTTACGCTCACTTCAAGTCCAAGGACGAGTTGGTGGAAAAGGCCTTACAAGAGGCCGCCGCGCAATTGGATGAACACTGTGAACAACTGTTCAGCCAGGAACGGCCATTGCACGCGTTTATTGACAGCTACCTGTCGGAATGGCACCAGACCTCCCCGCATGAAGGATGCCCGCTGACGACAATGTCGTCGGAAATGGGCTTGCGCGGGCAGCACAGCCCCACGACGGATGAGGTGCTCAATGCTCGACTCAAGCAGGTTGAAGCGGCACTTGGCAGCCCGAATGCCGGGGAACAGAGCCTGGTGCTGATGTCGACGCTGGTGGGGGCGTTGGTATTGGCGAGAAGTGTGGAGAATGCCGAGCTGGCGACACGGATACTCGATGTGGTTCGGGGAAGCTTGAAAGCAGAACTTGCTGAACAGAAGAAAGCCGGTCGATGACCGGCCTCCTCGCCTGCTTTCAGATCCTCAATTCACCTCAAGCCGGTCGCGGTTCTTTTCCAGAAGCGCCTTGCCGATGCCCTTTACTTCCAGTAACTCATCTATCGCAGTGAAGGGGCCGTTGGTTTCGCGGTAGGCGATGATGGCCTTGGCTTTGGCGGCGCCGATGCCGAAGAGGTCTCGACGCAGGGTTTCGGCGTCTGCGGAGTTGAGGCTGACCTTGGTGGCTTGGTCGACCTTGGTCAGTTGGGTGGTGATGGGGGTTGGGGTTTCGGGTTGCCGGGAGGGTGCTGCAGTGATGGCTAGCGAAATGCTGGTGAAAAAAGTAAAAACGAGGGCTGAGACATAAGCTTTACGCATTGGTGACGCTCCATGACATCGATAAGAGAAAAGCAGCTTTCCGAAGCTGCTTTTCAAACTTAGGCGATGTCCGGGGAGAGTCAAAAACGGGTGAGTTACAGGGTGTAAGTTCAGGGTTCCAGGCGGCGCTGCTGGTAGATCCAGTCGACGATTTCACCGTCCGGGGCGTAACCACTGACGGTGTCACGTAGAAGCTGGCGAACCCGTGTGTAATCGTCCTGGTCGACAGCAGCGAGCAACTCAGTGAGCTTGCCTTTGAGAACGTCCCAGGAAAGATAGTCCTCGTTGGCGCTCATGATCATTGGGTGCTGGGTAGCGACCACGTTGTCACCGATCAGCAGCTCTTCGTACAGTTTTTCACCAGGACGAAGGCCGGTGAACTCGATGGCTATGTCACCGTGGGGATTTTTGTCCGAGCGCACGCTTAGCCCGGACAGGTGAATCATTTTTTCTGCCAATTCGGCAATCCTGACGGGTTCTCCCATATCAAGAACAAAAACATCCCCCCCACATCCCATGGAGCCAGCCTGAACGACCAGTTGCGCAGCCTCAGGAATAGTCATGAAGTAGCGGGTGATTTTCGGGTGGGTCACGGTCAATGGACCGCCTGACTTAATCTGCTTGTGAAATAGCGGAATCACCGAACCCGAGGAACCGAGTACATTGCCAAAACGTACCATGGTGAAACGCGTTTTATTGACCCTTGAAATATTGGAGTTATCTCCAAAAAACACAGGGGCCAATTCGCGGCTCAATGCCTGGAGGGACATTTCAGCAAGACGCTTGGTGCTACCCATGACATTTGTCGGCCGCACCGCCTTGTCAGTGGAGATCAACACAAAGTTAGCCACTCCTGCCTGTAGGGCAGCCTGGGCAGTGTTCAATGTGCCTATCACATTATTTAGCACACCCTCAGCGATATTATGCTCAACCATAGGAACATGTTTGTAGGCAGCAGCATGATAAACAGTCTCGACGTGCCAGGTTCTTAATACGTCGGCTATTTTTTCCTGATGACGCACAGATCCCAAAATAGGCAAAAGACGAACAGATAGCGCCTCCCTGGCAACTCGATGCTCAAGTTCAGAGAGAATATTATAAAGGTTAAACTCGCTGTGCTCGAACAGAATCAGGCAAGTCGGACGCAACTCCAAAATTTGACGGCACAGTTCAGAACCAATAGAACCTCCGGCACCGGTGACCAGGACGGCCTTGCCCGTAATGCAGCGCTCTAAAAGCTCTTCCTGGGCTGGCACGGGATCTCGACCGAGTAAATCCGCGATATCAACTTCCTGGATATCATCGACTTTGACCCGTCCACTGGCCAAATCCATAAAACCCGGAACGCTTCGAACATGCAACGGATAGCCTTCCAGGAAACCCAGAATCTCCCTACGTCGACCTCTGGAAGAGGACGGCACAGCCAGCAGGACTTCCTGTGCGCCCGTGACGTCTATCATCTTTTGAATATGCCTGGAGTTATAAACCTGAAGCCCGGAAATGACCCGATTGGTTATAGTCTCATCGTCATCTATAAACGCAACCGGACGCATACTTCTTCCAATCCGCAACGCGGCAACCAATTGATTACCGGCGGCTCCAGCACCATATATCGCAACGCGCGGGAGTCCGTCGTCGCGGTTGGTAAAGGGAACATATTGAGCGGCAGAAGACCAATCACCCAGAAAAAACTGGCGCATGGCTAAACGCACGCCACCCACCATAATCAAACTCAACCACCAATAATTGAAGATAATAGATCTAGGAACGATAGTCTGATGATTGCTGTACCAATAAACAACAACACCCAATATCAGGGACGATAGACTGACTACCTTGATAATGGTGATAAGTGCGTCATTCCCAAAATATCGCATCACCGCCCGATAGAGCCCGAACCTGATAAAGAGGGGTATCGCCACAACGGGAGCACTTACGAATAACCAAAGGTGTTGAACCAATGGATTGACCATATCATCAATGCCCAAGCGCACGATAAAAGCCATCCATAACGCACACCAGATAAGCACCACATCAACGGTGACCTGGATTAACCTTTTTTGCCTGCGCGGGAGGCCTAGCAAAAATCCCCTGACCTGATCCATAGCTCCCTCAGAAATTCATATATTTTTAACCACAATCCTACAAATAATTCTATCAGGATCACTCCGCTTTAGCTTCCGCTTCACCTGCGCGAAAACGCACTACCAGAGCGATCAAGGGAAGATAGGCAATAATCAACGCAGTGGCTCCGCTCACAAGCGAATAGGCGACACAGGCCGCCAGGGGTAAAAGCCAAAAAACGTTGATTAGACACACCGTCACGGTTACCGGAACGTGCCTGCCAAAATGGCGCGATGCATATTGGTACGCATGGCTGCGATGCGCCTCATAGACAAGGGCGCCACGCAGCAGACGGCGCAACAAAGTGACCGTAGCGTCAACAACAAACACGCCCAGCAGGATGAGCCAGCACCACAGCAAGTCAGCAGATGCCCAGGCTGCCTGAAGGGAGAGCCCTCCCAGCAGAATGCCTATAAAACCACTGCCCGCATCCCCCATGAAAATTTTCGCCGAAGGGAAATTCCAGCACAAGAAACCCGCTGTCGCGCAAGCGAACAATACGTTTACCGGAATCAAGGTGGCATGTCCGGCGATCAAATAAATCACGCACATCCCTAAACAGACACTGATGGCCTCGACACCCGCCAAACCATCAATTCCGTCCATGAAGTTGTAGAGATTGAGCATCCAGACCAGATAAAGCAGCGCACCTACATAACCCACGTAGCCCAAGTCCACCTGCCACCCGAAAAACGCAATTACCGGTAGCCCGCCCGTCCACCAAAGAACGATAGCCGCAGCGATGAAATGCCCCAGTAAACGCCAGCGCGCGGCTATATGACCATGGTCATCCATAAAGCCGATAACGGCGACTATCCCACCTGAGACAAATAATGAAATGAATGCAGGGAAATCAATTTCACCCACAAGATAAAGGCTGATCAAGGAGAGCATGACGGTGACCACGACGGCCACCCCGCCGCCCCGAGGCGTTGGAACAGAATGGGAACTGCGTGCATTCGGAACGTCGATCAAGCTGCGGGACAATGCGTATTTGCGCAACATGCCCGTTAGCAGAAACGACGTCAAAAACACCAACAAAACGGCCAAATAATTCATCTCGCGTTATTCCCCAAGTAGTGTTCTGCGGTCAACTTAAGACCTTCATCGACCTTCATTCGGGGACTCCAACCCAAGAGCGTACGATTTTTTTCAATGTCGACTTGCAAGCTACCGCATAGACGTTGAGACAATGACTTTCTGTTCAGTACCGTCGCGGCAGCGACAAGCAATGCGCTCGGCACTGGTAATAACCGTGCACGACAACCCAATGCACGAGCCATTTTATTCAGCAACTGCGTAGTGGATACATCCTCTCCGTCGCTCACCAAAAACGTTTGATTGGCTGCAGCGGGATGCTCAAGGCAAACACGTATCAAATCCGTAAGGTTATACAGAGATACGAGACTTCTCTTATTGTTGATTGCTCCGAAGGGCAGGATCGCCCCCTTCTTCAACCACGTCATCATCTTGAGGAAGTTAGCTTTGACGCCTGGCCCATATACGAGAACCGGACGAATAATGACCACCTCCATCCCTGTTTCGGTTGCGATACGCTTAAGGCCCTCCTCCGCCTCCATTTTAGAAAGTCCATAGGGGTCTTCGGGGCCAGGAACGTCGTCTGCACGGTAGGGCTTGTCCCGCTGCGTAGACTCGCCATTTACCTTGATTGAGCTGATGAAAATGAAGCGTTTCACACCGCTCTGCGCTGCCTGCGTCGCAAGATTATGTGTTGCCGCCACGTTCGTAATCCTGAACTCTGCCATTGGATCGGTGGCACGTTCATCCATGACGTGCACTCGGGCGGCACAATGAACAACGACATCCACCCCTTCCAAGGCATCCCTGAAATCTGTGTCCGGCTTCAGAGCGCCACACACAAACGTTTCGCAATCGTCCAAAGGATGATCGGGCAAAGATCTGTAAATGGCCCTGGCCGTATACTTTTTATCAACGGCAAGTAACTTGAGCAGCGCACCACCTACAAAACCGCTTGCGCCAGTCACTGCAATACAAGAAGCCTGCTCAAACCCATCAGCGCTCATTCAACAGCCTTTTATAATCGTTCAACAGCAATGTGGCGCACTTGACCGAATCAAAATCAGCACGTGCCCTCGCGGTGGCGCACTCAGCCATGCGTAGGCGCGCCTGATCATCAACTAATAAACTTACCAACGCACTTCCGAGGGCTTGCGAGTTTCTTGGAGGGACCAGCAAGCCGGTGACGCCATCTACAACCGCGTCAGAAAGACCATAAATATCAGTCCCTACAGTTGGCAGCCCCATTGCGGCCGCTTCGATGACTACTGTGCCAAATCCTTCACGATAACTGGGCAGGCAAAGCAAGTCCGCGATAGCCATATATTTCTCGGGCTCATCCGAAAAGCCCACACTGTGTATACGGCTCGCTACTGTGCTATCACCGACAGATTCCACAATCGCCTGGCCGTTGTCCTCAAAGGGCCCCACCAGTACCAAGTGAAAAACCTCATTACTTGACGCGATCCTCTGGAACGCATCGACCAACTCCTGGATGCCTTTGTCCTGGGTGATTCGCCCCACAAACAGTATGACCTTATCACCATCCGAAATACTTAACTGGCTTCTCAACGAAGCGAGATCGTCTGCGGAATACCTGGCTCTGTCAAAGCGCTTAAGATCCACACCGGCCAGTGATCCACATCCAAGAACGGTCAAACTTTCCGGCTTTACAATTTTGCTTGCAACAAGAAACCGCCTCTGACTATCACTGTCGGTATAGCAATGCGTATTCAAAGCGCCAATCAATTTATCGCAGCACTTCAACGTAAAACTTTTAATACCAGACATCGTTACCCAAGGCTGGCCAGTAAACGTATGAATTCGAACTGGCGTGCCTGCCAGGAAAGCGGCAATTGAACACAGCAGGCCCGCTTTGGGTGTGGTTGAATGAACGATATCAAACTTCCCAGACTTGAACGCCCAAAACAGCTTCACCAAGCTGACTAGATCTTTTAGCAGACTGATGTTTCTTGAAATATTTATCGGCTTAAACGCCACATTTCGCAATGTGCCCATTTTCCCTGAAAATTCGTCGTCACTCGCGACCACTGTAATTTCTGCGCCAAGCGCCTGAAGCGTTTGAATCTGAGAGCTCAATTGTGTAATCACGAAAAATGGCACCGTCGAAACACGTGCCACCTTCAATATCCTGTCAGCCAACTCTCACCCCACGGCCCGTTTCGAGATTTGTATATTTTGCCACACATGACGCGCTATCTGTTCAACCAATCCTTTCACGAACCAGGCCGGGAGGCGACTTGGCGCTAGGGTTGCCTGCCGCAGGAAAATCGTATTCGGGTGCATAATTACCATGGTGCTCTTTCGGCCGCATGTCAGCGCCGGGGCGGCATGTGGCGAAAAAAGCTCCCACAGGGGCGATGCTGAGTACCAGCCAATCAGCTCTGCGCGGGACCCGCCGGAACAGACCGAAAATCCCTGGCCGTCCCGGGAGTTCGCACCGTTTGACGGGTATGGCCTCCTCCCAGTGATGTCTGCCGCTGAAGCGATTGTCGAGTAGCAGGAATGACAGCAGACAAGCTCTTGTCAGCACCTGCAGAATTCGTTCGCATCTGTCCAACCGCCAACGTCCCGGTTTTTGAAGATGCAGCCAACCCGATGTGCTAACCACGTCGGCAGTTGTGAATGATCACTACCAGCGTTCAATTTCCCGTTGCAGACTACAAACAACCCGCTTACCCTGTCGCGCAAGTTAGCTCGCTCGAAGTGACTGGGCAAGCGTGTGATACTGTAATTCCCCTACCTTGTTTTCCCGGCCAAACAGGCGAAGAAGTTGATCGCGTTATTGAGGCTGTCACTACTTACTTCTCCAGGGAGGAAATAACTTTGCTGACATTGGTCATTCCCGTTTATCGCAACGAGGACAATCTGCCAGATTTGCTCTCGGCCCTAAATAGCCTGAACACGCAACTCGAAAACGATATAGAGTTCGTGTTCGTTGTAGATGGCAGCCCAGATCGCTGTTACGAGATTCTTCGCGAACGGCTGCCATCGCAGCCTTTCCGGTCAAAGCTCATTTTGCTCTCGCGAAATTTTGGCTCGTTCATGGCGATTCGCACAGGATTGCAGAATGGCAGCGGCGATCGATTTGCGGTAATGGCCGCAGACTTGCAAGAACCGCCGGAACTGGTGCTCGAAATGAATCGGGTTCTTTTACGCCAAGACACCGACGTTGTGGTCGGTGTCCGAGAAGGACGGCAGGATCCATGGGCCAGCCGGATGGCATCCAAGGTTTTTTGGGGCCTCTACCGTCGTTATGTCATTCCAGAGATACCTCCCGGCGGCGTTGATATGTTCGCGTGTAACCGGGCATTCAGGGACACGCTGCTGACACTGGATGAACGACATAGCTCTCTGATTGCTCAAATCTTCTGGCTCGGATATCGCCGAGAGGTCGTCACCTACTCTCGCCAAGAAAGAGTTCACGGCAAGTCAGCCTGGACCTTGCGCCGAAAAGTCAATTATCTGATGGACAGTGTGTTCTCATTCACAGACCTGCCCATCAGGCTGCTTACCCGGGTCGGTGCTTTTGGCTCAGTCATTGCGGCCATTTTTGCCGTCATCACTCTTATTGCGAAGCTGCACGGCATCATTCAAGTCCCGGGCTACGCGATGATTATGCTAACCATCACCTTCCTGGGCTGCCTGAATCTCCTGGGGCTAGGTATCGTTGGCTCCTACGCATGGCGCACTTACGAAAATACAAAAAATCGGCCGTTAGCAATCCCAATGCGGATTGAAGGTTATGGAGGTATTAATGAGCAGCACTAAAAACTTTTTCGTACACAGCCATGCGCTTTGTGAGTCTGAAAATATTGGCGACGGCTCGCGTATCTGGGCCTTCGCACACATCCTTCCGGGCGCTAGCCTCGGTAGCGAATGCAATGTCTGCGACAACGTTTTCATCGAAAATGATGTGATTATTGGTGATCGGGTAACGTTGAAGTGTGGTGTGCAAGTCTGGGATGGCATCACCATTGAGGACGATGTTTTTATCGGGCCGAATGCAACGTTCACAAATGACCTTTTCCCACGTAGTAAGGTTTACCCAAAAACGTTTGCTCGTACGATCATTCGAACGGGTGCATCGCTTGGCGCCAACTGCACCATTTTGCCAGGCCTGACCATTGGTACTAACGCCATGATTGGCGCTGGCGCAGTCGTGACAAGGTCCATTCCGCCCAATGCAATCGTTGTCGGTAACCCTGCGAAGATTATTGGCTATGTCGATGCCAAACCGGTTAATACCACGCAAGATGTTTCCGAGCATACGGCCCCGATGCCAAGTGCAGTTAAAACTTCTGTCAATGGGGTAACATTACACACAATGACGGAAGTTGCTGATATTCGCGGCAGCCTTTCTGTTGGAGAGTTTGAACGCACAGTACCTTTCAAATCAGAACGTTACTTCTTGGTCTACGATGTTCCCACCGCAGAAACGCGGGGTGAGCACGCTCATCGCGTTTGTCACCAGTTCCTGATCGCCGTAAAGGGCTCAATCCATGTAGTTGCCGACGACGGTCGAAACCGAGAGGAGTTCGTGCTAGACAAACCAAACAAAGGGATTTATCTGCCGCCTATGACGTGGGGTATCCAATACCGCTATTCCCATGATGCTGTACTCATGGTATTTGCTTCGCACTACTATGACTCAGCTGATTATATTCGGAACTACGACGAATTTAAGGCGTTAATCTCCGACGCTGGATGACTCAGATGATCAAGTACGTCGCCACTAAAATTTTCAAGAAAGACTTCTCGAGGTTCCTGTTGTCAGGTGGTTTCAATACCATCGTGACCTACGGAGCCTATTTATTGCTGTTGAAATACTTCTCTTACAACACAAGTTATACAATGGCCTATGTTGGCGGAATAATACTTGCTTATGTACTGAATCGCTTCTTTGTCTTTGGAAGTCATAAAGGTATCAAATCCGTAGTGTTATTCCCCTTGGTTTATCTAGCCCAATATCTTGTCAGCCTGATAGTTCTTTGGGCATGGGTCGAGAAGTTGGGTCTTGATGAGCGTGCTGCTCCATTGCTGGCGATTGCTATTACAGTGCCGATGACCTTCATACTTACTAAACTTTTGTTTTCAGAACACCGGACACACAAAGATCCAAGCTAGTCAATCTTGGAAACCTGAAGCTAACCCCCTGGGCAGTCGCCCACAAAAAAGCCTGCGAGAGCAGGCTTTTTTGTGCTGGCTTAAAATTAGCGCTACGACTCACCCACCGTGTAATCTTTGGTTACTCCTAAACCAATATAAACAGCCGCCGCCCCAACCAGCGCAATCAGGCCAACTTTATAAACATCAACGGACATCCAGGGCCCTTGCCGTCCGAAATAGTATTGCCATTCAGGACTCTGAAATCCCAACCCGTTTTGTACTGCAGTTGCAGTGCTGGCTTGAATGCCGAACATGGTAAACAGTGACGCAATTGATGCCAGGACCAGGAAAACCTGCTGGCGCCTCGTGTTTTCGGTCAACGCATAAATAACCACACATGCCGGAAGAACCCCGATCCACTGACGGCTTTCTGATCCAAAACACAGGAATGGAAGAAAAGAGATGACAATAAATAGCAAACCGACCGGCATATTCGTGTTCCCACGGAAGCACCACCGTATGCACTGAGCAGCGACAAGTGGAACAACGAGACCAAAATACAGGAAATGTGAAACCCACGGTTTAAAAGGGGCGCCAACAGCTTGCAACATCAAGTTTTTTATTAAGGGAGGACCTTTAAACCCTGACGAAAAATTGATGATCAGCTTCATTGCCAGATAACTAGCAGCTATCGTGCAAATACCAAGCACAAGACTGCGTATGCTAAGTGACTGTTGAAGTTTAGGGCTGCATAAAAAGCTTGCACCAGCCCAAGCAAGGATGACGATAGCCAACGCCTGGATCGCAATCGAAAACGGAACGAGAGATGCAATACCAGTACTTCCTCCGCTCGCCATGTAGGTTGCCACCTTTACGATTGTGATTTTCCTCATCCAGTAGCAGTAGAGCAACAGCCCAATCACGGAAAAAAAAGCGAAAAGCCTGACTTTAAATCGATCTGTGACGTCGATTTCGTGGTTTTTTTTGTCTCGTTTATAAGGAAAAGCAACCAACCCCAGCGGTACTAAAAACAATCCAGGAAACAGCCACACAAACCAAGCGCACAGTATATAAAGACACACGCTTTTTTGCTTAACCCAACACCACATGGCCATACAGCAAAGAGGGAGTGCCAAGTTATCACTGAGTACCGGATAGAAAACAGGCATCACTAAACCGGCCCAACTGAACATTAACAATGCTACTGAACAACCAGCCTTGCGAGAATCTACACCAAGCGCTCTCAAGCAACTGAAGAGACTTCCCGCACCCACTGCCATCATACCGATATTAAATACCAACTGAACAAGCACCAACGTTGCCGTCCCTGCTCCACCCCAAGCGAATGGAAGCAGTTGGAGAAACCCTGAAAGTCTTACTGAGCGATAGGGATCACCCACTATAGGCTCGCCAGCCGCTAGTAACTTTACATAGCCCAGATAATCATTTCCATCCCAACCTGAACCGTTATTCAGGGGTATAAAACCAATCCATATGTATGCAAGAAGCATCAACATGAACACTGCTATAGCGACATGCATCCCCGATAGGGCATCAGCGTCGCGTGCGAACATTTTCAAAACTAATCCTTCCTTCTTCACGATAGGTTCAGCCACCCGAGCTAAATTAAGCTTATGTGGTAGCCGCGATCCAGTGCGACCTGAAACTTAGCGGCATCACCATCTAAATAGTAGATGCAATATTCCTTGATAAAATCTTGGTTCCGAGTAGCTATGGAAATTAACCAAAAGCTTGCGAAGTAGGTGTATCGCTTCCGTCTTTCGGCCCGTGGCAAGATTTCTGAATCGAACACAACTCAAGACGCACTGCACTCGGTCATATAGGGGATGATCCCGATGCTGCTCAGCAACCATCAATAGGCCATTATGCACAAGATCAAGTTGCTTCATCGTGTTACCTGGGTGCATGCGATATTTTGCCAGTACGAGAGGAAGGACCTCTACAAACTTATTATTCCCTTTAGTCAATCGCGTCCACATATCCCAGTCTTCTATCTTCACTTCCGGGTTGTAACCGCCCGCATCCAAAATGGCCTGCAGCACCACCATGCTCGCGGGCGCTGGCAATTCGGCCCTGAGTAGAAATACCTCATCAAACCGGTACTTCCCGCCCCTTTTTCGAACCCCCCTTTCAACGCCATCATCGTCAATAAGCGACACCGAGCCAAATGACGCTACACAATCGGGATTCCCCAGCATGTGCTCTACTAATACAGCCGTCTTATCTGGATAAAGAATGTCATCAGACGCCAGCGCGGAAAAATAAGTACCCGAAGCCCACTGAAGTGCATCATTTAAAGTTGCTGACAATCCTTTATTTGGCCGCGACACAAACTTAAAACGAGTGAATCGCGCCTCACATTGCTCTAGAAATCTGCTCACGACTTCAGCCGATCTATCTGTCGAACCGTCGTCTATAATGATCAGCTCTATATTTTTATACGTTTGCGCAACAACGCTTTTTATGCTCGCCTCAACAAAACCCTCATGATTATATACGGGCACACACATAGTGACTAATGGACCGAGTGCGCAATCTTTACTATCCAAAACTAACCCTCTGTCAGGAACACGCTATTATCAGCAGATAAACAGAAAACCGACACGTCAAAAACAATACAAATCCAGTAACGCAACACGCCAATCATGCAAGAATCCCTTTTTTCTTCAGAATCACAAACATGGAAAACAGGTATAAACCGTAGGCGATTGCGTGTGCAACTACAGCACTTTTTAGACCAAAAGCAGATAGCGATATCACCAACATATAAAATATCAGGGCAAATGCAATCTCTGAAACTATGAAAATCCGCCAGTATGCCTTGGCGGCCAACACGTAACCTAAAATCCAACTGGCAATTTTCATGACGTCACCAACCATCTGCCAACCGAACAACTCGCGCATCGGCAAAAAATCAGATGTAAAAAGTACTGAAATAATAAAGTCACGTAGCGCGTACATGATCAAACCACATACAACCGCCACCGGAAAAATCACCTTGTAGACTTTCAATATCTCTAACTTTATGGATTTTGCGTCCTTTAACTCTGACAATCTTGGCAAATAGTAGACACTTAGCGTCGTTGTTACCAACATAAGGTTGGCCGTACTTAAACGCCACATAGCCTCCCAATACCCTGCCGCCTCCCATCCAAAGGTTGCCCCAAGATGATTCCGCACAAGGATATGGCTTAGCGGCATACACAACGCTGATGAAAGGGCCATAAGTGTGAACTTAGACAGATTGACAGCCGTGCCTCTGTCTAAGTTTCCAACAACATAGGATAGCTTGAACCATGGAGTCTTAAAGCATATGAACAATGTAATGAAAAAGCTGAGCGACTGGTAGACAGCCAAGGCAACCAATGCTCCAAGCAAGCCATAGAACATTGACATCACTGTTGTAACTAGAATTGCGAATAAGCTCCCCGCAATACTCGCCAACACGTATTTGCCTATCTCCTTTTTCCCATTCAATATAGCCAACATCAAAGTGTTAAATGTAAAAAACACCAATGTCGCACCAAACCAAATAAAAACACCGCTATAACTTTCATCCTTCAGAAACAATGCCGCCAATGTTTTACTGAAAACAATAATCAAAACCGAAAAAAACAGTGATCCTGATAGAGCTATTGTCCCCGCCGTTCGCCACACCCGATGCTGCGCAGCCACATCATCTTTAAACTCAGCTGTATATTTAGTAACCCCTGTATTGACAGCACCACTGGCAAAGGTAGTGATCATTTGTACCGCGTTTTGAAACTGACCAATAGCAGCGTAACCGCCTGGACCGACATAGACAGCGAGGACCTTATTGATACCCAATAGCGTAAGCATTTTTATGAATACAGCAATTGCATTCAACAGGCTCGTCCGTATAAAAGTCATGCCCGATCAGCCATTCCCTGAAAAACTATTACAAGCATCAACAACGCGCCGTGCATCATCCAAACTCAAGGAAGGCCCCATTGGAAGACTCAACACGCGACGGTGCATTTGCTCTGAAACGGGAAAAGAATATTCACGCCACTCGGAATAAGCGGGTTGCTGATGCGGCGGAATTGGATAATGAATCAGTGTTTGTACACCACACGCGGTCAAGTGTTCCTTGAGCGCTTCGCGCTGATCGCAACTGATGACGAAAAGATGCCAAACGTGACTTTCATCGCAACCATCCCCAGTCCCTGTGACAGGCAGCTTGATATTTGGGTTTTTAATACCCTCCAAATAAAGCGTGGCAATTTCTCGCCGGTGCTGGGTTTGCACATCCAAATATTTAAGTTTGACACTCAACATCGCAGCCTGAATTTCATCCAGCCGGCTATTAACCCCTTGATACAGGTTTTTATATTTTTCCTGAGAGCCGTAGTTGCGTAACGCTCTAAGCGTATCGGCCAGTTCTAAATCATCAGTAGTGATTGCACCAGCGTCCCCTAAAGCCCCCAGATTCTTCCCAGGGTAAAAACTAAATCCTGATGCATCCCCCCAACTGCCGGCTTTTCTACCACCAATACTTGCACCGTGCGATTGTGCGGAATCTTCTAAAACAAGCAAATCATGCTCAGCCGCGACTTTCAACAACGCTGGCATATCAGCCAACTGGCCATATAAATGGACCGGTAAGATCACGCGTGTTCTTGGAGTAATCGCTTTTCTGACATTGGATGGACACAAGTTAAACGTATCCGCATCTGGCTCAACTAAAACGGGAGTCAGACGATTTTCCGTAATGGCCAGTATGCTTGCAATGTAGGTATTGGACGGAACGATGACTTCATCACCCTCCTGGATTTTTCCCAAAACTTTCCAGGCACGTAATGTCAAGATTAATGCATCAAGGCCGTTCGCGACGCCGACACAATACCGAGAACCACAAAACTCAGCATATTCCGCTTCAAATTTTGCCAGTTCACGACCACCAATGTACCAGCCCGAATCAATTACACGTGTACAGGCCGCTACCAACTCATCACGGAACGCAGCATTAACCGACTTCAAATCCAAAAAATCTATCATTTCCATGTCCCCAATTATTTTACGGAGTTCCTTAACACTACTGCGCACTCGGGAATATCCTTGGTCGCAGCCACATCAACGCTGACCATTGCGCAATGCCCAATCAATACACCGGGCATGATCGTGACGGTGGCCTTTGGGCAAGCGAAGCCGCCATCCACGACTACTCCATCCATTTCCTATGAGCCCCCCAGATTTCACCGTGGCATTGTTCCCGACAACAACCTCACTTTCAATCAATGCGTGCGCACAAGTTGCATCCATTTTCGATAACGGCACCTCTCAGATGCGACTGCCCCAACACTAAAGCGTGCTTAACCGCAGAAACGCGCAAAGGGAGGGGAGGCGTACAGGCGCAAAAAAGCGGACCGTGCACTTGAGGAAAGTACACGATGAATCCACTGCCTAACCTGTTCTGAATGATATAGCGGCGTTAACGCTGAAGAGGCGTACTCGACCGCTCACGACGCGTTGCGTACCTGACTAGCGCGCCGAATATCGGCCCGATCAGCATACCGACGATTAATGCCAAGGTAACAAACACTGCGGCAGGCCACTGCGCACTACTCCAGCCAAAAAATGACAGGGTAACGGCTTGTTGGTTTTCCAACACAAACGCTAAAATCGCCAAAACGACGACAAAAATAGCTAATATCAATATAAATCGCTTAACCCCGCGCATAATCCTCTCCTACCTAAAAAGACTCAGACGCCGTCTTCCTCATCTTCATTGACTCGGTCTCGCAATTCCTTCCCCGGCTTGAAGTGAGGTACGAACTTTCCGTCAAGACTGACGGATTGCCCGGTCTTAGGATTGCGACCTACACGCGGCGCCCGGTAATGCAGCGAGAAACTACCAAAGCCACGAATTTCAATCCGGTCCCCGGTAGCCAGGCACTGGGACATTTGTTCAAGCATAGTCTTGATAGCAAGCTCCACATCCTTGGATGAGAGGAGCCCTTGATGGGTGACAATTCGTTCGATCAACTCCGACTTCGTCATATTTTTCCCTTCTTTTTCAAGCAGCTAGGAAAAGCGCTTCGAAGGTTTTAGCATGACCGGAGGAATTTGAACAGCCCAAGTATTGACTTATATTCAAAGAGTTGGGGCGTAACTCTCAGAGCCACGGCTTTAGAGCCCGCCACCCCTCGCTTCGCCTAGCGGCACAGAAGCCACTCAAGAGTGATAACTGGCTGATGGAGCCTATGAGCGCGAACGCGCTACCAGCAAGACCACAGCGCCCCAGCCGCAGAACACCGGGACGAAGTTCGCATAACACCAAATCCAAGGCACAAAAAAGGGCGACCGAAGTCGCCCTTTTTCTATGGTCTGACAGAACTTAGTTCTGCTTTTCCATTTGTGCACGCAGCAGGTCGCCCAGAGTGGTAGGACCAGCAGAAGGCTCAGAGGTAGCTGGCTTGTCGCGCAGGCTCTGGATTGCTTCTTTCTCTTCAGCATCGTCTTTCGACTTGATGGAGAGCTGGATTACGCGGCTCTTGCGGTCAACGCTGATGATCTTGGCTTCTACTTCTTCGCCTTCTTTCAGAACGTTGCGCGCGTCTTCAACGCGGTCACGGCTGATTTCGGAGGCTTTCAGAGTCGCTTCGATATCGTCGGCCAGAGTGATGATGGCGCCTTTGGCGTCAACTTCTTTCACGATGCCTTTAACGATTGCGCCTTTGTCGTTCTCTTGAACGTACTCGGAGAACGGATCGCTTTCCAGTTGCTTGATACCCAGGGAGATACGCTCGCGCTCTGGGTCAACCGACAGGATAACGGTGTCCAGCTCGTCGCCCTTCTTGAAACGACGAACAGCTTCTTCGCCAACTTCGTTCCAGGAGATGTCGGACAGGTGAACCAGGCCGTCGATGCCGCCGTCCAGACCAATGAAGATACCGAAATCGGTGATCGACTTGATGGTGCCGGAGATTTTATCGCCCTTGTTGAACTGGCCAGAGAAATCTTCCCATGGGTTAGATTTGCACTGCTTGATGCCGAGGGAGATGCGACGACGCTCTTCGTCGATGTCCAGAACCATAACTTCCACTTCATCGCCGACTTGTACGACTTTCGAAGGGTGGATGTTCTTGTTGGTCCAGTCCATTTCGGAAACGTGTACCAGGCCTTCCACGCCTTCTTCCAGCTCTGCGAAGCAGCCGTAGTCGGTCAGGTTGGTAACACGCGCGGTTACGCGAGTGCTTTCTGGGTAACGAGCCTTGATAGCGACCCATGGATCTTCGCCCAGCTGTTTCAAGCCCAGGGAGACACGGTTGCGCTCACGATCGTACTTCAGAACCTTGACATCGATCTCGTCGCCAACGTTGACGATTTCCGATGGATGCTTGATACGCTTCCAAGCCATGTCGGTAATGTGCAGCAGGCCATCGACGCCACCCAGATCGACGAATGCGCCGTAATCGGTGAGGTTCTTGACGATACCTTTGACTTGTTGGCCTTCCTGCAGGGATTCCAGCAGAGCTTCACGCTCGGCGGAGTTTTCTGCTTCCAGGACGCTGCGACGGGAAACGACAACGTTGTTGCGTTTCTGGTCGAGTTTGATGACCTTGAATTCGAGTTCTTTGCCTTCCAGGTGCGTGGTGTCGCGCACAGGACGAACGTCGACCAAAGAACCTGGCAGGAACGCACGGATGCCGTTAACGTCGACAGTGAAGCCGCCTTTAACCTTACCGTTGATAACGCCCTTGACCACTTCTTCAGCTGCGAAGGCTGCTTCGAGAACAATCCAGCATTCAGCGCGCTTGGCTTTTTCACGGGACAGCTTGGTTTCACCGAAACCGTCTTCAACCGAGTCCAGAGCAACGTGAACTTCGTCACCGACATTGATAGTCAGGTCACCAGCATCGTTGTAGAACTGTTCCAGCGGGATCAGAGCTTCAGACTTCAGACCAGCGTGAACGGTTACCCAGCGAGCTTGGTAATCGATATCAACGATAACACCGGTGATGATGGAGCCTGCCTGAAGGTTCAGGGTTTTTAGGCTTTCTTCAAAGAGTTCCGCAAAGCTTTCGCTCATTTTAATTCCTGTTGATAAGGGCGAAGAATACGCCCATCTCCACACCCCAGACGGTGTGGGTCAGTTTCAATTAAAAGAAGCACCACAGGACTATGACTGGTCCCCTGCGGCCTTCTTGGTCACCCGGCGATATCGCGAATGGCGATTTCACTCAAGATGCGTTGCAGCACCTGCTCGATGGACAACTCCGTGGAATCCAGCTGTATGGCGTCAGCCGCCGGCTTGAGCGGGGCTACCGCACGCTGGGTGTCACGCTCATCGCGTGCACGGATCTCATCTAGCAGACTCGACAGACTAACACCATCGACTTTGCCCTTCAACTGCAAGTAACGGCGACGGGCCCGCTCCTCGGCGCTGGCGGTCAGGAAAATCTTCAGCGGTGCCTCGGGAAAAACCACCGTGCCCATGTCGCGGCCGTCAGCCACCAGGCCCGGCGGCTCCTGAAAAGCTCGCTGGCGCTGCAGCAAAGCGTCGCGCACAGCCGGCAAGGCGGCAACTTGGGACGCCCAGGAACCGACCTGTTCGTTTCGCAGATCATCCGTCACATCGTCCCCTTCCAGGATGATGCGCTGGGGATGACCTTCCGTCGCCCCGACGAACTGCACATCAAGATGGGCAGCCAGCAGCTTCAGTGATTCTTCGTTGGTCAGGTCGACGCCATGGTTGCGCGCAGCAAAAGCCAGCAAGCGGTACAGCGCGCCGGAATCCAGCAGGCACCAGCCCAGGCGCTTGGCCAGGATGCCGGCGATCGTGCCTTTGCCCGAGCCACTTGGCCCGTCGATGGTAATCACCGGTGCTTTGATATTCACAATTGAGCCTCTTGGGCAACACGGATGCCGACTTGGGCACACAGTGTAAGAAAATTCGGAAAAGACGTAGCCACGTTGGCACAGTCATGGATACGAATCGGCGCAGCCGCTCGCAGGGAGGCCACGCTGAAGGCCATGGCAATCCGGTGATCGCCATGGGCATGGACTTCACCACCACCGATTACGCCGCCTTCAATGATAATCCCATCAGGTGTCGGTTCACACTTTACGCCCAACGCCAGCAGCCCATCGGCCATCACCTGGATCCGATCGGACTCCTTGACCCGCAGCTCCTCTGCCCCACGCAATACCGTCCGGCCTTGCGCGCACGCCGCCGCCACGAACAACACCGGGAACTCATCGATAGCCAGCGGAACAAGGGCTTCGGGAATCTCGATACCCCTCAACGGCGCCGCGCGAACACGCAGATCGGCAACCGGCTCGCCACCCACTTCCCGCTGGTTTTCCAGGGTGATATCCGCGCCCATCAGCCGCAGGATATCGATCACCCCGGTACGAGTCGGATTGATGCCCACGTGCTCAAGCAACAGCTCAGAGCCTTCGGCGATCGAAGCCGCCACCAGGAAAAACGCCGAGGACGAAATATCCCCCGGCACTTCTATATGCGTCGCGGTCAGCGAGTGACCGGACTCGACCGACGCCGTTGCCCCCGCCACCTCCACCGGATAACCAAAACCACGCAACATCCGCTCGGTATGGTCACGGGTCGGCGCGGGCTCGGTAATCGAGGTTTTACCCTCGGCATACAACCCAGCCAGCAGCAGGCAGGATTTAACCTGGGCGCTGGCCATCGGCAATGCGTACGTCAGCCCTTTCAGTGTCTGGCCACCACGAATCGTCAGTGGCGGACGCCCTTCCGGCCCGGTCTCGATTACCGCGCCCATTTCACGCAATGGCTTGGCCACACGATTCATTGGGCGCTTGGACAACGAGGCATCGCCCGTCAATACGCTGTCAAAGCTTTGCGCCGCCAGCAAACCGGACAACAGCCGCATGGAGGTGCCGGAATTACCCAGATAAATCGGACCTGGCGCCGGCTTCAAGCCATGCAGGCCAACCCCGTGAATGGTGACGCGCCCGTGGTGCGGGCCTTCAATCACCACGCCCATGTCGCGAAACGCCTGCAGGGTCGCCAGGGCATCCTCACCTTCCAGGAAACCTTCTACCTCGGTGATGCCATCCGCCAGCGACCCAAGCATGATCGAGCGATGAGAAATCGATTTATCCCCAGGCACCCGAATCCGCCCGCTCAAGCGGCCAGCCGGGCTGGCGAGAAACACCAGGTCATCCGCGTTTACAGCAGCATCCATATAAGCCCGACGCGCCAGAATCTTGCTGAAATGCTCCCGCGCCACCCGCGCACGGGTGAACACGCCCAACAACTGATGCCCGTCGCCTGCATCGACCGCGTCGCGCAAGGCGTCGAGATCACTGCGGAACGTATCCAGGGTGCGCAACACCGCATCGCGGTTGGCGAGGAAGATGTCGTGCCACATCACCGGGTCGCTGCCGGCGATCCGGGTGAAGTCACGGAAACCACCGGCGGCGTAACGGAAAATCTCGAGGTTCTCGTTGCGCTTGGCCAGCGAGTCCACCAGGCCAAACGCCAGCAAATGCGGCAAATGACTGGTCGCCGCCAACACTTCATCGTGGCGCTCGACCTGCATGTGCTCGACGTCCGCCCCCAGCTCGCGCCAGAGCCGATCCACCACGGCCAATGCCGCAGGATCGGTTTCATCCAGTGGCGTCAGAATCACTTTATGGCGGCGGAACAGTTGCGCATTGGACGCCTCCACCCCGCTCTGCTCGGACCCGGCAATCGGGTGCCCGGGAACAAAGCGCGCAGGCATGCCACCAAAGGCCTGCCGGGCGGCACGCACGACATTGCCCTTGGCACTGCCGACGTCGGTCAGGATCGCCCGGCCCAGGTCCATGCCAGCCAACAGCGCCAGCAACTTCTCCATGGCCAGGATCGGCACCGCCAACTGAATGACATCCGCGCCCTGGCAGGCAATCGCCAGGTCCGCCTCGCAGCGATCCACCACCCCCAATTCAACCGCCAACTTGCGCGATTGCGGGTCCAGGTCCACACCGACCACTTCGCCACACAGGCCGCTTTCCCGCAGGCCCTTGGCGAAGGAGCCTCCGATCAATCCCAGACCGACCACCACCAGGCGACCGATCATAGGCACAGCAGGTTGCAATGCAGTGACATCAACCACGAGCCAGAACCTTGGCCAGTGCCTCAAGGAAGCGGCTGTTTTCTGCAGGCAAACCGATGGTGATGCGCAGGTGGTTCGGCATGCCGTAATTGGCAACCGGACGTACGATCACGCCTTCGCGCAGCAGGCCCTGGAACACCGGCGCCGCAACTTGGCCGAGATCGACACAAATGAAGTTGCCCTTGGACGGAATCCAGCCCAGACCCAACTCACGGAAGCCTTCCTGCAATTGCAGCATGCCGCTTTCGTTGAGGCGACGACCTTCTTCCAGGTACTCGGCGTCCTGCACCGCAGCGCAAGCCGCTGCCAGTGCGAGGCTGTTGACGTTGAAGGGCTGGCGAACACGGTTCAGCACATCGGCCACCACGGCGGTGGACAGGCCGTAACCGACCCGCAGCGATGCCAGGCCATAAGCCTTGGAGAACGTGCGCGAGACCAGCAGGTTCGGATAGGCCGCGAGGAAGTCCAGGCCGTCCGGCAAGTCGCTGCCTTCGGCGTACTCGATGTAAGCCTCGTCCAGCACCACCAGCACGTGCTCCGGAACGTCTTGCAGGAAATTGTCCAGCACCTCGGCGCTGAACCAGGTACCGGTCGGGTTATTCGGGTTGGCGATAAACACGACACGGGTCTTGTCATCGATGGCCGCCAGCATGGCCGGCAGGTCATGGCCCCAATCCCTGGCAGGAATGACGCGAGCTTCAGCCCCTACCGCCTGAGTGACAATCGGATAGACCGCAAACGCGTGCTCACTGAACACCGCATTCAGGCCCGGCGCCAGATAGGCACGGCCGACCAGCTCCAGAATGTCGTTGGAACCGTTACCCAGGGTCACCTGGTTCAGCTCAACCCGGCACTTTTCCGCCAACAGGGACTTGAGCGCAAAGCCATTGCCATCGGGGTAACGGGTCAGCTCAGCCAGCGCATCACGAATCGCGGCCAGTACCTTGGGGCTTGGGCCCAACGGGTTTTCGTTACTGGCCAGCTTTACGATCTTCGATGGATCCAGATTCAACTCACGCGCCAACTCGTCCACAGGCTTGCCCGGAACGTAAGGCGACAGTTGTTGCACGCCCGGCTGTGCCAGGGCGAGGAAGTTGCCACTCATGTTAAAGCCTCACAAAACCGCTTTCGGGTAAGAGCCCAGCACCTTGAGTGCTACGGCTTCCTGACTGATTTTCTCGAGCACACCCTTGACCAGTGGGTCGCGGTGATGGCCGACGAAGTCGATAAAGAACACATAAGTCCATTTACCGCTGCGCGAAGGACGAGTCTCGATTCGCGTCAGGTCAATCCCGTTGTCGTGGAACGGCACCAGCAGCTCATGCAGCGCGCCGGGCTTGTTGCTCATGGAGACGATGATCGAGGTCTTGTCGTCGCCGGTGGGCGGCACTTCCTGGCTGCCGATCATCAGGAAGCGCGTGGAGTTATCCGGGCGATCCTCGATTTTCTCGGCCAGGCGCGTCAGGCCATACAGGCCAGCGGCCATGTCACCGGCAATTGCCGCCGAATTCCACTCACCCTTGACCCGCTTCGCCGCTTCGGCGTTGCTGGACACCGCCACACGCTCCACGTTCGGATAGTGCGCGTCCAGCCACTTGCGGCACTGGGCCAGGGACTGGGCGTGGGAGTAGATGCGGCTGATGCTGTCGGTCTTGGTGTTTTCGCCCACCAGCAAGTGGTGGTGGATACGCAGCTCAACTTCGCCGCAGATCACCATGTCGTGCTCAAGGAAGCTGTCGAGCGTGTGGTTGACGGCGCCTTCGGTGGAGTTTTCCACCGGCACCACGCCAAAATTCACCGCCCCGGCGGCCACTTCACGGAACACTTCGTCGATCGCAGCCATCGGCTTGCTGATCACGGCGTGACCGAAGTGCTTCATGGCTGCAGCTTGAGTGAAGGTGCCTTCCGGGCCGAGGTAAGCCACTTTCAGCGGCTGCTCCAGTGCCAGGCACGAAGACATGATTTCACGGAACAACCGCGCCATCTCTTCGTTGCCCAGCGGGCCCTTGTTGCGTTCCATCACGCGCTTGAGCACCTGGGCTTCACGCTCCGGACGGTAAAAAACCGGCACTTCGCCTTCAGCCAGGGACGCCATTTTCACCCGTGCAACTTCCTGGGCGCACCGCGCGCGCTCACTGATCAGCTCCAGGACTTTCTCGTCCAGGCTGTCAATGCGTACGCGCAGGGCCTTGAGTTCTTGCTCAGACATTAGCCGTGTTCCTTTTCGAACTCTGCCATGTAGGCCACCAACGCCCTGACGGCGTGGATATCGACAGCGTTATAGATGGAGGCGCGCATGCCACCTACCGAACGGTGGCCCTTGAGGTTCAACAGGCCGCGCTCATCGGCGCCGGCCAGGAATGGCTTGTCCAGACGGTCGTCCGCCAGGCGGAACGGCACGTTCATCCACGAACGATCGGTCAGGTTGATCGGGTTGCTGTACAGGCCGCTGGCGTCGATGAAGTCGTACAGGGTACGTTTCTTCTCTTCGTTGAGCTTGCCCATGGCAGCCACACCGCCCTGCTCTTTCAGCCATTCGAATACCAGGCCCGACAGGTACCAGGCGAAAGCCGGCGGGGTGTTGTACATCGAGCCGTTATCGGCCGCGACCTTGTAGTTGAGCATGGTCGGGCACAGCGAACGCGCACGACCCAGCAGGTCTTCGCGGATGATGTTGACCAGGATGCCGCTCGGGCCGATGTTCTTCTGCGCGCCGGCGTAGATCATGCCGTACCTGGACACATCGATCGGCCGCGAGAGGATGTCCGAGGACATGTCGCACACCAGCGGAACATCACCCACCTCGGGAACCCAGTCGAACTCCAGGCCGCCAATGGTTTCGTTCGCCACATAGTGAACGTAGGCGGCGTCTTTCGAGAGCTTCCACTCGTTCTGACCAGGAATGGCGAAGTAGTCGTAAGGCTTGGCAGTGCCCGCCACATTGACGTGACCGTAACGGGAGGCCTCTTCAATCGCCTTCTGGCCCCAGATACCGGTGTCGATATAGTCGGCCGTGCCGTCTTCCGGCAGCAGGTTAAGCGGGATCTGGGCGAACTGCTGGCTTGCGCCGCCTTGCAGGAACAACACTTTGTAGTCAGACGGGATGTCCAGCAAGTCGCGCATATCCTGCTCGGCCTTGGTGGCAATGGACACGAACTCATCGCTGCGATGGCTCATTTCCATCACGGAGAGGCCTTTTCCATGCCAGTCGAGGAGTTCACCCTGCGCGCGCTGCAGGACTGCTTCAGGAAGCGCCGCGGGACCGGCACAGAAGTTATAGGCTCTCTTGCTCACATCCAATCTCTCTGATCTGGTGGGACTGCAATCAACATCCCGCAACGCGGAACCCTGTAGGAGCTGGCTTGCCAGCGATGCAAACGACTCGGCGCTTCACTTGAACCGAGTTGATGCCATCGCCGGCAAGCCGGCTCCTACAAGAGCGGCGCGGCGTCGTATTTCAAAAGGGACAAACAACAAGGGGGCGAATCTTCATCCGCCCCCTGTGTGTCCGCTTATTCCTGCGGTTCTTCTTCGTCTGCGGCAGCGTCGAGTGTTGGCTCGTCGACGTTGTCATCGCCACCGGCGATCACGTCACCCTCAAGCTCTTCACCTTCCAGCTCCTCACCCTCGACTTCCGATGGCTCCTGGACACGCTCCAGGCCTACCAGGGTTTCGTCGCTGGCCAGCTTGATCAAGGTCACGCCCTGGGTGTTACGCCCCAGGCTCGACACTTCATCAACCCGGGTACGCACCAGGGTGCCCTGGTCGGAAATCAGCATGATTTCCTCACCATCCAGCACCTGGACCGCGCCGACCAGACGGCCATTGCGATCGTTGCTGACCATGGCGATAACGCCCTGGCCGCCACGCTTGTACTCAGGGAACTCGCTGATGGCCGTACGCTTGCCGTAACCACGAGCCGAAGCAGTGAGAATCTCGCTGCCTTCTTCCGGGATCAGCATCGAAATCAGCTTCTGCCCTTCCGGCAGACGCATGCCGCGCACACCGCGGGCGGTACGGCCCATGGCGCGAACGTCGGATTCCTTGAAGCGCGTGACCTTGCCGCCGTCGGAGAACAGCATGACTTCACGCTCGCCGTCGGTGATGGCCGCGCTGATCAATACGTCGCCTTCGTCCAGTTCGAGGGCGATCAGGCCCACGCTGCGTTGACGGCTGAAGGATTCCAGCGGGGTCTTCTTCACGGTGCCCTTGGCGGTGGCCATGAAGATGAAGTGACCTTCGGTGTATTCGTCTACTGGCAGCATGGTGGTGATGTATTCATCACTGTCCAGCGGCAGCAGGTTGACCAACGGACGACCACGGGCAGCACGGGACGCTTCCGGGATTTCGTAGGTTTTCAGCCAGTACACCTTGCCCTTGCTGGAGAACAGCAACAGCGTGGTGTGGCTGTTGGCAACCAGCAGGTGAGCGATGTAGTCCTCATCCTTGACGCCGGTAGCCGATTTGCCTTTACCACCACGGCGCTGGGCCTGGTACGCAGCCAATGGCTGGGTCTTGGCATAGCCACCGTGGGAGATGGTCACGACGCGATCTTCTTCCGGGATCATGTCACCCAAGGTCAGGTCGAGACGGGCATCGAGAATCTCGGTGCGACGCACGTCGCCGTATTCGGCGCGGATCACTTCCAGCTCTTCGCGGATCACTTCCATCAGGCGCACGGCGCTGTTGAGGATGCGGATCAGCTCGCCGATCTGGTTGAGAATCTCCTGGTACTCGGCCAGCAGCTTCTCGTGCTCCAGGCCGGTCAGGCGGTGCAGACGCAGTTCCAGGATGGCCTGGGCCTGTTCCGGGGACAGGAAGTACTTGCCGTCGCGCAGGCCGTATTGTGGGTCCAGGGTCTCCGGACGGCACGAATCGGCACCGGCACGCTCAACCATCGCCACTACGGCGCTGGATTCCCACGGCATCTTGATCAGGGCTTCCTTGGCTTCCGACGGCGTCGGCGAGGCCTTGATCAGGGCGATGACCGGGTCGATGTTCGACAGCGCAACCGCCTGGCCTTCCAGGATATGGCCGCGTTCACGTGCCTTGCGCAGTTCGAACACGGTACGGCGGGTGACCACTTCGCGGCGGTGACGCACGAAGGCTTCCAGCAGATCCTTGAGGTTCAGGATGCGCGGGCGGCCGTCGATCAGCGCTACCACGTTGATACCAAACACGCTTTGCAGCTGGGTCTGGGCGTAGAGGTTGTTGAGGATCACCTCAGGCACTTCGCCACGACGCAGCTCGATCACTACGCGCATACCGTCTTTGTCAGATTCGTCGCGCAGCTCGGTGATGCCTTCCAGCTTCTTCTCTTTAACCAGCTCGGCGATCTTCTCGATCAGACGCGCCTTGTTCAACTGGTAAGGAAGCTCGGTGATGACGATCTGCTGGCGGCCACCGACCTTGTCGATGTCTTCGATGATCGAGCGGGCGCGCATGTAAATGCGGCCACGACCGGTGCGGTAGGCTTCGATGATACCGGCGCGACCGTTGATGATCGCGGCAGTGGGGAAGTCTGGCCCCGGGATGTATTGCATCAGCTCATCGACGGTCAGCTCGGGGTTGTCGATGAGGGCCAGGCAACCGTCGATGACTTCACCGAGGTTGTGTGGCGGGATGTTGGTGGCCATGCCCACGGCGATACCGCTGGAGCCGTTGACCAGCAGGTTGGGAATACGGGTCGGCATGACCGCCGGGATCATTTCGGTGCCGTCGTAGTTCGGCACCCAGTCCACGGTTTCTTTGTGCAGGTCAGCCAGCAGCTCGTGCGCCAGCTTGGTCATGCGCACTTCGGTGTATCGCATGGCCGCAGCGTTGTCGCCGTCGACCGAACCGAAGTTGCCCTGGCCGTCTACCAGCAAGTAGCGCAGGGAAAACGGCTGGGCCATCCGAACGATGGTGTCGTAAACCGCAGTGTCGCCGTGAGGGTGATACTTACCGATCACGTCACCGACAACACGGGCAGATTTCTTGTACGGCTTGTTCCAGTCGTTACCCAGCTCGCTCATCGCGAACAGCACACGCCTGTGCACGGGCTTCAAGCCATCGCGCGCATCAGGCAGTGCCCGACCGACAATTACGCTCATCGCGTAGTCGAGGTAGGACTGTTTCAGCTCGTCTTCGATATTGACCGGGAGGATTTCTTTGGCCAGTTCGCCCATGAGAAGCCTGATTCCTTTTTCGGGTGAAACCTCGTCACATCCATATGGGACGAACGAAGCTCGCCGCTGCTGGCATGGTGCCTGGCAACGACTTACGACAAATCAACGAGTTATGACACGGATCTGCGCATTAAAGGTTACCCCTTGAGGTGACCCTGGAAACCGCCGGATGTTATCACAATCGCCGCCACGCACCTATCCCCCTGATGCGCATGGAGCATAGTAAGTTGACGGATGACAGGCTTGACGGCGACGAGAGGGCCTTAGAGCTGGATCCAAGGCGTTTTTCGCGGGCAAATTGCCTTAATGCAGGCGTTTACGACACATCAGTTGCGCCAGCTTCGCCGTGTCGGGGCGTTCGACGATGCCTTTTTCGGTGACAATCACATCAATCAGGTCCGCCGGCGTTACGTCAAACACCGGGTTGAAGGCGTCCACATCAGCCGCCACACGGGTGCCGCCGACTTCCAGCAACTCCCGGGCATCGCGCTCTTCAAGCGGTACGTCATCGCCGCTGGCCGCCATCATGTCGATGGTGGAGCTGGGCGCCACCACCATGAAGCGCACGCCGTGATGCATGGCGCACACCGCCAATTGATAGGTGCCGATCTTGCTGACCACGTCACCGTTGGCGGCAATGCAATCGGCGCCGACGATCACCCAGGTCACGCCCTTGGTCTTGAGAATGTGCGCGCCGGCCGAATCGGCATTCACCGTGACCGGGATTCCCTCATTGGCCAGCTCCCAGGCCGTCAACCGCGAGCCTTGCAACCAGGGCCGGGTTTCGTTGGCGTAGACCCGCTCCACCATGCCTTCCAGGAACGCCCCGCGAATCACCCCGAGAGCGGTGCCCACGCCGCCCGTGGCCAGCGCTCCGGCATTGCCATGGGTCAGGATTGCCTGGACGTTGCCCTGATGCTTGCGGATCAGCTCCACGCCCAACTGCGCCATGGTGAGGTTGGCTTCACGATCACTTTGGTGAATCGCCACCGCCTCGGCCTCCAGCACCGCCAGCGGATCGGCGTGTTTCTTAAGGCGATCGAGGCAATCGCGCATGCGCTTCATGGCCCAGAAAAGATTCGACGCGGTCGGACGGGTATCCGCCAGCAGCGCGTAGTCCTCTTCCCAGGCAGCCTGCCAGTCGTCGCCCTCGGCGATGTGAGCACGCGCGGCCAGCACCAGGCCATATGCCGCACTGATGCCAATGGCCGGCGCGCCGCGCACCACCATCAAGCGAATGGCCTCGGCCACCTCGGCGGCACTGGTACAGGCCACCCAGGTTTGCGCGGACGGCAAAATACGCTGATCGAGCAGGTACAGTGCGCCATCACGCCACTCGATGGCCTTCACTTTCTCCGCAGCCAACAGTCGATCGCGCATCCCTCACCCCGCACTCATGAACAAAAGCCGCCGATTATAGCGATCCGCCAGCCAGGACGCTCGGGTATACTTCGCCGTTCTTTATAGATGCCTGGGAAACCGCCCTCGATGACACCGACTGCCGCCCCGCTCGACTTATTGCTGCTGCCCACCTGGCTGGTACCTGTCGAGCCTGCCGGCGTAGTGCTCAAGGAGCACGGCCTGGGCATTCGCGACGGGCGCATTGCATTTATCGGCCCACGCGCGGCGGCCTTGAAGCTCAAGGCTACCGAGGTGCGTGAACTGCCGGGCATGCTGCTCAGCCCCGGCCTGATCAACGCCCACGGCCACGCGGCGATGACGCTGTTTCGCGGCCTGGCCGACGACCTGCCGCTGATGACCTGGCTGGAAAACCACATCTGGCCCGCCGAGGCCAAGTGGGTCGATGAAGCCTTCGTGCGCGATGGCACTGACCTGGCCATCGCCGAGCAGATAAAGGGCGGCATCACGTGCTTCTCGGACATGTACTTCTTCCCGAAAGTCGCCAGCGAACGCGTGCACGACGCCGGTATTCGTGCGCAAATCGCCATTCCGATCCTTGATTTCCCGATTCCTGGTGCCAGTGATGCCGATGAGGCCATTCGCCAGGGCGTCGAGCTGTTCGGCGACCTGAAGCACCACCCGCGGATCAAAATCACCTTCGGCCCCCACGCGCCGTACACCGTCTGCGATGAAAACCTGGAAAAAATCCGGGTGATCGCCGAGGAGCTGGACGCGTCGATCCATATGCACGTGCATGAAACCGCTTTCGAAGTGCAGCAGTCCGTTGAGCAGCGCGGTGAACGCCCGCTGGCACGGCTCGGTCGCCTTGGCTTGCTGGGGCCGCGCTTCCAGGCCGTTCACATGACCCAAATCAGCGATGACGACCTGGCTTTGCTGGTAGAAAGTAACACCAGCGTGATCCACTGCCCGGAATCCAACCTGAAACTGGCCAGTGGCTTCTGCCCGGTGGAGCGCCTGTGGCAAGCCGGCGTCAATGTGGCAGTAGGCACCGACGGCGCCGCCAGTAACAATGACCTCGACCTGCTGGGCGAAACCCGCACCGCCGCGTTGCTGGCCAAGGCCGTCGCCGGCTCGGCCACTGCCCTGGATGCCCACCGCGCGTTGCGCATGGCCACCCTCAACGGCGCCCGAGCCATGGGCCAGGAAAGTGAAATCGGCTCGCTGGAAGTGGGCAAGGCCGCCGACATCGTAGCCTTCGACTTGTCGGGCCTGGCGCAACAACCGATCTACGATCCGGTCTCACAGCTTATATATGCCACCGGACGCGATTGTGTGAAACACCTTTGGGTCGGCGGCAAGCAATTGCTCGACGACCGGCAACTGACCCGCCTGGATGAAGAACAGTTGTGCGCCACGGCCATCGCCTGGGGCCAGCGCATCAGCGGACACAGCGAATAACGCCCGCCCTGGCAACGAACGCCAGGGCCGGCAAAACGTTTTATCAGATTTAGAGGATTCCCCATGAGCAACGTCGACCACGCTGAAATCGCCAAATTCGAAGCCTTGGCCCATCGCTGGTGGGACCGCGAAAGCGAGTTCAAACCCCTGCACGACATCAACCCGCTGCGGGTCAACTGGATTGACGAGCGCGTCAACCTGGCCGGCAAGAAGGTGCTGGACGTGGGTTGCGGCGGCGGCATTCTCAGCGAATCCATGGCCCAGCGCGGCGCCACCGTGATGGGTATCGACATGGGCGAGGCGCCACTGGCCGTCGCCCAGTTGCATCAGTTGGAATCGGGCGTGAACGTCGAATACCGGCAGATCACCGCCGAAGAGCTGGCCGAAGAGATGCCCGGGCAGTTCGACGTGGTCACCTGCCTGGAAATGCTCGAGCACGTGCCAGACCCGTCCTCAGTGATCCGCGCGTGCTTCAGCATGGTCAAGCCCGGCGGCCAGGTGTTCTTCTCCACCATCAACCGCAACCCGAAGGCGTACCTGTTCGCAATCATCGGTGCCGAATACATCATGAAGTTGCTGCCCCGCGGCACCCATGACTTCAAGAAATTCATCCGCCCTTCCGAGCTGGGCGCCTGGAGCCGCCAGGCCGGGCTGACCGTCAAGGACATCATCGGCTTGACCTACAACCCGCTGACCAAGCACTACAAGCTGGCGAGCGACGTTGATGTCAACTACATGATCCAGACCCTGCGCGAGGAGTAAGCCTGTGAAGTTGCAAGCGGTTCTTTTCGACATGGACGGTACCCTGCTGGACACCGCGCCGGACTTTATCGCCATCTGCCAGGCCATGCGGGCCGACCGCGGCCTGGCGCCGATGAACGACCAGCACATCCGCGATGAAATCTCCGGCGGCGCCCGGGCGATGGTCGCCGTGACCTTTTCCATGGACCCCGAATCCCCAGGCTTTGAAGAGCTGCGCCAGGAATTCCTGGAGCGCTACCTCAAGGGCTGCGCGATTCACAGCAAGCTGTTCGAGGGCATGGAAGAGCTGCTGGCCGATATCGAGAAATCCAGGCTGATCTGGGGCGTGGTCACCAACAAGCCGCTGCGCTTTGCCGAACCGATCATGCAGCAACTGGGCCTGGCGGAACGCTCGGCGCTGTTGATCTGCCCGGACCACGTGAAGAACAGCAAGCCAGACCCGGAGCCGCTGATCCTGGCGTGCAAGATGCTCAACCTGGACCCGGCCAGCGTGCTGTTCGTGGGTGATGACCTGCGGGATATCGAGTCGGGCCGCGACGCCGGTACCCGAACCGCGGCGGTCACCTACGGCTATATCCACCCGGACGACAACCCGCGCAACTGGGGAGCCGACGTGGTGGTGGATCACCCGCTGGAATTGCGCAAAGTGCTGGATAGCGCGCTGTGCAGCTGCTGATCGGGAATGCTTGAGGTTGATGCGCCTTTGTGGCGAGGGAGCTTGCTCCCGTTCGACTGCGCAGCAGTCGCAAACAGATGGGCTGCTTCGCACCCAACGGGAGCAAGCTCCCTCGCCACAGAAGCCTTAGCCGCAATGAATCACATGGATTTTCTGTGAACTTTGTCGAGGTTGTTTATGTTTGATTACTCCGCACGTCCAGAACTGCTCAAGGGCCGGGTCATCCTGGTCACCGGCGCCGGTCGCGGGATTGGCGCGGCGGCGGCAAAAACCTATGCCGCCCATGGCGCCACTGTGCTGTTGCTGGGCAAGACCGAAGCCAACCTGGCGCAGGTCTATGACGAAATCGAAGCGGCCGGCCAGCCACAGCCCGTGGTGATTCCGTTCAACCTGGAGACCGCCCTGCCCCATCAATACGATGAGCTGGCAGCGATGATCGAAAAGGAATTCGGCCACCTCGACGGCCTGCTGCACAACGCCTCGATCATCGGCCCGCGCACGCCCGTCGAGCAGTTGTCGGGTGAGAATTTCATGCGGGTGATGCACGTGAACGTCAACGCGATGTTCATGCTGACCAGCACGTTGTTGCCGCTGCTCAAGCTGTCCCAGGATGCATCGGTGGTGTTCACCTCCAGCAGCGTGGGCCGCAAGGGCCGCGCTTATTGGGGCGCGTACGGGGTGTCGAAGTTTGCCACCGAAGGCCTGATGCAAACCCTGGCGGACGAGCTGGATAACGTCGCACCGGTGCGCGCCAACAGCATCAACCCGGGCGCCACCCGCACCAGCATGCGGGCGCAGGCGTATCCAGGGGAGAACCCGACCGATAACCCGACACCGGAAGACATCATGCCGGTGTACCTGTACCTGATGGGGCCGGACAGTACCGGCATCAATGGCCAGGCGTTTGACGCGCAATAACAGACACTGGCTGGCTTTCGTGGTGAGCGGGCTTGCCCCGCGCCGGGCTGCGAAGCAGCCCCATTAAAGACACCGCATGCTTTCAGATAAATGAGATGACCGGCTTCAGGGCTGCTTCGCAGCCCAGCGCGGGGCAAGCCCGCTCACCACAAAAGGGCTGGCCCCACATTGGGTTTACAACGCTTAGTTCTTCACCACTTCCTCAAGCGTGAAGCGCCCCAACGGGTTTTGCAGGAAGTTGCTGACGTTCTTGCGTGAGATGTTGATGTACGGGCTGTAGTACAAGTCGATCCAGTTCACATCCTGTTTCGCCATTTTCTGCAGGTCGATGTACATCTGCTCACGCTTCACCGGGTCGGCTTCGATCCGCGCGGCCGCCACCAGGTCCTTGACCTTGTCGTTCTTGTAGCGGGTCATGTAGTTCTGGTTGGTGTCGTGGCCCAACACGAAGGTGGTCTTCTGGTCCGGGTCGAGGATGTCGTTGGTCCAGTACATCACCGAGATGTCGTAATCGCCGTCCACCAGCATCTGCCAGCTTTGGGTCGGGTCGACCTTTTGCAGGTTGGCCGTCACGCCGACCTTGGCCAACTGATCCTTGATCATCACCGCAATCTGCTCGTCGGCTTCGTTGCCGGCGTTGACCACGTAGTTCAGCTTCAAATCCTGGGCACCGGCAGCAGCCAGCAGCTTCTTAGCTTCGGTCGGGTCGTACGGGCGTTGCAGGTTGTTGGCGTAGTGGTACAGCGAACCTTTCGGAATGTAGGAATAGGCCACGGTGCCTTGACCGAAGGTGGCGGTTTTCACCAGCGACTGTTTATCGATGGCCATGTCCAGCGCCTGGCGCACTTCCGGCTTGGCCAGCAGGCCGTGGGCATGGTTGATCAACAGGTGATCTTCACGGGTCGACGGGTCGGAGTGGACCACCACGTTCTTGTCTTTTTTCAGTTCTTCAACCCGGGAGAACGGGACGAAGATCGCTGTGTCCAGCTCGTTGTTCTGCACCATGCGCATGCGCGTATTGTCATCGGTGACCGACACCCATTCCACGCCATCCAGGCTCACCTTGCCGGCCTGCCAGAAGTTCGGGTTCTTCTTCAGAATCACCCGATCACCCTTGCGCCACTCGCCCACGGTAAACGCGCCAGAGGTCACCGGGTTTTCCGAGTAGGCGTCCTCGCCCATGGTGGTCATGGCCTTTTCCGACAGGATCGATACCGTCGGTGAAGCGAGTTGCGAGAGGAAGGCCACCGCCGGGGTTTTCAGCGTTACCACCAGGGTTTGCGGGTCGCTGGCCTTGGCCGTGTTGATCAGGCTGAACGGGTCGCTCCACAGCGAGGCCTTGTTGTCGCGGATGCGCAACAGGCTGAATGCGGCGTCGTCAGCGGTGATCGGCGAACCGTCCGAGAACTTTGCGGCACGCAGCTTGAAGGTATACGTCAGGCCGTCCTTGGAAATGTCCCAGCTTTCTGCCAGCCCCGGTTCCATCTTGGTGCCCAGGTTATCCACGCGCACCAGGGTGTCGTAGACGTTGGCGAACACCCAGGTGTCGCGGTTCTGCGCACTTTTGATCGGGTCAAACGTGGTGCTGTCTTCGCGGCAGCCGATGGTGAGTACACCCGCGGCGTGGGCGATACCGGCGGTCAGCGACCACGCGGTGAGCGTGGCGGCGGCGAGCAACTTCAAGTGACGGGATTGCATGTCATAACTCCTTGTCTATAACGGCGGTTGTTCACGAGTGGCAGATAGGGTCAAAGGCTCTTCAAGCACGCAACTGTACCGATGCGTTTGCACAAAGTGAGTCGGCGGCAATACCTCGGAACACACGGCGCGTGCATGCCGGCAACGCGGGTGAAAGGCGCAGCCATCGGGCAGTTTCAGCGGGCTCGGTGGCTCGCCTGGCAACGGTTCGCTGGGCAGCGGGCGGTGCGGATCAATCTCCGGAATCGCCTGGATCAGGGCCGCCGTGTACGGATGACGCGGCGTGGTGAACACCGCTTCCACCGGGCCTTCCTCGACGATTTTCCCCAGGTACATCACCGCCACCCGGTCGCACAGGCGGCGGACGATGGCCAGGTCGTGGGCGATAAACAGGATCGCCAGGTTCATGCGCTGTTGCAGTTCCAGCAGCAGGTTGATGATCTGACCCTGGATCGACACATCCAGGGCGGCCACGCATTCGTCGGCGATGATCAGCCGCGGCTCCACCGCCAGCGCCCGCGCAATGCCGACGCGCTGGCATTGCCCACCACTCAGGGAGCCGGGCTTGCGGCTGGCAAGCTCGGGGCGCAGGCCTACCAGGTCGAGTAATTCATTGACCCGGCGCGAGATATTGTCTGGCGGCACCTTGCGCTGCACACGCAGGACTTCAGCGATGGTCTCGCCGACCGTCAGGCGCGGGTTCAGGGCCGCGTAGGGATCCTGGAAGATCATCGCCGTCTCGTGCCGCAGACGCGCGATGTCGACCGGCCCGGCGTGAGCCATGTCGATACCGTCAAACACCACCTGCCCGGCGCTGATGGGGTTGAGGCGCAGGATCGCCCGGCCCAACGTGCTTTTGCCGCTGCCGGACTCGCCCACCAAACCGAGGGTTTCGCCGGCGGCCAGGGTCAGCGAAACACCATTGACTGCCCTCACCCACTGTTTATTCAGGCCCAGCAGGCCGCTGCCAGCGGCGGCAAACCGCACCTCAAGGTCATTCACCTGCAACAGCGTCATGGGCGAACTCCCAGGGGATAGTGGCAGGCAACTCGTGCGCCTTCCGGCAGCAGCTCGGTGCACAAGCTGCCGACCTGCGGGCAACGCGGGTTGAACCGGCAGCCCTTGGGCAATGCATCAAGCAACGGAGGCTGCCCGGCGATAGTGCGCAACAAGGCATGGCCGCTGCTGGTGGCGGGCTGGCACTCGATCAGGCCGGCGGTGTAAGGGTGTTGCGGGTGCGCCAACAGCTCGTATTTGCTGCCGTGCTCACACAGGCGACCGGCGTACATCACGGCGATGGAATCACAGGTTTGCGCCACCACGCCCAGGTCGTGGGTGATCATGATGATCGACAGGCCGCGCTGGTCTCGCAGGTCCAGCAGCAGGCGAAGGATCTGCGCCTGCACGGTGACGTCGAGGGCGGTGGTCGGCTCGTCGGCGATCAGCACGCTGGGATTGCAGCCCAGGGCCACGGCGATCATTGCCCGCTGGCGCATGCCGCCGGAAAACTCGTGAGGGTAATTGTCGATACGCGCCTGCGGATCAGGAATCCCGACCTGGCGCAGCACCTCGATGGCCTGCAAGCGCGCCTCCTTCTTCGACGCGCCCTGATGCAGGCGGATACCTTCGGCGATCTGCTCGCCGATGCGCATCAGCGGGTCGAGGTGACTGCTGGGGTTCTGGAAAATCATTCCCAGTTTTCCGCCGCGTACTGCGCGCATGCCGGCATCATTCAGTGCGAGCAAATCCTGGCCGGCGAGGCGCACCGAGCCGCCCTGCACCCGCAGGCTGGGGGACGGCAGCAAACGCATCAACCCGCGACAGGCCATGGTCTTGCCCGAACCGCTTTCGCCCACCAGGCCGAGGATTTCACCTTCGGCCAGGTCGAAGGACACCCGGTCCACCAACGTCACGTCGCGCCCGGTGTTATTGGCGATCACGCTCAGGTCGCGCACTTGTAGAAGACTCATGAGCGGTCCCCCAACACTTGCGCCACACCATCGGCCAGCAGGCTGAAGCCCATGGCCAATGTCACGATGGCCAGGCCCGGGAAAGTGCAAATCCACCAGGCGGTGGTGATAAACGCCTGGCCTTCGGCAACCATGGTGCCCCACTCGGCCGTCGGTGGTTGCACGCCCAAACCGAGGTAGCTGACCGCCGCACCGTTGAGCAGCACCAGCACCGCGTCAGACATCGAGAACACAATCGAGCCGAACATCGCGTTAGGCAACAAATGCCGGAACAGAATGCGCCCATGACCAAAACCCAGGCTCTTGGCGGCCAGGGCGAAGTCGCTTTCCTTGAGCACCAGGATCTGCGAGCGAATCAGCCGCGCGTAAGACACCCAGCCCACCAGCGCCATGGCGATATAAAAGCTCTTCAACCCCGGACCGAGGATCGCCATGATCGCCAGCATCAGCACCAGGAAGGGAAACGCGAGGATCACGTCGATCACCCGCATGCAGAAGCTGTCGAACCGCCCGCCGATATAACCGGACACCGCGCCGACAAACGTGCCGATCAGGAATGGAAAGATCACCCCGACCACCGCCAGTTGCAGGTCGATTCGCGCGCCCCAGATCACCCTCGAAAGAATATCTCGACCGTAGTTATCCGTACCAAATGGATGGGCCAGGCTGGGGCCCAGCAAACTGATGTCGGTGTTTTGCGCAATCGGATCGAAGGGTGCGATCCACGGTGCGAAAACGGCCAGCGCCAACCATGTCAGCAAAATCAACAGGCCCCAGGCCGCGGTCAGGCGGCCATTGCGAAAACCAAAGCGCAGGCGCAAGCGCCACGGGGCAATCAACGGGCGGCTGCTCATTGCATTTTCACTCGAGGGTCGAGCGCGACCGTCACCACGTCGGCGACAAAGTTGACCAGCACGGTCGCGCAGGCCAGCACCATCGCCACGCCCTGCACCACCATGTAGTCGCGGGTGAAGATCCCGCGCACCAGCAACTGGCCAATGCCGGGAATCGCGAACAGGCTTTCGATCACCACCGTGCCGCTGATCAACCAGCCGATGTTCACGGCCAGCAGGTTGACCGCCGGCACCAGGGAATTGGGCAGTACATGGCGACGAAACACCGCCGCCTCCGACAACCCTCGCGCCCGGGCGGCGGTGACGTGGTCGGCCTGCAGCTCCATCAACATGCTCGCCCGCAGGTTGCGCACCAGCACCGCCGACAACGCCAGGGCGATGGTCAGGCACGGCAGCACCATGTGGTGCGCCTTGTCCAGCCAGGTACGCCCATAACCGGAGACCGGGAACAATCCCCATTGCACGCTGAGCAACAGGATCAGCATCAAGCCCAGCCAGAACGCCGGCATGCCCAGGCCGACCGTGGTGAACAGCCGGATCAGGTTATCCGCCCAACCGCCTTTATTCCGTGCGGCCACGGTGGCCAGCGGCACGGCGATCAACAGCGCCAGCAGCACACTGCCGAGCACCAGGAACAGGGTCGGCTCGATGCGGGTGACGATCAGTTTCAGCGCGTCGACCTTGTACAGCAGCGACTGGCCAAGGTCGCCCTTGAGCAGGTTTTTCAGGAAGTAGAAATATTGCAGCCACAAGGGCTGGTCGAGGCCGTACTGGGCGCGAATCTTCAGCAAGGCGTCCGGCGTGCTGCGTGACCCCAGCAGGGCCCGCGCCGGGTCGCCGGGAATCGAGCGCACCAGCACAAAGGTGATCAGGCTGATGCCAAACAGCACCGGCAGCAATTGCAGCGGCCGGGACAGCACAAAACGGTAACGCGCCAGGTTCATCCGTCAGCCTCGGTGACGAGCAAGGAAGTCCAGCAGCACCGGGAAGTAAGCCTGGGGCTCTTCGTAAAACGGCATATGGCTGCTGTTGGGGAACACGTGCAGCTCGGCGTGCCTGGCCGCGCTTTTCATGCGCATGGCGCAGGCCGGGGTCAGCTCGTCGTGCTGGCCGGTGGTGATCAGTATCGGCATCTTGAATTCGGCCATCTCGGGGATGCGGTTCCAGTCCTTGAGGTTGCCGATGTAGAGGAATTCGTTGGGGCCCTGCATGGTTTCGTAGGGGCCCATGTTCCAGTCGCCAAGGGAGCGCTGGACCGGCGCCGGCCACTCGTCCAGCCGGCAGACGTGGCGGTAGTTGAGCAAGGTGATGGCAGCCTGGTACTGCGGGTGGTCAAGGGTGCCCATGGCTTCATGGCGTTGCATCATGGCCACGGTTTCGCTGCCCAGGGCTCCGCGCAAGCGTTCCAGTTCCAGAGACAGGTGCGGAATGTCGCCGACGGTGTTTTCCAGGATCAGGCTTTTCAGCGCGTCGGGGTAGTGAATGGCGTACTCGATGCCCAGCCATCCGCCCCAGGAATGCCCCAGCAAGTGAACGCGGCCCAGGCCGAGGGCCTGGCGCACGGTTTCAACTTCTTCGACATAACGGCCGATTTCCCACAGCGAAACATCGGTCGGTCTGGCTGAAGCGCCTGTGCCAAGCTGGTCGAATGCAATCACTCGCAGGCCGTTGTCCTTGAGCCAGCCATGAGCGTCGCGCAAGTAGTCGCAAGGCAGCCCCGGGCCGCCATTGAGACACAGCAACACCTCATCGCCTTCGCCAAAGCCATAGGCCACGAGGTTGTGGCCGTCGACTTGCACGTTGTACCGCTGGTCGGGGGCAATTTCACGCCACATGCATACATTCCTTGTTGTGTGTCGGCCCTGGGAATAGTGGCCGCTTAAAGGCCAACACTACCGAGGATGCCGCGCGTCCATAACCTGGTAATTCTTATAGGTTTGGTCTGGCAGTCCTTCGCCGGGGCGTGGCATTCTACTTGCAGCAAGACGAGATTCAAACGAATTCGGGAGCAGAACGGATGCTGGCCAGGCTAACCGCATTTAATGACCGTCTCATCCCCGGCAGGAGCCTGGATGAACAGATGGACAACACCCTCGTATTGGCCCAGAACCTGGGTTTTGATGCGCTGGTCTACGACTACACCCCCGTGCCCATTGACCATAATGGTGCACTGATCACCCCTTCTGTGCTGCAACTGCGCAATACGCCGCCCGACTGGTACAGCTTGTGGTGCAGCGCCGGCTTTTATCAGATCGATCCGGTGCAGCATCTGGCACTGTCGACGGTTTCACCGTTTGTCTGGTCCTACGAAGCCAAGGCCGACACTGCACTGCAAAAGATCATCGACCCGTGCCACGCCCCCGTATCCAGCTACCTGCACGACCGGCAGATGACCTGCGGCGTCAGCGTGCCGATCCACCTGCCCCGTGGCGGCTTCGCCTCACTGACCGGCCTGCGCACCGGCAAGGCCAGTACCGTGCTGCAGGATGCCCGCCAGACCCTGTCGGAATTCAGCCTGATTACCCACGCCTTGCAGGAAGCGGCCTACCCGCTATTCAGCAAGGAGCTGCGTTCATACCCGCATATCCGCCTGACCAAGCGTGAACGCGAATGCCTGAAATGGGCCGCCGACGGCCTGACCGCCGCCGAAATCGCCACGCAACTGAGCCGTTCGCTGGCCGTCGTCACCCTGCACCTGGCTTCGGCCATGCACAAGCTCGGGGCCAAGAACCGGGTGCAAGCGGTGGTACGGGCCACCCACTACCGGTTGCTGGAAGATTGATCCGAAGGAAAAACCTAGCTGTTTTGCTAGTTACTTAAACTTTCTGTGCCGACTATCGTGTACCTGATCACTTTTTCTCAGGGCAGGGCACGAAATGGAATTCATCGAAACAATCCGCGAAGGCTATGCGGCCTTTCGCGACTACCAAACCTGGTATCGGATCACCGGCGACCTGGACAGCGGCCTCACGCCGCTGGTCATCCTGCATGGTGGCCCGGGTTGTACCCATGATTATGTCGACGCCTACAAGGACGTGGCTGCCAGCGGCCACGCGGTCATTCACTACGACCAACTGGGCAACGGCCGCTCCACCCACCTGCCTGACAAAGACCCTTCGTTCTGGACCGTGAGTTTGTTCCTGGAAGAACTGGACAACCTGCTGGACCACCTGCAAATCAGCAACAACTACGCGATATTGGGGCAATCCTGGGGTGGCATGCTCGGCAGCGAACACGCCATCCTGCAACCCAAGGGCCTGCGGGCGTTCATCCCGGCCAACTCGCCGACCTGCATGCGTACCTGGGTCAGCGAAGCCAACCGCCTGCGCAAATTACTGCCTGAAGGCGTACACGAGACCCTGCTCAAGCACGAACAGGCCGGTACCTACCAAGACCCTGAATACCTCGCGGCTTCGCGGATTTTCTATGACCAGCATGTGTGCCGGGTCAATCCATGGCCGGAAGAAGTCGCCCGCACCTTCGCCCAGGTGGACGCCGACCCGACGGTGTATCACGCCATGAGCGGCCCGACGGAATTCCATGTGATTGGCAGTTTGAAAGACTGGAACGTGATTGGCCGGCTGTCGAAGGTCAATGTGCCGACCCTGGTGATTTCCGGTCGCCATGACGAGGCCACACCGTTGGTGGTCAAGCCGTTCCTGGATGAGATCGCCGATGTGCGCTGGGCGTTGTTTGAAGACTCCAGCCACATGCCGCATGTTGAAGAGCGGCAGGCGTGCATGGGGACGGTGGTGCAGTTTTTGGATGAGGCGTGCGCGGTGCCCCACAGAAAAGTCAGCTGATAACACCGTGTATGTGGCGAGGGAGCTTGCTCCCGCTCGACTGCGAAGCAGTCGCAAAAGCTGGGGCCGCTTCGCAGCCCAACGGGAGCAAGCGCCCTCGCCACAATGATTGGCTGTTACACCTCACTCGTCTGCGCCCTGCCGTGCACCGCCGCTTTCTTCGGCACTTCCTCCAGCAACGGAATCTCCTTGCCCTCGGCATCAAACAGCTTGCCGCCGCTGAAGTAATCCCCGTCCCGCAACGCCGCCACATCCTGGAAGCACAGGCTGCGCTCAGTCCCGGCGACAAACACCGACTGCTGGTCCGAGTTGCCGGCAGTGAAGTGGTTGAACGCCAGGTTCAACAGGATCGCCATGATCGCCGACGAGCTGATGCCCGAATGGAAAATGGTCGCGAACCAGCTCGGGAAGTGATCATAGAAGCTCGGTGCCGCAATCGGGATCATGCCAAAACCGATGGAAGTGGCGACGATGATCAGGTTCATGTTGTTGCGGTAATCGACCTTGGACAGGGTGCGAATCCCACTGGCGGCCACGGTGCCGAACAGCACAATCCCGGCCCCGCCCAGCACCGAAGTCGGCACCGCCGCAATCACCCGCCCCATGAACGGCAGCAGCCCGAGGATCACCAGGAATATCCCGCCGGTGGCGACCACGTAGCGACTCTTGACCCCGGTCACCGCCACCAGCCCGACGTTCTGGGCGAACGCACTTTGGGTGAATGAACCGAAGATCGGCGCAAACATGCTCGACAGCATATCGGCACGCAGGCCATTACCCAGGCGTTTGGAGTCGACCTTGGTGTCGATGATTTCGCCCACTGCGAGAATGTCCGCCGAGGTTTCCACCAGTGTCACCATCACCACGATGCACATGGAAATGATCGCCGCGAGGTGGAAGGTTGGCATGCCGAAATGGAAGGGTGTGGGAAAGCCGAACATCGGGCCCTGGGTCACGCTGGAGAAGTCCGCCATGCCGAGGAACACCGCGATGACCGTGCCGATCACCATCGCCAGCAGAATCGACAGCCGGGAGATGGTCGCGCTGCCGATTTTGCTCAGCAACAACACCAGCACCAGGGTCAGCGCCGCCAGGCCGATGTTGGGCATGCTGCCGAAATCGGCGGCGCGGCTGTTGCCGCCCATGGCCCAGCGGGCGGCGACGGGCATCAGGGTCAGGCCGATGGTGGTGATCACGATGCCGGTCACCAGCGGCGGGAAGAATTTGGTTATTCGCGAGAACACCGGGGTGATCAACAACCCGATCAACGACGCGGCCATCACCGCCCCGAGAATCGCCGGGATGCCGCCCGCGCCGTCGCTGCCGACAATCGCCACCATGGTCGCCACCCCGGCAAAGGACACCCCTTGCACCAGCGGCAACTGGCAGCCGAAGAACGGCAACCCGAGTGTTTGCAGCAGTGTGGCCAGGCCACCGGCAAACAGCGAAGCGGCGATCAGCAGGCCGATATCGGCCGGCGACAACCCGGCCGCCTGGCCGACGATCAACGGTACGGCCACGATGCCGCCGTACATGGTGAGCACATGCTGCAGGCCGTAAGCCATGTTGGCCGCGACGCCGAGATTCTCGTCTTCTGGCCGCTGCGGTGACGCCTTCGGGATAGTCATGGTGAGGGGTTCTCTGTTTTTGTTGTGCACTCACTGTATGCAATAGAAAGATTGGATGTCCATAGAGTTGTATACAATCATTTTCACAAAACCATCACCAACGGCGTTACAAAAATCCATTCAGCCGCCCTGCCCCGTGGCTCGAAGCGCTGCGCACAAGGACTCGAAAAAAATGCTCAACCGCAAGCTGCGCATTCACGCCCCGGCGATTTACTACTTCGACATGGTTCGCCGCTGCCACTCGATCCGCGAAGCCGCGCGGCGCCTGAACGTGGCGTCGTCGGCGGTGAACCGGCAGATCCTCAAGCTGGAAGACGAAGTAGGCGCGGCGCTGTTCGAACGGCTGCCCGGCGGGCTGCGCCTGACCGCAGCCGGCGAGATCCTCACGCGCCACGTGAGTTTTGTGCTGCAGGATGTGGAGCGCGTGCGGGGCGAGTTGGAGGGTTTGAACGAGGTACAGACCGGCCACGTGGAAATCGCCACGGTGGAAGGCGCCACCGTGGAACTGCTGCCCGCCGCCCTCAAGCGCATGCGGGAGCGCTATCCGAAAGTGACCATTGGCGTCACGGTGCAAGGTTCACAGTCGATTCCCGGCGCGGTGGTCAATGGCCAGGCTGATCTGGGGCTGGCTTTTGCATTACCGCGCAGCAGCGAAACCATCCAGGTGTGTGTCGGCCATTTCCGTCTCGGTGCGCTGATGGCCCCGGGGCATCCGCTGGCCGGCGAGGCCAGCGTGAGTTACGCCGTCTGCTGCGAGCACGGGGTGATCCAGGCCAAGAGCGAGCTGTCGGTTCATCACCTGATCGCACCGCTGCACAAGCGTTCGGCGGCAGCGAACAAGCCGTTGCTGCACAGTAACTCCATGGAACTGGCCCGGCAGTTGGCCCGCCAGCAATTGGGCATCGCGTTCCAGACGCGCATCGGCGTGGAAGTTGATTTGGCCCGGGGCGAACTCCTGCACATCCCACTGAGCGACCAGGGCGGGATCTTCAGCGACCTGGGCTTGTACGCCCGCAAAGACCGGGACTTGCCGATCGCGGTGCAAGCCATGGCCCATCTGCTCAGTGAAGAAATCAGCCTGCGCGAACATCAGGAAACGCCCTGGATGCCGCGCATTTCCTGACTCTCAGGCCAGCTTCAGTGCTGCCGTTTCGGCATCGGCCCAGGCGAGATTCTGTTCTTTGGAACCCACAACGGATGTGCGGATACTGCGCCCGGCGACCCTTGCACGGTTGCCATGAGCCAAAACGCCAAAGGAATTAAAACAATGAAAAAGGCACTGCACGGCGCAACCGTATTGCTCACACTGTTCGGCGGCGGGGAGGCTGTCGCGCTGGAATGGATGAACAACAGCCTGGGATTTCGCTACGGTCAGCAGTTCACCAACCCGAACAACCCGGATGAATTCAGCAAGCGTATTTACAGCTTCACCCACGCCAGCGGTTACCAGTACGGCAGCAATTACCTGAACCTCGACGTGTTCCTGTCCGACAGCCGCGACCCACGCAAGGGCACCGATCACGGCGGCAGCGAAGTGTATGCCGTGTACCGGCACCAGTTGTACGCCTCACGGGTGTTCGATGTGCCGCTGGGTACCGGGGTGATCAAGGATTACGCGCTGACCTTCGGCTTTGATGCCAACCGCAACAACAACCTGGCGTCGGCGAAAAAGCGCGCGCTGGTGATCGGCCCGACCTTGAAGTTCAACACCGTCGGCGTGCTGGACCTGAGCCTGATGTACTACAAGGAAAGGAACCATTCCGGCATCCCCGGCGCGAAAGAACCCGACCACACCTTCGACGATACCTACATGCTCAACCTGACCTGGATGCGACCTTTCGAGATCGGCAACCATGGGGCGAAGTTTCAGGGGTTTATCAATCACGTCGGGGAAAAGGGCGAAGACTTCCATGGCCGCGACACCGCGCCGGAAACCCTGATGCGCACCGCGCTGATGGTGGCGGTGCGCCCGGGTAAAAGCGTCAAGCCCAACCTGTACCTGGGCGTCGGGTATGAGTATTGGCATAACAAGTTCGGCGTGGACGGCGGCCGGGGCAGTCGCACCTCCACGCCGACGGTGAACCTGGAAGTGACGTTTTAAGGCGCACTCACCAGGTCGGCATCGGCATCATCAACCTTCGGCCGCGCCAGCCAGTAACCCAACACGGCCAATGGCGCGGTGGCCAGCATCACAATCGCGGTGATCAACAGCGGTTGATCAATCATCGACGACACGATCAGGCTCGCGAGGAAACACAGGCCCAACTGCAACGTGTTCTGCAAGGCGGCCGCCTTGCCGGAATTTTCTGCAAATGGCATCAGCGCATTCGCCACCACGATTGGGTAGCTGGCGCCGTTGACCAGCGCCATCAGGCAGAACGGAATCAGCAAGGTGCTGAGCGTCGGCACAGTCAAGGTGGCCACCAGGTACAGCGCGCCCATGCTGATGCAGTACGCCAGCAGCAACCACGGCAACAAGGTCTTGCCCTGGAAGCGCTGCAACGCACTGCGGCAACTGTAGCCACCGATCAAAAACGACAGCGTGGGCAATACGTAGCTCAAGCCGATGTCATTGGGGCTATAGCCCATGCCGCCGAGGATGAACGGCGAGGCGGTGAGCCAGGCGAAGAAACTGGCGGAGCACGCGGCGAAGATCATCACGTTGCCGGTGAATACCCGCGACTTGAGCAACTGCCCATAACCCAGCCGGGAAGGTTCGCCATCGGTTGTCAGGCGTTTCGGCAATGGTTTGAGAAACAGTGTCGGTAACAGCAGTAGCAGCGATACCACCAACAGCACGCCGAAGATCGCCTGCCAGCCCCAGTGATTCAGCATCAACGCCCCCAGCAGCGGCGCCAGGGCCGGTGACAGAGACATCAGCGGCATGATGCCAGCGAATACCCGATGGGCCTTGTCCGCCGGGTAGCGATCAATCACCAGCGCTTGCCAACTGACGGCGGCGGAACACACGCCAATCGCCTGCACAAAGCGCAGGGCCAACAACTGCGGTGCAGTCTCGACCCAGAACATGCCCAGGCAACCGAGCACAAACAGGGAAAGGCCGCTGAGCAACACCGGTTTGCGTCCCAGCCGGTCGGACAGCGGCCCCCACAACAACTGCCCGACGGCAAAGCCCGCGAGGAAGATGCTCAGGCTCGCGCCCACCGCGCCGGGGGAAATCTGCAGTTGCTCGCCCATGGCGCCAAACGCCGGCAAGTACATATCCATGGCCAGATAGCCGAGCATGCTCAGCCCCGCCAGGTACCAGGTGAATCCAAAAGAGTTTTTCATTGAAGCCTTGTATAACCTGCCATCAAACTATTTGCTGACTGGCGCCTATTATGAAGCTGGATGCTTCCCTGTGAAGCGATAATAATTGGACTCCCTTATCAATATTTTTGAAGGCAGCCTGCATGTGGTCTGAATATTCCCTGGATGTCGTGGATGCGGTGGCCCGCCACGGCAGCTTCAGCGCCGCCGCCCAGGAACTGCACCGGGTGCCGTCGGCCATCAGCTACACGGTGCGGCAAATCGAAGAATGGCTGGCGGTGCCGCTGTTTGTCCGACGTCATCGGGACGTGGAGCTGACGCCTGCCGGTAAATTGTTCGTCGACGAAGCCCGCGGCGTGATGAAAAAAATGCTTGGCACCCGAAGGCTGTGCCAGCAAGTGGCCAATGGCTGGAGCGGCCAGCTGAAAGTCGCGGTGGATTCCATCGTCAAACAGCAGCGCTGCCGGCAACTGGTGCTGGATTTCTATCGCCAGTTCCCGGAGGTGGAATTGCTGCTGGACTACGAGGTGTACAACGGCGTGTGGGATGCCCTGGCCGATGACCGCACCGACATCGTGATCGGCGCCACCAGCGCGGTGCCGGTGGCCAGCCAGTTCACCTTTCGCGACATGGGCCTGTTGAACTGGCTGTGCGTGGTCAGCAGTCGGCATCCGCTGGCGGCGGCAGAAGGCTTGCTCAGCGATGATCAATTGCGGCCCTTCGCCTCCCTGTGCATGACCGATACCTCACGCAACCTGCCCAAGCGCGATACCTGGACCCTGGACAACCAGCGCCGACTGGTGGTGCCGCACTGGGCGTCGGCGATTGATTGCCTGCGGGACGGCCTGTGCGTCGGCATGGCGCCGGCGCACCTGGTGCAACCGTGGATCGAGCGCGGCGAGCTGAGCGCCCTGCAACTGTCCCGGCCCTTCCCAGCCAGCCCGTCGTGCGTGGCGTGGGCGCAGAACAAACTGTCGCCGGCCATGGCCTGGTTGCTCGACTATCTGGGGGACACCGAAACCCTGAATCAGGAGTGGTTGAACGGGGTGCAGGTGGGCTCCGGCTACCCCGTTTGATCAATCCAATAACCGGGAAAGCGCCCGCACGATCATTTCCACTTCCTTACCGTCAATGGTCAACGGCGGCAGCAGGCGGATGATCTTGCCCCGTGTCACGTTGATCAGCAGGCCATGCTCGTGCGCCGCGCGCTGGGCCAGGTCGCGCTGAGGTGTCGCCAGTTCGATACCGATCATCAGCCCCTGCCCGCGAATCGCCAGCACCTGGGGATGTTCGCTCAATTCCACCCGCAGGCGCGCCAGCAACCGCTCGCCCTGTTGCGCCGCATTGTCGAGCAGACCTTGCTCTTCGATGATCTCCAACACCGTACAACCCACCCGACAGGCCAGCGGGTTGCCGCCGAAGGTGCTGCCGTGGCTGCCGGGGGTAAACAGTTGCGCCACGGCGGCCCGGGCCAGGCACGCGCCAATCGGCACGCCGTTGCCCAGGCCTTTGGCCAGCGTCATCACGTCGGGCACGATGCCCTCATGCTGGAAGGCAAACCAGCGACCGGTGCGGCCGATTCCGGTCTGGATCTCATCAAGCATCAGCAACCAGCCTTGCCGGGTGCAGTGCTCGCGCAAGGCTTTCAGATAACCCGGCGGCGCGACTTGCACGCCGCTCTCACCCTGGATCGGCTCCAGCAGCACCGCGACAATCCGCGGGCCGAATGCCTCGGTCACGGCCTCCAGCGCCTTCAAGTCGCCGAAGCCGACCTTGATAAAGTCCCCCGGCAGCTTTTGAAACCCCAGACGCACCGAAGGCCCGTCGCTGGCGGACAGGGTGCCCAGGGTGCGCCCGTGAAAGGCGTTCTCCATCACCACCACCAGCGGCTGTTCGATGCCCTTTTTCCAGCCATGCAGCCGGGCCAGCTTCAGCGCCGTCTCGTTGGCTTCGGCACCGGAGTTATTAAAGAAGGCCTGGTCCAGCCCGGAAAGCCGGGTGAGCCGCAGGGCCAGACGCTGTTGCCAGTCGATGCTGTAGAGGTTGGAGGTGTGCAGCAGCAAACCCGCCTGCTCACTGATGGCCGTCACCAACCGTGGGTGGGAATGGCCGACGTTGGTCACCGCCACACCCGCCACGGCATCCAGGTATTCGCGGCCCTGCTGGTCCCACAGGCGCGTGCCAAGGCCACGGGTAAAGCTCAGGGGCGACGGTTGATAAGTGGTCATCAGGCAGGCGGCGGTCATGGCGTCAGGCTCCAGTGCATCGTGGTGATGGCACCAGTATCGTTAGCCACCCGAGCTGGATAAACTGCACAACACTGCGATCACTTTAAATCAGGGCTTTACAATGGATCTGTTCCAGGCGATGACGGTGTACGTGAAAGTGGTGGAAGCTGGCAGCATGACGGCGGCGGCGCAGGCGTGCGGCATGTCCACCACCATGGTCGGCAATCACCTGCGCGCGCTGGAGCAACGCCTGGGGGTCAGCCTGCTCAAGCGCACCACGCGCAAGCAAAGCCTGACCGAGTTTGGCGGGATTTATTACCAGCGTTGCCTGGAGGTGCTGGGCCTGGTGGCCGACTCCGAGCAGATGGCCGAGCAAGCCAACAGCGACGTGCCCAAGGGGCTGCTGCGGATCACCGCACCGCCGGCCTTTGGCACCGAACGCCTGGCCCCGGCGCTCAGTGAATTTTCCCGGCGTTACCCACAGATCAAGCTGTACGTGGTGCTGAGCAACCAGCGGATGGACATGGTCGACAGCGGCTTCGACGTGGCCATCCGCCTGGGCGAACTGGACGCGCCAAGCCTGATTGCCCGACCGATGCAGGATTACACCATCACCCTCTGCGCCTCTGCGGCGTACCTGGCGCGCCGTGGCACGCCTCAATGTCCCGATGATCTACAGCAGCATGACTGCCTGGCGTTCGCTTACCCGGCGACCGACGATTGGCGCAACGCCGACAAGTTGTGGCGAATGCGCGGCGCCGAGGGCGAGGTGGAAATTCCCGTTTCCGGCTCGTTGACCATCAACAGTTCGCAGGCCTTGCGCCAGGCGGCGCTGGAAGGCATGGGCATCGTGATGCTGCCTGACGCACTGGTCGAGCCCGACCTGCGGGCCGGGAAACTGGTGGCATTGCTGACGTCCTACCAACTGCCCAGCCGGCCCATGCATTTGCTCTACGCCCAGGACCGCTATCGCCTGCCCAAACTCCGGGCGTTTGTGGATTTCGTCATGGAGAAGTGGGCGCGCTAGAGGTTCACCCCCAGCTCAATCAAGCGCTGACGTGTCTGCCCCGCAGACACGTGATGAATCCCCTGCCAACCCAGGGCAATGGCTGCCTCGATATTCCCGGCCACATCATCAATAAACACCACCTCAGCCGGTTTGATATCCGGCAGATAGGCGCGTACTTGCGCCAGGCTGGCGTGGTAGATCGCGGGATCGGGCTTGATCAGCTTGATTTCGCCGGACACGACGATGTCGCGAAAATACTGCAGGAAGGGATAGTGGGCGCGGGCATAGGGAAAGGTCTCGGCGGACCAGTTGGTCAGGCCGAACAGCGGCATTTTTGCTTCATGCAACGCTTCCAGAATCGCCACGCCCTCAGGCAATGAGCCACGCAACATCTCGTGCCAGCGGTCGTAGTACGCCTGGATCAAGGGCTCGTGCTGCGGGTGTTCGGCAATCAGCGTACGGGTCGCCTCGACCAGGCTGCGGCCGGCGTCCTGTTCGGTGTTCCAGGCCTGGGTGCAGACCGTGTCCAGGAACCGCTGGCGTTCCTGGTCGTCGGCAATCAACTGGCGGTAAAGATGGTGCGGGTTCCAGTCGAACAGAACACCGCCGAAATCAAAAACGACTGCACGAATCGTCATGAAGATCCTCCGTTAGTGGGCGTGATAACTGCCGCAGTCTGGCATGACGCGCATAAAAAAGCGGCCCCTGGAGGCCGCTTCTTCGTTACCCGAACCGCTTAGGCCTGAATCAGGCCCTGGATCTTCACGGTCGGATTGACGTCAGCGTCGTAGTCCACGCCGTCGATCTCGAAACCGAACAGGCGCAGGAACTCCGCCTTGTAGCCGGCAAAATCGCTGATCTCATTGACGTTGTCGTCAGAGACCTGATTCCACAGCGCCGCTACGGCGTCCTGAACCTTCGGCTCAAGTTCCGCGAGGTCGGCGCGCAGGCGGCCGTCGGCGTCGAGCTTGGGCTCTTTGCCATACAGGCTGTCCTTGAACAGGCCGTAGACCTGCTCGATGCAACCTTCGTGGGTGCCCTGCTCTTTCATCACTTTGAACAGCAGCGACAGGTACAGCGGCATGATCGGGATCGCCGAGCTGGCCTGGGTCACCACGGCCTTGAGCACCGACACACGGGCATCGCCCTTCAGTGCAGCGAGGTTTTCGCGCAGGGTCAGGACTTTCTTGTCCAGGTCCTTCTTGGCCTCGCCGATGGAACCGTTCCAGTAGATGTCCTGGGTCAGCTTCTCGCCAAGGTAGGTGAACGCAGTGGTCTTGGCGCCTTCAGCCAATACGTCGGCGTCACGCAGGGCGTCGATCCACAGCTGCCAGTCTTCGCCGCCCATGACTTTCACGGTGCCGTCGATTTCTTCCTGGGTGGCCGGCTCAAGGGTGGTGTCGACCACGACGCCCTTGTCGGTGTTGATACCGCGCAGGGTCACGGCCTTGCCGATCGGCTTCAGGGTGGAGTTGTGCACCACGCCTTGCGGGTCGGTACGGCGTGGCGCGGCCAGGCTGTAGACCACCAGGTCGATCTTGCCCAGGTCTTTCTTGATGGTTTCGATGGTCAGGCGCTTGATCTCGTCGGAGAACGCATCGCCGTTGATGCTCTTGGCGTACAGGCCTTTTTCCAGTGCAAACTTCTCGAAGGCGGCGCTGTTGTACCAGCCGGCAGAGCTCAGCTTGCCTTCTTCGCCTTCTTTCTCAAAAAACACGCCCAGGGTGTCGGCGCCGCAGCCGAAGGCGGCGCTGATGCGCGCGGCCAGACCGTAGCCGGTGGAAGCCCCGAGGACCAGCACCTTTTTCGGGCCGCCTTCAATGGCACCGTGTTCGGTCACGTAGTCGATCTGCTCTTTGACGTTCGCTTCACAGCCAACCGGGTGAGCGGTCACACAGATAAAGCCACGAACCCGCGGTTTGATGATCATAAAATTTCTGCCTCTTCCAAGGTGCCGAAGGCCAATGGTGGCCATTACAGCGTCAATCGTACGGTTCATAGACGTCCGGAAAACCGAAGCGTCACGATAGTCGCAAATCTTCTGTTCACAAAATGCTATCCGCAACACTGCTGATCCGGCTATTAGCCGAGGTGTTTTAAAGGGACAACGGTAAAAAACTGTGCAGTGACTTCACAAATTTCCAGCATTTAAAACGCCACCTCAGCGCGATAACACCCTATCATGACCATATTATTTCGATATGTTTCAGCTCGGGCATGATGCCCTGCGGGTTGACTGACTCCTTTGCCTGGCCTGCCAGTCGATCGCGGACGGTTTTGAAGCAATCGAAAACCGTCCGATGGAGCCCAGTTTCATGAGTAAGAGTGTCATCCGCAAACGCCTGGCGTCCGCCGCCTGGGTCCTTGGCGTATTGCTGTTCATCTATTGCTTCCCGAAAACCACCCTGGTGTTTCTGCTGCTGGTAGTGTTCTGCGGGCTGTATGACTTCCTGCGTAATGGCCTGTACGACGGCCCGACCATCAAGAAGTATTTCATCGGCAACGGCCGCAATACCTGGCTGCTGGCCCCCTTCAACACGCTGTTTGACCTGTTGAGCCAGCGCAATCGCCACGTGTACAAGATGAACGACTTGCCTGCGGCCTGGCGCGAAGACCTGCAAAAGGTGATAGACGACGCCATGGCCAACAAGGACGAAATCATCCAGTACCTGGATGAGCGCATGGCCGAGAAGAAGCGCGGCATGCTGTTCTTCCAGTGGTACGGTCGCCCGATCGAAACCACCCTGGATATCCCGCAACTGCGGGAAAAACTGCCCTATGTGAAAACCATCGGCGTGTCGGTATTCAATGAAAACCGCTCCACCTCGTTTCACTTCGGCCCGCTGCGCATGATGTTCCGGGTGCTCTACAACATGGCGCCGGCGCCGCACCACGACGGTGTCTACATTCAGGTCGGCAAGCACAAGCACTACTGGCACGATGACCCGCTGTTTATCTTCGATGACACGCTGATGCACGCCTCCTTCAACAAGAACGACGCCAAGCGCTACTGCCTGTTCATCGATATCGTGCGGCCAACCCTGGTGCCGTCCGTGCTGAACGGCCTGATCGCCGGCTTTGCCGCAGCGGTCTTTACCTTGCGGCGGTTTTTCTACAAAAACTGGAAGCTGATTCAGTAACTTCTGCGGCATGATGGTGCGCGACGGTGTTTGCGCTCGGCTCCAGTGCCGGGGAAAATGCCAGTCCAATGCGACCGAAAACGGCGCGCACTATCCTCAAGCCACTGGCCTTCCATGGTCCGGTGGCTGTGCTTTCAGGGAATCAGAATGCCCCAAAGACAAGTCATCAATGCCTCCGTAAGCCCTAAAGGCAGCCTTGAAACGCTGTCGCAACGTGAAGTCCAGCAACTGAGCGAAGCCGGTACCGGCAGCATCTACACCCTCTTCCGTCAATGCGCCCTGGCCATCCTCAACACCGGCGCGCATATCGACAACGCCAAGACCATCCTCGACGCCTACAAAGATTTCGAAGTACGCATCCACCAGCAGGACCGCGGCGTGCGCCTCGAACTGCTGAATGCCCCGGCCGACGCCTTCGTCGATGGCGAAATGATCGCCAGCACCCGGGAAATGCTGTTCAGCGCCCTGCGCGACATCGTCTACACCGAAAACGAACTGGACAGCCAGCGCATCGACCTGAGCAGCTCCCAGGGCATCACCGACTACGTGTTCCACCTGCTGCGCAACGCCCGCACCCTGCGCCCGGGCGTGGAGCCGAAGATCGTGGTGTGCTGGGGCGGGCACTCGATCAATACCGAAGAATACAAATACACCAAGAAAGTCGGCCACGAACTGGGCCTGCGCAGCCTCGACGTGTGCACCGGCTGCGGCCCCGGCGTGATGAAAGGCCCGATGAAGGGCGCGACCATTTCCCACGCCAAGCAACGCATTACCGGCGGGCGCTACCTGGGCCTGACCGAGCCGGGGATCATCGCCGCCGAGGCACCGAACCCGATCGTCAATGAGCTGGTGATTTTGCCGGACATCGAAAAACGCCTCGAAGCCTTCGTGCGTGTCGGCCACGGCATCATCATCTTCCCGGGCGGCGCTGGCACGGCTGAAGAGTTCCTGTACCTGCTGGGCATCCTGATGCACCCGGACAACCGCGACGTACCGTTCCCGGTGATCCTCACCGGGCCGAAACACGCCGCGCCGTACCTGCAACAGCTGCACGCGTTTGTCGGCGCCACCCTCGGCGAAGCGGCTCAAGCCCACTACCAGATCATCATCGACGACCCGGCTGAAGTGGCACGGCAGATGACCGTCGGCTTGAAAGCGGTCAAACAGTTCCGCCGCGAGCGCAACGACGCGTTCCACTTCAACTGGCTGCTGAAGATCGACGAAGGCTTCCAGCGTCCGTTCGACCCGACCCACGCCAACATGGCCAGCCTGCAACTGAGCCACGCCCTGCCGCCCCATGAACTGGCGGCCAACCTGCGCCGTGCGTTCTCCGGGATCGTGGCGGGCAACGTCAAGGACAAGGGCATCCGCCTGATCGAGCAAAACGGGCCGTATGAGATTCATGGCGACCCGGCGATCATGAAACCGCTGGATGAGTTGCTGAAAGCGTTTGTGGAGCAGCACCGGATGAAACTGCCGGGCGGCGCTGCCTACGTGCCGTGCTACCGCGTGGTGCAGTGAGTCAGCGCTGAACCGCGACGCACTTGATCTCCAGCAGCAAGCCTGGATTGGCCAGTTCTGATACGCCAATGACCGTCCAGGCGCACAACCCTCGGGGGAACAGGCGGTTTTTCACCTCACGGAAAACCGCCATGTGCTCGCTCAGGTTCACGTGGTAAGTGGTCATGTCGACCACGTCTTCGAAGGTACATCCACCCTCCTCCAATACCAGCCGCAGGCTCTCCCAGGCGGCGATGAATTGCGCCTCGGGGTCGGTGATGACTTCCAGGTTTTCCGTGCGGCCGACCTGGCCTGCGCAGTACAACGTCTTGCCGACTTTTACGGCCGGCACGTAGCCGGCGCGCTCGACGATGGGCTGCATGGAGGTGGGGATGATGAGGTGGCGGTCGGTCATATGTTGTATCTCTTTGAGCAGCAGTATTCGATGCCGGGAAGAACGCGGTTGGGCTATCTTTTTACCGCCTAGCGCCACTCAGCGCATCCAAAAATTTGCCCAAGGGACCTGACTCATGAACAACAAACCTGAGCCTCAACTAACAACAGTCAGCGTTCAAGCGCTGAAAGGTCTGATTCGTTGCCCCGACAAACCGATCAGCATTGATCAGATGACACAAGCCTGCGCCAAGCAGGCATCAAAATCCTCCTGGCTGGCTGGAACTCTCTTTCACGGTTCGCGTAACCTTTGGCCTATCCACGTCATAGGCATGACTACTGACCCAAATCTGGAAGAACCAAAATGCGCGAACTTCCGCTACTTTTCCTGACGCTGATGCCCTCCCTCGCCCTTGCCGAAGCCATCACCTGGCCCGACCTGCCCTCCACCTGCTTCGTCAGCGGCCGCTCCGCCACCAGCCAGGATGTGGATACCGGTTGTGCGGCGTTTCTGATCAATGTGAAAGGCCAGGCGGCAGGTACGCCGATCAAGCTGGATATCCCGCAATACGCGATGCATGTCGACGAAGGCACAGGCAAGGAAACACCGGTGATCCTCATCCAGGCGGAAGAGAACGGCGATGTAAAAGCGGTCGGTTACAAGGAGCTGGGCACCGGCCAGTTGGGCGCGGCGCTGCTCAGGGAAGTTCGGCTTCTGGGTACGAAGAAGCCGATTTAAGCCACGCAAATACGGTCAGCGAACCCAACCACCGCCCTGCCAGTGATAGCCATCACTGCGCTGTACCCAATGCGGGTGCACGTAGCGATAGCCTGGACGCTCCGGCTCCCAGTGACCATGCACCGCCACATAACGCCCGCCTTCCCAACGCCAGTAACCGCGCGACCACAGGTAGCCTGGCCGCCCTTCAGGCTCGACCTCGATGACCTGCACCGGTGGCGGTTGCGGCGCCACGACTTCTACATATTCACGCTGCACCGGTCGTCGATCATGCACGACCCGCTCCTCTACACACCCGGAAGCCGCGACGACCAGGGCCGCCAATGCCGCATAACGTAACAACATACAGAATCCTCGGGCGTCACCGCCCAGCGTTTACACCAGTAAAAAATGCCCCCTTGTTCCAGCCGCGCTCCTGCTTGGCTATAAGACTTTTTAACAGGTGCCAACTGTCAGGTTGCTGAACCCGCGGGCAGACGGCAGGTAAAGAAAAACTGACCTTTTCAAGAAGTACACGCTGCGGCCGGTTGTTTCAGACGCACCAGAATCAGCCCTGCCACCACCACGGCAATCCCTATATACGTGGATGCATAAATCACGTCGCCAAACATCAGCGCGGCCCATACCAATGTCACGGGTGGCTCCAGGTACACCAGCGCCGCCACGTGGGTGGCCGTCATCACCCGCAACAACATCCACAGGCTCAGGTATGCCAGGAAGGTAGAAAACACCGTCAGCCAAATGATGGAGATCAACACGTCGGGAGCCCGGGGAATGCTCAGCGTATCGGTGTATAGCACTGCGGCGGCAAAGCCGATCAAGGTCAATAACGACTGGATAAACAACGCCAGGGCAAGGTCGCCGGACTGGGCCTGGGCAGACCGTCGTTCATACAGCGTGGCCACAGTCAGCCCCAGCGCCGACACCAGGGGCAATAAGTACATGACCCACCCGACGTCGGCCCCGCTGTTGCGGTATTGCCCCGAGATCACAATCGATACGCCGGCAAAACCGATCATCAACCCCAGCCACTGCCAACCGCCACTGCGCTCGTTCACGCTGCCCGATGACAAAGCCGCCGTCATCAACGGTTGCAAGGCCGCGATGATCGCCGCAATCCCCGGCGGCAATCCGTTCTGGATCGCCACATAGACACAGGTCAAATAGAGAAACTGCGAGAGAAAACCGACCACCGCGTGATGGCGGATCCGGGCCCGGGAAACCTTCAGCAGCCGCACGTTCAAAAACAGCGCCAGGCACACAGACACCAGCAAAAAACGCCAGAACAGCACGTTGAACACCCCATCACTCCGGGCCGCCAATTTCGCGCCGATAAAGCCCGAACTCCACGACAGCACGAAGACTGTCTGTAACAGCAGCAGCCCTAAGGTCGATCGCTTCATTGAGCCTCCGGTTCGCGTGATTGACCGAAAGGCTAAGTGCCGCGCATGATTCTGTATATTTGAATAAGCTGCACTACTAATCCATAAAAGTGGAATTATGAGCAAGCAACTGAACATCGACCTGTTGCGCACCTTCCACGCGGTGGCCCGCTTCCAGCGATTCAACGAAGCCGCCAACCACGTACACCGCAGTGCCTCGACCGTGACCACCCAGATTCAAAAACTCGAAGACCAGGTCGGCCAACGCCTGTTCAACCGCAGCAACCAAGGGGTTGAGTTGACCATGTACGGCAGGAAACTCCTGGGTGAAACCACCGAATTCCTCAAGAGCCATGACCGCTTGCTGGCATCCCTCACGCCGCAACGCATGCAGGGCAAAATCCGCCTGGGTCTGCCTGACTCGTACGCGCCGGATTTCATGCAGGATTTCCTGCCCCGCCTGGTCGCCGACAACCCACTGCTGGAATTGGAGGTGGAAGCACGCTCCAGCGGCGAACTGTTGACCTTGTTCGGCAGCCAGCAGCTGGATCTGGCCCTGATTGTCAGCGCCCAGCCGTTGGAACAAGGCGAACGCCTGGGAGAGATCCAGCCGTTGTGGGTCGCCGCCGAACACTTCAGCTCTCCACCGCAGGCGCCTCTGCCGATTGCCGTGCAACTCACCGGCTGCCCTTATCGCGCCGCGGCGATTCGGGCGCTGAAGGAGCACGGCACTTACTATCGCGTGCTGTTGGAAAGCGCGAGCTCACCCGCCGTTGAAGCGTGCATCCGCAGTGGCATGGCGGTGGGGTTGGTAGAAGAAAGCCGGATGGGCAAGGGATTGACGCGGGAGATTGCGGGGGTTGAATTGCCGCCATTGCCGGTGCATCACCTCTACCTCCTTTGCGACAGCAGCAACCTTTTGGCGTTGCATGTGTATGAGCAGGTCAAAACCGGCTTCAGCGTCTAGGCCGGGCCGAAACGCAGCAGTACCGCCTCGATGAATTGCCGCAGCTTGGCGGTGCGCTGGCGGTTCGCGGTGTAAAGCAAATGCATCTGTCGGCTTGGCGCTTCAAATTCCGGCAGCACCCGCACCAGTTCGCCGCGTTTCAGGGCCGAGCGTAAAAAATCCTCAGGCCCCAGCACAATGCCAAAACCATCCAGCGCCGCAGTCATCAAGGCCCGACTCTCATTCACGTGCAGGCGGCTGGTGACCTGCGCCTTGTGCAAGACGGCGCCCTGGTAGAACGACCATTCGCGATCGACCGGGCGCGACCAGTAGGCGTATCCCAGGCATTCGTGGTGTTCAAGGTCTGCGGGAATCAGCGGCGTGCCGCGCTCGGCCAGGTATTTCGGTGCCGCGCAGACCACCAGGCGGTAGGGCTGCAGCGGCCGTGCGGTGAGGCTGCTGCTCGCCAGAGGGCCGATGCGGAACGCCACTTCGTAGCCCTCCTCCACCAGGTCGACAAACCGGTCGGTCAGGTGCAGGTCGATTTCCACCTCGGGGTTGTCCCGTAAAAACCCGGTCACCAGTGGCATCAGGCTGTAGGAGCCAAAGGTCACCGGGGCGCTGATCTTGAGCGTGCCCCGCGGCGTGTCATGCATGATCTGGGCGAGGGAGTCCGCCGCCTCAGCCTCTGTGAGGATGTGTTTGCAGCGCTCGTAGTACGCGCTTCCCAGCTCCGTCAGGCTTTGCCGACGGGTGGTGCGGTTGAGCAAGCGGGCACCCAGCCGCTGCTCCAGGGCCGTCACATGCTTGGCCACCATCTGCGGCGACATGCTCAAGCGCTCCGCCGCACGGGCGTAAGAACCCAGCTCGGCAGCCATCACAAAGGCACTCATGCTTGAAAGGCGGTCCATCATTCACCACTCCCAGTAACAACACCAAGCCCAGAACGGCCATTTATCCTCATCCAGTAGCCAATCATCATAACCACTCTCTCAATCCAGGAGCACCGACATGAACATTGGCATCATCGGAGCAGGCTTTATCGGACGTGCCGTTGCGCAATTGGCATTGGCAGCCGGCCATGAAGTGATGTTGAGCAACTCCCGTGGCCCCCAGACGATGAGCAGCGTGGTGAGCGGCATTCGTGGCGTTCAAGTGGGCACGGCGCAGGATGCGGCTGAATTTGGCGAGCTGGTGCTGCTGGCCATTCCGTTCGAGCATTACCCCAACGTGCCGGCGCAGTGGCTGGAAGGCAAAATCGTGATGGATGCCAACAACTACTACCCGGATCGCGATGGCCGCATTCCTGTGCTCGACCGTTTTGAAACCACCACCAGCCGGCTGGTGGCCGAGCATCTGTCGCAGTCGACAGTGGTGAAGGCGTTCAACGCCATCCGTGCGCCAGAGTTGACCCAGGATGCCCGCAGCCGCGGCGCACCCGACCGGCGTGCGCTCCCGGTGGCGGCGGATGATCCGGCCGCCAAGGCGCACGTGATCGCGTTGCTGGACGAGTTTGGCTTCGACGCGGTGGACGCCGGCGGGCTGGATGAAAGCTGGCGGTTTGAACGCGCCAAGCCTGCGTACTGTGTTGCGCTGGATAAAGAGGGGCTGAAAGCGGCCTTGGCGGCAGCAGAGCGGGAGGTCGAGTTGCCACCCGTGGCAACGCCCAAACGCTAAACCCTGGAAAAAGGCCGCCGGCCGTTCTCGGTTCGGCGGGCCTCCACGCACTCCTGGCCCCGCAAATACGACCTATAGTCACACGACGAGCAATTTCGAAGGGTTGCTGCAAAATGCCATCTCGTCGCGTTCCCCTTTACGTGCATATTTCCTACCTGTTCGTCGGGTTGCTGCTGCTCTTTGCACTGATCAACCTCAGCTATCAATTCCTCCAGACCAAGCGGTTCATGGCCGATGAAGCGCGCTCGCGCTTTGAGATCGCCGGGCAACTCACCCTCAAAGAGCTGCAAAGCCTGTATGGGCCCGCCGAACTCACCGTTGGCCTGCTGTCACAGCAACGGCTGATGAGCGCCACCACACTGGATGCACGCCTCGACAGCCTCCCGTTTCTGGTGACGATGCTGAAGGCGCAGCCGGCGGTCCGGGGTGTTTACATGGGGTATGGCAATGGCGACTTTTTCATGTTGTTCCGCGGGAACGAAAACCCGACACAGGACCCCACGCTTGCGCCGCCACCGGGTACCGCCTGGACCCTGCAGAACATACAGGCACAGGGTGGCAGACCCGTCGGCGAGTACCTGTATCTGAATGCCGACCTGTCCGTCATGGAGCGCCGGCCCGACCCCACCACTCAGTTCGATCCCCGTACACGCAGCTGGTACACAGGCGCGAAATCCGCAGGAACCTTATTTGTCACAGCACCCTACCCGTTTTTTGGAACCGAGGAGGTGGGCGTCAGTTTTGCTCAGCCTACGCAAAATGGTGCCGGGGTGGCTGGCATCGATATCAGCCTGCACTCGATCGACCAACTGTTGCTGTCGACCAAAATAACCCCGGGTTCACACCTGACCGTACTCAATACAAAAAACGAGGTGATCAGTTCTGAAAAAGGCTCGCGGCTGATCGCCACCGGGAAGGGTGAAAATCGCCTGGCGCATCTTGATGAGTTGAGCCTGCCAGTGACTCGACAATTTGTGGCAGCGGCCACCGCACAGCACAACGACCAATTGAGCCTCAGTACTGCCGATGGCGAATGGCAAGGCATGCGTGTTGAACTGCCGTTGGCGGGTACGCAAAACCTTTCGTTATGGATGACCACGCCGTATCGGGAGCTGATGGCCAGTGCCATTGCCACCCGCAATCACGGCTTGTTCATCTCCCTGGCGTTTCTGGCCGTGAGCATCCTTGTGGCCCTGGCAATGTCCCGGGCGGCATCCCGGCCGTTGGCGGCGTTGACCCGCCAAGCCACACAGATAGAACAATTCAACTTCGAGGCCTCGACCCCGGTTAAATCGAACATCGCCGAAGTCATCGACCTGGCGCACGCCATGGACAGTATGAAATCCACCATTCAGCACTTTCTGGAGCTCTCGAGAGTGCTGTCCAGCGAGACTAACTTCCAGAACCTGCTGGCGCGTTTGTTGATGGAAATGCAAGGGACCACCGGGGCTGAAGGCGGCCTGATCTATCTGGCTGATGCCAATGCCAGCCACTTGAAAGTGGCGCGAGTGCGTTGGGGCAATGAGTTACAGGAAACAGCCGGGGATAAGCCGATTGAACTGGACGATAACCCGAGCCACCCACTGGTACGGGCGCTCAATACGCCACAGGCGAAGCCTGAGCGGTTAAGCCGCGAACAACTGCAGACTCACTTTGGTTTTCTGGGGGATATCCAGACGTCACTGACGCTTTGGGCTTTACCGCTGCGGGACCGAAGCGGCCTGTTACTGGGCGCCCTCGTGTTGCTGGTAGACGAGAACGAACGCCGACTGACGCCCTCGCTCATGGCCTTCGTCGAAGCACTGTCGAGCACCGCCGCCATTGCCCTTAACACCCAACACCTGATCGACGAGCAGAAGACTTTACTGGAGTCGTTTATCCAACTGATTGCCGGCGCGATCGATGCCAAGAGTCCCTACACCGGCGGCCACTGCCAGCGCGTACCCGAGCTGACCAAGATGCTTGCGCACGCGGCCTGCAATGAAAAAGACGGGCCACTCAAGGATTTCGCACTCAATGAAGAGCAATGGGAGGCGTTGCATATCGCGGCGTGGCTGCACGACTGCGGCAAAGTCACCACGCCCGAATACGTGGTGGATAAAGCCACCAAACTTGAAACGCTGTACGACCGCATCCATGAAGTGCGGATGCGCTTCGAGGTGCTCAAGCGCGACGCCGAACTCGATTACTGGAAGGGTATCGCTGCCGGCGGCGCTGCCGAAACACTGCACACCGAACTGACTGAAAAACTCGCGCAACTGGATGACGATTTCGCCTTTGTTGCCCAATCCAATATCGGCGGAGAGTTCATGGCGCCGGACCGCGTCGAACGCATGCAGAAACTGGCCACCTGCACGTGGCGGCGGACACTGTCGGATCGTATCGGCATTTCCAACGATGAAACTGCCCGCAAACAACGCTCGGCCGAGGCAGCGCTTCCCGTGATGGAGCCCTTGCTGGCAGACCGTCCCGACCACTTGTTCCCGCGCAGCAGCCGCGACACCCTGGGTGACGACAATCCCTACGGCTTCAAGGTCAAGGTCCCGGAACACCTCTACAACCGCGGGGAGCTTTACAACCTGTGTATCGGCCGCGGCACCCTGACCGAAGAAGAGCGCTACAAGATCAACGAACACATCATCCAGACCATCAGCATGCTGGAAAAACTGCCGTTCCCGCGCCACCTCCAGGACGTCCCGGAAATAGCCGGCGGCCATCATGAAAAAATGGACGGCAACGGCTACCCGAAACGCCTCACCCGCGAGCAAATGAGCTGGCCGGCACGCATGATGGGGATCGCGGACATCTTCGAGGCATTGACCGCCGCCGACCGTCCCTACAAAAAGGGCAAGACGTTATCCGAGGCGATCAAGATCATGGTGGGCATGAAAAAAGACCAGCACATCGACCCGGAGATTTTCGACCTGTTCCTGCGCTCGGGCATCTACCTTGAGTACGCCAGGCGTTACTTGCCCGACGAGTTGATTGATGCCGTGGATATCCAGCCCTACCTCGACGTGAACCGGACTGAAGACGCTTGATCCGCAGCCAACAAAAAGCCCGCTGACCGTTACCGGTTCAGCGGGCTTTTCACATCGGCGGGGTCCTGAGTCAGGACCTCACCCACGTCTTACAGTGCGAGGTCAGAAGCGGGCTTGCTTGGCTCAGCCGCAGGCTTGGCAGCCTCGGTGGCTTTAGGCGCAGTCAGCTGCGGAATCGCTGGTGGAGGCGTCAGCTGCAGAATGTTGGCGGTGTAGGCCCATTCTTTAGCCACAGCTTCAGGGCTGTCGTTCAGCTTGGTGCCGTAGCTCGGCACGATCTGGTGCAGCTTTTCCTGCCAGGCCGGGGACGCAACCTGTTCCTTGAACACTTTCTGCAGCACGGTCAGCATGATCGGAGCCGCGGTGGACGCGCCTGGCGATGCACCCAACAGGCCTGCAATGGTGTTGTCGGCGGAGCTGACCACTTCGGTACCGAGTTTCAGTACGCCGCCCTGCTCTTCGTCACGCTTGATGATCTGCACGCGCTGACCGGCTTGCCACAGGCGCCAGTCTTCTTTCTTGGCGTTCGGGAAGTACTCTTGCAGTGCCTTGAAGCGGTCGTCATCCGACAGCATCAGTTGGCCGGCGAGGTACTCGACCAGTGGGTATTCGCGGATACCGACTTTGGTCATTGGCCAGATGTTGTGGGTGGTGGTGCTGGTCAGCAGGTCCAGGTACGAGCCTTCTTTCAGGAACTTGGTCGAGAAGGTGGCGAATGGGCCAAACAGAATCACGCGCTTGCCATCCAGCACGCGGGTGTCCAGGTGCGGAACCGACATCGGTGGTGCGCCAACGGAAGCTTTACCGTAGGCCTTGGCCAGGTGCTGCTCGGCAATCGTTGGGTTATCGGTGACCAGGAACGAACCGCCCACAGGGAAACCGGCGTATTCCTTGGCTTCAGGAATGCCCGACTTCTGCAGCAGGTGCAGTGCACCGCCGCCGGCGCCGATGAACACGAACTTGGCGTCGGTTTCAGTCTTGGTGCCGTCTTTCAGGTTTTTGTAGCTGACACGCCAGGTGCCATCGGCGTTCTTGGTGATGTCCTGCACTTCGCTCGACAGTTTCAGGTCGAACTTCGGCGTAGTTTGCAGGTGAGCGACGAACTGGCGGGTGATCTCGCCGAAGTTCACGTCGGTACCGATCGGGGTCCAGGTGGCCGCGATTTTCTGGTTCGGGTCACGCCCTTCCATCATCAGCGGGACCCATTTCTTGATCTGCACCGGGTCTTCGGAGTATTGCATGCCGGCGAACAGCGGGCTCGCCTGCAGCGCTTCATAACGCTTCTTCAGGAACTTGATGTTGTCATCGCCCCACACAAAGCTCATGTGCGGTGTGGAGTTGATGAACGAACGCGGGTTCTTCAAGACGCCCTGCTGAACCTGCCAGGACCAGAACTGACGGGAGATCTGGAACGCTTCGTTGATCTCGACCGCTTTCGGGATTTCAACGTTGCCGTTCTTGTCTTCCGGGGTGTAGTTCAGCTCAGCCAGGGCCGAGTGACCGGTACCGGCGTTGTTCCAGCCGTTGGAGCTTTCTTCGGCCACGCCATCCAGGCGCTCGACCATCTCCATCGACCAGTCCGGTTGGAGCTCGTTGAGCCACACACCCAGGGTCGCACTCATGATGCCGCCGCCGATCAGCAGCACATCGACTTTCTTTGCCTCTTCCGCGTGAACGGAGGTGATCCCCATCGACAAAGCCAGCCCCAGCAGGGCAGTGTTTACTTTTTTAAACATCAGTAGCACCTATGATAGAACGCCATCCGCCCCACTGCCCCTGATCATGGGCAACCCTCAATCACGCTGCGCCAGGCAACGCACCGCGGGGTTTGCACATTCATTCGGGGACCGCAGGGTGGGCACACAAGGCCGACGTATCGACCTCACTTTTATGTCCCTTCTGCGCTGACTTCTTATCATTATTGGCTTCAGCTACCTGGGCGACAGCCAACCGCCGGGACGTATACGGGTGTACGCACCGGAGAAAGACTAGACCAAGACGGCGCGCAGAATATCACGGCAAACCGCCGATATGCGCTGTTTGGCCAATTGACAGCTCTAAATCGCGGGTTTTAACGCGACAGTGTCAAGCCTGACAGGCGCGACGTGGCGTCACAGGCCGTTTGATGAAACTGAACTCTGCGGCAAAAGGCTGTTCTAGACACCTTCGCCGCTGCTTGCGTAGCATCGGCGACTGTCCTTCGTGCACTTCATCCAAACAGAGTTACCCATGACTATCCAGCAAACACCCGGGCACGTGCTGCCCGCGCGCAGCGCCGCCAAAATGGAAGCTGCCATGGCCGTGGGCGCCTTCGCGATCGGCACCGGCGAATTCGCCATCATGGGCCTGATGCCCGACATCGCCCACAATTTGAACTTGAGTGAACCCCAGGTCGGCCACGCCATCAGCGCCTACGCGTTGGGCGTGATGGTCGGCGCCCCGCTGCTGGCCATCCTCGGCGCCAAACTGCTGCGCAAACACATGCTGCTGTTGCTGATGGGCCTATATGCCCTGGGCAACCTCGCCACCGCCTTCACCCCGACTTTCGGTTCGCTGGTGGCCTTCCGCTTCATCAGCGGGCTGCCCCATGGCGCCTACTTCGGTATTGCCGCCGTGGTCGCCTCCAGCATGGTGCCCAACGACAAACGCGCCGGCGCCGTGGCCCGCGTGATGATGGGCCTGACCCTGGCCATGCTGCTCGGCAACCCCATCGCCACCTTCCTCGGCCAACACCTGGGCTGGCGCTCGGCGTTCGCGCTGGTCAGCGCCATCGCCGTGTGCACCATCGCGCTGGTCTGGCAATTCGTACCGGATCGCCACGACGAACCCCGCAGCGACCCGCGCAAAGAACTGCGCGCCTTCACCAAACCCCAGGTGTGGATGGCGCTGTCCATTGGCGCTATTGGTTTTGCCGGGATGTTCTGCGTGTTCAGCTACCTGGCGCCGACCATGCTCGAAGTGACCAAAGTCTCGCCGCAGTGGATTCCATTCGGTCTGGCCGCGTTTGGCGTAGGCGGCATCATCGGCAACATCGCCGGCGGCAAGCTGTTTGATCGCCTGCAATTTCGCGCCGTGGGCTGGATTATGGTGTGGTCGATGGCCGTGCTGATTTTCTTCACCTTCGCCGCCAGCTCGCTGTGGAGCGTCCTGCTGGGCATCGGCCTGGTCGGGACCATGATCGCCATGGCCGCGCCGCTGCAAATCCGCTTGATGGACATTGCTCATGAAGCGCCGAGCCTGGCGGCGGCGTCCAACCACGCGGCGTTCAACCTGGCGAATGCGCTAGGCCCGTGGTTGGGTGGGATGGCGATTACAGCGGGGTATGGGTGGACAAGCACGGGCTATATTGGCGCGGCTACGGCGCTGGTTGGGTTGGGTATTTACCTGATCGCACGGCGTATGAAGGGCGGGCACTAACGCCACACCTCTATAGCCCCTCCCACGATCCAATGTGGGAGCGGGCCCCTCGAAAGCAGGCGTCAGCCTCCAAATAAACCAACTGGCACCCAAATCACCGCCCCTCCAACAACTCCCCGGCCTTATCCAGCAACGCCAGCGGATCAGTGGCCTTATGAATATCCACCGACAGCAACTGCCGAAACTTCCGCGCCCCCGGGAAACCCGTCCCCAAGCCCAGTACGTGGCGCGTGATGTGATGCATCGATCCACCCGTTGCCAGGTGCTCTGCTATATAAGGACGCAACTGCGCCAATGCCTCTGCACGAGTGATCACAGACGCAGTGCTGCCGAACAACTGTTGATCCACCTCAGCCAACAGATATGGATTGTGATAAGCCTCGCGACCCAGCATCACGCCGTCGAACGTCTGTAGATGTTCTTGGCACTGTTCGAGCGTCTTGATCCCGCCATTGAGAATGATCTCAAGTTCAGGGAAATCCTGCTTCAACTGGGCGGCGACGTCGTAGCGCAATGGCGGGATATCCCGATTTTCCTTCGGTGACAGCCCCTCCAGAATCGCAATCCGCGCGTGCACGGTGAAACTGGTGCAGCCTGCGTCTTTCACCTGGCCGACGAAATCGCATAGCTCGGCATAACTGTCCCGGCCGTTGATGCCTATGCGGTGCTTTACCGTTACCGGGATCGAGACCACGTCCTGCATGGCCTTCACACAATCTGCCACCAGAGCAGGGTGGGCCATGAGGCACGCGCCGATCATGTTGTTCTGCACCCGGTCGCTGGGGCAGCCGACGTTGAGGTTCACCTCGTCATAGCCGGCGTCCTGGGCCATTCGGGCGCAGGCGGCCAGATCTGCCGGGACGCTACCGCCCAACTGCAAGGCAAGCGGGTGCTCGGCCTCGTTATGGCGCAGGAAGCGTTCGTGGTCGCCATGGAGGATTGCGCCGGTGGTGACCATTTCGGTGTAGAGGAGGGAGTTTTTGGAGAGCAGGCGCAGGAAGTACCTGCAGTGCCTATCAGTCCAATCCATCATGGGTGCAACGGAGAAGCGACGGGAAATTGAAGCTGTTTGCAGGAGCATGGGGGTCTGAATTTGAGAGGTGTAGGGTCGCAGTTTATCAGGGATGGAGTGGCTGTGTTGAGAGACAAGGTTGCCCCCCGAACATTCTTGCGGTTACTTGTCTGGGCCCTGTACCCGCAAAGGATCTATCCCGCTACTTGGGGGAGGCCGGGCGTTGAGCAACGACGATATGCTAGCATCACGACTCATGCTTTTAGGTCACTATTGATTCATTGTTAAACCTCGAGGGATTACGATGTTTTTTAAGAAGCGAAGCGCTGCTATTGACGCAGGCGAGAATTCGACGCACACACTTGACTCATTTCCTCTCAGGCCACCGCTTCCTCTTCCTGAGGGGGTATCGCGGCAAGAACTCTTCGATTGGCTAAAAACCGTACGGGTTTCCGATGCGCCTGAATCAATCGCCGGTTACTGCGTTCAGGATTTTGAACGTTTCGTCCAGACGTTTGGATTGGCTCAACGGGCCGCTGCAAATTACACCGGTGAGCTGACTGGCCTGGAGCTCGGTGGAAATCCGTATTTCGCAACGATGTTGCTGAAGAACTTCACCTCTATTGACTGGCGTTTGGGAAATTACTTTGGCGACCAAGTTCCTAAGGGCGAAGCACATCAGCGTGTATATATGAGTGAATTCCGGGCACTGAATAATAAGACACACGTTGATCTTACCTACTCACATTTCAATATTGAAGAGGATGTTTTCCCTTTCGAGTCGGGGTCGCTCGATATTGTCCTGTTTTGTGAAATAATCGAACACTTGTTGAACGATCCATGTGCAGTGCTTCGGCAGATAAAAAGGGTTCTCCGTGATAATGGTACGTTGGTTTTGACCACACCCAATGTAAACCGCTTAGAGAACGTTGCACGAATGATTGTAGGTACCAATATATACGATCCGTACAGTGGTCATGGTCCGTATGGACGTCATAATCGCGAGTACAACAAGCATGAACTCCATGAACTTTTGACTTATCTCGGATTTACAGTTGATGAGATTTTCAGTGCTGATGTACACCATAATGCAACTTCTACGTATCTCGATCCGAAAGAGTTCGGGCAGTTGATCAAATACCGCGAACATGATCTCGGGCAATATATTTTTATTCGAGCCAGGAAGACGGGTGTGGATAAAGGTAAAAAACCTGCGTGGTTGTACAGGTCTTACGACCCTGCTGAACTCGAGTAAGTTCTCGATTAGGGTTGAGTGAAGCAGGGGAACAGCCTTGTTTATTTCGAATCCCCCTTGATGCGCCTGTCAGTAACGCGTGCACCCTGTTGTGGTCAGTGCCAGGGCTTCAGCCACCCTGGCACCATTCTCGGACTATTTCTTCGTTTTGTCAGGGGCTTTGGTCAGTGCAGATCCCGCAACAGACTTCACTGGTTCTTCGTCTTTAGCCATCAGTTGAACTTTCCTGTACGTAGATCGCAGGATCATCTGAATTGATGCCTGGTCGGCTTTAATATCTAGGGGCTGACTGTTGGTATCGCCAATCAGAATATGTGCCGGGATAATTCGTCGCCAAAACGACATCTACCTGAACCAATCCTGTCGTCCGGTAAAATTTCATAATTCCTACTGACATTGAGGTCTACGCTCGCTCCATCAGCGTGTATGCCTACGCCTCCAGCCCAAGGGAACTGAAAAATGATCTCCACCCTCGTCAAAGTCGTGATGGTCGTTGGCGCGTTACTGTTGAGCGCTTGTTCCACGGGGTCGTCGGACGTGAGCAGCGACCCTTGTTTCACCGGGGGATGCCAGGCCTTTGGGGACCATAGCCCTGGCAGAGCCGCCAAGATGAATTTTGGAGGCAATGCGCTAGGGAATAGTTATGGGGAGTATGGTTCGGGGTTGTTGCATGATGACTGACTGATCGGGGTGGTCATCGGGCAGTCGGGTTGAACCTGCCGGCTGTTTTGGCCTCCTATTCAGCAGTGGCCGGTGATTCAAACGGCTGTTTTCAGGTTGTTGCCCTCGCAAACGATCGAATGCATTTGCGCCCTTGAGCGGCTGTCAGCGCTCGGGTAATGTCATCAGACCCACAGGACAGAGCACGCCCATGACTTCCAAGCTGGAACAACTCAAGCAATTCACCACTGTAGTAGCCGATACCGGCGATTTTTCTACCCTCGCCAAGCTCAAGCCGCAAGACGCCACTACCAACCCTTCCCTGCTGCTCAAGGCCGCGTCGATCCCAGGCTACGCCAAGCTGCTGGACGAGGCTGTTGCCGACTGCAACGGTGACGTAGGCCTGGCCAGCGACCGTTTCGCGGTCGCCGTCGGCCAGGAAATCCTCAAAGTGGTGCCCGGCCGTATTTCCACCGAGGTGGATGCCCGCCTGTCGTTCGACACCGACGCCGTACTCAAGCGCGCGCACCGTCTGATCGACCTGTACGACAAGGCCGGCATTGGCCGCGACCGTGTGCTGATCAAGATCGCTTCCACCTGGGAAGGCATCCGCGCTGCCGAGCAACTGGAAAAGGAAGGCATCCAGACCAACCTGACCCTGCTGTTCTCCTTCGCCCAGGCCGTGGCTTGCGCTGAAGCCGGCGTGTTCCTGATTTCGCCGTTCGTGGGCCGTATCTACGACTGGTACAAGAAGGCCAACGGCAACGACTACACCGGTTCCGATGATCCGGGCGTGCAGTCGGTGACGCGCATCTACAACTACTACAAGGCCAATGGCTACAAGACTGTGGTGATGGGTGCGAGCTTCCGTAACCTGAGCCAGATCGAGGAGCTGGCCGGTTGCGACCGCCTGACCATCAGCCCGGACTTGCTGGAAAAACTGGCCGCCGACGACGGCAAGCTGGAGCGCAAGCTGGCGCCGGGCCACGCGGGCGAAGCTCGTGTGCACTTGACCGAAGCGCAGTTCCGTTGGGAATCCAACGAAGATGCGATGGCCACCGAGAAACTGGCCGAGGGCATTCGTCAGTTCGCCCGCGACCAGGAAAAACTCGAAGCGCTGTTGACCGCCAAGCTCTAAAAACGGGCGACGGCAAAAAGGGCGGTACCCTCGCGGGTACCGCCCTTTTTCGTGCCTGGCTCTTTTTTAAAAGAGGCAGCTATAAACTCAATGCCGTTCCAGCGCATTCACCAGGTCGTGGAACGCCTCGCGGTTGGAGTCGTTCAAGCCCATCAGGATCTTGTGGGCTTCCAGCACCTTGACCCGTACCACTTCCTCGGACTGGTCCTGGGACGGCAGGTCGGTCAGGCATTCCGGGCACGGGATCGGGCGGTCAACGATGTTGAACACCTGATCGAAGCCCATGGACTGCAACAGACGGGTGATGTCTTCGTGGGTGGTGACGACGGTCGGCAGCAGTCCGACCTTCTGCCGAGACAGAATGGACAACTTGGCCAACAGTCCAAGGGTGGTGCTATCGATGCTGCGGGTTTCGGTCAGATCGATCACGATCGCCGAGAAATTCAAGGCTGTGAAAATCCGCTCAATCGTCGCATCCAGCGCCGAACACAAGGTCAGGCGCACTTCACCGACAAACTTCAGGACAAAAGTCCCGTCTTGCTCGGCGAACTGGATTCTTCCGGTACTCATCAAAGATTCCTGCTCAACACCAATAGGGCGATATCATCCGGCATCTCCCCTAGCGTGGCCAATCCAAAAACCTGCCGCAGGCCATCCAGGCTGCCGCCCGCCGACCTGACCCGTTGGGGTAAGGCGGCTTCTTTCTCTTTGAGTGTAGGCTCTGGCAAAAGGTCCAGGATACCGTCAGACATCAGCGTCAGGCTGAACGTCGGCGGCAGTTCCAGGATGTGGTCTTCGTAGGTGGCTTCATTGAACAAGCCCACTGGCAAACCACGCCCTTCCAGGTAGCGCACACTGTCTGGAGTGTATAAAACCGGCAATGGCAGGTGACCGCCAATGCTGTAGGTCAAAAGACCCGTTTCTTCATCAATCACGCCGCCGACCATCGTCACGTGCTTGCCCAGCTTGCAGCTGATCAGGCCCCGGTTGATGTGGCCCAGCACTTGCGAAGGGGTGAACTCCGGCAAGGTGCCATTGCGCTTGGATTCGAACAACAGCCGTGTGGTCATGAATTTCAACAACACGGTCACAAATGCCGAGGAGGCGCCGTGGCCGGAAACGTCGGCCAGGTAGAACGCGACACGCCGCTCGTCAACGCGGAAGTAGTCGACAAAATCACCCGACAGGTACAACGACGGGATGATCTGGTGGGCAAACTTGAATTCGTCGATGCTCCACGGGCTCACCGGCAACATGTTCATCTGCACCTGGCGACCGGCGTTCTGGTCTTCCTGGAGCAGGTTCAGGCTGGCTTCGAGCTCGCGGTTGGCGGTTTCGAGCTTTTCACGGTAACGCTGGTTTTCCAGCAGCAACCGTGCACGATCCAGGGCGCGGCGCACCGAGTGCTCCAGCACGGCCAGGTCTTCCAGGGGCTTGATCAGGTAGTCGGCAGCGCCCAGGCGCAAGGCCTCGACGGCATCGTTCATCACGCCGGCACCGGACACGACGATCACCGGCGTCTGCGGGGCAATGTCGGTCACCTGGCGGATCAGCTCAAGACCGCCGACCTGAGGCATGCGCAGGTCGCAGATAACCAGGTCGGGCTTGTCGCGCTCGAACACCTGGAGACCCTGGAGGCCGTTGCTGGCCTGCAGGACGCTGAAGCCACTGTCTTCCAAATAGGCCGCGAGACTCGCGCGCACTACTTCGTCGTCATCGATTATCAGCAGCGTGGCACTGGTTTTTTGCATGTGGGCAAACGGCGCCAGAATTAGGTTGGCGTAGGCAGCTCGACAATGGCCGGGCTTACTACTGGATTCGCTTTCTAGCCTCTCTGTCCTACAAAGTACCGGGATATTGCCCATGCACAAAGGTAAAGCAGAGGTGCCCTTCTAAGGCGCAGACGGTACTCCCATCCGCCAGGGGTTTCAAGCTCATGCCGATGGTCGCCGGGCGTCTTTACATCGCAAATCACCGGTAGTTATAAGAACGTATAAAACCGCGACTTAAAGTAAGGACGTAACCCACGGATAAACCTCGAATCCTGCCCACGAAAAAGGCGACCCGAGGGCCGCCTTTTTCATTTAAGCCCGAGGCTTAAAAGTCGTCTACAACCTTGCCATCCTTGACCTTGAACTCGCGATTCTGCAAGTAGGCGTTACGGATAAAGGTGTATTTGTCGCCGCTGATCAGCTTCTCGGAGGACAGCAGGCTGGCACGGGTGTCGACGATATTCAGGCCGAAGGTGCTGTTGCGCCAGCCGATGTCGTTCATGTAGCGGTAGGGCTGGGTGTAGCTGTCCACGTACTTGGACGGCGCATCACGCAGGGTGCTTGGGCCCAGCAGCGGCAGCATCACGTAAGGACCGCTGCCAACGCCCCAGTGGCCGAGGGTCTGGCCGAAATCTTCGTCATTGCGTTGCAGCCCCATTTTGGTGCCGACATCAATGAAGCCCAGCACGCCGAACGTGGTGTTCACCAGCAAGCGGGCAGTGTCGACACCGGCAGCGTGCGGCTTGAGTTGCAACACGTCGTTGGCAAAGTTGCCGACGTCGCCGATGTTGCGGAAGAAGTTGTGGACGCCGTCCTGCACAAATTGCGGGGTCACGAACTGATAGCCTTGAGCCAACGGCTTGAGGGCGTAGGTGTCAACGGTGTCGTTGAAGGTGAAGATCGGGCGGTTGACGCTTTCCCATGGATCATCTTCCGAGGCCGCCTGGGCCGCGAAAGGAACCAGCAATAAGCTGGCACATACGGATAGCTGAGCTAGACATTGGCTCCAGCGCATAGCTTGAACTCCTTGAATGGTCTGTCATGGGCGCTATGCCCTGAATGTGGCCGTCAGTATATGACGGAAGTGTCAGATTAGGCAGCCTTGCAGAAATGTCATTCCGGTAAATGCACAAAATTCCTACAAATAGAACCGATGTAACCTGCTTGTCATCGGCGTCCGCTAGCGTGACTGCTATTTCAGGGACGTCGAAATGCCCCACGCCGAAGTTGTTGTTGCCAGCGCCCCGTCCTTGACGGCCGTACTGTTCGGGCTGAGTGGCTGCCTGGTGGACTTTGGTTCCCAGGCCCGTGCCGACTCCGCCCCCTCAACCGACACACACGCCACTGTCGGCGCGCTGAAGATCCTGCGCAGCCTCGAAGAACAGCGCGTCCCGTGCGCCTGGCTGGACGAACTCCCCGTGGCGGTTTCCACGCCCCTGGCCGCCGGGCTGCCCCGCTGGGTCAAGGCCACCCAGCCCTCCTCCACCCGCTGGCCCGCGCCCCATGCGTGCTGGCAGGCATTGATGGAACTGAATATCGAACGCCTGGAGGGCTGCGTTCTGGTCAGTGGCGAGCCGCGCCTGCTGCAATCAGGGCTCAACGCCGGGCTGTGGACCATCGGCCTGGCTTCCTGCGGCTCGCTGTGCGGGCTTTCGCCGGCGCACTGGCAGGCACTCACCGAGAAGGAACGCGAACAGAAGCGCGCCAAGGCCACTGTCGCGCTCTATGGCCTGGGCGTGCATTCGGTAATTGACCACCTCGGCGAACTGCCCACCTGCCTGGCAGACATCAGCCTGCGCCAGCTCAAGGGCGAGAAGCCCTGATCGAGATCATGCACAGTCGGCGCCAGTGGATTAATCTACAGGTCAGCCCGTAGACCTTTCACGGCGTGCCGCGGTCTATGCCAGTGCCTATCGATAAAAGGAAGAACGCCATGCCTGCCCGCGAACAACTGCAAGAACAGGTCAAAATTTTGCGCGAGCAATTGGATCAGAATCCAGAAATGCCACTCGAAAAGCGCGAAGAGCTGCAAACATTGATTGCTGAACTGGAAGTTCAGGAGCCGTTGGAAGGCGCCATTCAGGATCCGAGTATCGCCGACGGTGTGAACCTGGCGGTGGAACGCTTTGAGTTGGACCACCCGGGGATTGCCGGGACCTTGCGCAATATTGTGGTGACCCTGGGTAACATCGGGATCTAATAGCCGGACACCTATCAAATGTGGGAGCGGGCTTGCTCGCGAATGCGGTCCGTCAGCTGATACATAGGCTGGCTGATACACCGCTTTCGCGAGCAAGCCCGCTCCCACATTTGTTTTGGGTTAAGGCTACTGACGCGCCAGACGCACGTTCTGGAACTGCACAGCTTCCGTACTGCGGTACGGGTTGATATCCAGCCCGCCCCGACGCACATACCGCGCATATACCGTCAATTTCTCCGGCTTGAGCAGGCGTTGCAGGTCGAGAAAGATCCGCTCCACGCATTGTTCATGGAAGTCCGAGTGCTGGCGGAAGCTCACCAGGTACTCCAGCAGACTGGCATGATCCAGTGCCGCACCGCGGTACTCCACCGCCACACTGCCCCAGTCGGGCTGGCTGGTCACCGGGCAGTTGGACTTGAGCAGATGGCTGTGGACGCTCTCCTCCACCACACGCGAATCGTCGCAACGCAGCAATTCCGGACGCGGGTGCTCGTAGTTGCTGACGGTGATGTCCAGGTCATCAATGCACACACCCGGCAACGCAGCTACGCCTTCGGCTTCAACCTCGCCCAGGCTGCGGATGCGCACGCCAACAGGCTTGCCGGCGGCGGCACTCAGGTCGGTGCGCAAGGTCGCCTCAAGGCTCTGCACATCGGCAAACGCGGTCTGGTTCAGCGAGTTGAGGTACAGCTTGAACGACTTCGACTCGATGATGTTCGGCGAGTCGGCCGGAATGCTGAATTCACCGATGGCCACCACCGGCTTGCCGGATGGCAGCAGCCAGGACAGTTCGAAGCAGTTCCAGAAATCCACGCCTGTATACGGCAGGGTCTCGGCGCTCAGGCCCAGCTCGGCCCACTTGGCGGCGCGAGGGATCGGGAACAGCAACGAAGGGGTGTATGTGGAGATATATTCACTGGACTTGCCCAGCGGCGAATGTTCGGCTGCGGGATGCATGGCGGAAACCTGGCTAAATAAACGCGGCCATTCTACCCGCCTTTGCACCCCAGTTGCTTACTGGCTGACCGTCAGCTTGCCCACCATGCCCGCCTGGTAGTGGCCGGGAATGTTGCAGGCGAACTCCAGGCCGGTAGCCTTGGCAAAGGTCCAGGTCAGTTCGGCGGTCTTGCCCGGCTCTACCAGCACGCTGTTGGGGTCGTCGTGTTTCATGCCGCCCATGTCGCCATGGCCCATGGCACTGTGGTCCATTTTGCCCATGCCTGTGGCCGTCAGCATGCCGCTGGCCTGCATTTGGAGCATTTCTTTCTGATGGGCCGCGTGCATGGCGGCGTCGCCAAGGTTGAACTCATGCAGCAACTGGCCTTTGTTGACCAACACAAAGCGCACGGTCTCACCGGCTTTTACATCGATGGCCTTGGGCGAAAAGGAAATGTCCTGCAGCACCACTTCCACAGTACGCGTGGCCTTGGCCGCCGGTGCAGCCTCACCGAAGGCGAAGGTTTCAGCCGGGGATGCCAGCACTGGAAAACTCAGCGCCATCAAGCAGCCAGCCAACAGCCAGGATTTACGCAAAAACATGCTCACACTCCAAGGGTTCGGAATCAGTCTGTGGGACACTTTACGAACGCACGGCTGCCAGGCACCTGTCTGTCAGATTACAACTTTGTCAGCTTGAGCCTACCGCCGGGTGTGCGCTGTATAAAGTCTGTGTTTACGTAACGCCATGAGCCGCCCATGAAACTGCTGATCGTCGAAGACCAACCGAAAACCGGCCACTACCTGCGCCAGGGCCTGGCCGAGGCCGGGTTCAACACCGAACTGGTGGCCGATGGCACCAGCGGTCAGCACCTTGCGCTGACCGGCGACTACGACCTGCTGATCCTCGACGTGATGCTGCCGGGCCGCGATGGCTGGCAAATCCTTCAGGCCGTGCGCGGGGCCGGGCTGGACATGCCGGTGCTGTTCCTCACCGCGCGGGACGCCGTGGAAGACCGGGTGCATGGCCTGGAACTGGGCGCCGACGACTATCTGGTCAAGCCCTTCGCGTTTTCCGAATTGCTGGCCCGGGTGCGCAGCCTGTTGCGCCGTGGCAGCAGCACACCCCAGGAAACCAGCCTGCAACTGGCCGACCTGCGCCTGGACCTCATCCGCCGCAGGGTAGAGCGCGACGGCCAGCGCCTCGACCTCACGGCCAAGGAGTTTTCCCTGCTGGAACTGCTGCTGCGCCGCCAGGGCGAAGTGTTGCCCAAGTCGCTGATTGCCTCCCAGGTATGGGACATGAACTTCGACAGCGACACCAACATCATCGAGGTCGCGATCCGCCGCTTGCGCTTGAAAGTCGACGATAACTTTCCCAACAAGTTGATCCACACGGTGCGCGGCATGGGCTACGTGCTTGAGGAGCGGTTCAGTTGATGAAACGGATTTCCCTGGCCAGCCGCCTGGCGCTGCTGTTTGCCGGCTGTACCGCCGTGGTTTCATTGCTGGCCGGCGTGCTGTTCAACCACGCCAGCGAGGCGCACTTTATCGAGCTGGACCAACAGTTGCTCGACGGCAAGCTGCTGGCACTGCGCAGTACGCTAAAGGGTGCCGACACGCCCGCCTTGTTTGCGCGGCAAGAACCAAAGCTGCGGGAAGAACTCAATCGTCAGCCCGATCTCGCGCTACGCATTACTGCAGGCGATCAGCGCTGGTTCGACAGCGCACCGGGCGTCACCCTGCCCCGGACACCTGGCCTGCACAGTGTGCAGAACGCCGGAACCCAGTACCGCGTGTACAACGCGCCGCTCGTTCCCGGGAACGCGGACGCCCCCCAACTGACGCTGATGCTCGACATCACCCACCACCAACACTTCCTGCAACGCATGCAGCATCTGATCTGGTTGACCGTCGGCCTATCCGCCCTGGCCACCGCCCTGCTCGGTGCCTGGGCCGCTCGCAGCGGGTTGCGACCACTGAGGCGCATGAGCGAAGTCGCCGGCAACGTGTCCGCCCATTCCCTGACCCAGCGCCTGCCCCAGGGCCAAATGCCCGCCGAGCTGGCAGAGCTGGCCCAATCCTTCAACGCGATGCTCGGCCGCCTGGACGATGCCTTTCAGCGCCTCTCGGCGTTCTCTGCCGACATCGCCCATGAACTGCGCACGCCACTGTCGAATCTGCTGACACAGACCCAGGTCATCCTCACGCAGCCACGGGCGCTGGAGGACTACCGCGAAGCCCTGCACAGCAATCTGGAAGAACTGCAATGGATGGCGCAGTTGGTCAATGACATGTTGTACCTGGCCAAGGCGGACCATGGGCTGCTGGTGCCCAAGCGTGAAACCCTGGCGCTGGCGGACGAAGTGGATGCCTTACTGGAGTTTTTTGCGCCGTTGGCGGAAGACGTCCAGGTGCGGCTGGTTCAGGAAGGCGGCGCCAATACCTCAGGTGACCGCAGCATGTTGCGCCGGGCGATTTCCAATCTGCTGGATAACGCATTGCGCTTCACCCCGCCGGGTGGCGAAGTCAGCGTGCGGATTGTCGAGGGTGTGCAAGGCGTGAGATTGAGCGTGGAAAACACCGGGGAAGGCATTCCAGAAGCGTTGTTGCCAAGGTTGTTTGACCGGTTTTACCGGGCAGATCCGGCGCGGCATGAAGGGAGTAGCGAGCATGCGGGGCTGGGGCTGGCGATTACCCAGTCAATTGTTCGGGCCCATGGCGGGCGGATTTTCTGTGAGTCGGCGGCGGGTTGGACGCGGTTTGTGATTGAGTTGCCGCAGGGGTATTGATGCAAGCTGTTCCGACCTCATCGCGGGCAAGCCCGGCTCCCACATTTCGATCGCATTCGTCCTGAATGCACTCGGTCAAAATGTGGGAGCGGGCTTGCTCGCGAAGGCGGCCTTAAGAACTACGAATACCTGAGGGCATGCGCCGGCTCGATCTTCGCCGCCCGATACGCCGGATAGATCGTCGCCAAAAAGCTCAACACAAACCCTGCCGAGCAAATCAGCAACACATCCCCGCCCTGCAATTCCGAAGGCAGGTTGCTGACGAAATACACGTCCGAACTGAAGATATGCTGCCCGGTCACCCGCTCCAGCCACCCCACCAGTTCACTGACGTTCAGCGCCGCGATCACGCCGAGGATGCCGCCGATCAACGTACCGACAATGCCGATCACCGTGCCCTGCACCATGAAGATCGCCATGATCTGCCGCGGCGTGGCGCCGATGGTGCGCAGGATCGCAATGTCCGCGCCCTTGTCGTTCACCACCATGATCAAGGTCGCGATGATGTTGAACGCCGCCACGGCAACGATCATCAGCAACAGCAGGCCGATCATGGTTTTTTCCATCTTCATCGCGCTGAACAGGCTGCCCTGGGTGTGAGTCCAGTCGTCCGCCTTGTAATCGGCGCCAAGGCTGGCGGCGATGTCCGCCGACACCTTGGGCGCCGCGTACAGGTCTTTCACCGCCAGGCGCACGCTTTGCACCTGGTTCGGCTCCCAATGCTGAATTTCTGCGGCGTCGGCCATGTGGATCAGGGCCATGGAGCCGTCCAGCTCAGCCCCCACCTTGAACACACCCACCACATTCAAGCGCTGCATGCGTGGGGTGATGCCACCGGGGGCGCTGCTGATTTCCGGCACGATCAGGGTCAGCTTGTCGCCCACGTTCAAGCGGAAACGCCGGGCCGTGATCTCGCCGATTACCACACCGAACTCGCCCGGTTTCAGGTCCTCCAGATGGCCCTGGACAATATGCTGGGCCACGATCGACACCTTGCCTTCCTGGGCCGGATCAACACCACTGATCTCGATCGGCTGCATCGCGCCCTTGTAGGAGAGCATGCCGTCCATCTGTGTGAACGGTACCGCAGCGGTGACTTCCGGATTCTTCATCGCCGCATCCGCCACCGGCTGCCAGTCGCTGATGGGCTTCACGCCAACGATGGTCGCGTGGGGCACCATGCCGAGGATGCGTGAGCTCATTTCCCGCTGGAAACCGTTCATCACCGACAACACCACGATCATCGCCAGCACGCCCAGGGCGAGGCCGATCATCGAGGTCATCGAGATAAACGAAACAAAACGGTTGCGGCGCTTGGCGCGGGTATAGCGCGTGCCGATGAAAATCGATAACGGTCTGAACATTCGCGGGCACCGTTGAAAAAATAGAAAACCCGGCGTCAGGCACCGGGCTTGAAACAGGTCAGATGGCGACCAGATGACCTTCCTGCAGGTGCAGCACGCGGTCCATCTGGCGGGCCATGCTCATGTCATGGGTCACCACCAGGAACGCGGTGCGCATCTGGGTGCTCAGCTCCAGCATCAAGTCCTTGATGCCCTGGGCGGTGTGGGAGTCGAGGTTGCCGGTAGGCTCGTCGAGCATCACCAGGCCCGGGTTGTTGACCAGGGCGCGGGCAATCGCCACACGCTGGCGCTCGCCGCCGGACAATTCAGCCGGTTTGTGCTCCAGGCGATGGCCCAGGCCGACCCGTTCCAGCAACGCCTTGGCACGTTGGCGTGCTTCCGGGATCGCCGTCTTGCCGATCAACAGAGGCATGCAGACGTTTTCCAGGGCGGTGAACTCGGGCAGCAAGTGGTGGAACTGGTACACAAAGCCCAACGAACGGTTGCGCAACTGGCCGCGGGCTTTCTCGCCCAGGGCCGACAGTTCTTCGCCGGCCAGCCAGACGCTGCCCTGGGACGGCGTATCAAGGCCGCCCAACAGGTTGAGCAAGGTACTTTTACCGGAACCGGAACTGCCGACGATCGCCACGCGCTCGCCCGGGTGCAGTTCCAGCTGCAGGTTGGACAGCACCACCACGGATTCCGGGCCTTCCTCGTAGGATTTGCCCAGGTTGCGGCAGCTCAGGATTGCTTTTTCACTCATGCCCGATTCACTCATAACGTAAAGCCTGCGCCGGCTGGGTACGTGCCGCGCGCCAGGCTGGATACAGGGTGGCAAGGAAACTCAGGACCAGCGCGGCGGCGCCGACCATCAACACGTCCTGGCTCTGCACCTGGGACGGCAAGTAGTCGATGAAGTAGACGTCGGAGTTCAGGAATTTGTGGCCGATCAACACTTCCAGCCCGGCGATGGCGGCGCTGACGTTCAGCGCGGCGAGAATCCCCACCACGGTGCCGATCAAGGTACCGACGACGCCGATCACCGTGCCCTGCACCATGAAGATCGCCATGATCTGCCCCGGCGTGGCGCCGAGGGTGCGCAGGATCGCGATATCGCCCTTCTTGTCGTTCACCACCATCACCAGCGTGGAGATGATGTTGAAGGCGGCCACGGCGACGATCAGCAGCAACAGCAGGCCGATCATGGCTTTTTCCATGCGGATGGCCTGGTACAGGTTGCCGTGGGTCCGGGTCCAGTCGCGGGCGTAGTACTGGTTTTCACCCAGGTGCTGGGCAATTTCCCACGAGGTACGCGGCGCGTCGAACAGGTCGTTGAACTTGAGGCGCAGGCCCTGGACCTGGTCCGGCTTCCAGCGATGCAGGCGGGCCAGGTCGGTCAGGTTGGTCAACCCCAGGTAGCCGTCGATCTCACCGGCGCCGACATGAAAGATGCCGACCACGGTAAAACGCTTCATGCGCGGGAACATGCCGGCCGGGGTCACGGTGACTTCCGGCGCAACGAAGGTTAGCTTGTCGCCGATGCCCACGCCGAGCTTGGCCGCGGCCTTGTCGCCGATAGCAATGCCAAAGCTGCCGGGCGACAAGTCGTCCAGTTTGCCCTGTTGCATGAAGTTATCGATGATCGAGACGTTGCGTTCCTGCGCCGGATCGATGGCATTGAGCAGGACTTTCTGCACCTTGCCGTCGTTGGTCAACAGGCCCTGCATCTGGGTGAAAGGCGCAACCGCCAGCACTTTGGGGTTCTGCTTGACCTTGGCGGCCAGGCTTTGCCAGTCGCTGATGGGCTCACCCGACTCGATGGTCGCGTGGGGCACCATGCCCAGCACGCGCGTGCGCATCTCATGATCGAAGCCGTTCATCACCGACAGCACCACGATCATCACGACAACGCCAAGGGCGAGCCCGATAATCGAGGTCAAGGAAATGAACGACACAAAATGATTGCGACGTTTTGCACGGGTATAACGCGTGCCAATAAATACGAAGAGAGGTCTGAACATGTCGGGGCTTGTTCGGAGGAAAAGAAGACGTCCTTGTGGCGGGGTCAGGTAAGCAGCTTTACACTCAGACCATCACCGCTGCCTTGGGTTCGCCATGTCGACATTAGATGAAGAAGATCGCCGCGAATACTACCGTATCGAGGACATGATCGCACTGGAAATTACCCCGCTGTCGGGCCCGGAAGCGCTGAGCAAGGAAGTGTTGCTGGATGATTCCCCGCTGTTCAATCTGCTCAGCGAATTGCACCTGAGTGAATTCGAATCCCAGCACCTGCTGCGTCAGATCGGCGAGCGGGACCGCACCCTCGCCGCCTTCCTCAAAGTGCAGAACAAACGCATCGACCTGCTCAGCCAGATCATGGCGCAAAGCCTGCTGGGCGAGATCGGCACCCCGCAGCCCGTGGTCATCTCCGAAGGCGGCATCGAGTTCCTGAACCCAACGGCAATCCAGCCCGACAGCCACCTGGCGGTCAAGCTGGTGCTGATGCCACAAGCCCTCGGCCTGCTGCTGCGGGCCAAGGTTACGCATTGCGATGCCAAGACGGGCGGCTTTGAAGTCGGCACTGAATTCGAAGCCATGACCGATGCCCAACGCCAGTTGCTGGCGCGCTATATCCTGCAGAAACAGGCTCAGGAACGGCGCCTGGCACGGGAAAAAAGCGAAGAGTCCGACACCTGAATACGAACACTGAATGGCGCGTCGCGCCATCCATCCAGCCAGGAACCCTGGCGTAAAGGAGCAACTGTGACCCTGATTTATGGCCACCGCGGTGCCAAAGGCGAAGCACCGGAAAACACCCTGACCAGCTTCCAGGAATGCCTCAAGCACGGCGTGCGCCGTTGCGAACTGGATTTGCACCTGTCCATGGACGGCGAGTTGATGGTCATTCACGACCCGACCCTCAAGCGCACCACCGACCGGCGCGGCAAGGTCGTCGAGTATTCGGCCGCCGACCTGGTGAAGATGGACGCACGCAAAGGCGGCCCGGGCTGGGTCAACCCCTGCCCGATCCCACGCCTGGAAGAGCTGTTCGAACAGTGCGACTTCGACCACTGGCAACTGGAAGTCAAAAGCGCATCGCGCACTCGTGCGGCAACCACCGTACTGGCCATCCGTGAAATGGCTCAGCGTTTCGGGCTGATGGACAAGGTCACCGTGACCTCAAGCTCGCGGGAAGTATTGAAAGCCGCGCTGGACCTCACTCCGGACCTGTCCCGTGGACTGGTAGCCGAATACGCCTGGCTCGACCCGTTGAAGGTGGCGGCCAACTATGGCTGTGAGATTCTGGCGTTGAACTGGACGTTGTGCACCCCTGAACGTCTGGAAAAAGCCCAGCGCCAGGGTTTGCACGTGTCCGTGTGGACAGTCAACGAACCCGCGCTGATGCGCAGGCTCGCCGACTTCGGCGTAGATAGCCTGATCACAGACTTTCCCGGTTTGGCCACTGCCACCCTCGGGAATTACTGAAATCGGTCTCCCCGGCCGGCTCAGGCCACCGGCCGGAGCCGCTCAAAAAAGCCGGTTGAGGCCGTCGTAGGCCGCTACCCGATAGGCTTCAGCCATGGTCGGGTAGTTGAAGGTGGTGTTGACGAAATACTTGAGGGTATTCAGCTCACCCGGCTGGTTCATGATCGCCTGGCCGATGTGCACGATCTCCGACGCCTGGTAACCGAAGCAATGCACGCCGAGGACTTCCAGGGTCTCACGGTGGAACAGGATCTTCAGCATGCCTTGCGGCTCGCCGGCGATCTGCGCACGCGCCATGCTCTTGAAGAACGCCTTGCCGACTTCGTAAGGCACCTTGGCCTTGGTCAGTTCGTGCTCGTTCTTGCCGATCGAACTGATCTCGGGAATGGTGTAGATCCCGGTCGGCACGTCGTTGACGTAGCGCCAGCTGCCGTTGTCGACAATGCTGCCGGCCGCCGAGCGGCCCTGGTCGTGGGCGGCACTGGCCAGGCTCGGCCAGCCGATCACGTCACCGGCACCGTAGATGTTGGTCACGCAGGTACGGTAGTTCTCGTCCACTTCGATCTGGCCACGGCTATTCACCTTGACCCCGATGTTTTCCATGCCCAGCTTGTCGGTGTTGCCGGTACGGCCGTTGCACCAGAGCAAGGCGTCGGCCTTGATTTTCTTGCCGGACTTGAGGTGCAGGATCACACCGTTGTCCAGGCCTTCGACCCGCTCGTACTCTTCGTTGTGGCGCACAGTGATGTTGTTGTTGCTGAAGTGGTAACTCAACGCCTGGGAAATTTCCGAGTCGAGGAAGCTCAGCAACTGGTCGCGGTTATCCACCAGCTCAACCAATACACCCAGGCCGCTGAAGATCGAGGCATATTCACAGCCGATCACACCGGCGCCGTAGATGATCAGTTTGCGCGGGGTGTGGCCCAGGCTGAGGATGGTGTCGCTATCGTAGATACGCGGGTGATGGAAATCGATATCCGCCGGGCGATACGGACGCGAGCCGGTGGCGATGATGATGTGCTTGGCCACCAGTTTCTCGACCACGCCGTTGGCGCAGACCACTTCGACGGTTTGCTCGTCGGCGAAGCTGCCGGTGCCGAAGAACAGGTCGACGCGGTTACGGGCATAGAAGCCGGTACGCGAGGCAACCTGTTTGGAAATGACTTTTTCAGCGCTCTTGAGCACGTCCGGGAACGAGAACCAGCGCGGCTCACCAATGGCCCGGAACATCGGGTTGGTGTTGAACTGCATGATCTGGCGCACCGAGTGACGCAAGGCCTTGGACGGGATGGTACCCAGGTGGGTGCAGTTACCGCCGACCTGGCGACGGCTATCGACCATCGCCACCTTGCGCCCTGCTTTGGCGGCATTCATCGCCGCACCTTCTCCAGCAGGGCCGGAACCCAGTACTACCACGTCGTAGTTGTAGACAGCCATGCGTACTCCTCAGAACAGGCCATGGCGCACGGTTGGGCGCCAGGCTAAATCATGCCGCGGCCAGCGGTCATGAAGGATCAAATAGGCTCAGTGTGTGAGCCGGGGCACAGTCTATAGAAGGCTTAACGCCGCGCACATTAACCCTTGGTCGCGTCGTAGGCCAGTTTTGCCTTTACTACACGGCGTTCGTTACGGCTTCACTGCCGTCAGTTGCTCGAATGCCTTGTTGCTCCGTGTGACGAAACCAGCGCCCTCACGCATCACAAAAAACGCGGCGACCTGGTGTTTTTCGGCGTATTCCCAACCCTGTTCGGGTCCGAGGATCAGCAGCAGCGTCGATAATCCATCGGCCATCAATGCCGAAGGGTGCAACACCGTCACCGATGCCAGTTGATGGGTGATCGGCGCGCCGGTCCGGGCATCCAGGGTGTGGGAATAACGCCGACCATCCTGCTGGAAATAATTGCGATAGTCACCCGATGTCGATACACCAACGCCATCCACGGCGATGATTTTTTCGGCCACCTGCTGATCGTCGCGCGGTTCTTCCAGGGCGATGCGCCAGGGCGAGCCGTCGGGCTTGACGCCAGCGGCCTTGAGTTCGCCGGTGGCTTCGGCGAGGTAGCGATGAATGCCAAGCTGAGTGAGTTGCGCGGCAATGCGGTCGACCGCGTAACCGGCGGCGATGCTGTTGAAGTCGACTGCGACGGCAGCGTCCTTGCACAGCTGGTTACCGTCGATGTGCAAATACTGATGGCCGACGCGCTGGCGGACCTGCTCAAGGGCTCTCGCGTCCGGGACTTTTATCTCACGGGCCTGCGGGCCGAAGCCCCACAGGTTCATCAGCGGTTCGACCGTCAGGTCAAAAGCGCCGCCACTGGCCTGGGACAACTGCTCGCCGGTACGCACCAGGTGCAGGATGGGCTCCGGCATCGGCTGGCAACTGCGGGCCGGCAGGTCGTTGAAACGTTCGATGTCAGAGTCGCTGCGGTAGGTCGACATCTGCCGGTCGACCTCGGCCAGAATGCCCTCCACCAAGCGCTGGACCTCGGCGGGGCCGGGCACGCCAGGCGCACGCACATACTGGATCGAATAGGTGCTGCCCATGGTCGGGCCACCGAAGCGCTCCAGCGAATCGCCGCCACATCCGGCCAGCGCTGCAAGTCCGCATAAAACCAAGATGTGCCGCACGCAGCCCATAAAACCTTTCGCTGTCGAAAATTGAATTAACCTGTAGGCAAGCACCTTTTCAGGACGGGGCATTATGCGGCATGTCGTTATCTGTTTATTGCTGATGTTTTCGGTGCCGGTGCTGGCGAATGAGGCGGATCGGCTCAAACAAGCCGGTTTTCCCGCGCAATCTCATCAGTTGCTGCTGAAAAACCAGGCTGTCCTGACCTACCTGTGGGCAGACGTATATGCGGCGGCGCTGTTCGCCCAGGCAAACCTGAACGCGAAACAGGCCCTGGATCAGCAAAAAGACCTGCGCCTGGAGCTGTATTACTTTCGCGACATCGACCGCAACGATGTGATCAAGGCCGCCACCGCCACCCTTGAACGCCAGCAAACACCCGCAGCCCTCGCCCGCCTGAAGCCTGAACTGGATCAACTGCACAAAAGTTTTCGCGATATCCGCAGTGGTGACCGTTATGCGCTGGATTTTCGGCCTCAGCGCGGCCTGAGCCTGGAAATCAACGGCACAGTGGTGTTCAGCAGTCGCAATGACGAGCTGGCCAAGGCGTATCTCGGCATCTGGCTGGCACCGAAAGGCCTGTCCGACAGCCTGCGCAATACCCTCCTGAATTAATCCCCGCACCCTGCGGCAATTCGCCAGCTTGCTATCGGTTTTTTGTTGCCTGTGGTGGCTTATACACATATGGTTACAAAACTGTTCAGCGCCAGCTTCGTGCCGAGGCTTTAACAGCAGGGACGGTTGCGACCAGGGATTACTAATAAGATAGCCAAAATGAGTGCATGACATGTCCACTACAACGGGCAAGGGCAAGGCGATCTTTCGCGTTGTCAGCGGTAACTTCCTCGAGATGTTCGACTTCATGGTCTACGGCTTCTACGCCACGGCCATTGCCAAGACTTTTTTCCCCACCGACAGCGCTTTTGCCTCCCTGATGCTGTCCCTGGCGACCTTTGGCGCCGGGTTCCTGATGCGTCCTTTGGGCGCGATTTTCCTCGGTGCCTACATCGACCGTCACGGCCGTAAAAAGGGCCTGGTGATCACCCTGGCGCTGATGGCTGCCGGCACCATCCTGATTGCCTGCGTTCCCGGGTATGCCACCCTGGGCGTCGCGGCACCGTTGCTGGTGCTGTTTGGCCGCTTGCTGCAAGGCTTCTCCGCCGGCGTGGAATTGGGCGGCGTGTCGGTGTACCTGGCGGAAATCGCCACCCCGGGCCGCAAAGGCTTCTTCGTCAGCTGGCAGTCCGCCAGCCAGCAAGCTGCGGTGGTATTCGCAGGATTGCTGGGTGTGGGCCTGAACCACTGGCTCAGCCCGGAAGAAATGGGTGACTGGGGCTGGCGCGTGCCGTTCCTGATCGGCTGCCTGATCGTGCCGGTGATCTTCGTGATTCGTCGCTCCCTGGAAGAAACCCCTGAATTCCAGGCGCGCAAACATCGCCCTACGCTGCAGGAAATCGTGCGCTCCATCGGTCAGAACTTCGGCATCGTGATCGCCGGCATGGCGCTGGTGGTGATGACCACTGTGTCGTTCTACCTGATCACCGCCTACACCCCGACTTTCGGCAAGGCCGAACTGCACCTGTCGGACTTCGACGCATTGCTGGTAACCGTATGCGTGGGCATCTCCAACTTCATCTGGCTGCCGGTGATGGGCGCAGTGTCCGACAAGATCGGCCGTAAACCCCTGCTGCTGGGGGCGACGATTCTGGCAATCCTCACGGCTTATCCGGCGCTGTCCTGGCTGGTGGCCAACCCGAGTTTCAGCCATCTGTTGATCGTGTTGCTCTGGCTGTCGTTCCTGTACGGCTCGTACAACGGTGCGATGGTGGTGGCGCTGACCGAAATCATGCCAGTAGAAGTGCGTACCACCGGTTTCTCCCTGGCCTACAGCCTGGCGACGGCGACCTTTGGTGGCTTTACTCCGGCGGCCTGTACCTACCTGATCCACGTGCTGGACAACAAGGCGGCGCCGGGGATCTGGCTTAGCGGTGCGGCGGTGTTGGGCCTGATTGCCACGTTGATTTTGTTTAAAGGCAACCGTCATGAGCTGCGGACTGCGCAGGCTTCGATAGTCGGCGGCGCTTGATGGATCGCTATCGCAGGCAAGCCAGCTCCCACATTTGAGTGGATTCACACATCAACATGTGGGAGCTGGCTTGCCTGCGATGAGGCCGGTACAAACAACATAAAACCCGCAGACATAAAAAAGCCCCGAACCAGTCGGGGCTTTTTTCATTTACCGCTGATGCTTAGCGCGGAAATGCTGGCGGGTTAACCCCGGCCATGTCTTCCATCACACGAACCACCTGGCAGCTGTAACCGAATTCGTTGTCGTACCAGACGTACAGAACAACGCGGTTATCCTGGGTGATGGTCGCTTCAGCGTCCACCACACCGGCGTGGCGCGAGCCAACGAAGTCGGTGGAAACCACTTCCTGGGAATTGACGAAGTCGATTTGCTTGTGCAGATCGGAGTGCAGCGCCATGTAGCGCAGGTACTCGTTCATCTCTTCACGGGTGGCGGCTTTCTCAAGGTTCAGGTTGAGAATGGCCATCGACACGTTCGGCGTCGGAACACGGATCGCGTTACCGGTCAGCTTGCCGGCCAGCTCAGGCAGGGCCTTGGCTGCAGCGGTGGCAGCACCGGTCTCGGTGATGACCATGTTCAGCGCGGCGCTACGGCCACGGCGATCGCCTTTGTGGAAGTTGTCGATCAGGTTCTGGTCGTTGGTGTACGAGTGAACCGTTTCAACGTGACCGTTAACGATGCCGAACTTGTCATTTACGGCTTTCAGCACCGGCACGATGGCGTTGGTGGTGCAGGAAGCGGCAGACACGATCTTGTCGTCAGCGGTGATTTCACCGTGGTTGATGCCGTGCACGATGTTCTTCAGCTTACCCTTGCCAGGCGCAGTCAGGACAACGCGGTCGATACCCGGGCACGCCAGGTGCTGGCCCAGGCCCTCGGCGTCACGCCACACACCGGTGTTGTCCACCAGCAGTGCGTCCTTGATGCCGTACTGGGTGTAGTCCACTTCAGCCGGGTTCTTCGCGTAGATCACCTGGATCAGGTTACCGTTGGCGGTGATGGTGTTGTTTTCTTCGTCGATGACGATGGTGCCGTTGAACGGACCGTGTACCGAGTCGCGGCGCAGCAGGCTGGCGCGTTTGGTCAGGTCGTTCTCGGCGCCCTTACGCACCACGATGGCACGCAGGCGCAGGCCGTCGCCACCACCGGTTTTTTCGATCAGGATGCGCGCCAGCAGGCGGCCGATACGACCGAAGCCGTAAAGCACAACGTCGGTGCCTTTGCGGGCTGCAGCGTTTTGCTGGCCAACCACATCGGCCATTTCTTCACGCACGAACTGCTCGGCGGTACGGCCAGCGCCTTCCTTGCGGAATTTGTAGGCCAGCTTGCCCAGGTCTACCGAGGCCGCGCCGAGCTTGAGCTCGCTCATGGCTTTAAGCAGAGGGAATGTTTCGTGGACGGAGAGTTCGCTGTCGTCGGCGGAACGATGGCGAGCAAAGCGATGAGCCTTGAGAATCGCGATGACTGATTGGTTGATCAGGCTGCGGCCATAGATCGAGCTCACCACGTTGTTATTGCGGTAGAGCTGACCGATAAGCGGAATCATCGCTTCAGCGAGTGCTTCACGGTCGATCCATTCACCAAGACACTGGTCGGGCTTCTGAGTCACGGGAACCTTCCACATGTAGGGGCAGAAAAAAGGGGCTACATTATGCCGCCCGACCGCCCTCGGAGCAATGCGCGGCCAGCAACAAAACTCCTTGCAAAAAAATAACGCCCCGCTGGAGCCCAGTAAACACGTGGCTTCCAGAGCACCCCCTTGTGGGCCGATGTGACAAAGTGTCCGTAACCCTCCGAAACATACGCCGATTTCGGCACTACATAATGAGTCAAAAGACGCCTTTGTTTGTCTTAGCCACTACATTTCCTACAAACCGTAATAGGCTCAGTCAGCAACTGACAGGCGGCACTCCGGGCCGTTACAATTACCGACTTTGTCGCAACGCTTGGAGCTCAACCTTCCGTGCCCGTTCTGCGTCTACCGCTTCTCCCTGCTGCGGCAGGTAAACAGCACTGGGGCAATCTGCCCGGTGCCGCCCTGAGCCTGGCCATCGCCGAGGCTGCCAGCGCTGCCAAGCGCTTTACCCTGCTGCTCACCGCCGACAGCCAAAGTGCCGAGCGGCTGGAACAGGAGCTGAGTTTCTTCGCCCCCGATTTGCCGGTGCTGCATTTCCCGGACTGGGAAACCCTGCCCTACGATCTGTTCTCGCCGCACCAGGACATCATTTCCCAGCGCATCGCGAGCCTGTACCGCTTGCCGGAACTGGCCCACGGCGTGCTGGTGGTGCCGATCACCACGGCCTTGCACCGCCTGGCACCGACCAAGTTCCTGCTGGGCAGCAGCCTGGTGCTGGATATCGGCCAGAAGCTCGACGTGGAGCAAATGCGCACCCGGCTTGAGGCCAGCGGCTATCGCTGCGTCGACACGGTGTACGAGCACGGCGAGTTCGCGGTACGCGGTGCGTTGATCGACCTGTTCCCGATGGGCAGCAAACTGCCGTACCGGATCGACCTGTTCGACGACGAAATCGAAACCCTGCGCACCTTCGACCCTGAGAATCAGCGCTCCATCGACAAGGTGGAATCGGTCAAGCTGCTGCCGGCCCGAGAATTCCCGCTGCAAAAAGATGCGGTCACGCGCTTCAAGGCACGTTTCCGCGAACGCTTTGACGTGGACTTCCGCCGCTGCCCGATCTTCCAGGACTTGAGCAGCGGGATTACCCCCGCCGGTATCGAGTACTACCTGCCGTTGTTCTTCGACGAAACCTCCACCCTCTTCGATTACCTGCCCCAGGACACCCAGGTGTTCTCGCTGCCGGGCATCGAACAAGCGGCAGAGAATTTCTGGAATGACGTGCGCAACCGTTATGAAGAGCGCCGCGTCGACCCGTCCCGTCCTTTATTGCCACCGGCCGAACTGTTCCTGCCGGTGGAAGACTGCTTCGCCCGCCTGAAAAACTGGCCGCGCGTGGTCGCCAGCCAACAGGACGTGGATGCAGGCGCCGGCCGCGAGCGCTTCCCGGCGCAAGCGCTGCCGAACCTGGCGATTGAAGCCAAGGCCAACCAGCCGCTGGAAGCGCTGTCGAATTTCCTCGGTGACTTCCCTGGCCGCGTGCTGTTTACCGCCGAGTCCGCCGGGCGCCGCGAGGTGCTGCTGGAGTTGCTGGAACGCCTGAAGCTGCGACCGAAAACCGTCGACAGCTGGCCGGATTTTGTCGCGAGCAAGGATCGCCTGGCGATCACCATCGCGCCGCTGGACGAAGGCCTGCTGCTGGACGACCCGGCCCTGGCATTGATTGCCGAAAGCCCGCTGTTCGGTCAGCGCGTGATGCAGCGTCGCCGCCGCGAAAAACGCGCCGATGCCAACAACGACGCGGTAATCAAGAACCTCACCGAGCTGCGCGAAGGCGCGCCGGTGGTGCATATCGACCACGGCGTGGGCCGTTACCTGGGCCTGCAAACTCTTGAGATCGATAACCAGGTCGCTGAATTCCTCACCATGGAATACGCCGAGGGCGCCAAGCTCTACGTGCCCGTGGCCAACCTGCACCTGATCGCCCGCTACACCGGCAGCGACGACGCCCTCGCGCCGTTGCACCGCCTGGGCTCCGAGACCTGGCAGAAAGCCAAGCGCAAGGCCGCCGAACAGGTGCGCGACGTGGCCGCTGAATTGCTCGACATTTATGCCCGCCGCGCCGCCCGCGAAGGTTATGCGTTTGCCGACCCAAAGGCCGACTACGCGACCTTCAGCGCCGGCTTTGCCTTCGAAGAAACCCCGGACCAGCAAACCACCATCGACGCCGTGCGCGCCGACATGCTGGCGCCCAAGCCAATGGACCGCCTGGTGTGCGGCGACGTGGGCTTCGGCAAGACCGAAGTCGCCATGCGCGCAGCCTTTATTGCGGTGCACGGCGGCCGCCAGGTGGCGATCCTCGTACCGACCACCCTGCTCGCCCAACAGCACTACAACAGCTTCCGCGACCGCTTTGCCGACTGGCCGGTGACCGTGGAAGTGATGAGCCGCTTCAAGTCGGCCAAGGAAGTGAACGCGGCGATTGCCGACCTGGCAGAAGGCAAGATCGACATCGTGATCGGCACCCACAAGCTGCTGTCGGACGATGTGAAGATCAAGAACCTTGGCCTGGTGATCATCGACGAAGAGCACCGCTTCGGTGTCCGTCAGAAGGAACAACTCAAGGCCCTGCGCAGTGAAGTCGACATCCTGACCCTCACCGCCACGCCGATTCCGCGCACGCTGAACATGGCGGTGTCGGGCATGCGCGACCTGTCGATCATCGCCACGCCACCGGCGCGCCGGTTGTCGGTGCGCACCTTCGTGATGGAGCAGAACAAAAGCACGGTCAAGGAAGCCCTGCTGCGTGAGTTGCTGCGCGGCGGCCAGGTTTACTACCTGCACAACGATGTAAAAACCATCGAGAAATGCGCCGCCGACCTGGCCGAACTGGTGCCGGAAGCCCGGATCGCCATCGGCCACGGGCAGATGCGCGAGCGCGAACTCGAACAGGTGATGAGCGACTTCTACCACAAGCGCTTCAACGTGCTGATCGCCTCGACCATCATCGAGACCGGCATCGACGTGCCAAGCGCCAACACCATCATCATCGAGCGGGCCGACAAGTTCGGCCTGGCGCAGTTGCACCAGTTGCGCGGCCGGGTCGGGCGCAGTCACCACCAGGCGTACGCCTATTTGCTGACGCCGCCGCGCCAGCAGATCACGTCCGACGCCGAGAAGCGCCTGGAAGCCATCGCCAATACCCAGGACCTCGGTGCCGGCTTTGTGCTGGCCACCAACGACCTGGAAATCCGTGGCGCCGGCGAACTGCTGGGCGACGGCCAAAGCGGGCAGATCCAGGCCGTGGGGTTCACCCTGTATATGGAGATGCTCGAGCGCGCGGTGAAAGCCATCCGCAAGGGCGAACAACCGAACCTCGACCAACCGCTGGGTGGCGGCCCGGAAATCAACCTGCGTTTGCCCGCGCTGATTCCCGAAGACTACCTGCCGGACGTGCACGCGCGGCTGATCCTGTACAAACGCATCGCCTCGGCCACAGACGAAGACGGCCTCAAGGACCTGCAAGTGGAGATGATCGACCGCTTCGGCCTGTTGCCGGAACCGACCAAGAACCTGGTGCGCCTGACCCTGCTCAAATTGCAGGCCGAGCAACTGGGTATCAAGAAGGTCGACGCCGGGCCGCAAGGCGGGCGTATCGAGTTCGAAGCGCAAACGCCGGTGGACCCGCTGGTGCTGATCAAGCTGATTCAGGGCCAGCCCAATCGCTACAAGTTCGAAGGGGCTACGCTGTTCAAATTCATGGTGCCGATGGAACGCGCCGAAGAACGCTTTAATACACTGGAGGCGCTGTTTGAGCGCCTCATCCCGAAATCTGCTTGAAGGACGCCCCAATGCGCCTGTTCCGCATTTTGAGCTTGTTGTTGGTGGTCGTTGCTCCTTCGGCGTTTGCCGACAGCCCGTACCTGGTGGAGATGATCCTGGTGCGCCAGAACGCCGAGCCGGTGATCAATAGCCGCGCGGCGCCGGAAAACTGGGACGCCGGCGCGCCACGCCTGCCGGCCGACAAAATGAGCCCGCCGCGGCTGGGCAACATCGTCGACAAACTCAGCGCCGACAGTAATTACACTGTGCTACTGCACCGCGCCTGGGACCAGAACCTCGGTGACCAACCCGTGAAACTGGCCATCAGCGACGGTCAGGAACAGTTCGGCCAGTTTCCCATCGAGGGCACACTGAGCCTGCAATTGGGGCGCTTTACCGATATCGACGCAGACTTCTGGATCAACCAGTTCGACGCCAACGGCAGCGTCATCGCCAGCGAGCACCTCAGCCAGCAAGACGTGCGCACCAAGAATAACCAGCTCAACTACCTGGACGGCGGCCACCTCGCCCTGCTGATCAAGATCACTTCGCTGACCGCCAAGCCGCCCAGCGCTCCACCGCCCGACGTCCAGGACTGATCCAGCACCATGCCCCTGACGTCGTCGTTGACCAAACCCCTGGCCCCTTCGTGGGCCAATCGCTTTAAAGAGCAAAGCCTTGAGCGCGGCCGGCGCTACGCCCTGGAAAACCGCGTGCGCATCGTCGAGTCCGGCGACAGCACCATCATTGCCAGCTGTGAAGGCTCGGGCGGCAATGTCTATCGCCAGACCATCTCCCTGCGCGAATCCGCCAAGGGCACGCTGATCCTGGTAGACAGCCGTTGCACCTGCCCCGTGCACACCAACTGCAAACACATCGCCGCGGTGCTGCTCAAGGTCCAGGAAACCCTGGCCTACCCGGCGGCGGCCCAGGATGCCGAGTTGCTGGAGAAGCTCCAGGCGGTGCTGGATAACCGCGTGGTGCTGCCGCAAGTGGTGATGGAGGACGTACAGCCGGTGCCACGCTTGTGGCTGGCCAGTATCGAGTTCAGCGCCTTCGAACCGCGCAACGGCAAGATGCAGCGTTACATCCAGCATCGCGCGGCGTTGTCCTTCAACTATCTGGGCAACTACGTCAGCGGCCAGAAAAACGCCGACATCATCGTGCGCCAGGAACAGCAGAGCCTGCGGATCAAGCGCCACCCCGAGGTGGAGCAGCAGTTTCGCGAACAGCTGCGCCTGCTGGGCTTCAAGATCGCCACACGCCAGAGCAAGGCCCTGCCGGAAAGTGCCGGCGAACTGTTCGAAATGGTCAATGACAGCGCCTGGCTGAACTTCACCCTGAACGCGTCACCGACCCTGCGTGCCCAGGGCTGGGAATTGCAGATCGATGAGGATTTCGGTTTCGACCTGAGCGCCGTCGACGACTGGTACGCCAGCGTCGACGAAATGCCGGAGCGCGACTGGTTCGACCTGGAGCTGGGGATCATCGTCAACGGCGAACGCCTGAGTTTGCTGCCGATCCTGCTGAACCTGATGCGCTCCCACACCGAGATCCTCAACCCGGAAAAACTCGCCCGGCGCCGTGATGACGAACTGATTCTGGTGAACATCCCCGGCCTGCCCAATGGCCACGGCCCGCTGCAAGTGGCGCTGCCTTATGGCCGGCTGAAACCGGTGCTGGCAACCCTTGGCGAGTTCTACCTGCAAGAACCCGGCACCACCGCGCTGCGCCTGGCCAAGGCAGACGCCATTCGCCTGAACCCGCTGGAAGACCTGCCGCTGCAATGGGAAGGCGGCGAAAAGATCCGCAACTTCGCCCAGCGCCTGCGGGACATCAAGGATTTCAGCTGCGAAGCGCCCGAAGGGCTGAATGCGACGTTGCGCCCTTACCAGCTGGAAGGCTTGAGCTGGATGCAGTCGCTGCGCCAGCTCGACGTCGGCGGGATTCTTGCGGATGACATGGGCCTGGGCAAAACCCTGCAAACCCTGGCGCATATTCTCAGCGAGAAAATCGCCGGGCGCCTGGACCGGCCGTGCATGGTGGTGATGCCCACCAGCCTGATCCCGAACTGGCTCGACGAAGCCGCGCACTTCACGCCGCAGCTCAAAGTATTGGCGCTGTATGGCGCCGGGCGTAAGAAACATTTCCCGCAGTTGCAGGACTACGACCTGCTGCTGACCACCTACGCCCTGCTGCCCAAGGACATCGAGCAACTGGCCGCCCTGCCCTTGCACGTGCTGATCCTGGACGAAGCGCAGTACATCAAGAACCCCAACAGCAAGGCCGCCCAGGCGGCCCGTGAACTGAATGCCCGCCAGCGCCTGTGCCTTTCAGGTACGCCGCTGGAAAACCACCTGGGCGAGCTGTGGTCGCTGTTCCACTTCCTGCTGCCGGGTTGGCTGGGGGATGTAAAAAGCTTCAACCGCGATTACCGCGTGCCGATTGAAAAGCGCGGCAGCGACGTGCGATTGCAGCACCTCAATGGTCGGATCAAACCGTTCCTGCTGCGCCGTACCAAGGAGCAGGTGGCGACCGAACTGCCGCCCAAGACCGAGATCATCCACTGGGTCGACCTCAACGAAGCCCAGCGCGACGTATACGAAACCATGCGCCTGGCGATGGACAAGAAAGTCCGCGACGAGATCACCCGCAAAGGCGTGGCCCGCAGCCAGATCATCATCCTGGAAGCGCTGCTCAAGTTGCGGCAGGTGTGCTGTGATCTACGCCTGGTCAATGATGCAACCCTGCCGGCAAAGGGCAGCAGCTCGGGCAAGCTCGACAGCTTGATGGAGATGCTCGAAGAGTTGTTTGCCGAAGGGCGCAGGATCCTGCTGTTTTCCCAGTTCACCTCGATGCTGAGCCTGATCGAAGCCGAGCTGAAGAAGCGTGGCGTGGCCTACGCGCTGCTGACCGGGCAAACCCGGGATCGGCGCACGCCGGTGAAAGACTTCCAGAGCGGCAAGCTGCAGATCTTTCTGATCAGCCTGAAAGCAGGCGGCGTGGGGCTTAACCTGACGGAAGCGGACACGGTGATTCACTACGACCCTTGGTGGAACCCGGCGACGGAAAACCAGGCGACCGACCGCGCGTATCGCATCGGCCAGGAGAAGCCGGTGTTCGTCTACAAGATGATTGCCCGGGGCACGGTGGAAGAGAAAATCCAGCATTTGCAGAAGGAAAAGTCTGATCTGGCGGCGGGTGTTCTGGATGGGCGGACGACGGGGGATTGGAAGCTGGGGAATGAGGACATCGAGGCGTTGTTTGCGCCGTTGCCTCACAAGCAAGAGAAGCGCTGACTTTAAGACCGCTATCGCGGGCAAGCCCGCTCCCACATTTGGAATACATTTCCCTGTGGGAGCTGGCTTGCCTGCGATGGACGCGACACGGTCTTAATCAATCAATTGAGCATCCCGCAGCGCACTCAATGCCGCCAGCCAACGCGGATCCTGCTTGTACTCGGTCGACGCCACCGCCTGCCCACGCATCCGCGCGATACGCGCCGACGGCGTGACTTTCATGCGCTGGGCCGCGCTCAGGGCCAACTCGGCGGCGGCGCGGTCGTTGCACACCAGGCCCATGTCGCAGCCGGCCGTCAGCGCGGCTTCGATACGGCTGGCGGCATCACCGACCACATGCGCACCGGCCATGGACAGGTCGTCACTGAAGATCACCCCGTCGAACTGCAACTCGCCCCGCAGGATGTCCTGCAACCAGCGCCGGGAGAAACCGGCCGGTTGCGCATCCACCTGTGGATAAATCACGTGGGCCGGCATAACGGCCGCCAGTTGCTTGCTCAGCCGTGCGAAAGGCACCAGGTCATTGGCGCGAATCTGTTCCAGGCTGCGTTCATCATTGGGAATCGCGACGTGGGAATCGGCTTCGGCCCAGCCGTGGCCGGGAAAGTGCTTGCCGGTGGCCGCCATGCCGGCGCTGTTCATACCTCGGATAAAGGCACCCGCCAACACGGCGGCGCGCTCCGGGTCGCCTTCGAACGCGCGCGTGCCCACGACGGCGCTGCGCTGGTAATCGAGGTCCAGCACCGGGGCGAAACTCAGGTCCAGGCCAACCGCCAGCACCTCTGTCGCCATGATCCAGCCACACTGCTCGGCCAACTGTTCAGCATTCGGATTGTCAGCCAGGGCGCGCATCGCCGGCAGCCGCACAAACCCCTGGCGCAAACGCTGCACCCGGCCGCCTTCCTGGTCGACCGCCAGCAGCAGGTCCGGGCGCACCGCACGAATCGCGGCACTCAACTCACGCACCTGGCGCGGGTGCTCGATATTGCGCGCAAAAATGATCAGGCCGCCCACCTCGGGCTGACGCAACAAGTGACGATCTTCAGCCGTCAGCCAGGTACCGGCGACGTCCACCATCAAAGAGCCTTGCAGGGCTTGAGTCATAAAGCTTCCTTAAATAACGCACGCAGCCCGGAGCCCTCGCGAGATCGCATCGCCAGGATTAAATCTGGAGACGGACGCTCAGCGAGCGCAACGGGCTGTGGATAAATAGCTGAAATCGGCATGGGCGGCTAGCTTAGCGGATGCAAGCGGCCGCGCACACCCGAAAGGGGTTAAACCTTGGCCGGCGCCGGCACCGACTTGCTGCGCGGGCGCAACTGGGCGGCGGCCATGGCCTGGTCGGTGACACCGGTTTCGGCCCGCATGCCGGCGGCGAGAAACGGCACCATCAGGCGCATCACCTGCTCAATGGAGGTGTTGACGCCAAAGTCGGTCTCGGCAATCGCACGCAGGGCCTTGATCCCGGACATGCTGAACGCGGCAGCGCCGAGCATGAAGTGCACGCGCCAGAACAGCTCGATTGGCGGGATACGCGGTGCGGCCTCATTGACCAGCAACATATAGCGGCGAAACACCTTGCCGTACATGTCTTCCAGGTAACGACGCAGGTGGCCCTGACTCTGGCTGAACGCGAGGCCCAGCAGGCGCATGAAGATCGACAGGTCATTGCCGCTGCGAGGCTGGACCACAAGGGCCTGCTCGACGAGGATTTCCAGCAGGTCTTCCAGGCTTGGCTTGTTTTCAGGCTTGGCCTGGCGACGCTCCAGCTCACGATCGAGGCTGATGCAGAAAGGCCCCAGGAACCGTGAGAACACAGCCTGGATCAGCGCTTTCTTGGAGCCGAAATGATAATTCACTGCCGCCAGGTTGACCCCGGCCTTGCTGGTAATCAGCCGCAATGAGGTTTCAGCAAATCCTTTTTCCGCGAACAACTGCTCGGCAGCATCGAGAATGCGTTCAACGGTTTCCGACTGGGCCATGGCTACTCCGCCTGACAAACACTTGTTTGAAACATACGTTTCAAGCTATGTCTTGTCAAGCCTGCAGGTCCGTTTGCGGCCGGCCGGTCACCGATTTCATGGCCATTTAATCACATTCGCCAAGGTCTGTAGGCAGCGCTGTCTTCAGCCTGTAGGACAGGTGACAAATGACCGTCCAGCGGAGTGACTGAAAACGGTGATTGCCAAGCGCAGTCCACTGTATATAATCCCAGTCACTGTATAAAAAGACAGAGCGATCAACATGCTAAAACTGACGCCACGCCAAGCTGAGATTCTGGCTTTTATCAAGCGCTGCCTCGATGACAACGGCTACCCGCCGACCCGGGCGGAAATTGCGCTGGAACTGGGATTCAAGTCGCCCAACGCTGCTGAAGAACACCTCAAGGCCCTCGCCCGCAAAGGCGCGATCGAGATGACCCCGGGTGCTTCACGCGGCATTCGTATCCCTGGCTTCGAAGCCAAGGCCGACGAGTCGACACTGCCGATCATCGGCCGGGTCGCAGCCGGTGCGCCGATCCTGGCGCAGCAGCACGTCGAGGAATCCTGCAACATCAACCCGACCTTCTTCCATCCCCGTGCCGACTATCTGCTGCGGGTCCATGGCATGAGCATGAAGGACGTGGGCATTTTCGACGGCGACCTGTTGGCCGTCCACACCACACGTGAAGCCCGCAATGGCCAGATCGTCGTCGCCCGTATTGGCGATGAAGTGACGGTCAAACGCTTCAAGCGCGAAGGCAGCAAGGTCTGGCTACTGGCCGAGAACCCTGAGTTCGCGCCGATTGAAGTGAACCTGAAGGATCAGGACCTGGTGATTGAAGGCTTGAGCGTCGGCGTAATTCGCCGCTAACGGAGGCATCATGCAGTTCCTACAGACCCCACAACACACTCAGCTGTCGCTGTTTGAGGCCTTTATGGCCCAGCCCCTTGCGCCCATCCTCAAGGAAACGGTCGAAGCGCCCTGGAGCGCCGAACCCGAGGCGTTCAGTGAACTGTCGTTGCGCGGTGCTGCCGGGAGCTGCCTCAGCCTGCTGGCGCCGATTCTTCGCGAATTGAGCGAGGAGCAGGATGCACGCTGGCTGACGCTGATTGCCCCGCCATCCAGCCTGACCCAGGCCTGGCTGCGGGACGCCGGCCTGAATCGCGAGCGTATCCTGTTGCTGCAACCCCGCGGTGCTCAGAGCGCCCAGCAACTGACCTGCGAAGCCTTGCGCCTGGGCCGTAGCCATACGGTGGTCAGCTGGTTGAACCCGCTGACTACAGCGGCCAGGCAACAACTGGTCAGCGCCGCACGCACGGGCGATGCGCAGAGCTTGAATATTCGGTTGGGATAAAACGATGTGCCACTGGCCAGCCCTGTGGAGGGGCTTGTGGCAGGGATTATTGTGGTGAGCGGGCTTGCCCCGTGCAGGGCTGCGAAGCGGCCCCAAAACAGGCACTGTGGAATACCTGATACATCGCGTTCATTCTATTGAGGGCCGCTTCGCAGCCCAGCGCGGGGCAAGCCCGCTCACCACAATAGGTCCACTCAACACAATCAGTGAAGAATTCGCGGACCGTCTTCCTTCTCAGGCTCGCCTTCAGCCAAGCGCCCCGCCATCTGCACGCCTACGCTCAACATGGCTTTTGCCACTTCCACGTGCTGGCCTTGCAGGAACGCTTTTGCGTCCTCGGAAAAATCCAAAATCACCAGAGAACCCTCGTCCTCAGCCCGGCGCAGCTCGATTCGGCCGTCGGGCAGTTCAACAATTTCCAGAAAGGACGTTGGCATAAAAGTCTGTTCTCCACGAAAGGCCGGCATTATATCAGTGTTGTGACGAGCGGGCTTGCCGACGTTGGGCGGCGCAGCAGCTCCCCGACAGCTGACACTACTGGCCCTGAAAAACCTCGGAGCCGCTTCTCAGCCCAACGGGAGCAAGCTCCCTCGCCACAAAAGCCTGGGCCCTCAACACTCGTTCAACCCATCCCGAAACCGAATGGCCAGCTTCTTCAGCTCCTGCCGCCAGCTTTCCAGCTCTTCCCGGCTCAACGGCTCAGGCCCCTCTTCGTCCAGGCTCACGGCCACGATCAGCGGCTGGGTCACGTCGCCTTTGGGCGTGTGTTTCACCCGTGGCGGCTGGAACATCTCAGCGTGGGCCAGCAGCAAACGCGCCAGCCAGCTGTCCGGGCTCTGTGCCATCTCCACCAGCTCGGCCAACTCCGGGATGGCCATGGCCTCCAGCACCTCACGGTTGATGATCATCTCTGCACGCGGCGAACCGGCCTGAGGCAAGCGATAGAACCCGGCAATCTCATGACACAGGCCGAGCAAGGCGCCGTACAGGTGGAACAGCGCGGCTTCACGCCCGGCCTGTACCAGCGCGATAGCGTTCATCTCCTTTCCTTCCTCGGCACGGCCAAGGGCTTCCAGGGACAAACCCGCGAAGTAAATTTTCTGGTTGGTACGGGTATAGAGTTCGTTGGCCATGAAGGCAGTCTCCACAACGAATAAGGCGTGATGCTGGCTGAACAGTGTCACGGATCAACCAAGTCCACTGCAAGCGCAAAAAAAGGCCGCCCATACAGGCGGCCTTTGTTGATGCGGCTGATCGAATCAAGCGCCCTGGCGCTTGTCCTCGACCTTCCACTTGCCACCGTCATAGAACGCTTTCCAGCCGGTAGGCTTGCCTTCAACCTCGGTCTGCACGTACTGCTCCTTGGTCTTGCGGCTGTAGCGGATCACGGCCGGGCGACCGTCCGGGTCCTTCTTCGGCGCTTCGCAGAGGAAGTGGTACTTCGGATCGATCTCGTCCTTGTGGGGCACAATCTCGAGCACCAGCGGGGCACGGGTCTCGCGGTTTTTCGGGAACTGGCTGGCAGCCAGGAACAGGCCCGAAGCGCCATCACGCAGGATGTAGGTGTCGTTGACCTTCTCGCATTTGAGTTCAGGCATCTTCACCGGGTCCATCTTCGGCGGCGCCGCGTCACCGCTTTTCAGCAGTTTGCGGGTGTTCTTGCAGGTCGGGTTGGTGCAACCGAAGAACTTGCCGAAACGGCCGGTCTTGAGCTGCATCTCGCTGCCACACTTGTCGCACTCCAGGCTCGGACCTTCGTAGCCCTTGATCCGGTAAGTGCCCTCTTCGATCTCGTAGCCGTTGCAATCCGGGTTGTTACCGCAGATGTGCAACTTGTGCTTCTCGTCGAGCAGGTAGGCATCCATCGCCGTGCTGCAGATCGGGCAACGGTGCTTGCCACGCAATACCAGCGACTCGGATTCACCCTCGTCATCGGCAGCGATTTCATCTCCCGGCACCAGGTTGACGGTAGCCTTGCAGCGCTCTTTCGGCGGCAGGCTGTAACCCGAGCAACCCAGGAACACGCCGGTGGACGCGGTACGGATCTGCATCGGGCGGCCGCAAGTGAGGCACGGAATGTCCGTCATCACTGGCTGGTTGGCCCGCATGCCGTTCTCGGCGCTTTCAGCTACTTCGAGTTTCTTCTTGAAGTCGCCGTAGAACTCGTCGAGCACGTTTTTCCAGTCGCGCTCGCCCTGGGCCACGTCATCGAGGTTCTCTTCCATGCCGGCGGTGAAGCCGTAGTCCATCAGGTTGGAGAAGCTCTCGGACAGGCGCTCGGTCACGATGTCGCCCATCTTTTCCGAGTAGAAACGACGGTTGTGCAGCGCAACGTAGCCACGGTCCTGGATGGTGGAAATGATCGCCGCGTAGGTCGAAGGGCGACCGATACCGCGTTTTTCCATCTCCTTGACCAGGCTGGCTTCCGAATAACGCGCCGGCGGCTTGGTGAAGTGCTGGGACGGGTCGAGCTTGATCAGCTTCAACACATCACCCTGGGCCATGTCTGGCAGCACGTCGTCGTCGCCCGGCTTGGCGATTTGCGGCATCACGCGGGTGTAACCGTCGAACTTGAGGATACGGCCCTTGGCGCGCAACTCGAAGTCACCAGCCCCCACGCTGACGGTGGTGGACAGGTATTGGGCCGGCAGCATCTGGCAAGCCAGGAACTGGCGCCAGATCAGCTCGTAGAGGCGCTCAGCGTCGCGCTCCATGCCGCTCAGCTTGCTCGGCTCGGTGTTGGCATCAGACGGACGAATCGCTTCGTGAGCCTCTTGTGCGCCTTCCTTGCTGCTGTAGACGTTCGGCTTCTCCGGCAGGTACTTCTTGCCGAACTCACTTTCAATATAAGTGCGCGCCATCGCCACTGCGTCTTGCGACAGGTTGGTGGAGTCGGTACGCATATACGTGATGTAGCCCGCTTCATACAGACGCTGGGCCATCATCATGGTCTTCTTCACGCCGAAGCCCAGGCGGTTACTCGCGGCCTGCTGCAGGGTGGAGGTGATGAACGGCGCCGACGGCTTGCTGCTGGTCGGCTTGTCTTCACGCTTGACGATGCTGTAGCTGGAAGCCTTGAGCTTCTCCAGCGCGGCCATGGCCTGGGCTTCGTTGAGCGGCTTGAAGGCCTCGCCTTTCTCGCGGGCCACTTCAAAGCGCACGTTGTTACCCTTGGCAGTGCCCAGGTCAGCGTGCACTTCCCAGTATTCTTCGGGGTTGAACGCACGAATCTCGCGCTCACGCTCCACTACCAGTTTCACCGCAACCGATTGCACACGGCCGGCGGACAGGCCACGGGCGATCTTTGCCCACAGCAGCGGCGAGACCATATAACCGACCACGCGGTCGAGGAAGCGACGGGCCTGTTGGGCATTGACGCGGTCAATGTCCAGTTCGCCCGGCTTGGAGAAGGCTTCCTGGATCGCCTTCTTGGTAATTTCGTTGAACACCACGCGCTTGTAGCGGCTGTCGTCACCACCGATGGCTTCCCGCAGGTGCCAGGCAATAGCCTCCCCTTCGCGGTCCAAGTCGGTTGCGAGATAGATGGTGTCAGCATCTTTGGCGAGCCGGCGCAGCTCTTCGATGACCTTTTCCTTGCCCGGGAGGATCTCGTACTTGGCTTTCCAGCCATGATCGGGATCGACACCCATGCGCGAGACCAGCTGCTTGCGCGCTTTCTCTTTAGGCGTGAGCACCGGACCTTCGCCCGCAGCCGCCTTGCCGCGCTTGGCGGCAGGCTCCTTGCTGGCGCTAGCCGAACCGCTGGTGGGCAGGTCTCGGATATGGCCGATACTCGACTTCACCACGTACTCGTTACCCAAGTACTTGTTGATGGTCTTGGCCTTAGCCGGGGATTCCACAATGACCAGCGATTTGCCCATGGATCGGAAAATTCCTGAATTCGAGAAGTGAAAGGCGGTTGGCGCCTGACGCGGCAACGCTATATATAGTGGCAACAAGGTGAGGTCAAGCGCAGCATTCTGCGCGGCCTGCCTTTATTGCGCGGAAAAAAGGCTGGGTTCGACCTGGATCAAAGCAAAGCGCGGGACCTGTTCGCCGTCAACTTCGACGGTCTCCAGGAACATGCTCAAGGGACGCACCCAAAAGCCGTAATCGCCATACAGTGCTTGGTAAAACACCACTTCCTCTTCGGTCTCGGAATGCCGCGCCACATTAAAAACGCGGTACTGGGGACCTTTATAATGCTGGTAGAGCCCTGGTTCGACTTTCATGCTCTGGCCCTCTTACAAAATTTGTTAAAAAAAAATATAAAAAATTCCAAAAAACAAAAACCGGGGCACTGGGCCCCGGCTTCCGTCAACGAAACGTTTAGATACGTTCGAAGACGGTGGAGATGCCTTGGCCGAGACCAATGCACATGGTTGCAACCCCAAGGTTGCCGCCATTTTGCTTCATCACGTTAAGCAACGTGCCGGAGATACGCGCACCGGAGCACCCAAACGGGTGACCCAAGGCAATCGCGCCGCCGTGCAGGTTAACCTTCTCGTTCATCTTGTCGAGCACTTTCAAATCTTTCAGCACTGGCAGGGCCTGTGCGGCGAAAGCTTCGTTGAGCTCGAAGAAGTCGATGTCGGAGATGGTCAGGCCTGCGCGCTTCAATGCTTTTTGTGTGGCCGGTACTGGACCATAGCCCATGATTGCCGGGTCCACACCTGCGACTGCCATCGAACGGATCACCGCCATCGGCTGGATGCCCAGGTCCTGGGCACGCTGGGCCGACATCACGATCATGCACGAAGCACCGTCGGTGATCTGCGACGACGTACCGGCTGTCACGGTGCCGCCCTTTGGATTGAAGGCAGGCTTCAAGGCCGCCAGGCTTTCCAGGGTGGTGTCCGGACGAATGGTTTCGTCGTAGTCGAACAGTTTCAGGAAACCGTTCTCGTCGTAGCCGTTCATCGGGATGATTTCATCCTTGAACTTGCCTTCCAGGGTCGCCTTGTGGGCGAGCTGGTGGGAGCGCAGGCCGAATGCATCCTGGGCTTCGCGGGTAATGCCGTGCATTTTGCCGAGCATTTCTGCGGTCAGGCCCATCATGCCCGAGGCTTTCGCCGCGTACAGGGACATGTGCGGGTTCGGGTCGACACCGTGCATCATGCTGACGTGGCCCATGTGCTCCACGCCGCCGACCACGAACACATCACCGTTACCGGTCATGATCGCTTGGGCAGCGGTGTGCAGCGCGCTCATGGACGAACCACACAGGCGGCTGACGGTCTGGCCGGCAGCGGTGTGAGGGATCTGCGTCATCAGGGAAGCCATGCGGGCGATGTTCCAGCCCTGCTCCAGGGTCTGGTTGACGCAGCCCCAGATCACGTCTTCGACTTCGTTAGGGTCGACCTTGACGTTGCGCTCCAGCAATTTGCTGATCAGGTGCGCCGACATGTCTTCGGCGCGGGTGTTGCGGTGCATGCCGCCCTTGGAGCGGCCCATCGGAGTACGACCGAAGTCGACAATCACGACGTCTCTTGGATTCAAGCTCATAAATATTCTCGCTCTAGTCGTCTGGGCACTTAACCGAAGAAGCTCTGGCCGTTCTTGGCCATCTCGCGCAGCTTCGCAGTCGGGTGGTACAGCGGGCCCAGATCAGCGTATTGATCAGCCAGGGCAACGAACTCGGCCACACCGATGGAATCGATGTAACGCAGCGCACCACCACGGAATGGAGGGAAACCAATACCGTACACCAGGCCCATGTCGGCCTCGGCGGCGGTTTCAACGATGCCGTCTTCCAGGCAACGCACGGTTTCCAGGCACAGGGCGATCATCATCCAGTTGACGATGTCCTCGTCGGACACCTCACGCTGTTCGTAGATGACCGGCGCGAGTACTTCGTGAACCGACGGGTCGGCCACTTTCTTCTGCTTGCCCTTCTTGTCGGCCTCGTAGGCGTAGAAGCCCTTGCCGTTCTTCTGGCCCAGGCGCTTGGCTTCGTAGAGGGCGTCGATCGCCGAACGGCGGTCGTCTTTCATACGGTCCGGGAAGCCTTCAGCCATGACGTCACGACCGTGGTGGCCAGTGTCGATACCGACCACGTCCATCAGGTATGCCGGGCCCATTGGCCAGCCGAATTTTTCCATGACCTTGTCGATGCGCACGAAGTCCACACCGGCGCTGACCAGCTTGGCGAAACCGCCGAAGTACGGGAACAGCACGCGGTTGACCAGGAAGCCCGGGCAGTCGTTAACGACGATCGGGTTCTTGCCCATTTTCTTGGCGTAGGCAACGGTGGTGGCAACCGCCAGCTCGCTGGACTTCTCGCCACGGATCACTTCCACCAGCGGCATCATGTGCACCGGGTTGAAGAAGTGCATGCCGACGAAGTTTTCCGGACGCTTGAGGGCCTTGGCCAGCAAGGTGATGGAAATGGTCGAGGTGTTGGATGCCAGGATGGTGTCTTCTTTAACCTGGGCTTCAACTTCAGCCAGTACCGCCTGCTTGACCTTCGGGTTCTCGACAACCGCTTCGACCACCAGGTCGACGTGGCCGAAATCACCGTAGGACAGCGTAGGACGAATGCCGTTAAGCACTTCAGCCATTTTCGCTGCGGTCATGCGGCCTTTATCAACGCGGCCCACCAGCAGTTTTGCGGCTTCTGCCAGACCCTGCTCGATGCCGTGCTCGTTGATGTCCTTCATCAGGATCGGCGTGCCTTTGGACGCCGACTGATAGGCGATACCGCCGCCCATGATACCGGCGCCGAGTACGGCAGCCTGTTTCACGTCGCGGGCGATTTCGTCGTAGGCCTTGGCCTTTTTCTTCAGTTCCTGATCGTTCAGGAACAGACCGATCAAGCTCTGCGCAGCAGAGGTCTTGGCCAGTTTGACGAAGCCGGCAGCTTCGATTTCCAGGGCTTTGTCGCGACCGAAGTTCGCGGCCTTCTGGATGGTCTTGATCGCTTCAACCGGCGCCGGGTAGTTCGGGCCGGCCTGGCCTGCCACGAAACCTTTGGCGGTTTCGAACGACATCATTTGTTCGATGGCGTTGAGCTTGAGTTTTTCCAGCTTTGGCTGACGCTTGGCCTTGTAGTCGAATTCGCCGCTGATGGCGCCTTTGATCAGGTTCAGTGCGGCTTCTGCCAGCTTGTCGGGAGCAACCACGGCATCCACGGCGCCGACTTTCAGCGCGTCTTCAGCACGGTTTTCCTTGCCGGCGGCAATCCACTCGATGGCGTTGTCGGCACCGATGATGCGCGGCAGGCGCACGGTACCGCCGAAGCCCGGGTAGATGCCCAGCTTGACTTCCGGCAGGCCGATTTTGGCGGTGGCCGACATCACGCGGAAGTCGGCAGCCAGGCACATTTCCAGACCGCCGCCCAGGGCGATGCCATTGATCGCGGCAACGGTCGGCACGTTGAGGTCTTCGAAATCGCTGAAAATCTTGTTGGCTTCGAGGTTGCCAGCCACAAGCTCGGCATCGGGCAGCTTGAAGTTGTCGACGAATTCGGTGATGTCAGCGCCGACGATGAACACGTCCTTGCCGCTGGAGACGATCACGCCCTTGACCGAAGCATCTGCTTTGATGGTGTCTACGGCCTGACGCAATTCATTCAGGGTTAGACGGTTGAACTTGTTGACGGACTCACCCTTGAGGTCGAATTTCAATTCGACGATGCCACTTTCAAGAGCCTTAACCGTGATGGCTTTACCTTCGTAAATCATCAACTGATCTCCACGATATGGAAGCTGAACAGTACACGTCGGACGCAGGATTCAGCGTAGGCACTGACGTTACCGTCGATGCTAACGCCAATTTGCCAGGCACACCCGCCAACGCGATAGTCGGGATTCTGTACGAACGGTCTGAAAGACAAACGCTCAATTCATACGCCCGTTTGATTTGGGTACGTCACCTTCAGCCAAATCCGAAGAATTGTCAATCGCTCGAAAGGCCTGCAAAAACGCGACTTTTCAGTCATTTCAGAACCCGGGGCAGCCGGCATCGCCCCGCCAATGTTTAATCATTCGCGAAATCAATAATAAGAAATTTGATTTAAAGGGCTGTACAGAACCGAATATGCGGCTAGGCTAGCGGCACGTTAAACAAATTACCGGCCTGCCTGGCCAACTCCAGCCCGATGATGCTTTCGGGCTTTTTAATGCCCGCAGTAAACTCAGGCCAGCGCCTTGAGCACCGCATCAATGTCCTGCAACACGCTCAACTCGCCCTTCTCGCCCCAGTACAGGGTGATCATTTGCTTGTCGGCTTCGACTTTGTAGACGTTCGCCGGCAGCGTCGCAAAATGTGGCAACAACTTTTCATCGACGCAGATTTCCTGCCACTGATTGACCCAAACCCCCGGCTCCAACTGCCAATAACTCCAGGTGACCCGTTTGGTGCCACGCCGTGGCCGGTGATATTGCGCACACGGGCTCGGCGGCTCGTGCTTGAGCCAGTGCGGCCAGTCCTGGGGCGTCAGTTGCATGGCCAAACCGATGCGCCGCGCCTCCATGCGCAGGGCCATGCGCCCGCTCGAATGGCGCGAAGGACGCAACCACGCCAGAGGGCTTAAAACCAGCGCAAGGATTGACACCACTATCCAGACCGTCATATGTGTACTCCCGAATTTCTTGATGAGCGGATTTGACCTGACGCAACCCCATCCGCTTGAAACCAGCCATACTGAACTTATCGCTTTCCTTTGGAGGAACTCCTCATGCCCTACGAACATATTCTGGTCGCCGTGGACCTGACCGAAGAATGCGACCCCGTGATCAAGCGGGCCGTAGGCCTTGCAGGCGACTCAGTGAAACTGTCCCTGGTGCATATCGTCGAACCGATGGCCATGGCCTTTGGCGGTGATGTGCCGATGGACCTGTCCCAACTGCAACAGCAGCAGTTCGATCAGGCCAAGGAACGCCTTGAGCGACTTATCAACAAGTACCCCGCCCTGAAAAAAGACCAGAGCCACCTGACCTACGGCCAGCCGCGCCAGGAAATCCACCACCTGGCCAAGGAGCAAGGTTGCGACCTGATCGTGGTCGGCAGCCATGGCCGCCACGGCCTGGCGCTGCTGCTGGGCTCCACCGCCAATGACGTGCTGCACGGCGCTCCTTGCGATGTGCTGGCAGTGAAACTGGTCAAAGAACCGAAGTAAACCGATATGAAAAGCCCGGCGCTCACATCCGTGAGGCCGGGCTTTTTTATTGCTGCGGTGTCACTCAGGCATCCAGCTCGGCCCAGCGCTCAACCAGTGCTTCCAGCTCACTGTTCAACTGCTCGAGGGAGGCAATCACCTTGGCGGTTTCTGCAGCAGGACGCAGATAGAAACCCGCGTCAGCCATTTCAGCTTCAACGGCCGCGATCTGCTGTTCCTTGGCGTCGATATCACCCGGCAGTGCTTCCAGCTCACGCTGCAGCTTGTAGCTGAGTTTCTTCTTCGCAGCAGGCGCTTCCTGGGCTGGCGCCGGAGCGGCAGCCACCGGGGCAACCACGGCTGAAGTCAGGTCAGCCTTGCCGGATTTGCTCTCGGTCACGCCCAGCAGGCGCGGCGAGCCGCCCTGACGCAGCCAGTCCTGGTAACCACCGACGTATTCGCGAACCTTGCCTTCGCCTTCGAAGACCAGGGTGCTGGTGACCACGTTGTCGAGGAATGCCCGGTCGTGGCTGACCATCAACACGGTGCCGTTGAAGGTCAGCAAGACCTCTTCCAGCAGCTCCAGCGTTTCAACGTCGAGGTCGTTGGTCGGTTCGTCGAGCACCAGCAGGTTGGCCGGTTTGCTGAACAGCTTGGCCAGCAGCAGGCGCGCACGCTCACCACCGGACAAGGCCTTGACCGGCGTACGCGCACGTTGCGGGCTGAACAGGAAGTCGCCCAGGTAGCTCAGTACGTGGCGGCTCTGGCCGTCGATGTCGATAAAGTCGCGACCTTCGGCGACGTTGTCGATCACGGTTTTTTCCAGGTCCAACTGGTGGCGCAACTGGTCGAAGTAAGCCACGTCGATGCGCGTGCCCTCTTCCACTTTACCGCTGGTAGGTTGCAGGCCGTTGAGCATCAGCTTGAGCAGGGTGGTCTTGCCGGTGCCGTTGGCGCCCAGCAGGCCGATACGGTCGCCGCGCTGCAGGACCATCGAGAAGTCCTTGATCAGGAACGGGCCGTCCGGGTGATGGAAGCTGACGTTCTCCAGCACCATCACCTGCTTGCCCGACTTGTCGGCGGTATCCAGCTGGATATTGGCCTTGCCGGTGCGTTCGCGACGCTCGCTGCGCTCAACGCGCAGGGCTTTCAGGGCGCGTACGCGGCCTTCGTTACGGGTGCGGCGGGCCTTGATGCCCTGGCGGATCCAGACTTCTTCCTGGGCCAGCTTCTTGTCAAACAATGCGTTGGCGGTTTCTTCGGCGGACAGTGCAGCCTCCTTGTGCACCAGGAAGCTGGCGTAGTCGCCGTTCCAGTCGATCAGGCCACCACGGTCCAGTTCGAGGATGCGGGTTGCCAGGTTCTGCAGGAAGGAACGGTCGTGCGTGATGAACAGCACGGCGCCCTGGAAATCCTTGAGGGCTTCTTCCAGCCAGGCGATTGCGCCGATGTCCAGGTGGTTGGTCGGCTCGTCGAGCAGCAGCAGGTCCGGCTCGGACACCAGGGCCTGGGCCAGCAGGACACGACGACGCCAGCCGCCGGACAATTCGGCGAGGGTCTTGTCGGCCGGCAGTTGCAGGCGGCTCAGGGTGCTGTCGACCAGTTGCTGCAAGCGCCAGCCGTCACGGGCCTCGAGGTCTTGCTGGACGTGCATCAGCTTGTCCAGGTCGGCTTCGGTGACACAGTTCTGCGCCAGGTGATGGTATTCGGCGAGCAGTGCGCCCACGCCGTCGAGGCCTTCGGCAACCACGTCGAACACTGTCCGTCCGTCGGCCACCGGCAATTCTTGCGGCAATTCGCCAATCTTGAGGCCCGGGGCGCGCCAGACAGAGCCGTCATCGGGCTTCTGGTCGCCTTTTACCAGCTTCATCATGCTGGACTTGCCGGTGCCATTGCGGCCGATGATGCACACCCGCTCACCACGGGCGATCTGCCAGGACACCTTGTCCAACAACGGCATAGCGCCGAAAGCAAGGGACACATCGCTGAATTTGAGCAGGGTCATACGCTTCTCCAAAAACTGGGCGCGCATTCTACCTGACTTAGGGCGCGAGGCGGCCGGCATTTTCGCCGCTGACATGTTCTGTTGGACATTTGAGATGAACTTGAACGAAGCGACCGGCAAAGCTTTCACCGGTCGCGACCAAAAGGCTAAGCTAGGGGCAATCAGTGTCGGCGACGTCGGCACTAGTCCAGATTCCTCTGCACGGACGTCTCATGCGCAGTCGCCTTTTCAGCTTTTTATCTTGTCTGCTTCTTTCTGCCACCGCCGTTCAATCCGCCCAGGCCGTGGACCTCACCACCCAACGTCAATATTACGATGAAGCCAAACGAGCCCTCGCCAAAGGCGACAGCGGCCCGTATTTCCAATACAGCCAGGCCCTGGCCGACTACCCGTTGACGCCGTACCTGGCCTACGACGAACTGACCGCACGCCTGAAAACCGCCAGCAATGAGGAAATCGAACAATTCCTCGCCAAGAACGGCGACCTGCCACAGGCCAACTGGATGAAACTGCGTTGGTTGCGCTGGCTGGCCGACCGTGGCGACTGGCAAACCTTTGAAAAGTACTACGACCCAAAACTTAATTTCGTCGAACTGGACTGCCTCCATGGCCAATTCCAGCTGACCCATAACCAAAAAGCCGAAGGCTACAAAACCACCGAGAAGCTGTGGCTGACCGGTAAATCCCAGCCTGCCGCCTGTGATGCAACGTTCGGCCAGTGGGCCGCTGACGGCCAACTGACCGAACAGAAAATCTGGGACCGCGCCAAACTCGCCGCCGAAGCCCGCAATTACCCGCTGGCCAACAGCCTGGTAAAAACCTTGCCGACCCTCGGCGCCCAAGGCCGCCTGATGGTGGACGTGGCACAGAAGCCCGACATGCTCAGCGACCCGTCGCGCTTCCTGCCGGCCAACGAAGCCATGTCCGACGCCGTCGGCCTGGGGCTCCGCCGCCTGGCGCGCCAGGACCCGGACAAGGCCATGGCCCTGCTCGACGGTTATGCCAGCAGCATGCACTTCTCTCGTGACGAAAAAGTGTCGATCGCCCGGGAAATCGGCCTGACCCTGGCGCGCCGCTACGACCCGCGCGCCCTCGACGTGATGACCAAATACGATCCGGAACTGCGGGACAACACCGTTTCCGAATGGCGCCTGCGCCTGCTGCTGCGCCTGGCCCGCTGGGAAGACGCCTACCAGTTGACCCGTAAACTGCCTCAGGACCTGGCCACCACCAACCGCTGGCGCTACTGGCAGGCCCGCAGCCTGGAACTGGCAGAGCCGAAGAACCCGCAAGCCCTGGTGCTGTACAAGGGCCTGGCCAAGGAGCGTGACTTCTACGGTTTCCTGGCGGCGGATCGTTCCCAGTCCCCGTACCAACTGAACAACAAGCCGCTGATGATGAGCCAGGCACTGATGAACAAGGTGCGCAATACACCGGGCGTACGTCGCGCCCTGGAGTTCTACGCCCGTGGCCAGATCGTCGATGGCCGTCGCGAGTGGTACCACGTCAGCCGGCACTTCAACCGTGACGAAATGGTCGCCCAGGCCAAGCTGGCCTATGACATGAAGTGGTACTTCCCGGCGATCCGCACCATCAGCCAGGCGCAGTACTGGGACGACCTGGACATCCGCTTCCCGATGGCCCACCGCGACACCCTGGTGCGTGAAGCCAAGATCCGCGGTGTGCATTCGAGCTGGGTGTTTGCGATCACCCGCCAGGAAAGCGCCTTCATGGACGACGCCCGCTCCGGCGTTGGCGCCACCGGCCTGATGCAACTGATGCCCGGCACCGCCAAGGAGACTGCACGCAAGTTCAGCATTCCTCTGGCCTCGCAACAGCAGGTGCTCGACCCCGACAAGAACATCCAGCTCGGTGCCGCCTACCTGAGCCAGGTCCACGCTCAGTTCAACGGTAACCGCGTGCTCGCTACCGCCGCCTACAACGCCGGCCCCGGCCGTGTGCGCCAATGGCTGCGCGGTGCCGACCACCTGAGCTTCGACGTGTGGGTGGAGAGCATTCCGTTCGACGAAACCCGCCAGTATGTGCAGAACGTGCTGTCGTATTCGGTGATCTACGGGCAAAAGCTCAATGCACCACAGCCGCTGGTGGATTGGCATGAGCGGTATTTTGATGATCAGTAAGTAACGCCCCCCATAAAAATGCCCGCATATGCGGGCTTTTTTATGGGCGGTTATTTAGTGGACGCTGGACTCACCATCACTGAACTGCAACGCCGCCAATCGCGCATACAGCGGATTACTCGCGATCAGTTGCTGATGCGTACCCACCGCCACCAGCTTCCCCTGGTCCATCACGGCAATCCGGTCAGCGTTCTTCACCGTGGCCAGCCGATGGGCAATCACCAGCGTGGTGCGCCCTTCCATCAACTGCGGCAGCGCTTGCTGGATCAAGTGTTCGCTCTGGGCATCCAGGGCGCTGGTGGCTTCGTCCAGCAACAGGATCGGCGCATCCACCAGCAACGCCCTGGCGATGGCCAGGCGTTGCCGCTGGCCGCCGGAGAGCCCCAGGCCACCGTCGCCCAGGTGTGTCTGGTAGCCGTCGGGCATTTGCAGGATGAAATCGTGGGCGTGAGCGATGCGCGCCGCCTCTTCGACCTGGGCGGAGGTGGCCGACGGGTTGCCGTAGCGGATGTTTTCTTCAACGGTGCCGAAAAACAGCGCCGGGCTCTGGGACACCAGGGCGAAACAGCGGCGCAGGTCCAGCGGATCAAGCTCGGTGAGCGGTTGCCCTTCCAGCAGGATGCGACCTTGCTGCGGGTCATAGAAACGCAGCAACAGGTCGAAGAGGGTTGATTTGCCCGCGCCGGAGGGGCCGACCAGGGCCAGTGTTTCGCCGGCATTGATGTTCAAGCTCAAGCCGTCGATGGCAAAACGATCCGGGCGCGAAGGATAGGAGAAGCGCAGGTCCTGGATGTCCAGGCGGCCGCTGACACGCTCCGGCAGCTTGATCACGCCGGCCTCGGGTGCCTTGATCTCATTGCTCGACTGCAACAACTCGCCAATTCGCTCGGCCGCACCAGCCGCGCGCTGCAACTCGCCCAGCACTTCGCTCAACGTGCCGACGGCGCTGCCGACGATCAGGCTGTAGAACACGAACGCCGCCAGTTCACCACTGGAAATACGCCCGTCAATTACGTCCATGCCTCCCACCCAGAGCATCACGCCCACGGCGCCCAGCACCAGCATGATCACCAGGGTAATCAGCCACGAGCGCTGCAGGATACGCTTGCGGGCGGTGGTGAACGCCTCTTCCACCGTCACCGCGAAGCGCTGCTCGTCCTGCACCTGGTGGTTATAGGCTTGTACGGTCTTGATCTGACCCAGGGTCTCGGACACATAGCTACCCACGTCGGCAATACGATCCTGGCTCAGGCGCGACAAGCTCCGCACCCGGCGGCCGAAGATCAAAATTGGCGCCAGCACCAGGGGCAAGGCTACGACGACAATGCTGGTGAGCTTGGGGTTGGTGATGAACAGCAGCACGATCCCGCCGATCACCATCAGGCCGTTACGCAGAAACAGCGACAGCGAGGAGCCGATGACCGATTGCAACAAGGTGCTGTCGGTGGTCAGGCGGGACTGGATTTCCGAGCTGCGGTTGTTTTCGTAGAAGCCCGGATGCAGGTAAATCAAGTGGTTGAACACCTGCCGCCGGATGTCCGCCACCACCCGCTCGCCGATCCACGACACCAGGTAAAACCGCGTAAACGTACCCGCGGCCAGGCCCAGCACCAACATCATGAACAGGCCGATGGACTGATTGAGCAAGTGCGGCGACCGGGTCATGAACCCCTGGTCCACCAGCAGACGGATGCCTTGCCCCATGGACAAGGTGATGCCGGCGGTGACGATCAACGCCAACAAGGCCCCCAGGGCCTGCCAGCGGTAGGGGGCGATGAAGCGGCTGGCGAGGCGAATCGCGCGGCGGTGGCGGGCTGAGAACATGAAGGGTTTCACCTGAGGTGTTGGGGACGGGAACCTGCATAGCTACATGGGGGGAACTTGAGCGAATCACAATGAGTCAGGTTAATTATGCTTACCGAACCTAGCCCCTAGAGGCTATCGGTCTAAGGCCCGGCTGGAAATTCGTATCGGTTTCTGCTGGACTGGGCATTCGATCCGCTGGCCGTGTATGGAGTTGTAACAACGTGGTCACGCGGGGGTTTTAGAGTAGGTACACAACCTGATGAGGAGACGGGCCATGTCCTTGCAAAACAGCAGCGATGCCAAGATTGAAGTGATCCGCCAACCGCAGCAGTTGCCTTGCTCGTACATCGACGCTCAAGGCCGCGAAGTGCAAATCACCGAAGAAATGATCCAGAGCGCATGCGCCGAACTGGAGCAGAAATTGGTCAAGCCTGCCAAGCGAGGCTGATTCGCCCACGCTCTTTTAAACCCGGCCTTGAGGGCCGGGTTTTTTATGCCCTCAGATTGCCTGTGCGCCCAACGCCGAGACAATGTTCGACAGGGCTGCAGACTCGCCGCTGACCCGTACCTTCAGACCATCAATCTCACGCCGCGGCGGGTAGTGCTTGCGCAGTTGGTCAAACGCCTTGCGCTGTTCGTCCACGGTGCCTACCAGGCTGCGGCGGAAATCCGCGTCATCACGGCGCGGGTCGTACACGCCACGGCACAGGGCCGCCAGCGCCCAGGCCGGGTCGGTATTGGCGTTGAGGCTGACCTCGGCCAGCCAGGGTTCCGGCAGCAAGTCGCTGAGTTGAATGGTTGGCTCCTGGCCCAGATACCGGCACAGCGCCTGGTAGATCTGCGCCGTGCCGCGCTGCCGGCCGTCCAGGCTGTAGCCGGCGATATGCGGGGTGGCCAGCACACACAAGTCGGCCAGGTCGACATCCACCTGGGGCTCGCCTTCCCACACATCCAGCACCGCCTGCAGGTCTTCACGGTCCAGCAGCACGTCCTTGAGGGCTGCGTTGTCCACCACAGGGCCACGGCTGGCGTTGATCAGCCAGGCGCCGGGCTTGAGCTGATTGAGACGCTCGCGGTCAAACAGGTGCCAGGTCGAACCGTTGCCGGATTTGTTCAGCGGCGTGTGCAGGTTGATCACATCGCACTGCTCGACAATCTGCTCCAGACTGACGTAATCACCGTCCTCGGCGATCTGCCGGGGCGGGTCGCACACCAGCACGTTCCAGCCCAAAGCCTTGAGCACCTTGACCAGGCGCCCGCCAACTTCACCGGCACCCACCACGCCGTAGGTACGCTGGGCCAGGTCGGCGCCTTCGATCTCGGCCAGGGTCAGCAGGCTGCCCAGCACATAGTCGACCACGCCACGGGCGTTGCAACCCGGGGCACTGGACCACTGGATACCGGCGCGCTGGAAGTAATCGAGGTCGAGGTGGTCGGTGCCGATGGTGCAGGTACCGACAAACCGCACCGGCGTGCCTTCGAGCAACGCCCGGTTGACGTTGGTCACCGAACGCACCAGCAGCACATCGGCCTGCTCAAGGGTTGCGCGGTCGATGGACCGGCCCGGGACCCGGCGAATCTCGCCAAATCCTTCGAAGAATGCATCGAGCAGCGGGATATTTTCGTCGGCAACAATCAGCATGGAAGGCTCCTTTCGCGGATCAGCAGTGTACAGGGATCGGGATTGGAATGAGATTTGCCAAACACCCTGGATTTAATGTGGGAGCCTGCATCGTTTACAAATCCACAACACAGGTTTTTTCCTGACCAACACGTCAGGGCGTAGAATGCGCCGTCCTGCGCTCCGCCTCTCTGGACATCCGTACGTGAACACTGCCGCAACCACCACCGCCCTCTCCCGCCCAGCCCGCGTCAGCCTTGAGGTGCGTAACCTGCTGGCGCTGGCCCTGCCGATCATGATCGGGCAACTGGCGACCACCGCCATGGGTTTTGTCGATGCGGTGATGGCCGGGCGTGTCAGCGCCCGGGACCTGGCGGCGGTCGCCCTGGGCAACTCCATCTGGATCCCGGTATACCTGCTGATGACCGGCACCCTGCTGGCCACCACGCCGAAGGTCGCGCAACGTTTTGGCGCCGGCACTCACGGTGAGATCGGCCCGCTGGTGCGCCAGTCGATGTGGCTGGCACTGGTGGTGGGGATTACCGCGCTGCTGTTGCTGATCAGCGCCGAACCGATCCTGCACCTGATGAAGGTCGATCCGGAGCTGATCAAGCCGTGCATGGGCTACCTGCACGGCATCGCCTCGGGCATGCCGGCGATTGCGCTGTATTACGTGCTGCGCTGCTTCAGCGACGGCCTGGGCCGCACCCGGCCGAGCATGGTCATGGGCCTGTGCGGGCTGGCGCTGAATATTCCGCTGAACTATGTGTTTATCTACGGCCACTTCGGCGTGCCGGCCATGGGCGGCATCGGGTGTGGCTGGGCCACGGCGATCGTGATGTGGGTGATGATGTTCGGCCTCGCCGCCTGGACCCGTTGGGCGCCGGTCTATCAGAGCAGTGAGCTGTTCAAGCGCTTTGACTGGCCGCAGTGGTCGGTGATCAAGCGCGTATTGAGCATTGGCTTGCCGATCGGGATTGCGGTGTTTGCCGAGTCGAGCATCTTCGCGGTGATCGCGCTGCTGATCGGCAGCCTCGGCGCCACAGTGGTGGCCGGGCACCAGATCGCGCTGAATTTCAGCTCGCTGGTGTTCATGATCCCCTACTCGTTGAGCATGGCGGTCACCGTGCGCGTGGGCCAGGCCCTGGGCCGTGGCGAACCCCGTGAAGCGCGCTTCGCTGCCGGTGTGGGGATGGGCACGGCGCTGGTTTACGCCTGCCTGTCCTGCAGCCTGATGCTGCTGTTTCGCGAACACATCGCCACCATTTACACCCAGGACCCGCTGGTGATCCAGGTGGCGGCGATGCTGATTGTGTTTGCGGCGCTGTTTCAGTTCTCGGACGCGATCCAGGTCACGGCCGCCGGTGCGCTGCGCGGTTATCAGGACACGCGGGTGACCATGGTGCTGACGCTGTTTGCGTATTGGGGCGTGGGCTTGCCGGTGGGCTACGCGCTGGGGCTGACCGACTGGCTGGGCCAGGCCCGCGGCCCGAGTGGCTTGTGGCAGGGTCTGATCGTGGGCCTGAGCTGTGCGGCGGCGATGCTGGTGATCCGCCTGATGCGCAGTGCACGCAAGCGGATTCGCCGGGTTTAAGCGGACTTCTTGCGGATCCAGTACAGGTAAGTACCGGCTTGTTCCTGCTGGTCCACCAGTTCATGGTCAAGAAATACGCAGAACTTGGGGATGTCGCGGCGGGTCGACGGATCGGTCGCGATCACCTTGAGCAAGCCACCGGGCGCCAGGTCGCGGATGTGCTGGTGCAACATCATCACCGGTTCAGGGCAGTTGAGGCCGGTGGCGTCGAGAACGGCATCGACGGGTAAATCAGGGGTCAGGCTCATGGTTTACTCCTAAACAGGCCGGCATTTTAACGGTAACGCGGGGCGCCAGGTAGTCAGCGGCGCCCTCAAGGTTTTCGCGAGCGTGCTCGCTCCTACAGGGGGCGGTTTACCGGGCCTTCGGCTTCTTCACATCCAGCCGACGCAAATGGCAGGTCACTTCTTCACGGTCGTGGTACAGCTGCTTGCAACCGATCTCCACCCGAATGCCCCGCTCCTTGAAGCCTTCCGCGATCCGGTCGAGCAGGCGCCTCACCTCCGCATAGCGCTGCTTCATCGGCAACTTCAGGTTGACCACTGCCTCGCGGCAATGTCCCTCGCCAATCCAGGTTTCCAGCAAGGCCGCGTTGCGCGCCGGTTTCTCGACGATGTCGCAGACCATCCAGTCCACCGGCTGCTTGGGCGTGTAGATGAAGCCATCGGCCATCAAGTGCTGCACCAGCCCGGTGTCCATCAGGCTCTCGGCCATCGGGCCGTTGTCGATGGCGGTCACCAGCATGCCACGGTTGACCAGTTGCCAGGTCCAGCCGCCCGGCGCTGCGCCGAGGTCGACGCCGGTCATGTCGCTGTGCAGGCGCTCGTCCCACTGATCACGGGGGATAAAGTGGTGCCAGGCCTCTTCCAGCTTCAAGGTCGAGCGGCTTGGCGCGTCCCGGGGGAATTTCAGGCGGGGAATGCCCATCGGCCACATCGCCGAGTTGTTCGACTCGGCCAGGCCCATGAACACTTCGCGACCGCTCTTGAAGGTCAGCAACAGGCGCGGCTTGGCGGCGTCTTCCACCAGCTTGCCGGCAGCCATCAGCGCCTTGCGCAGGTGCCCTTCGAATTTCTTGCAGAAGTTCGACAGCTCCTTGCCATCGTTGGTGTCGACCATTTCCAGCCACAGGCTGCCACACACCGGGAAATCCCGCAGGTGCGCCAGGATGACGCTGATGCGGTCGGTTTCCGGCAAATCGATGAACACCCCACGCGCCCACTGCCTTGGAAAGATCAGCTCGGCAAAGCGTTGGCCGCGCATCAGGCGCTGGGCGCCGTCTTCTTCGGTGCACACAAATTCAGCGCAGGCGCTGCCGGTCTTGGCCTTGGCGTAGCCCGAAACGTTCAGGCGCGCGGCGTGTTCCGCGATCTCGGAACAGACTTCGCCTTCAAAACCCGGGCGGCAGTGCATAAAAAGGGTGTTCATCAACTCTCCTGGATCACGGGCTTGCTATAGCGCAATGCCTGTCATGAAAACGCGCGCATGATAGCCGAGTTCGGAACCTTGGACTTGTCCATAGAGTCCAGTAATTAGCCAGCTACTTAAAACAGGGCTAATTTGTAAGCTCTGTTCGTCCCGTCAGGTCCGTAGCCGTGCGGACCATAAGGAGTCATGTAATGTCATCCCTTGATAGCCTGAGAACCCTTAAAACCCTACAGATCGACGACAAGACCTATCACTACTTCAGCTTGCCCGAAGCCGCCAAGAGCCTGGGTGATCTGGACAAGCTGCCCATGTCCCTCAAGGTGCTGCTGGAAAACCTGCTGCGCTGGGAAGACGAAAAAACCGTCACCGGCGCCGACCTCAAGGCCATTGCCGCCTGGCTCAAGGAGCGCCGCTCCGACCGCGAGATCCAATACCGCCCGGCCCGGGTGCTGATGCAAGACTTTACCGGCGTTCCCGCCGTGGTCGACCTCGCCGCCATGCGCGCCGCGGTGGCCAAGGCCGGCGGTGACCCGCAGCGCATCAACCCGCTGTCACCGGTAGACCTGGTGATCGACCACTCAGTGATGGTCGACAAATTCGCCACCACCGGCGCCTTCCAGGAAAACGTCGACATCGAAATGCAGCGCAACGGGGAACGCTACGCCTTCCTGCGTTGGGGCCAGAGCGCCTTCGACAACTTCAGCGTGGTACCGCCAGGCACCGGCATCTGCCACCAGGTCAACCTGGAATACCTCGGCCGCACCGTGTGGACCAAAGATGAAGACGGCCGCACCTATGCCTTCCCCGACACGCTTGTAGGCACCGACTCCCATACCACCATGATCAACGGCCTCGGCGTATTGGGCTGGGGCGTGGGCGGGATTGAAGCGGAAGCCGCAATGCTCGGCCAGCCGGTGTCGATGCTGATCCCGGAAGTGATCGGCTTCAAGCTCACCGGCAAGCTGAAAGAAGGCATCACCGCCACCGACCTGGTGCTGACCGTCACCCAGATGCTGCGTAAAAAAGGCGTGGTCGGCAAATTCGTAGAGTTCTATGGTGATGGCCTGGCTGACCTGCCCCTGGCCGACCGTGCCACCATCGCCAACATGGCCCCGGAATACGGCGCAACCTGCGGCTTCTTCCCGGTGGATGAGGTGACACTGGACTACCTGCGCCTGTCGGGCCGTCCTTTAGAAACCGTCAAACTGGTAGAGGCGTACACCAAAGCCCAGGGCCTGTGGCGCAATGCGGGCCAGGAACCGGTGTTCACCGACAGCCTCGCCCTGGACATGGGCAGCGTCGAAGCCAGCCTGGCCGGGCCTAAACGCCCGCAGGACCGCGTCTCGCTGCCGAACGTCGGCCAGGCCTTCAGCGACTTCCTCGACCTGCAATTCAAACCGACCAACAAAGAAGAAGGCCGCCTGGAAAGTGAAGGCGGTGGCGGTGTGGCTGTTGGCAATGCCGACCTGATCGGTGAAGCCGATTACGACTTCGAAGGCCAGACCTATCGCCTGAAAAACGGCGCGGTGGTGATCGCGGCGATCACCTCCTGCACCAACACCTCCAACCCGAGCGTGATGATGGCCGCCGGCCTGGTGGCGAAAAAAGCCGTGGAGAAAGGACTGAAGAGCAAGCCGTGGGTGAAAACCTCCCTGGCGCCCGGCTCGAAAGTAGTCACCGATTACTATAAAGCGGCGGGCTTGACCCAGTACCTCGACAAGCTGGGCTTCGACCTGGTGGGTTATGGCTGCACCACCTGCATCGGCAACTCCGGGCCGCTGCCCGAGCCGATCGAGAAAGCCATCCAGAAAGCCGACCTGGCCGTGGCCTCGGTACTCTCGGGCAACCGTAACTTCGAAGGCCGGGTGCACCCACTGGTGAAAACCAACTGGCTGGCCTCCCCGCCTCTCGTCGTGGCCTACGCCCTGGCCGGCACCGTGCGCATGGACATCAGCAGCGAACCCCTGGGCACCGGCTCCGACGGAAAACCGGTGTACCTGCGGGACATCTGGCCCAGCAGCAAGGAAATTGCCGACGCCGTCGCGCAAGTCAGCACCCAGATGTTCCACAAGGAATACGCCGAAGTGTTTGCTGGCGACGAACAGTGGCAAGCCATTGAAGTGCCACAGGCCGCTACCTACGTCTGGCAAAAGGATTCGACCTACATCCAGCATCCACCGTTCTTCGACGACATTGGCGGGCCACTGCCGGTGATCGAAGACGTCAAAGGCGCCAACGTGCTGGCACTGCTGGGAGACTCGGTGACCACCGACCACATCTCCCCCGCCGGTAACATCAAGACCGACAGCCCGGCCGGCAAATACCTGCGCGAGCAGGGCGTCGAACCGCGGGACTTCAACTCCTACGGCTCGCGTCGCGGCAACCACGAAGTGATGATGCGCGGCACCTTCGCCAACATCCGCATCCGCAACGAAATGCTCGGTGGTGAAGAAGGCGGCAACACGATCTACATCCCTACCGGCGAGAAAATGCCGATCTACGACGCCGCCATGAAATACCAGGCGTCGGGCACCCCTCTGGTGGTGATCGCCGGCCAGGAATACGGCACCGGCTCAAGCCGCGACTGGGCCGCCAAGGGCACCAACCTGCTGGGGGTCAAGGCGGTGATCGCCGAGAGCTTCGAGCGGATTCACCGCTCCAACCTGGTGGGCATGGGCGTATTGCCATTGCAGTTCAAGCTGGACCAGAACCGCAAGGCCCTCAAGCTGACCGGCAAGGAGAAGATCGACATCCTGGGCCTGACCCATGCCGAGATCGAACCGCGCATGAACCTGACACTGGTGATCACCCGTGAAGACGGCAGCAGCGAGAAAGTCGAGGTGCTGTGCCGCATCGACACCCTGAATGAAGTCGAGTACTTCAAGGCGGGCGGGATCCTGCACTACGTGTTGCGGCAGTTGATTGCCTCGTAACTGACACCCGCGACACAAAACACCGCCTACAAAGGCGGTGTTTTCATTTTTGCGGCGCAAGACGGTCGTTATACTGCCGGCCTCAGATTTTGACTGTCACAAGGATTTCCCATGCTCGCGATGCCATGGCTGTACCTGGCGCTTCTTTCCATCGGCTATGTACTTGCCTTGAGCTACGGGCAACTGGGTTTAATGGCGGGGTTGTCCGTCGCTATGTTGCTGTTGGCCGGGTTTGCCGTACGCCAACAGCGAAACCCTTGGGTGCGATATTTGGGCCATGGCTTGTTTATCGTATTGGCGCTGGGGTTGGCGATGCATTGGCTGCCGGGGTTTTACAACGGCCGCGGAATCGCGCCACAGCGCTTTACTGATGATGCCGTACCGTTCTCGATGTATTTGAACCAGGACAAGCCGCTGATTGGCTTCTGGCTGCTGCTGGCCTGCCCGTGGATTGTTGCGCGGCGCTCGTTGCGCCTGTCGATCTATGCCACCGCCCTGGCGTTGACCTTGACGGCGATTGCCGCACTGGGCGGCGCGGTGTTGCTGGGGATTATCAGTTGGGCGCCAAAATGGCCGGAACAGGCCTGGCTGTGGGTGTTGAATAATTTGTTGCTGGTGACGCTGGTGGAGGAAGCGTTGTTTCGGGGGTATATCCAGGGTGGGTTGAGCCGGCGGTTCAGCCAGTTGCCCTATGGGGAGAATTTGGCGCTGTTGTCGGCGGCGTTGCTGTTCGGGCTGGTGCACTTGGGTGCGGGTTGGCAGTGGACGTTGCTGGCGACTATTGCTGGCGTCGGCTATGGGCTGGCGTATCGGTTTGGCGGGTTGGGGGCGGCGGTTGTTACGCATTTTGGGCTGAATTTGCTGCATTTTGCGTTGTTTACTTATCCGATGCTCGGGTGAGGCTGAAAAGGCCATTCGGACTGCGCACGTCTTAAATCCACACCAAACACTTCAGACCGTCTGCATCTATGGATTTTATCGCGAAGATCAGCTGTCCACTTACATAACCCCTTCGCACAATGTCGGCCACCGTGCAGATAGATCCACAAGCCCCTTGAAAACAGCACCGTCCGTTTAACGGCACTCAGTCATCGGACGGGGGGGTTATGGTTCTACGCGTAATATAGACTGTCCTCGCACTCAGACTGAATGCCCTATAGAGATAGCCTCTAACCTGACGTTTTTCTTCAGCGTCCCAACAGGTCAGCGTAGACCTTTATATAAGCCTCCCCCATCAATCTAGACGTAAACACGTTTAAGTAGCGCTCTCGTGCAGCTGCTCCATAATCCGCCGCCAATGCAGGAGAGTTCCAGAGCTTTGCCATCGCATCCCGCATAGCAAGCGCGTCTTCTGGAGGCACAACAAAGCCAGAGACTTCATCTTTGTTAATAAAGCTCGTCCCAGTCCCTATTTCACTGCACACCATCGGCTTTCCAAACATTGCGGCCTCAAGCAGGCTTATCCCAAACGCCTCTGAACGCAGATGTGAAGGAAAAATCACGGCATAACACGCCGCAAACAAGTTAACCTTTTCCTGTTCGGTAACTTGCCCGATAAAATGCACATTTTTCAGTTTCCGGCTGGCCGCCATCTGCATTAATTCTTGCTCTAACGGTCCCGCGCCGACAATCAGCAATGGCCAGTCCATCCCCTGCATGGCCTGCAATAAATACTCTAACCCCTTGTAGTAACGGAGCACGCCAACAAACAGAAAAAATCGACCATGCCGAGCTTGAAGTTCAGCCACTTTTTCAGGCTCGAACGCCGGATACATGGATTGCTCCAGACCGATCGGAATCGCCCCAGACTTGTCGCGATAATTCGCCAGAACTGGTGAACTTTCGAGATAGTTTGGACTTGTCGCAATAATCCTATCAACACTATTCAGGAACATATTTTGCAAGGGACTGTAGAGAAGCTTTAAAAGCCTCTGACGAACGATATCAGAATGATAAGTCACTACGGTTGGCTTCTTGACCCGGGATGCGAAATGGACCAAATCCATAAAAGGCCACGGGAAGTGATAGTGAATAATATCAGCTGACTCTGCCAGTTTGGCAAAAAGCTTAAATGATGAGAAGGATATGCCTGTCGAAGCAAGATTGAAATCTTCCTTCGCCTGGATTAACTCATAGTCGGCCTCTTGAACGGAAGGCACCGCCTCTTTCGCCAACGACAGCACCACATTTTCACACCCTTGCAAGTGTGTAGCATGGGTCAAATGGCGAATAAACATCTCCACCCCCCCATGCTGGTCTGCGGCAAAGGTTTTATAAAAATGTAGTATCTTCAATTAACACCTATTTTAAAAACAGTGAATCGTGCCCAAACAAGATATAAAAAACAGATATTTTTGACAGTGACCGCCGACGTGAATGCGCTCGCCGATACGACGTCCAAACTGGTACGGGCCGAGCTGTATTGCGCAAAAAACACGTGTTCTGGCATTCCAGCATTACACGCATTCAGTACCACGACGCCCCCTATCGCCAGTGCCAATTTACCTAACCGTCGTACAGAGCGCCTCCATTCAGGACCTCAACCAGCTCCCGGGCGACCTTGGCAACGCACCTTGACGCCCTGGATAGCTGCACTTGGCTAACCTGTTTAGACACAGAACTGATTCAACAGTTCTGTGTAGTAATCATCTCGGAGCAACGGTTCGTTCAGTAATCAATTCGCAACGACGTAAACCCAATGCCCAATTTTCGCCCATCACCACTTACACCGAGCTCTTGAGGAGAAACAGGGTTGGGTGGCAGGAACGAAATGCGATCAGCGGTATGACCGCCCAGGTCGACCTGCAAGTGGACCTCAGTGCTATCAGCGTTAAGGGTCACCTCGTACTTGTGGTCGCCCACCAGTACCTTGATGGGCTGATTTGCATTAGAGGCAAATGCACGGGCCACCAAAACCAACGTGAACTTATCAGGCAGGGGCGCCCTGAAATCCAACCGCAAACTGTCGGACACATTCTTGTCAGACCAACGCCCCCACGGTTCATTACCGGAAAATCCTTTGGCGTTTCGCACAAACTCAGGCCAGCCCTCACGAGCGAAGTCTATCCCTTCATGCAAGCTGGCCGTGTACCGCGTCCCCAACTTATCGGCATAGTAACCCGACTTTTCCATTATCTGCGCAGGACTCAATCCAACCAGATCATCGCTTACCGAAGACTTCAAATCAAAGAACACAATATTCCCGTCAGCACTTGATATAGACGGGCCGGCACCCAATAGAGCAGTAAACTCCTGAATCAAAGCCTGTCCATTATCCTCGTAACCACGACGATCCAGGTAGATGCCGTTGAACCCCAGACGCTGGATGACACCCAGTTGCTTTTCTGCAGACTCTTTGGAAAGAGAGCGGTAAAACAAGTCACCGTCCCGCCCTTTCATTCCTCCAAAACTCCAGTGGAGAGCCTTGGATTGCAGTACACCTGCAGCCAACTGATAGCCATTAAGATGATACAACGGCGGCGTTTCTGGAAACCCTATGTACGGAAGTTGGTAAACGGCAGCACCGGCAGGAAGCCTCGACTCAATCGCTTGAACAAAATCTCTATCACTCTGGTATGCACTTTTCACATCAGCTGTACAAGAAGCGCAGGCCGGTACTGTCTGATCATAAAGCCCGACGATCAGCAATAACACAGCGGCCGCAGCCGGATAGGACTTGACCTTGGAAAGGTGTTTTTTCATCAAGATTTGAAGCGCAATAAAAAAAATCAATATCGCGCCAAATCCGACAAATACGCTGATCCGGTTCCAGGCCCTGATTGACGAAGAAATAAAGGTAGAAAAAATAGCTCCCAGACCACCCACCGTACCCAGCATAAACAGCACAAAGACAATGGCAACCAAAAAACTCAGCCGGCGGTCTATCTCTTTACCCGCGAGGGACAATAACAACACACAGAACGCAACCAATAAACCAACGGCCCCAATGACACCCAGGGTGGACGTCGTATTTTCATTTATCAATGGAAAGGATGAATTATACGACTTGGTAACGTTGCCTAACCGTGACACCCGGTGATCGGCTCGCGGCAATACCAGCTGCATAAGTTTGAACCCATAGAGCTCAGACTCCGCCGATGAGCGCTGCGCCACCTCAGGATTGACGCCAGCGTGCCGCGTGTAAATCAGATTGGGGGCAATATTAATAAATACGCCAGCAACCAATACCGAAACAATCAGTAGCGCACGCGCAACGATACTCATCCGCCCAGTCCGGGCCCATCCAAGTATGCCGCCCAGCAAGACTACAACTACGCCGAATAAAGCGTAGTACACGCCAAAAGACGCCAACATCAGCAGGCCAACGACCAATGCTCCCGTCTTTAGCCTAAAAAAATCTTTAGCCGGTTTCTTTTTGGTATCTACTGAAGCGCTAAACAGCATGAAAGAAATATAGAAAAAAATCGGAACCACGAAATACCATGTGTAAAAAAGATGATTAATCCTCAACATATGAAATGGCAAAAATATAAACAACAGGGCGCCGACAAAGGAAAACGAACGAAACAATCCGAACGCCCGCCCCACAACATATGACGCGATAAATCCGGCGGGAAAGCTTAACAAAAAGAACAAACTCGCCGCTTTAAAACTACTGCCAGAAAAGATTGCCAATATTTTAAGCAATAAGTGATTCGCAAAATCCGAACCAGGATAATCCAGGAAATTCGACCCAAACGGATAACCACTTCGAGCACCTTCAAAAACCCATCCCTCATAGTCGCGCTGCGCCATCCATGCGTGAGAAAGGCTATCACCTGAATACCGGTAAGGAGCCGACAAATCAGGCCACCAGCCGCCGGAAAAGCCACTCGTCAAAATACTTGCCAAAAAGAACGCGAATAACGAGCCGGCCAATATTAACGCCCAATCATCTCTCACTATTTTACGCAACGATATAAGCGGCTGCCCCGAATCAAATACAGGCTTCTGTTGGAGGATGGTGCTTGAGGTCACTGTTTAATGTTCCTTACCGGACTAATCATAATTAATGTGCGCCTAAGTACAAACCCTCTAGCCGCTGCACACACTTACCACTGCATCATTGTCAACGTGCATCTATCACGGGTCCACCTTATGGTTGAATCTCTGCATACACCCGTACGGTTTCTCGCGCGCAGCGAGCCCATGAGAAATGGCGAGCACGGACCATGCCAAGCCCAGCCATATGTGCACTCAACTTCGAGTCCTCAACCAATTCCGAAATAGCCAATGCCAGTGCTTCGCTATCCTCGACCTCAAAGAGCTTGCACGCCCCTTCAGCGAATTCAGCCATAGAGGTACCAGTACCACAGATCACCGGGACGCCACTGGCCATGGCCTCAAGCACCGGCAAACCAAACCCCTCGTAGACGGAGGGGTAGACAAACGTCGCGGCTCCCGCATAAATGAAGGGTAGGTCCTGGGCACTTACGAACTGCAGAAACTTCACTTCGCCCTTGGCCCGTAATGCCTCGATGCGCCCCATCAGCTCAGCATTACGCCAACCAGGTGCCCCAGCGATCACCAAAGGCCATGCGCGGCGAATGGCCGGCGTCAATTGTTCCCAGGCGTCCAGCAGTACGGAAATCCCCTTCCGGGGTTCGATGGTACCGACAAACGCAAGGTAACTGCCATGGACCAAACCATACTTGACCAACACTGCTTTGGTGGCTTCTGCCGAACGCGGTATAAATCGAGCGTCCGCTCCCAAATAAATGGCCCTGACCTTATCACTGGGCAGGCTGAACTGTTCAATCAGTTCGGTGCGTACCACTTCTGAGTCCGTGATCACAAAGTCCGCTCTCTCCAGGGTCCGAGGCAATTGGCGACTTAGCCACGCTACCCGTTCCGCGGGGTGAAACTGCGGGTGGTGAACGAACGAAAGATCATGCACCGTCGTCACGCTAGGTCCGTCATGAGGCTTCAGGATGAAATTGGGTTCGTGATAAACGAAATCCTGGCGAGATCGACTTCCTTGCTTGAATCGCACATCCGACCAAGCCGACCTCATGCGGTAAGCCATTGGCATAGCCCGTATGACCTTACGCAACTGCACATTCAATTGGCTGCCCGAGCGCCCATGGGAAGACGACGCCGACGGACGATCTCCCCCTGCAAGAACATCCCTTATCGGTGAAAATCTGTTCCCGTCAAAACAATCAACGGCATCAACGTCGGGCAATGCCTGGAACTCACGCAACAGGTTGAGGGTGTAATTACCAATGCCGGTCAACGGGGGACGTAACGACTCAGTTCCCATCAACACCCTCACTGTTCGGCTACCACGCGCACGCGCCAGTCTGCCAACAATGAAGCCAGCGTTTCTTTCAACGAAATCTTCGGCTGCCAGTTCAGGACATCACGGATACGATCACAGTTACCGACAGCAAACGGTATGTCCGAAGGTCGCAAACGTTGCGGGTCGAGCTCAACGGTAATACTGGCACTGCTCTGGCTAATCAGCTCATCAAGAATGCTGCGAATCTTGCGTGCATTACCGGAAGCGATATTAAAAAGCCGTGGATGGTCTTGTGTCTCGCTCAACGCCAATAATTGCAAGTAGGCTGCACACACATCGCGTACGTCGAGGAAATCCCGGCACGCTTCAAGATTGCCCACTTGCATGATCGGCGCCTGCTTTCCGCTCTCGATCAACGCGATTTGCCTGGCAAAAGACGCTGTGACGAAATCGGGAGATTGACCGAGCCCGATGTGGTTGAACGGGCGAGCGATTACGCCACGGATGCCTTGCTTGAAATACTGCTCAAACGCCAATTCCGCAGCCAATTTACTCGCCGCATAGGGATTCATAGGCAAACAAGGGCTGTCTTCATCCAGCGCAACACCCGCCTTGAAGGCTTCACCGTAGACTTCCGAAGAACTGGCGAATACAACGAAAGCATCAGGTGCTTGCTGTTTGATTGCTTCCAGCAGATTCAAACTGCCCAGGACGTTGGTATTCCACGTCAGCAAAGGGTCGCGAAAGCTGGTCGGCACATGTGAAATAGCTGCCAGATGAACGATGTGGCTTGGCTTGATGCGCCCGAGGGTCTCGGCGCACGCGTCAGCATCCCGAATATCCAACAGAACCTGTTCCACGCCTGTACGCGGTGACAGATTGGGGGACGTGCAAGCACAGCTCACCCGATAACCAGCCGCAAGTAATTGTTCCTGCAGCACCTTACCGACAAAGCCATTGGCTCCGGTCAATAGAACATGTTTCACGGCTATTCACCTTTGGCCTGAACAACATGAGTAGGACGAGCGGGCCGATAAACTGGCCCGCCCGCTCGGGGCGCCAAAAAGCGCCCTGTCGGCCTTAGAACGAAAAGCCTTTTTCATTGCGGCGCAAGTCCGCCTCAACCATCATCCGGCACAGCTCTTCCAGATTGGTTTTAGGCTCCCAGCCCAGCACTTTCTTGGCTTTTGCAGGATCGCCAATCAACAGCTCCACTTCGGCTGGGCGGTAGAACTTCGGATTGACCTGCACAACGGTCTTGCCGCTGGCTGCATCGATCGCGTGCTCCTGGTCGCCCTGGCCTTTCCAGTCGAGGTTGATATCTACTGCCTTGAATGCAAGCGATACGAAGTCGCGTACGGTTTCAGTACGGTTGGTAGCCAGCACGAAGGTATCCGGCTCATCGGCCTGCAGCATGCGCCACATACCTTCAACGTACTCCTTGGCAAAACCCCAATCGCGCTTGGCATCCATGTTGCCCAGCTCCAGGACGTCCAGCTTGCCCTGGGTAATCTTGGCCACCGAGTCGGTAATCTTGCGGGTCACAAACTCACGGCCACGCAGCGGGGACTCATGATTGAACAGGATGCCGCTCGCACCGAAGATACCGTAAGACTCGCGGTAGTTGATGGTCATCCAGTGTGCATACAGTTTGGCCACACCATACGGGCTGCGCGGGTAGAAAGAGGTCGTTTCGATCTGGGGGATCGCTTGTACCTTGCCAAACATTTCTGAGGTAGATGCCTGGTAGAAACGGACCTTCGGGTTAACGATACGGATCGCTTCCAACAGGTTGACTGCGCCCAGGCCGGTGATCTCAGCGGTGGTCACCGGCTGATCGAAGGACACACCGACAAAGCTCTGCGCGGCCAGGTTGTAGACCTCAGTCGCCTCAGTGGTTTGCAGCAAGCGAATACTGGAGGACAGGTCGGTCAGGTCATATTCGACCAGGTGCAGGTTAGGGTGCTGGGTGACACCCAACTCGTCCATACGCCAGAAATTGACCGAGCTGGTACGGCGATAGGTGCCATAGACCACGTAGCCTTTTTCCAGCAACAGCTGAGCAAGGTAGGCACCGTCCTGGCCGGTAATGCCGGTAATAATTGCTTTTTTCACGTGTAACTCCCTGAGCAAGCTGTCTTTAATCTAGATTTTTTTTGACCATCATAAGGTCGCTGGGTTATTCATGCAGAGCGGTTAGCGGGACCGTTAAAATATGGCTCGCTTCAGTTGCTGAGCGCTTTGCTGCCAAGTCAACCAAGGCATTTTCACCGATTGCGGATGCTCTTCCACATTGAACAATCGAAGCCACTGCCTTACTGAAGTGGCCAGATCTTGAGGCGCTAATCCGCTGAAATAAAATGCGCAATTTCCCGCAACTTCACGAAAAACAGGAATATCACGAATAATCATGGGTAAATGATACTGCGCAGCTTCGATTAACGGCAGGCCGAACCCTTCTCCCTCAGACGCAGCGATCAGGCATGTAGATGAAGCGTAAACTTTTTCCAAATACTCATCACTAATCCCTTCCAGCCAAAAAAGCCTGACATTACGCGCAGGATGTCGCTCAAGCGCCTCGATAAGTCTATCAACCAGCCATCCTCTCTTGCCCACGATAACGAGGTTAACGTCCACACCCTCTGCCCACAGCAACTCAAAAGCAGCAAGCGCCTGGGCGTGACCTTTACGCGGTTCTATTGTGCTTACCATTAAAAAACTGGGGCGCTCTTGCAACTTGGCGAGAACATCTCGTGCACTGGAAGGCAGACCAACAGACGGCAAGCTACTTTGTATATCGGCTCCCAGGTGGAAGCTTTTTATCTGCGGGCCGCCATCAGCACGAATCAAGGAAGCAGTAGCCACCCACTCTTCAAGTTCATTAGCAACTGCCCCCGATATACATACCAGACCGCTGGCAACCATTACTATTTTAGAAAGCCAATTCTTGAAAAGCTCAGGATTTGGCGCATGCCAACATTCGGGCCGCTGCACAAGAAGTAAATCATAGACGATAAAATTCAGTTCAACTCCGAGTCGCTTCATCTCGACATGAACAGGATAGAGTTCATCCGCCAGATGCATATTTAGATCCAGCGACAGATAAATATCGCCTTGCGCATAATCAATTAACGCATCGACACTATTTTCAGCACCCGAAAACATCCTGGCAACAAAATCGTCCGCGTAATAATAACTTCCACCGTCAAAGTAAACAGGCCTAACGCTTACCAAGTCTGGAGGCGAGGCCAATAGCTCCTGGAGCAAGCTACGAACCACCCGTTGTATACCCGACTTGGCGTCGCTATGGACAATACTGGAAACATCCAACAATAACTGACGATTTTCTTTGCCCAAGAAATTGAAAGCAATACTCTTTGAAACTCTGACAAGCTCTTCATCAGTAGGGTTACATTCCGCTACACGCATCAGGTCATTAAATAGCTTCGCCTGCGAATATTCGTACGGCGTAAATTCACTCTTATTTTGCATGGTTTCAATAGCTGCAATTGCCTTGCGAGCAGAGTCGTCCCAAGAGAATTTAGCGCACTGAGTCGACGCTTGAGCTACCAGCCGGGCCCGGAATTTTTCATCCTCCAGGGCCTCGGTCATTTTCTGAGATATCGCGGCCACTGAGAATGGATCGAACAGGGCCTCCTCTAGGCCAATCACTTCAGGTACGCTGCTGCAATTCGACCCGATGACCGGTGCTCCACATGCCATCGCCTCCAAAACAGGAAGGCCAAAACCCTCATGTGTAGACGGAAAAACAAACAGAGTCGTAAGAGAATAGAGAGCAATCAGATCTTCGTCTTCGACATAACCGGTCAACACTAATTCGTTAGCTTTAAAACCAAACCTTCTCTCCAGATCATGCAACTCCAGCCGCTGCTGATCATGCAATTTACTTGCAATTACAATTTGATACTGTTCACGAAGCTCAGGTTTGAGTTTGCTATAGGCTTCGAGCAGACGAGAAAAATTCTTCCTTGGATCGAACCCCCCTGGCGCGAATAAAATAAAACGCTTCTCTATTCCTAATCGGAGAAGCAAGTCAGTATCGCGTCCTTGAGAAAAAATCCGAGGGCAAAACTGACTGCCAATAGCCGCCGAAATATTAGCCACATTATTCGGCGAAAACTCCAGATGTTCGACGGCCTCTTCACGGGACGAGTTGGAGATCGCCAGGAGAACATCAGACTTCTTCAACCAATTAACTTTTCGAAAATAGTAATCTTGAAGCGCCTGCGTTGGCAGGTAGACATCCTTATTAAGTAACGGAATCAAGTCATACAAAACAACAGCAGTTTTATATCGCTTCTCAATTGCCCCAATTGATGTGACTGCGCCAGCCCACGGCCCCTCAAAAATGCTACTGATCAAAACAACATCAGGCTCCAAAGAAGAAAGAAACTCCTCCCTTATCATCTCGGATGCACGCGCCATCCAGGGGGACGGATTCAAGTCACAAGGCACATCAAACACGCGAATTCGATCATTCGATACCAAACCAAAGAACGCCGCGCGGATATCCAAAATGCTGTCCGGCATCCTCGAATTCAAAGCAATCCAAATCTCATGGGTGCCTGCATTTTTGGCAATAGCTAATGCCAGAGAAAGAGAATATCGACCAATACCTCGAAAACGGCTCTCGGACTGCGCACCTTGAAGATCAATAACTATACGCATCAGTTGGTACCCTTAAACTCAAAAGCTTCTTTCAAATCAGAGTACACACGAGATGCCCTTGGACTTAAAACAACAGCGCCTGCCTGATCATAATTTATAGATGAAACTGGAGCATCTTCAAAAGCCGGCCCTGACTCATTCGCCTGACCAACCGTTAAAAGTCCACGATGTATCGCGAACTGTTTAAGACGGGCCAAAATACGCGGGGACGAACTGATCGTCCGTTTCAGGCGCGTGTAAAGCGCTGGACGGCGCAATACAAAACGCAACGCCCCCATTAATATGGGACGCACCGCGGCCTTTAACGCACGGACAGGCAACATGACTAACCACGCCGCCGCGCGCGCGCACAGCCGTAGAGGCCCGGTTATTTTCCATGAGGTGCTTTTCAGCAATGCAGTCGCCTGTTCCTCATGCGCTGCTGCCTTCAACCACCAGTGATGTGTGTGAGCCAGCGCCGCATCCAAACGCTGCGTAACATCGTGGAGTTGTGCCTCCAATTCCTGCACACGTGCGACATTCAAACCCAGCTCATCACTTAACGTTCGACTGTGATTTTCAGCAACCACAAGTTGCTCGGTCAACGCCGCAATTTGCGCCCCCAAATGCTTGGGATGACCTTCAAGGTACTCTACTTGCGCATGGGCGCCGATAGCATCTGCCTGCAGTAAGCTACGGTCAGTTTCCAGCTTGCGAGCGCGCTGCTCAAGCCCTTGTACTTCACTTTCCAGCTCGATTCGACGCCGCTGTTCAATTTCGAATTGAAGATTGGTTTGTTGGTGCCCCTTATAGAGCTCCAACAACTCACTGGTCGCTTGCCTGGCCTGATCGCGCAATACGTCATTCAGTGACTCTGCCGCTACACGCTTGAGCTCTGCCTGGGTCGCGCGATTGATGCTTTCACGTAAGGCGACCTCAGTCTCATGGCTACGGCGCTCAGCTGACTGAATTCTAAACCCGGCTTCCTGAATCTGTAGACGCAGTTGCTCGGCCACGGCCTCACTGTAAACCGCACGCCGCTCAAAACCATTCATACCGCCCTGTGCATCAAGCGCGATACCGGCTACTTGCTCCAAGCGGTTTCGCACGCTATCAAGTTGCGCTTCCATTTCGTAACTATTCCCTGAAAATTTTCCATCCAAATTTCGTATGTAACCGCTGTGCTGCTCTATCGCCTCTTCAATCGCCTGCATCCAGAGGTCTTCTGTTCGCTCTGCACCACCATCAACCGGGTCTTCACCCAGCTCGTTAAGGTGATCAAGCATCAGCCTGAAGCTCCATTGCTGAACCGGTAAGGCCCACAACCCGGATGCCCAGCTACGGAAAGGCTGCGGCAAGTTAAATGGCGCAATGGTAATTTGTCGGATGGGGGACGGATCGGTCACGTGTCCCGTGGCCAACTCATGGGCGAACACCATAAAGGCGAGGTAGATGTTATTCGGCCATACACAGTCCTTAAAGTCCTGTGAAATGGCGCCATAATCGATAACCCGCGCCCCCGAGTCCGGCGTAACGATGACATTCCACGATCTGAAGTCACTATGATACAAGCCAAACGACTCCAGCTTGGCCAGCTGCTCCAACACGTCTCGAAGAATTGCTTTTCGATCAAGCAAGGGTTCTTTCAACACGTCCAACAACAAATCGCCGTGAAACCTGTGCATCACAACCCAAGCGTCAGTTTCACTTTCTGAAATAGCAACAGGTTCGGCAAGCGGATAATCAGGTGGGGCGCTGGTCAAAAATACCTTTTCACGATGAAACTCCATGCGGTTGTGGTCCGCACGAGAGCCGACAAATCGGTAATGCTTGATGACTTCTTGCGGGCCGAAAAAGTAACGCCGTGTTCCCTCGTGCGTATTCTTCGCCAACGCATGGGAATCGCTGCGCCATGCATCGAAGGTGCCGGCCTTATCTGCGACAACCCAGTATCCGTTGCTCGCAAAATACAGGGGCCGCTGCACCTCGGTGAGGTGCGTCTGGCAACGAGCCATCTCACGCACAAAGCTAACCGACTCCAGCAGGACCATGGGATCTTCCGGCTGCGACGCAGCCCAATAGAGATTCCCTTCCTGCAGCGCGATTTCCAGAATCATGGCACCGCACATGCCGGCAGTACGCTGAAAAAGGCGTTTGACTTCATCAATGCCGCGTTCGTGAATCACATGATGAAAAACACTCAGCCCCAACACCAAGTCATACTGCCCAGGCTCCAACCGGTCAATAAAGTCTTCGACACGACCGACTTCAAATACCGCGTCCAGTTGTGGATTTTCTTCCGAAAGCGCAGTACACAACGCGACGTTCTTATCAAGAAAGTCGACCCCACGAACCTTCGCACCACGACTGGCAAGATTCAGGCTGAAATACCCTTGGGCGCACCCCAAATCCAGCACGTTAAGCGGGCGACCGAGAAGCGCCTGAAGCGCGTCATGGATGCCCACGATAACGTCAAGGCGATCAGCACACGGACGCGAAGCATGATCTGAAAAATCAGAATGGCCAAAGATGGGTTGGTATACCTCTGGCAAGTCCGCTACCAATTGCTCAATCATGCGCTACGACCTCGGCTTCCGAAGGGTCCTGATACTCGATATTGAAGGTGGCCTGCATATCCGAGAGCCCCCAGAACTGGACGACCCTGCTTATTTTCAGCATGACCGAATCATAACGCCGGTCTAATGGCAGCAAATCCCCCATCAACGGGTTGCCCGACGAAATACCAAATGAGACCAAATGATCTCCAGCGTTCAAATTCAACGGGAGTGAGAACCTGAACATTCTGATATCGCCGGCCCTCACCGAGATAGCAGATTGACCGCGACTTGAAACAAAGGAGTTCGTGCCATACAGGAAGACACCATCCAGCGTTTTTATCAAAAAGCCAGGCACGACACTTTCAAAATCGGCATCGAACCTGACCTTGAAGTAAAAATCACCATTTGAGTTACTCTCGATCCGTGAGGGGAAGCGCTCACCATCGACAATGACCAGATAATCCAGAATCGCAGCGCCACCGTGGCCCCACCGATATTCAGCGGGGTTGTAACCTGCGCGAGTGGCAAAAACATCGTTGGTGTTCAAGAAGTCTTCTGAAACAAGGCCCGGACTTGCGACTTCCGTTTCATGACCTGCACCTTTCTTCTTGCCAAAAAGCTCATCGAGATAGCGATTGGTAACCTCCCGGGAAGGGCCATCGAACGCAACACGACCGTTCTTGAGCAGAATGGCCCTTTCGCAATGCCGAACAATATCATCAGCACTATGGGACACCAGAATCAGGGTCATCCCCTCTTCCCGATATTGCTTGATTCGCTTGAAGCACTTGGCTTGAAAATAGCTATCGCCGACCGAAAGGGCCTCATCGACGATTAACAAATCAGGTCGAAACGCGGTGGACACCGCAAAAGCGACCCGCATTTGCATACCGCTGGAATAGGTTCGCACAGGCTCATCAAAGTACTCGCCGATCTCGGCGAAGGCCTCGATTTCCGGCATCGCCTCAGCGATCTGGGCAACGCTGAAGCCCATCAAGCCGGCAGAGTGAAAGACATTCTGGCGGCCAGTCAACTCAGGAGTGAAACCCATCCCCAACTCCAGGATGGCGGCAATGCGACCATTCACCTGCACGCTGCCTTCGCTGGGCTGCAGAGTACCCGTAATCATTTTAAGCAACGTCGACTTGCCGGCACCATTTTGGCCCACAATCCCGATCGACTCGCCGGGACGGATCGAAAAACTTACATCTTTCATTACCCAATGTTCTTCACTGGGTTTTATCGGCAAGCCAAACCAGCGACCGATACGTTGAAACTCCGAGGCGTAGACTCTGTAGGCTTTGCCCAGATGACTGACACTTAACAGGTTCATAGCACATCCACCATTTCTGGCGCTGCACGCCTGAACATAATCAAGCCTAACAACATGAGTACAATCGCAATAACCGCCGGCACCAACAGCCCATCGAGATTCGGCGTTCGCGCATGCACCAACGCATCATGATAAGCAGTCACAATCGGGTACATCGGATTGAAACCCATCAGGCCCTTGAATTCCTCGGGGATGATATTGTCGGGATAAACAATCGGCGTAAACCAGAACCAGGCTTGCAGGACTATCGGTACGACCTGGCCGGTATCGCGAACAAATACATTCAACACCCCTAACACCAGGCCAATGCCCACTGCCAGCGCCGTAATAACAACAGTCAGCGGCACAATCCAGAGAATCTGCAAGCTGACAGACTGACCAAGCAGCGCAAAAACCACCAGCAACGCAACAAATAGCAACCCGTAATTAAGCAAACACGACCCCACCGCAATTACCGGCAAGGTAATTCGCGGAAAGCGCATTTTCTTCATCAAGTTACCCTGATCGATAAACAGCGTCAGGCACCGTCCGATGATTTCAGCGAACAAGCTCCACGCCAGAATGCCCGCCATCAGGTAGAGGGCATACGCATACTTATTATCAATGCCCGGCAACTTCGCAGCCAACACGTTGGACAGCACCAGGGCATAAATCGCAACTTGCGCCAGCGGGTTAATAATCATCCAAAGCCCACCCAGACGACTACGGGCGAAACGGGCTACGAATTCATTGCGAATAGACGACCAGACGAAGCCCCGATAATCCCAAAGACTTCTAAACAACCCCAACATCGCTGACTCCTGAAAAAAAGTCAGGCTGATGCCTGACTTATTGCAACACCTACTGTCACGCTCAATCCCTTCTTGCACAAGGAACCGAAGCGCAAGAAGCGGACCATCGATCAGTTTTGAGACAAGTCTCAGTTAGCGACCCTGCCATAGATATCTTCAAAACGAACAATGTCGTCTTCACCCAGGTAGTCACCGCTTTGTACTTCGATCAACACCAAGTCGATCACACCGGGATTTTCCAGGCGGTGGGTATGCCCTGCAGGAATAAACGTCGACTCGTTGGTATTCAGCAAGAACTCACGGTCATTATTCACCACGCGCGCCATCCCACTGACCACAATCCAGTGCTCACTGCGATGGTGATGCATCTGCAGCGACAACGAACCCTGAGGTTTGACCACAATGCGCTTTATCTTGAAGCGCGTCCCCTCTTCCAGGGTGGTGTAAGCCCCCCACGGACGCTGCACGGTGGTGTGATCAAGGTGGGAGCAATGGCCGTTTTTCTTCAACTGTGCAGTGATCACCTTGATGTCTTGCGCATGGTCCTTGTGGGCAACCAGCAAAGCATCCGGCGTATCGACAATGATCAGGTTTTCAACCCCGACCAACGCGGCCAGGCGACGCTGGCTGCGCACGTAGTTGTTGGTGGAGGCATGAAGGATGGCTTCGCCTTCGATACGGTTGCCTTGCTCGTCCGCTGGCGAGAGTTCACTCATGGCATTCCAGGAGCCAATGTCACTCCAGCCAATATCGCAAGGTATGGTCGCCACTTTGCTGGAGCGTTCCATCAGTGCGAAATCGATGGAAATGTCCGGGACTTTGGCAAAGCTTTCCGGCTCCAGATGCAGGCTGCGATGGCTGTTGCCTTGCATCACACCGGAGCCAGCGAGGCACAGATCTACGGCACTGGCGACGTCCGGTGCACAGAGCGCCATTTCTTCAATAAGCGTGCCCGCCCGGAAACAGAACATCCCGGAGTTCCAGTAATACTCACCGGACGCCAGGTAGTCTTTCGCGGTATCCAAATCTGGTTTTTCGACGAATCGCTTGACCTTGAAGCCCTTGCCTAATGACGCGCCGGTATCTTTTTGAATGTAGCCGTAGCCCGTTTCCGGGTATTCGGGCTTCACACCAAACGTCACCAACCAGCCGTCCCGGGCCAGCTGCGATGCGGACTCGACTGCGGCAGTGAACGCCGCCTGATTGTCGATCAGGTGGTCCGCCGGCAGCACCAGCATGATCGCGTCGGGGCCGTGAGTTCGGGCCACTTCCTGCGCCGCCAATGCAACGGCGGCGGCGGTGTTGCGGCCAAAAGGCTCGAGGACGAAACCCAGGTTGGTGAAATTCGGAGCCGTGGCGCCGTATTCATCCAGGGTTTTGAAATAGAGATCACGGTTTGTGATCGTCAATACTTCAGTTACGTCATTTAACGCCAAGGCACGACTGTATGTTTTTCGAATCAAATTGCCACCATCGGGCAATTCGATAAACGGCTTGGGATGAGCAGTACGTGAAACAGGCCATAGACGGCTGCCAGAACCGCCACAAATAATGACTGGAACGAGTGTCACGCTGTACTCCTTTACTAAATATCACATCATTTATCAGGCCAAAAACTCACCAACACAAATGTCGCGGGCTCGAAGGAGCCGACATAGAGCCTTCCTGGCCCTAGACAAACCACACCGGGAAAATGCTGGACATGTATAAAAGTAAGTCACTTTTCTTACAGAAATACGGGTGCATTCTTCACTGGATGGTAATTTTTGTCTAGGAAAAGCCGGATCTATACCCGCGCAGCTACCCGCATTCAGATAGGTAAAAACTGGCCTGCCATTCACAACGGTTCACTTCTTGTGAACTCAGACATACAGCTTTACAAATCGTGCGATGGTTCTTTATGACTTTTCGCTCGTATTTCGCGCGGGCCGGAATATTACGACGCACAAAAGGCTTGCACACTGTCGCCGGACATTTAGAGAAATTTCCTTCAACAATTCCGGAAACCTGCCGACAACCCATCAAAGCCTTGCGGATTGAAAACTCATGCGTAATAACCAACCCGTTACCCAGCGCGAACGTACCTTCCCCGCTCAGCAACGGTTGATCTCCACCACGGATGCCAAAGGCGTGATCACCTACTGCAACGACGCTTTCGTCGAGATCAGTGGGTTTTCCCATGACGAACTGCTGCGTGCTCCGCACAACCTGGTTCGTCATCCGGATGTTCCGGCGGCAGTGTTCGCACACATGTGGTCCACGCTCAAACAAGGCTTGCCATGGATGGGCATCGTCAAGAACCGCTGCAAGAGCGGTGATCACTATTGGGTCAACGCCTATGTGACACCGGTCTTCGACGGCAACCAGGTGATCGGCTACGAGTCGGTGCGGGTCAAGCCCACCGCCGAGCAGATCCGCCGTGCCGAAGCGCTTTACCAGCGCATCAACCAGGGCAAGCCGGCCATTCCGCGCCGCGACAAGTGGCTGCCGGTGTTGCAGGATTGGCTACCGTTTATCCTGGTCAGCCAGTTGAGCTTTCTGATTGGCGTCTGGCTCAATTCCCACTGGGGGTTTGCCCTGGCCGCCGCGCTCTCGGTGCCGCTCGGCCTGCTGGGCCTCAGCTGGCAACAGCGCGGACTCAAGCGTTTGCTGCGCCTGGCCGAGCAGACCACGTCCGACCCGTTGATCGCACAGATGTACACCGACAGCCGCGGCGCCCAGGCGCGCCTGGAGATGTCGATCCTCAGCCAGGAGGCGCGCCTGAAGACGTGTCTGACCCGCTTGCAGGACACCGCCGAGCACCTCAACGACCAGGCAGCGCAGTCCAACACCCTGGCGCACAACAGTTCCAGCGGTCTTGAGCGCCAGCGCGTGGAGACTGAACAGGTAGCCACGGCCGTCAACCAGATGGCCGCGACGACCCAGGAAGTCGCCAGCCATGTACAGCGCACCGCCGATGCCACCCAGGAAGCCAATCGCCTGACCGGGCGTGGCCGTGATATCGCCGGTGAAACCCGCGAGGCGATTCAACGCCTGTCGGTTGCCGTCGGCGAAACCGGCGTGACCGTGACCCAACTGGCCAAGGACAGCGACGAGATCGGCGGCGTGGTGGATGTGATCAAGGGCATCGCCGACCAGACCAACCTGTTGGCACTGAACGCGGCCATCGAAGCAGCCCGAGCCGGTGAGATGGGCCGGGGCTTTGCGGTGGTGGCGGACGAAGTGCGGCAATTGGCCCAGCGTACCAGCGAGTCCACCGGACAGATTCATGCGCTGATCGCCAAGCTGCAGCAGACGGCCAATGCCGCCGTACAGACCATGGATGCCGGGCATCGCCAGGCGGAGGAAGGTGTGGCGCGGGTGATGGAAGCGGACCAGGCACTGATTGGGATCAGTGAAGCGGTGGCGCACATTACCGACATGACGGCGCAGATTGCTGCAGCGACTGAAGAGCAAAGCTCGGTGGCTGAGGAGATCAGCCGCAACATCAGTACCATTGCGTTGCTGGCGGATCAGACATCGGAACAGGCGTTGAACTCGGCACAGTTGAGTGAAGAGCTGACCCATACGGCGAATACCCAGTATTCGCTGGTAGAGCGCTTTAACCGGTAATAGATTCAATTGTGGCGAGGGAGCTTGCTCCCGCTGGGCTGCGTAGCGGCCCCAAAACAGGAGCGCTGCGCACTCCAGCGGGAGCAAGCTCCCTCGCCACAGTTTCACTCAAGACCCGCGAGAAACCCGGCCACCTTCACCGCCGCAGCTTCCAGATGCTGCTCATGACTAAACCCCGACGCCTTCAACGGCTTCAAATCATGATCCCCCGCCACCAGCCACATCACCTCGATGCCCGGCGACAACACATACCCCTCCACCGCCGCCCGATTGCCCAGTGCATCCCGCTCGCCCTGCACAATCAACGTCGGCGTCTTCAGCCCGGCCAGATGCTCGGTTCGTGGCTTCTCCGGCTTGCCCACCGCATAGAACGGATAACCCAGGCACACCAGCGCATCTGCGCCCAATTCATCCGCCAATAGACTGGCCATCCGCCCGCCCATCGACTTGCCGCCAACCGCCAGTTTCCCAGCGACATGACGTCGCACCTCGGCATACACCTCGCGCCAGCATTCCAGCAATTTCGGGGCCGGATTGGGCGGACGTTTGCCGCCGTCCACACGACGCTGGGCCATGTAGGGAAATTCGAAGCGCAACACGTTCACGCCATGCCCGGCAAGGCGTGCAGCCATGTCATTCATAAAGCCCGAGTCCATCGGCGCACCTGCACCGTGGGCCAGGATCAGCGTCACCGGCGCGCGCGCGATAGACCCTGTCGCGGCATCCCACAACCAGCCACGTTCCCGCACACACTGCGCCCATTGATCCCCGTCAATACTGGCCTTGTGCTCTTTGCCCATGCTTGCCTCGCTTTTTAGTCTGCCTATAACTCCAGCCCAAGTGCCGCATTTGCTTGGGTTGAACCGTGGATGGGGAACCATGAACACTACTTTAAGTACCGCCTATAACTACAAGGTGGTCCGCCAATTCGCCATTATGACGGTGGTGTGGGGCATCGTCGGCATGGGGCTCGGGGTTTTTCTCGCCGCCCAGTTGGTATGGCCCGAACTCAACTTCAATTTGCCCTGGACCAGTTTCGGCCGCTTGCGCCCGCTGCACACCAACGCGGTAATCTTCGCCTTTGGCGGTTGCGCGCTGTTTGCCAGCTCCTTCTACTCGGTGCAACGCACCTGCCAAACGCAACTGTTTGCGCCAAAGATCGCCCAGTTCTGCTTCTGGGGCTGGCAGTTGGTCATTGTGCTGGCCGCGATCACCTTGCCGCTGGGCTACACCAGCTCCAAGGAATACGCCGAGCTGGAATGGCCGATCGATATCCTGATCACCATCGTCTGGGTGGCCTACGCCATCGTGTTCTTCGGCACGGTGATGAAGCGCAACACCAAGCACATCTACGTCGGTAACTGGTTCTTCGGTGCGTTCATCATCACTGTGGCCATCCTGCATATCGTCAACAACCTGGAAATCCCGGTCAGCCTGACCAAGTCCTACTCGCTGTACGGCGGTGCGACGGATGCCATGGTGCAGTGGTGGTACGGGCACAACGCGGTAGGCTTTTTCCTTACCGCCGGCTTCCTGGGGATGATGTACTACTTCGTGCCAAAACAGGCCGAGCGTCCGGTGTATTCCTATCGCCTGTCCATCGTGCACTTCTGGGCACTGATCACCCTGTACATCTGGGCAGGCCCGCACCACTTGCACTACACCGCGCTGCCGGACTGGGCACAGTCCCTGGGCATGGTGATGTCCCTGGTGCTGCTGGCACCGAGCTGGGGCGGGATGATCAACGGCATGATGACGCTCTCGGGCGCCTGGCATAAGTTGCGCAGCGACCCGATCCTGCGCTTCCTGGTGGTGTCCCTGGCGTTCTACGGCATGTCGACGTTTGAAGGGCCGATGATGGCCATCAAGACGGTCAACGCCCTCTCCCACTACACCGACTGGACCATCGGCCACGTACATGCCGGCGCCCTCGGCTGGGTGGCGATGATTTCCATCGGCGCGCTGTATCACATGATCCCGAAAATCTTCGGTCGCGAGCAGATGTACAGCCTCGGCCTGATCAACGCGCACTTCTGGCTGGCCACCATCGGCACCGTACTCTACATCGCCTCGATGTGGGTCAACGGCATCGCCCAGGGCCTGATGTGGCGTGCGGTCAACGAAGACGGCACCTTGACCTACTCCTTCGTCGAAACCCTGGTGGCCAGCCACCCGGGCTTCATCGTGCGGCTGGTGGGCGGGGCAATCTTCCTCAGCGGCATGTTCCTGATGGCTTACAACACTTGGCGCACCGTGCGTTCGGCACAGCCTGCCGAAGTCGCCAACGCCGCGCAGATGGCCTGAGGAGTCGATGATGAAACACGAAACCATTGAAAAGAACGTCGGCCTGCTGATGCTGCTGATGGTGCTCGCCGTGAGCATCGGCGGCCTGACCCAGATCGTGCCGCTGTTCTTCCAGGACGTGACCAACAAGCCGGTGGAAGGCATGAAGCCCTACACCGCGCTGCAACTGGAAGGCCGTGACATCTACATCCGCGAAGGCTGCGTGCAGTGCCACTCGCAGATGATCCGCCCGTTCCGCGCCGAAACCGAGCGCTACGGCCACTACTCGGTCGCCGGTGAAAGCGTGTGGGATCACCCGTTCCTGTGGGGCTCCAAGCGCACCGGGCCAGACCTGGCCCGCGTCGGCGCGCGCTACTCGGACGACTGGCACCGCGCGCACTTGTACAACCCGCGCAACGTGGTGCCGGAATCGAAGATGCCGGCGTATCCATGGCTGGTCACCGCCCCGGTCGACAGCAGCCACACTGAGACCAAGCTCAAAGTGATGCGCACCCTGGGCGTGCCGTACACCGACGACGACATCGCCGGCGCCGTGGCCACCCTCAAGGGCAAGACCGAGATGGACGCGCTGGTTTCCTACCTGCAAGTGCTCGGCACTGCCATCAAGAGCAAGAGGTGAGCCATGGGATTTGAATTCGATGCAGGAACCATCCGCGGCCTCGGCACGCTGGTCGTGGCCATCGCCTTCATCGGCCTGTCGCTGTGGGTGTTCAACTCGCGGCGCAACGCGGAGTTCGCAGAAGCCTGCCTGCTGCCGTTTGCCGATGAACCCCTACCGCCAACCCCCGACGCTCAAGAAGAGCCTGCAACAAGGAGCAACCGGCCATGACTACCTTCTGGAGTACATGGATCTGTGTACTGACCCTCGGCAGCCTGATCGGCCTGACCTGGCTGTTGATCGGCACCCGCAAGGGCGAGACCAAGGGCAGCGTGGACCAGACCATGGGCCACGCCTTCGATGGGATCGAGGAGTACGACAACCCGCTGCCGCAATGGTGGTTCATGCTGTTCGCCGGCACCCTGGTGTTTGCCGTCGGCTACCTGATCCTCTACCCGGGCCTGGGCAACTGGAAAGGCGTGTTGCCGGGCTATGAAGACGGCTGGACCCAGACCAAGGAATGGGACAAGGAAATGGCCAAGGCCGACGCCAGATTCGGGCCGATCTTCGCCAAATTTGCAGCCATGCCCGTGGAGGAAGTCGCCAAGGACCCGCAAGCGCTGAAAATGGGCGGCCGCCTGTTCGCCTCCAACTGCGCGGTGTGCCACGGCTCGGACGCCAAGGGCGCCTACGGCTTCCCGAACCTGGCAGACAACATCTGGCGCTGGGGCGGTTCGGCGGATGCAATCAAGATGACCATCATGAATGGCCGTCACGCCGCGATGCCGGCCTGGGGTGAAGTACTGGGTGAAGACGGTGTGAAAAACGTCGCCGCCTATGTGCGCCACGAATTGGCGGGCCTGCCGTTGCCGGCCGACAGCACTGCGGATGTCGCCGCAGGCCAGGTCGCGTTCAGCACCACTTGCGTGGCGTGCCACGGCCCGCAAGGCCATGGCGTGGAAGCCATGGGCGCACCGAACCTGACGCAGCCAAGCGGCTTTATCTACGGCACCAGCCTGGCACAGTTGCAGCAAACCATTCGCCACGGCCGCCAGGGCCAGATGCCGGCGCAGGAAGTGCTGCAAGGCAATGACAAGGTGCACCTGCTGGCCGCCTACGTTTACAGCCTGTCCCACAATGCCGATGGCGCAACGCCTGACAGCCAACCCAAGTAATCCAGCACTACCCAAAAGCCGCGCCTGATTCAGGTGCGGCTTTTTTGCGACCCATTGTCGCACCCTTCCGATCGCTGACTTTCCCCTCCTGCCATTCGGGTCTACGCTTGTTTGCACAGTGGACCGGCATTGGCCGGTCGATGGCCGACTTGCACTCGATGGGTTGAAACATTTCTGCTCGATGACAGGCGCAAAGGCTGGTACTTACCGGCTGTCGTGCCACTGACCATTCGTCACCCGGGCCGCTTGTTTACACACACCTAGTTACAAGTACCTTCGACCCCTCTAAAATCCTGTCCAAGTCGTCAGCTTTTAACCCTGAATTTTGTCCTTACGCCAAACATGGAAAGGGCGCAGAATCTGGTTTGGAACGCATTGACGCAGGTCACCTTGCGTTGCAATGGAATCTTGCTTTCTCCATACTTGCGACCGATTTTTACCCTATAAAAAAACCTAAACCGTGGAACCTTAGAATGAGCACAGCAATCAGTCCGACTGCTTATAACTATAAGGTAGTCCGCCAGTTCGCCATCATGACGGTGGTCTGGGGGATCCTTGGCATGGGGCTCGGCGTTTTCATTGCCTCGCAACTGGTTTGGCCAGAGTTGAATTTTGGCCTGCCATGGACGACGTTTGGACGCCTGCGCCCGTTGCACACCAACCTGGTGATTTTCGCCTTCGGCGGATGTGCACTGTTTGCCACTTCTTACTACGTCGTGCAGCGAACCTGCCAAACGCGACTGATTTCCGATGCATTGGCTGCCTTTACCTTCTGGGGCTGGCAAGCGGTCATCGTTGGCGCGATCGTCACCCTGCCGCTGGGCTACACCACCACCAAGGAATACGCCGAGCTGGAATGGCCGATCGCCATTTTGCTGGCCATCGTCTGGGTGACCTACGCAGTGGTGTTCTTCGGCACCATCGTCAAGCGCAAGACCAAGCATATCTACGTCGGCAACTGGTTCTACGGGGCGTTTATCCTGGTGACGGCGATGCTGCACATCGTCAACCACGCGTCCTTGCCGGTGAGTTTCTTCAAGTCCTACTCGGCCTACGCCGGGGCGACCGACGCGATGATCCAGTGGTGGTACGGCCACAACGCCGTAGGCTTCTTCCTCACCACCGGCTTCCTGGGGATGATGTACTACTTCGTGCCGAAACAGGCCGAGCGTCCGATCTACTCCTATCGCCTGTCCATCGTGCACTTCTGGGCACTGATCACCCTGTACATCTGGGCCGGTCCGCACCACTTGCACTACACCGCACTGCCGGACTGGGCCCAGTCCCTGGGCATGGCGATGTCGATCATCCTGCTGGCCCCGAGCTGGGGCGGCATGATCAACGGCATGATGACCCTGTCGGGCGCCTGGCATAAATTGCGCACCGACCCGATCCTGCGGTTCCTCGTGGTGTCCCTGGCGTTCTACGGCATGTCGACCTTCGAAGGCCCGATGATGGCCATCAAGACCGTCAACTCGCTGTCCCACTACACCGACTGGACCATCGGCCACGTACACGCCGGCGCACTCGGCTGGGTAGCGATGATCTCCATCGGCGCGCTGTACCACATGATCCCGAAATTGTTCGGCCGTGCGCAGATGCACAGCGTCAGCCTGATCAACACGCACTTCTGGCTGGCCACCATCGGTACCGTGCTCTACATCGCCTCGATGTGGGTCAACGGCATCACCCAGGGCCTGATGTGGCGTGCAATCAACGATGACGGCACCCTCACCTACTCCTTCGTCGAAGGGCTGCAAGCCAGCCATCCGGGTTACATCGTGCGCGCCCTGGGCGGTGCGATCTTTGCCAGCGGCATGCTGTTCATGGCCTACAACGTGTGGCGCACCGTGCGTGCCTCCGACCCTGTAGAAGCCGAAGCCGCTACCAAGATCGCCGTTGTGGGAGCTCACTGATGAAGCATGAAGTAGTCGAGAAGAATATCGGCCTGCTGGCCTTCTTCATGGTCATCGCCGTGAGTATCGGCGGCCTGACCCAGATCGTTCCGCTGTTTTTCCAGGACGTGACCAACAAGCCGGTGGAAGGCATGAAGCCGCGCACCGCCCTTGAACTGGAAGGCCGCGACGTCTACATCGCCAACGGTTGTGTCGGCTGCCACTCGCAGATGATCCGTCCGTTCCGCGCCGAAACCGAACGCTACGGTCACTACTCGGTGGCCGGTGAAAGCGTATGGGACCACCCGTTCCTGTGGGGTTCCAAGCGTACCGGCCCGGACCTGGCCCGTGTCGGCGGTCGTTACTCCGATGACTGGCAGCGTGCGCACTTGTACAACCCGCGCAACGTGGTGCCCGAGTCGAAAATGCCGGCGTACCCGTTCCTGGTCGAAAACAAACTCGACGGCAAGGACACCGCCAAGAAGATGGAAGTCTTGCGCACCCTGGGCGTGCCTTACACCGACGAAGACATCGCCGGCGCGGCCGCTGCCGTGAAGGGCAAGACCGAAATGGACGCACTGGTGGCCTACTTGCAAGGCCTTGGCACCATCATCAAAAGCAAACGGTGATCTGGATGGATATCGGGATGATTCGAGGCCTGGGCACCGTTGTCGTGATGGTGGCCTTTATCGGCCTGGCCTTGTGGGTGTTCAGCCCCAAGCGCAAGTCGGAGTTTGAAGACGCGACGTTGCTGCCCTTCGCGGATGATCCCGAAGCCATCAAGCACGTCGTAGAAGCGTCTAGGAGTAACAAAGAATGACTACGTTCTGGAGTCTGTACGTCACAGTCCTCAGTCTGGGTACCATTTTCGCCCTGACCTGGCTGCTGCTGTCGACCCGCAAGGGCCAGCGCGCCGAGCAAACCGATGAAACCGTTGGCCACTCGTTCGACGGCATCGAGGAGTACGACAACCCGCTGCCCAAATGGTGGTTCATGCTGTTCGTCGGCACCATCATCTTCGCCCTCGGCTACCTGGCGCTGTACCCCGGCCTGGGCAACTGGAAAGGCCTGCTGCCGGGCTACGCCTACCTCGACAACGACAAGCAAACCCCGTTTGCCAACGGCCAGACCGGCTGGACCGGCGTGCACGAATGGGAAAAGGAAATGGCCAAGTCGGACGCCAGGTTCGGACCGATCTTCGCCAAATTCGCAGCGATGCCGATCGAAGAAGTGGCCAAGGACCCGCAAGCCTTGAAGATGGGCGGCCGTTTGTTCGCCTCCAACTGCTCGGTGTGCCACGGTTCCGACGCCAAGGGCGCCTACGGCTTCCCCAACCTGACCGACGCCGACTGGCGCTGGGGCGGTGAGCCGGCGACCATCAAGGAAACCATCATGAAAGGCCGCCACGCGGTGATGCCGGCCTGGGCCGAAGTCATTGGCGAGCAAGGCGTGGCCGACGTGGCTGGTTTTGTGGTGACCAACCTCGACGGGCGCAAACTGCCGGAAGGCGCCAAGGCCGACGTGGCCAACGGTGCGAAACTGTTCGCCGCCAACTGCGTGGCCTGCCACGGTCCGCAGGGCAAGGGTACGCCAGCCATGGGCGCACCTGACCTGACGCATCCGGGCGCGTTCATCTACGGTTCGAGCTTCGCACAACTGCAGCAGACCATCCGTTATGGCCGTCAGGGCCAGATGCCTGCGCAGGAGCAGTTGCAGGGGAATGACAAGGTGCACTTGCTGGCGGCATACGTTTACAGCCTGTCCCATGGGGATAAGGCGGCTGAGGCCGAGTAAGGCAAAAAGGCAATAAAAAACGGCCCCGCCAGTGAAGATTGGCGAGGCCGTTTTTGATTTCAATCCAAAAAAATCCGGCGCTACCTAGCAACGTATCTACATTTGAGGTTGATCAAGAAAAACCGCAGTAGTAACGTATCTACATTCGTACCCCATGAGGAGGCTAGCCCCCATGACCATCACCACCATCTCCAGCCGTGAATTCAATCAAGACACAAGCGGTGCCAAAAAAGCCGCCCGCCAGGGCCCGGTTTTTATCACTGATCGGGGCAAGCCTGCCCATGTACTGCTAAGCATTGAGGACTACCAAAAACTGACAGGCCTCAATGCCGACATCGTTGACCTGTTGGTGATGCCAGAAGCGGGCGATATCGAGTTCGAAACCGAACGCGCCGTGATCATTCATCGACCCGTGGACTTCTCTTGATGTATCTACTCGACACCAATGTCATTTCTGAACTGCGCAAACCCCAGGCCGATGCAAACGTGGTCGCCTGGGCCAAAAGTGTCATCGCACCACGGATGTATATTTCAGCCATTACCTTGAAGGAGCTGGAAACAGGGGTCCTGCGAATGGAGCGGCGTGATCCCGCTCAGGGGAAGGTTTTGCGCACATGGCTCAAGCGCCAGGTAATGCCGGCGTTTGATGCCCGGATCCTGCCAATTGATGCAGCAGTTGCCCTGCGCTGTGCCAGCTTGCATGTGCCAGACCAAGCAAACGAATGTGACTCGCTGATCGCTGCGACCGCGCTGGTTCATGGGCTGACAGTGGTTACCCGCAACATCAGTGACTTTCAATCCAGCGGTGTCGCGTTGATCAATCCATGGGACGAATGACCGGTAAGGCTGCAAAAACCGTCCATACTTCACAAGTCAATTGATCCAGATCACCTACACCATCAATTGATTTCCCCCAACGCGACCAAAGGTCGCACCCGTTGAAGGGGATCAGGGGCGTATCATTACGCCACTGCAACACCCCTATTTTGACCCCGGTTGGCACGTACTGGCCGAGGCAAATCTCCACCGCCGTGGGATGCAATGATGAGCAACCAGATACCGGTACAGAACGTTACCCCGCCTGCCAAAAATTCGAACAACACCGTCGATCTCTACGCGTCCAGGGAGAAAATCTACACCCGCGCCTTCACCGGTTTGTTCCGCAATTTGCGGATGCTCGGTGGCGCCGGCCTGTTCCTCCTGTACTTCGGTACCGTGTGGCTGAATTGGGGTGGCCATCAGGCCGTCTGGTGGAACCTGCCAGAACGCAAGTTCTTCATTTTTGGCGCGACCTTCTGGCCCCAGGATTTCATCCTGCTGTCGGGCATTCTGATCGTGGCGGCGTTTGGCCTGTTCTTCATCACGGTATACGCCGGCCGTGTCTGGTGCGGTTACACCTGCCCGCAAAGCGTGTGGACCTGGATTTTCATGTGGTGCGAAAAGGTCACCGAAGGCGACCGCAACCAACGCATCAAGCTGGACAAGGCGCCGATGAGCGCCAACAAGTTCCTGCGCAAGTTCAGCAAGCACAGCCTGTGGCTGATCATCGGTTTTGTCACCGGCATGACCTTCGTCGGCTACTTCTCGCCGATCCGTGAACTGCTGTTCGATTTCTTCACCGGCCAGGCCGATGGCTGGTCGTATTTCTGGGTCGGTTTCTTCACCCTCGCCACCTACGGCAACGCCGGCTGGCTGCGGGAGCAAGTGTGTATCTACATGTGCCCGTATGCGCGCTTCCAGAGCGTGATGTTCGACAAGGACACCCTGATTGTTTCCTACGATCCGCGCCGTGGCGAAGCCCGTGGCCCGCGCAAAAAAGGCATCGACTACAAGGCCGAAGGCCTGGGGGATTGCATCGATTGCACGATGTGCGTGCAGGTGTGCCCCACCGGTATCGACATCCGTGACGGCCTGCAAATCGAATGCATCGGCTGCGCCGCCTGCATCGACGCCTGCGACAACATCATGGACAAGATGGAATACCCTCGCGGCCTGATCAGCTACACCACCGAGCACAACCTCTCGGGGCAGAAAACCCATAAGCTGCGCCCGCGCCTGATCGGTTACGCCCTGGTGCTCCTGGCGATGATCAGCCTGTTGGTGGCCGCGTTTTTCATGCGTTCGCTGGTGGGTTTCGATGTCAGCAAGGACCGCGTGCTGTACCGCGAAAACGCCGAAGGCCGGATCGAAAACGTCTACAGCCTGAAGATCATGAACAAGGACCAGCGCGACCACACCTACGTGCTCGACGCTGCTGGCCTGCCGGACCTCAAGCTGCAAGGCCGGCGCGAGATCAAGGTGGCTGCCGGGGAAATCTTCAGCATGCCGGTGGAGCTGTCGAGCGCACCCGAGCAACTGCCGTCGAGCACCAACGAGGTGAAATTCATCCTCAGGGACGCCGATGACCAAAGCGTTCACATTGAAGCCAAGAGCCGATTCATCGGCCCACAAGTTCGTTAATAGAGAGCACAACAATGCCCGCAGCTACTGCCGCAAGCCCCTGGTACAAGCACCTCTGGCCCTGGATCATCATTGGGATCCTGGCGTGCTCGGTAACGCTGACCTTGTCCATGGTGACCATCGCGGTGAACAACCCCGACAACCTGGTCAACGACAACTACTACGAGGCCGGCAAAGGCATCAATCGCTCCTTGGACCGCGAGTTGCTGGCCCAGACCCTGCAACTGCGCGCCAAGGTGCACCTGGACGAACTGACCGGCGAAGTCGAGTTGCACCTCACCGGCAACAGCGGGCCCGGCACCCTGGAACTCAACCTGATCTCGCCGACCCAGCCGGAGAAGGACCGCAAGATCATCCTGACCCGCAGCGACAGCGAACCCGGCCGCTACATTGGCCAGGTGACCGACAAGGTCGAAGGCCGCCGCTTCGTCGAATTGCTCGGCGTGGAAGGCGACCGGACCTGGCGCATGTTTGAAGAAGAACAGGTCAGCCATGACAAGGACTTGCTGCTGGGCGACGAGCCGCTGCAGGGTGCTGAAGACCTGAAAAAATAGCACCGTACCTGTTCGATCGTTCCCACGCTCTGCGTGGGAATGCAGCCCGTGACGCTCCGCGTCACAAGAGCGGACGCGGAGCGTCCAGCGAGGCGTTCCCACGCAGAGCGTGGGAACGATCATCGGAACTGAGCCATGACCACCCCTACCCCTTGCTACCACTGCGCACTGCCCGTTCCGCCCGGCAGCCGGTTCACCGCCGTGATCCTCGGCGAGTCCCGCGAGCTGTGCTGCCCGGGCTGCCAGGCAGTGGCCGAGGCGATTGTCGCCGGTGGCCTGGAAAGCTACTACCAGCACCGCAGCGAAGCCTCGGCCAACCCCGAGGCGCTGCCGGTGCAACTGGTGGACGAACTGGCGCTGTATGACCGTGCGGATGTGCAAAAACCCTTCGTACGCCACGACGGTGATCTGTCGGAAGCCACCCTGTTGATGGAAGGCATCAGTTGCGCCGCCTGTGGCTGGCTGATCGAAAAACACCTGCGCAACCTGCCCGCCGTGGCCGAGGCGCGACTGAACCTGTCCAACCATCGCCTGCACGTGCGCTGGGCCGACGGGCAATTGCCGCTGAGCCAACTGCTCGGCGAGTTGCGCCACATCGGCTACGCCGCCCACCCGTATCAAGCCGACCGCGCCGCCGAACAGCTGGCCAGCGAAAACCGCCTGGCCTTGCGCCAATTGGGCGTGGCCGGGCTGCTGTGGTTCCAGGCAATGATGGCGACGATGGCCACCTGGCCGGAATTCAATATCGACCTGAGCCCGGAGCTGCATGTGATCCTGCGCTGGGTCGCGATGTTTCTCACCACACCGATCGTGTTCTACAGCTGCGCGCCGTTCTTCAAGGGCGCGATGCGCGACCTGCGTACCCGCCACCTGACCATGGATGTTTCGGTATCCCTGGCGATCGGCGGTGCGTACCTGGCCGGGATCTGGACCGCCATCACCGGCACCGGCGAGCTGTATTTCGATGCGGTCGGCATGTTTGCCCTGTTCCTGCTCGCCGGGCGTTACCTGGAGCGCCGCGCCCGGGAACGCACGGCGGCGGCCACCGCACAGTTGGTCAACCTGCTGCCGGCCTCGTGCCTGCGCATGAGTGCCGATGGCCAGAGTGAACGCATCCTGCTCAGCGAGCTCGCCTTGGGTGATCGGGTTCTGGTACACCCGGGCGCGGTACTGCCGGCGGACGGCATCATCCTCGACGGCCAGTCGAGCATCGACGAATCCCTGCTGACCGGCGAGTACCTGCCGCAACCACGACAGGTCGGCGATGCAGTCACCGCCGGCACGCTCAATGTGGAAGGCGCGCTGACCGTCGAAGTCCGCGCGCTGGGCCACGACACGCGCCTGTCGGCCATCGTGCGCCTGCTGGAACGGGCCCAGGCGGAAAAACCCCGGCTGGCGGAAATCGCCGACCGCGCCGCTCAATGGTTCCTGTTGTGCTCGTTGATCGCGGCCGCAGTCATCGGGCTGGTGTGGTGGGAGCTGGATTCATCGCGAGCCTTCTGGATTGTCCTGGCGATGCTGGTTGCAACCTGTCCTTGCGCCCTGTCCCTGGCCACGCCCACCGCCCTGACGGCGGCCACCGGCACCCTGCACAAACTCGGCTTGCTGCTGACCCGGGGCCACGTATTGGAAGGCCTGAACCAGATCGACACGGTGATCTTCGACAAGACCGGCACCCTCACCGAAGGCCGCCTGGCTTTGCGCGCGATTCGTCCGCTGGGCGTGCTGGGCAGCGACGAATGCCTGAGCCTTGCCGCCGCGCTGGAACAACGCTCCGAACACCCGATCGCCCGCGCATTCGGCCGTGCACCCCTGGCGGCAGATGAGGTGCTCAGCACACCGGGGCTGGGCCTGGAAGGGCGCGTCGGCGAACGCCAGTTGCGCATTGGCCAGCCGGGTTTTGTCTGTGAACTGAGTGGTTGTGCCCTCCCCGACTCGCCAAAGGACGCCGGCCAATGGCTGCTGCTGGGCGACACTCAAGGTGCCCTGGCCTGGTTTGTCCTGGATGACCGCCTGCGCAGTGACGCGCCCGCCTTGCTCGCGGCCTGCAAAGCCCGGGGCTGGCGCACGTTGCTGCTGTCGGGCGACAGCTCGCCGATGGTCGCCAGTGTCGCTGCGGAGCTGGGTATCGATGAAGCCCACGGCGGCCTGCGCCCCGACGACAAGCTGCACATGCTGCAACAACTGCACAAGGAAGGTCGCAAGGTGCTGATGCTCGGCGATGGCGTCAACGACGTGCCGGTGCTGGCCGCTGCCGATATCAGCGTGGCCATGGGCTCGGCCACCGACCTGGCCAAGACCAGCGCCGACGCGGTGCTGCTGTCGAACCGCCTCGACGCCCTGGTACAAGCCTTTACCCTGGCCCGGCGCACCCGTCGGGTAATCATTGAAAACCTGCTGTGGGCCGGGCTGTACAATGGCCTGATGTTGCCGTTTGCCGCCCTTGGCTGGATCACTCCGATCTGGGCGGCGATCGGTATGTCCCTCAGTTCGTTGACCGTGGTGCTCAACGCCCTGCGCCTGACTCGCATGCCGAGCACGCCAGCCGCGAGCCCCGCCCCCGTAACCCGTCCGCTGCCGGCTTGAGCCGCGCGGGCATGGAGTGCAGATGCCAGCTCTTTACGTGATGATCCCGGCGGCACTGTTGATCGTGGCCATTGCCATTTACATCTTCTTCTGGGCGGTGGACAGCGGCCAGTACGACGATTTGGACGGCCCGGCCCACAGCGTGCTGTTCGATGACCAGGACCCGAATCACCTGGCCGCCGTCGATGAAGCCAACGGCCCCGAGCAACCGCCCAAGCCCAAAGACCCGCCCCATGCTTGAACTGGCGCCCCTGCTGGTCTCGGCGGTGATCCTCGGCCTGCTGGGCGGCGGCCATTGCCTGGGCATGTGCGGCGGCCTGATGGGCGCGCTGACCCTGGCAATACCCAAGGAGCAACGCAGTCGGCGCTTTCGCCTGCTGCTGGCCTACAACCTGGGACGCATCCTCAGCTACGCCACCGCCGGCCTGTTGATCGGCCTGGCCGGCTGGGCGGTGGCCAACAGCCCGGCAGCGATGTTCATGCGCCTCCTCGCCGGGCTGCTGCTGATCTGCATGGGCTTGTACCTGGCCGGCTGGTGGAGCGGCCTGACCCGCATCGAAAGCCTCGGTCGCGGCCTGTGGCGCCATATCCAGCCGGTTGCCAACCGTTTGTTGCCGGTGTCCAGCCTGCCCCGGGCATTGCTGCTGGGCGCGCTCTGGGGCTGGCTGCCGTGCGGCCTGGTCTACAGCACCCTGCTGTGGGCGGCCAGCCAGGGCAATGCGCTGGACAGTGCAGTGCTGATGCTCGCGTTTGGCCTTGGTACCTGGCCGGTGCTGCTGGCCACCGGCCTCGCAGCCGAACGTGTCACTGCTGTGTTGCGCAAACGCAGCGTGCGCATGACCGGAGGCCTGCTGGTGATTGTGTTTGGCCTGTGGACACTGCCAGGCCCCCATCAGCACTGGCTAATGGGCCATTAAAAGGCCATGTGGCATAGCGCCGCTCCCCGTTGATGCAAATCAAGATGGCCCCTGCACCCAGCCCCTAGACTCGGCCCACTAGCCTATCCGGGGGAACGCCCGCATGCTCGACGCCATTCGTTGGGACACTGATCTGATTCACCGCTACGACCTGGCGGGGCCGCGCTACACCTCGTACCCCACCGCCGTACAATTCGACAGCCAGGTCGGCACCTTCGACCTGCTCCACGCCCTGCGCGACAGTCGCAAGGCCGCACGGCCCTTGTCGCTGTACGTGCATGTGCCGTTCTGCGCAAATATTTGCTACTACTGCGCCTGCAACAAGGTCATCACCAAGGACCGCGGGCGGGCCCAGGCCTACCTGCAGCGCCTGGAGCAGGAAATCCAGCTGGTGGCCTGTCACCTCGACCCGAAACAGCCGGTGGAGCAACTGCATTTTGGCGGCGGCACCCCGACCTTTCTCAGCCACGACGAACTGCGCCAAGTGATGGGCCGGCTGCGCCAGCACTTCAACCTGCTGGACGATGATTCCGGCGACTACGGGATTGAAATCGACCCACGGGAAGCCGACTGGGCGACCATGGGCCTGCTGCGCGAGCTGGGGTTCAACCGCGTCAGTATCGGCGTGCAGGACCTGGACCCCGAAGTGCAGCGGGCCGTGAACCGCCTGCAAAGCCTGGAAGAAACCCGGGCGGTGATCGACGCCGCGCGCACCCTGCAGTTTCGTTCGATCAACATCGACCTGATCTACGGCCTGCCCAAGCAGACACCGTTGAATTTCGCCCGCACGGTGCAGGAAGTCATCAGCCTGCAACCCGACCGGCTCTCGGTGTTCAACTATGCACACCTGCCGGAGCGTTTCATGCCCCAGCGGCGGATCAACACCGACGACCTGCCCTCCCCGGCCGAAAAGCTGCTGATGCTGCAAACCACCATCGAGCAGTTGACCCAGGCCGGCTACCGCTACATCGGCATGGACCACTTCGCCCTGCCGGACGACGAACTGGCCATCGCCCAGGAAGAAGGCACCCTGCAACGCAACTTCCAGGGCTACACCACCCACGGGCATTGCGACTTGATCGGGCTCGGGGTATCGGCGATCAGCCAGATCGGCGACCTGTACTGCCAGAACAGCAGCGACCTGAATCACTACCAGAACGCCCTGGCCGGCGCGCAACTGGCCACCAGCCGTGGGTTGTTGTGCACCACGGATGACCGGCTGCGACGGGAAGTGATTCAGCAGTTGATCTGCAATTTCAGCCTGAATTTCGAGAAGATCGAACAGGCGTTCAACATCGATTTTCGCGGCTATTTCGACGAACTCTGGCCGCAGCTGGAAGCGATGACCGACGACGGACTGATCGAAGTCGACCCACAGGGCATCCGCGTATTACCGGCGGGACGCCTGCTGGTGCGCTCGGTGTGCATGGTGTTCGATGCCTACCTGGAGCATCAGAACCGGCAACGATTTTCGCGGGTGATCTGAGGGTGTTACTTCGCCATCAGGCTCATTGCTTCCATCTGGGCCTGGGGCGTCTCGTCTTTCAAGACTTTGGCCAATTGCGTCTGGGCTGTCATCAAGCCGGCCTGGATGGTCGCCACGTCGCCCTGTAAGCCTGCCACCTTGGCCTGGCGTGCCTCCGGACTCAGGGAGGTGTTAGCCATGGCTGCGGAGAGCTCCGCCATCTTCTGCGCAAGCTGCTTTTTCAGCTCGCGGATCATTTTCAACAGTTGCTTGGCGCTGTCGCTCAGGCTGCTGTCGTCAATATCGCTGTTGGAGGACTTCTTCGCCGAGGCCATGCCCATCCCCGCACCGGAAATGGTGACCTTTACGCCTTCAGTGGCGCTGGGCTCCGCCGCCTTGGTTTCAGCAGCCGGCGCTTTGGCGGCCGCTTCTTTTTCCTTGGCTGCATCGGCAGCTTTCCAAATCGACACCGCTGTCGCGTTGATAATCGGGTTTTGGACCGTGCTGACTGACATGATCTGAGCTCCAGCTCATTTGAGAGACATCCATGTATCGGCGCCGATACATAAAGCTTTATACCGTTGCTGCTTTTTTGTACACGCTGGCCTGATCGCCCCCCAGTGCGTTACCCTTACGTCTTATGTGTGTTTTCCCACAAGGATTTAAGAAATGTCCGAGCCAGTTAAACTGCGCGCTCATAGCCAGGCTCATTGCAAGGATTGCAGCCTGGCCCCCCTCTGCCTGCCACTTTCGTTGAATTTGGAAGACATGGAAGCGCTGGACGAGATCGTCAAACGCGGTCGCCCACTGAAGAAAGGCGAGTTCCTGTTTCGCCAGGGCGACAAGTTTGATTCCGTTTATGCAGTACGTTCGGGTGCGTTGAAAACCTTCAGCCTGAGCGATGGCGGCGAAGAGCAGATCACCGGTTTCCACCTGCCCAGCGAGCTGGTCGGGTTGTCGGGCATGGACACCGAGATTCACCCGGTGTCGGCCCAGGCCCTGGAAACCACCTCGGTGTGTGAAATCCCGTTCGAGCGCCTGGATGAACTGGCCCTGCAGTTGCCACAACTGCGCCGCCAGTTGATGCGCGTGATGAGCCGGGAAATCCGCGACGACCAGCAGATGATGCTGCTGTTGTCGAAGAAAACCGCCGACGAGCGGATCGCCACGTTCCTGGTCAACCTCTCCGCGCGTTTCCGTGCCCGGGGTTTCTCGGCCAACCAGTTCCGCCTGAGCATGTCGCGCAACGAAATCGGCAATTACCTGGGCCTCGCGGTGGAAACCGTGTCCCGCGTATTCACCCGCTTCCAGCAGAACGAGTTGATTGCGGCCGAAGGCAAGGAAGTGCACATCCTTGACCCGATCCAGCTCTGCGCTTTGGCTGGCGGTTCGCTCGACGGTTGATCCAGACACCTGCGGCCGCGCCAATCGGCTGGGTCGCAGGTATACTTCGAGTCCGTTTTCCGCCCCAGGACTCCTCGACGATGGTCTTCGATTCGTTCGACATCAAATCCCTGATTCGCCCAGTCATCGACTTCCCCAAGCCTGGGGTGATCTTTCGCGACATCACGCCGCTGTTCCAGTCGCCCAAGGCCTTGCGCCTGGTGGCCGACACCTTCGTTCATCGCTACGTCGAGGCCGAGTTCACGCACATTGGAGCGATGGACGCCCGGGGCTTTTTGATCGGTTCGATCATTGCCTACCAGTTGAACAAGCCGCTGATCCTGTTCCGCAAGCAAGGCAAACTGCCGGCTGACGTGCTGGCCGAGGGTTACCAGACCGAGTACGGCGAAGCCTTCCTGGAAGTGCACGCCGACAGTTTGTGCGAGGGTGATTCGGTGCTGATGTTCGATGACCTGATTGCCACCGGCGGCACGCTGATCGCAGCGGCCAACCTGGCACGGCGCATGGGCGCACGGATTTTCGAAGCGGCGGCGATCATTGACCTGCCGGAGCTCGGTGGGTCCCAGCGTCTGGAAGACATGGGCATACCGACGTTCTGCCTGACGCAGTTTGCGCTGACGGACCGTTGATCCGGGTTACAAGCCCATCTGCTTGCTGATGATTTCGTTCATCACTTCCCGAGTCCCGCCACCGATGGACAGGATGCGGTTGTCGCGATACAGCCGCTCCACCAGGTTGCCGCGCATGTAACCCTGGCCGCCGAGGATCTGCACCGCGTCATAGGTCACGCGGTCGGCGGTATCGGTGGCGAGGTTCTTGGCCATGGAAATCTCCTTGATCACACTCTTGCCTGCGGCCATCTTGGCGGCCTGGCGGTAGGTGAATTCCCGGGAGACTTCCACCGCCGTGGCCATTTCCGCCAGGCGATGCTTGAGCACCTGGAACTTGCCGATAGGCTTACCAAACGCTTCGCGCCGGGCCGCCCACTCCAGGCTTTCCTCCAGGGCCATCTGCGCCGTCATGTTGGCCATCAAGGCCAGGGCCAGCCGTTCGCTCTGGAAGTTACCCATGATGCAGGCGAAACCCATGTTCTCGGCGCCAATCAGGTTGCCTACCGGTACGCGGCAATCGTCGAAGAACAGCTCGGCGGTGTCCGACGCCCACCAGCCCATTTTCTTCAGTGGCGTCCCGGTGGTGAAGCCAGGCGTGTCCTTTTCGATCAACAACAGGCTGATACCGCCAAACCCCGGCCCACCGGTGCGCACTGCCACGGTGTAGAAATCGGCGCGCTGGCCGCTGGTGATAAAGGTTTTGCTGCCGCTGACCCGGTAATGGTCGCCGTCGAGCACGGCGCGGGTTTGCAGGTTGGCGACATCGGAGCCGCCGCCGGGCTCGGTGACGGCCAGGGCGCAGATCTTCTCGCCGCACAAGACCTGCGGTGCGACACGATCACGTATTTCAGGCCGGGCCCATTTGACGATGGGTGGCAAGCCGATATCCAGCGAGCCCAACCCCGCTACCACGCCGCCGGAGCCACAGCGCATCAGCTCTTCGCTGGCCGCGACCTTGGCGAACAGGTCACCTTCGTGGCTGCCGCCCAGGGCTTCGGGGTAACCGATGCCGAGGATCCCCGCCGCGCCAGCCTTGAGGTACAGCTCCCGGGGGAAGCTCTCGGCTTCTTCCCACTGCTCGATGCCCGGCAACATCTCGCGCTCGACGAAACGTCGCACGCTGTCACGGACCAATTGGTGGCTGGGGTCGAAGTATTCCTGATAGGCAGACATCGGCAAGCTCCACGGGAAGGTGGAGCGAACTTACCAAGCGCTTGCTTGGTTATCAAGCAAGAAGAAAGACTCGTGAACACCACAAACAAATGTGGTGTTTGTTACAGGGCGATCGGCTTACGCCCGGCAAACGAATGCGCCAAGGTACCGCCATCCACCAGTTCCAACTCGCCACCCAGCGGTACGCCGTGGGCGATACGCGAAGTGATCAGGCCTTTGTTGGTCAGCAACTGCGCGATGTAATGGGCTGTCGCTTCGCCTTCCACCGTTGGGTTGGTGGCCAGGATCACCTCGACAAAGGTGCCCTGCTCCTCGATCCGTGTCACCAATTGCGGAATACCAATGGCCTCCGGCCCCAGCCCGTCCAGTGGCGACAGATGGCCCTTGAGCACAAAGTAACGCCCGCGGTAACCGGTCTGCTCCACCGCGTACACGTCCATCGGCCCTTCGACCACGCACAGCAGCGTGTCGTCGCGGCGCGGGTCGGCGCATTGCGGGCAGAGTTCTTCTTCGGTCAGGGTGCGGCACTGGCGGCAGTGGCCTACGCCTTCCATGGCCTGGCTCAAGGCCTGGGCCAGTCGGGACCCACCGCTGCGATCACGCTCCAGCAGTTGCAGCGCCATGCGCTGGGCGGTTTTCTGGCCCACGCCCGGCAAAGTACGCAGGGCGTCGATCAGTTGACGAATCAGGGGGCTGAAGCTCATGGGGAAAGGTCCGACAAAACAACGAGACGCGGTTTATACCCGCGCCCCGGATTAGCGTCAAATGCTCAATCTTGTGCGACGCGCACCACCAACTTGCCGAAGTTACGCCCCTCCAGCAAACCGATAAAGGCTTCAGGCGCCTGCTCCAGACCTTCCACCACGTCCTCGCGGAACTTGATCTTGCCGTCCCGCACCCACGGCGCCATGGCACTGAGGAACTCCGGCTGGCGGTCGCCGTAGTCATCAAACACGATAAAGCCCTGGATCCGCACACGCTTGGTCAGCAACGTGCGCTGCAGCGCAGGCAGTCGGTCGGGGCCGCTGGGGGCTTCGTGGGCGTTGTAGCCGGCGATCAGGCCGCACAACGGAATGCGCGCCTTGGCATTCAGCAGCGGCACCACCGCGTCGAAGACCTTGCCGCCGACGTTTTCAAAGTAGATATCGATGCCTTTGGGACAAGCCTGGGCCAGTTCCTCGGCAAAGTTGTCGCCCTTGTGATCGATGCACGCATCAAAGCCCAGCTCATCCACCACATAACGGCACTTGTCGGCGCCACCGGCCACGCCGACCACCCGCAGGCCCTTGATCTTCGCCACCTGGCCGACCACCGAGCCCACCGCACCGGAAGCCGCCGCCACCACCAGGGTTTCCCCGGACGTGGGTTGGCCGATGTCCGTGAGGCCCATGTAGGCGGTCATGCCGGGCATCCCCAGCACACCCAAGGCCATGGACGGACTGGCCAGGCCCTTGGGCACCGGGATCAGGTTGCGGCCATCGGAGATGCTGTGGCTCTGCCAGCCGGTGGAACCGACCACCAGGTCACCCACTTCGAACTTGGGATTGCGGGATTGCTCGATACGGCTGACAGCGCCACCGGTCATCACCTCGTCGATTTCTACGGGTGCGGCGTAGGACGGTGCATCACTCATGCGCCCGCGCATGTACGGGTCCAGAGACAGGTAAAGGGTTTTCAGCAGGACCTGGCCGTCGGCCAGTTCCGGCAGCGCGACGCGTTCCAGGCGAAAGTTTTCCGGCACCGGTGCGCCGTGAGGGCGTGAGACCAGCACGATGCGCTGGTTGAGGGTCAATGCTTCGGTCATCAGCGAGGCTCCTTCTATCGGTGATTGAATTCAACGGTATAGGGTGCAGACAGCATTCAAGGGTTACGCGTTCGATCAGCTTACCCCCAAAAAAAATGCCAGGCACGGGGCCTGGCATTTTCAGTCGCGGGCTTGCCGGTCAGAACGGCAGCTTCATCCCCGGTGGCAGTTGCATGCCAGCGGTCACACCGGACATTTTGTCCTGGCTGTTGGCTTCGATCTTGCGCACGGCGTCGTTGACGGCCGCGGCGAACAGCGCCTCAAGCATTTCCAGGTCATCTTCGCCAACACCCGGCAATACGCTTGGGTCGATGCTCACGCGCTTGATGTCGTGACGACCGGTCATCACGACGCTGACCATATCGCCACCGGCTTTACCGGTGACTTCGGCGTTGGCCAGTTCTTCCTGCATCTTGGCCATCTTTTCCTGCATCTGCTGCGCCTGCTTCATCAGGCCGGCCATGCCACCTTTCATCATGGGAATCACCTCAAAAGTACGTGGATCAATTATTGGCCCCGGCTTACGACGCTTGGGGAACCGGGGCTTCTACAGGTTCAATAGTATCGTGACGCACCACCGCGCCAAACTGCTCCATCATCTGCTGGATGAGCGGATCACCGTGGATCGACTCTTCAGCCTCGCGCTGGCGGTTGACCCGGCGACGGGAAGCGGCCTGGGCCGGGGTTTCCTGCTCGGGCTTGATCAGCTCGATGCTGATGGTCAGCGTGCGTCCGTGGAACTGGTTCAGGGCATCGTTGAGCCGACGCTGCTGGGTCGCGTTGAACAGGGCGCTGTGGGCCGGGTCCAGGTGCAGCAACCAATGGTCGCCATCCACGGCAATCAGCGTGCAGTTGGCGGCGATGCTGCCGGTCATGCCGGAAATCGGCAGTTTCGGGAACAGCTCCAGCCATTGCAACGCCAGGCCGGTGGCCGGCATCGCTGCCGGTTCGGGTTCGGGCTCCGGGGCGGGCTCGGCGGTATGTTCGCTGGCCAGGTCGTCCAGGTAGCTGTAGGCCGAGTCCATGTCCGGCTCGATGTAGTCTTCGTCCAGCGGCGGCTCGTCGTCGAGGTCGGTGCCCGGGGTAGCGGCGTCCACTTGAGCGACGGTCGGCTCCGGCACCGGGGCCGACACCCACTCGGGAGCGTCCGGCACCACGCTGTCCGGGGTTGGTGACGGCATCGGCGTCAGTTCGGGCTGCTCGGCGGCGGTTTCCAGTACCGGCTCGACGGCAGGCTGCAGCTCGACTTCGGCTTCTACCGGGTCGTTCCACGGCAAGTCGACTTCAGGCACAGGCGCCGGCTCAACCACCGGTTCAGGCACGACCACAGGCGCTACGGGCTCGGCAACCACCGGGGCCGGTGCCGGCGCAACCGGCGCAGGCGGCGAAACCACTGGCGCGACAACAGCCGGGCCAGCCACTGGTTTGGCGGAATCAACTGTGGCCTGGCTGATCCCCACTGGCTTTAGCGGCTGTCTCGGCGCATCCGCCGTGTCGGCGGGCCTGAAGGCCAGCATCCGCAGCAGGACCATTTCGAAGCCGCCGCGCGGGTCGGGTGCCAACGGCAAGTCACGTCGGCCAATCAGGCCCATCTGGTAGTAGAACTGCACATCTTCGGCCGGCAGCGCCTGGGCCAGGGCCAGCACGCGCTCGCGGTCGCCATGGCCGTTGTCGACACCTTCAGGCAAGGCCTGGGCGATGGCGACTCGGTGCAGCACGTTGAGAATTTCCGAGAGCACGCCATTCCAGTCCGGGCCTTGCTCGGACAGATGGCGCACGGCTTCGAGCAACGCCTTGGCGTCGCCCTCGATCAGCGCGTGCAGCACGTCGAACACCTGGCCGTGGTCCAGGGTGCCGAGCATCGCCCGCACGTCGGCCGCCATGACCTTGCCTTCACCAAAGGCGATGGCCTGGTCGGTGAGGCTCATGGCGTCGCGCATCGAGCCGTCGGCGGCACGCCCCAACAGCCACAGGGCGTCGTCTTCGAACGGCACGTTCTCGACGCCCAGCACGTGAGTCAAATGCTCGACCACCCGCTCCGGGGTCATGTTTTTCAGGGAGAACTGCAGGCACCGCGACAAAATCGTTGCAGGAAGTTTCTGCGGGTCGGTGGTGGCCAGGATGAATTTGACGTAGGGCGGCGGCTCTTCCAGGGTTTTCAACAGCGCGTTGAACGAGTGGCTGGAGAGCATGTGCACTTCGTCGATCAGGTAGACCTTGAAGCGGCCGCGGCTCGGCGCGTACTGCACGTTGTCGAGCAGCTCGCGGGTGTCTTCGACCTTGGTGCGGCTTGCGGCGTCGATCTCGATCAGGTCGACAAAGCGCCCTTCGTCGATTTCCCGGCACACCGAGCAGGTACCGCAGGGCGTCGAGGTAATGCCGGTTTCACAGTTCAGGCACTTGGCGATGATACGGGCAATGGTGGTCTTGCCCACACCGCGGGTACCGGTGAACAGGTAGGCGTGGTGCAGCCGCTGGCTGTCCAAGGCATTGATCAGAGCCTTGAGCACATGGGTCTGGCCGACCATTTCGCGGAACGAGCGCGGACGCCATTTACGTGCAAGAACCTGATAACTCATCGAAAACCGTCGCAACTGGGAAGCGGAAGCGGGTAATGCTAGCGGAGCAAGGGGGAAATTGCATCCGGCACGCTCGTCTAATCTGACTAAGCTGGTCTAACCAAGCTTTAAATGGCTGAAGCCGGAGAGTTTATGCGCGCAGTCGTGGGCGCCTTGTGGATGATTGCAACGGTCAGCCTGGCGGCCCCCGCACCTCTGCGTTTCTCCATTTCCGACAGCTGGACCATGCCCATGGTGCAACTCGACCAGGGCCAGCCGACCCAGGGCATTTTGTATGACGTGATGTTGAGCCTGGCCACCCAGGTCGGGCGCCCCGCGAAATTCGTGGTGCTGCCCCGTGCGCGCATCGACACCGCCATGGAGCGCGGGGACGTTGATGTGCGCTGCTACGTGACGCCGGCGTGGCTGAACAACCTGTCGGGCGACTACACCTGGAGCCTCCCGCTGATGGTGCAGCGCAATGTGCTGGTCGCCGCGCAGGTGCCACCGCTGTCAGTGCGCCTGGACAGTCTGGCGTCGCAACACATCGGCACGGTGCTCGGCTATAGCTACCCGACCCTGGAACCACGCTTCGCCAGGGGCCAGCTCAGCCGCGAGGACAGCCGCAGTGAGGAGCAGGTGTTGCAGAAGCTCGCGGCCGGGCGTTTCAACTATGCGGTGAGCAATGAATGGATCCTCGACCGCTTTAATCAGCAATTACCGCCCACACAGCGCCTGCACACAGTGGCCGTGATCGAAGAACAAAGCCTGGGCTGTTACGTGCGCAACGACCCGCAGGTGCCCGGGCAACAGATCCTGCGCACGTTGCTGCGGATGAAAATGTCCGGCGAGATTGATGAAATCATCCAGCTGTACACCGGGAACAGCGCCCCCGCCCCTTGAGATCACCTGATTTACTCTGTGGCGAGGGAGCTTGCTCCCGCTGGGCTGCGTAGCGGCCCTAATCTTTGGGAGCGCTGCGCACTCCGGCGGGAGCAAGCTCCCTCACCACAGCAAGCTCCCTCGCCACAGTAAACATCACTCGAGCTTTTGCCACTGCAGCGGCGGCGCAAACCCTTCAACCCAACCCGGCACCTCCACCGCCGGCATCGGCCGGGCGATGAAATAGCCCTGGGCCACTTCGCAACCCATGCGCATCAATAGCTGCCCGTGCTCCAGGGTCTCCAGGCCCTCGGCGATCACTTCGCGGCCAAACGCCCGGGCGAGGCCGATCACGGCCTTGGTCAGCGCCAGGTCGTCCTTGTCGTGCAGGATGTCGCGCACGAACGACTTGTCGATCTTGATGGTCTGGGTCGGCAGCCGCTTGAGGTAGCTGAGGGACGAATAGCCGGTGCCAAAATCATCCAGGGAAAACTGCACGCCCAGGGCCTGGCAGGCTTCCAGGTGCTGGGTGACGCGCTGGATATTGTCGATGGCCACCGACTCGGCTATCTCCAGGTCCAGCCGGTGCGGCTCCACCTGCGGATAGTGCGCCAGCAAGTCTTGCAGCCGCTCGACAAAATCCTCGCGCTGGAAATGCCGCGCCGCGATATTCACGCTCACCGACCACCAGTGTCCATGCACCTGCCACTGGTGCATCTGACGCAACACCTGGTCGATCACCCATTCGCCGATGTCGACAATCAGGTCGGTCTGCTCGATCAGCGGCAGGAAGTCCCCCGGCGTCACCAGGCCACGCTCGGGGTGCTGCCAGCGCAATAACGCTTCGAACCCCACCACCGTGCCGCAGCGCAAGTTGACCTTGGGCTGGTAGTGCAGGCACAACTGCCCCGCCGCCAGGGCCTGGCGAATCTGCTCCACCGTCTGGTGGCTGGCTTTGACCTCTTGCTCCAGGGACACATCAAACAACTGGTAACGGTTGCGCCCACTCTGCTTGGCCACGTACATCGCCTGGTCGGCATGACGCAGCAAGGTGTCGGCGTCTTCGTCATCCAGGGGAAACAGCGTGACGCCGATGCTGGCGAACACGTTCAGCTCGGCACCCTGGATCGAGTACGGCTCGGAAATCGCCTTGAGGATGCGCAGCAAGGCACCGTTGAGCTCATCGATATCACGCACGTAACGCAGGATCAGCACAAACTCATCACCGGCGAGCCGCGCGACCACGTCCTCGCCGCGAATAATCTCCCGCAGCCGCGTAGCCACCTCCACCAACAGCAAATCGCCGCAGGCATGCCCATACCCGTCGTTGACCGCCTTGAAGCCGTCCAGGTCGAGCATGCACAACGCCAGCGGGATGTCTTCGTTGCGGGAGAATTCGAGGGACTGGTTAAGCAACTCGGACAGGTAGGCACGGTTTGGCAAGCCGGTCAGCACATCGTGGCCGACCCGCCATTGCAGGGTGTGCAGCAGTTGACGCTTTTCGCTGACATCAAAGCGGATCGACACGTACTTCTGCACGCGCCCGGTCTGCTCATCGAGCAGCGGCACCATGGTGCTGTCGACCCAATACAATGTCCCATCCTTGGCCCGGTTGCAGATTTCCCCACGCCACACCCGGCCTTCGCTGATGGCCTGCCACATGCCCTGGAAAAACGCCGCAGGGTGCAGCCCGGAACTGAGGATCCGGTGGTTTTGGCCCAGCAACTCGTCACGCCCGTAGCCGGACATGCCGCAGAACTGGTCATTGACGTAAGTGATGCAGCCCGCCAGGTCAGTCTCGGAGAAAATGGCGGCTGCATCCACGGCCCTGCGGTATTTCTCGTCCATGAGTCAGGCTCACTGTGGCTAGCGGTTGAACCGCTCGACCAGGGCGCGCAACCCGGAAGAGATGCTTTCGAGTTCCCTGCCACGGGTGACTGCAGCGTTGGCATTGCCCGCTGTCTTTTGCACCGTGGCGGCGACGTTATTGATCTGGTGTGACACTTCCTCGGCGACGTGGGATTGTTCCTGTGAGGCAGCAGCCATTTGCTGACTCATGTCGGTAATACGTTCCACCGCGTGGCGAATGCCTTGCAGCGCCTGTTGCGCCTCAAGCACTTGCTGCACGCCCTGCTCGGCTTCGTGAATGCCCAGGCTTGCGATCTCGACCGCCTCATCGGCACCGGCCCGCAGGTTCTGGATGATGCCCTGGATCTGCTGGGTCGACTCCCGCGTCTTGCCCGCCAGTGCACGCACCTCATCAGCCACCACCGCAAAGCCGCGGCCTTGCTCGCCGGCGCGGGCCGCTTCAATGGCCGCGTTGAGCGCCAGCAGGTTGGTCTGGTCGGCGATTGCCTGGATCATGCTCGCAGCCACCTGGATCTGCTGGGTCTGCCCGGCCAGGTTGCCTACGGCCTGGTTGATCTGGGTGACGGTGCCGGCCAGCAACTGGATCGCCTCACGGGAAGTACCGGCCACCTGGCTGCCCTGTTCGGCGAGGGTGTTGGCGGTGTGGGCTTCGCTGGCGGTTTGTTGCACGTGCACCGCCACTTCGGCGATGGACGCGGCCATCTCGGTCATGGCGGCGGCGGTCATGTCGGTCTCGGCACGCTGTTCCAGCAGCGCCGATTCGGTGGTACTCGACAGCACACTGGAGTGAGCGGCGGCTTCGGCCATCTGGTTGGCCAGGTCGCTGAGTCGGGTAAGCGCGGTTTTCAGCCGCGCCTCTTCGCTGATCAGGATCATTTCCAGCTGCGCGGTCGGGCCCAGCGCATCGCTGTAGGTCATGGCGCTGATAGGGTCGGAAAAGGTATTGGGCGTGTTCTGCACAATCCGCTTGAGCTGCAGTCCCAAGCGTTGATGGCCCCAGATGCCGACACCGAGAAACAAACCGGCAGTCAACGCCTGGGCCCACACACCTGGAGCCCATTGGAAGGCGGCGAGGCTGGCCACGGCGGCGGCCAATGGCAAGGCCATGGCCCGGGCGATCGACGCCAGGCGCCGCACTGGCGCGACCGCCGCACCACCGGCCTGCAAACGTGCGTACAGCGCCTCTGCGCGCCGCACCTGTTCGCGGGTGGGCTTGACCCGCACCGACTCGTAGCCGGTCAGGCGCCCGTCTTCGAGAATCGGCGTCACATAGGCGCTGACCCAATAATAGTTGCCGTTCTTGCAGCGGTTCTTCACCACGCCCATCCAGCTCTGCCCGGCCTTGAGGTAGCTCCACATCAGCTGGAACACGGCGGGCGGCATGTCCGGGTGGCGCACCAGGTTGTGGGTGCTGCCGATCAGCTCGGCCTGGGTAAAGCCGCTCATGGCAGCAAACTCGGCGTTGCAGTAGGTAATGTGGCTGTTGACGTCAGTCGCGGAAATTAGCCGTTGCTGCTCCCCAAAAGTCTGCTCAACAGCAGTGACCGGCAAATTGAGACGCACGTTAAAGCTCCATGGACAGCATTCGATCGCTCTCTGGACCACCGGGTAGGCAGGACAGGTGGATTCGTATTTCCAGTCGGGCTGCGCCGTCGATCGGCTGGTTGGCCGCAAAGGTACGCAAACCCACGATTTTGCACAGCAATTCACCATCCATTCAGTGATGATCAACTAGGCTTTAATTCGGGTATCCGGCACGTGAGGCGCAATGATGCGTGGCACTGACGAGCGACATTTCGGTCCCTGCCAAGCGTCCGTTTTAGGGGCACATTTATGAGAGTAAGGAGAAAGCAATGATTTCCTGTTTCATAAACCTGCCTTCTGAAACGAGACCACCAAATACTTGTCCTAGATGCCGATTCTACGAATTACATCACATTTTGCAAGAAAAGGTGATGGTACGTGCGGTTGTCTAATTTTAAGATTTATCGTTAAGTTCTTGATTCTAAATGGGAATTGAGCGATGCACATTTCAAGTTTGGGTCCGGCCATCAGACGTTACCGCAAGGTCGCAGGGCTTACTCAGGCTGAACTAGGTGAAAAAACCGGTTTTGACCCTAAAACCATCAGCCGCTTCGAAACCGGCACCTATACACCCAGCGTCGAGGCTCTGTTCTTGTTCGCAGAGGCGCTGGGAGTGAAGCTGAAAGTCTTTTTCGCAGACCTGGTCGACGAGGAGGAACAGCGCGCTTATCTGTTCGGTGTCATTCATAAAGCCACCCCGAAGGATCTGGGAAAGCTGATCGCAGCGGTAGACCAGGCCTTGTCCAAGCCTTAGAGCTCGTAACACAAGTGCACGCAATAAAAAGAGCAGACAGCGAGACTGTCTGCTCTTTGCTGGATGACTCCTGACATGAACTGACAGGACAGCCCCTTAGACTAGGGACTGAGCCGCGCCATTGCTGCGCCATTCCAGGGAGTCATCATGAATAGCATTGCCCATTACTTTTTGTTGTACGTCGACAGCCCGGCCACCAGTGCCAACCTCTATAGCCGCCTGCTGGACAAGCCGCCCGTGGAATTGGGGCCGACCTTTGCCCTGTTCATCCTAGAAAACGGCGTGAAGCTTGGCCTGTGGTCACGCCATACCGTGGAGCCCGCGGCCCAGGCCACGGTCGGCGGTGGCGAGGTGGGATTCTGCGTGGTGGATGTAGCAACGGTCGATGAACTGCACGCGCGCTGGGCGGACCTGGGGCTGAGCATCATCCAGTCACCGGTCGAGGCGGACTTCGGCTACACCTTTGTCGCCCAGGATCCCGACGGTCACCGTCTGCGGGTGTTCACCGTGAACCCGTAGCGGCTTGCGGCGCCAGCGCCCTTCCAGGCTGATGGCGCCGACACTGGCCAGCACGATCAGGCCACCCAGCACCACGCGCAGCGAAACCTGCTCGCCCAGCAGCGTGGCGGCCATCACCATCGCCACGGGCGGCACCAGGTACAACGCCACCGACGCGCGGCTGACCTCGATGTGCCGCAACACATAAGCCCACGCCAGGTACGCCAGCGCGCTGGGAAACGCGCCGAGCAACAGCACCGCGAGGTTGGCTTGCGTGGATGCCTGCGACACCACCGCCGGCAACCCCGGCAAATAGACACACAGCAGCAAGGTGCCCGACCACACCGTGTAGCACACGGTGGTCAGCGGGCTGTAGCGCCGGGAATAGTGTTTCTGAAGGGTGAAGTAGAGGCTCCACGACAGCGCCGCCACCAGGATCATCAAGCCACGGGGGTCGATCTCGCCCAGACCATGCTCGCCCCAGATCACCACCAGCACCCCGCTCAACCCCAGCAGCACGCACCCCCAGCGCCAACCGGTGACGCGCTCCTTCAACCCGAAAAACGCCACCAGCACCGTAAACAGCGGAACCGACTGCGCCAGCACACTGGACGCGGCAGCCGTGACAAATTGCTGGCCGAAGTTGATGGTCAGGTGGTGCAGGAAAATCCCGAAGAATCCCAGCACCAACAGCCACGGCAAGTCCCGCAGGCGTGGCCGCTCGATCCTCATGACCAATGCCACGCCGGCCATCAATACCGAAGCAATCAAGAACCGCCCCAAGGCTAACTGGCCCGGGCTGTAGCTGTGCAAGGCCATATGCACACCAATCGGCGAATACGCCCAACAGAGGATGACGCTGGCAGTGACTAGCGTAAGCTTTACAGGTGACGGGGCATTCATGAACGGCGTCCAGCAGTGGGAATGCCGTCAGTCTTGGCCCCGCCAAGACGCAGGACAATTAACCGTTTCTGACTTCTGCAATCACTGGAACTGAGCGATGGAACTGGCCCAACTGAAAATGGTGAAAGCCGTGGCGCAAACCGGCAGCGTGGCCCAGGCCGCCCTGCAATTGCACTGCGTGCCGTCCAACATCACCACGCGCATCAAGCAGCTGGAAAGCGAGTTGGGCACCCCGCTGTTCATTCGTGCCGGGCGCGGGCTGGCGATCAGTGCGGCCGGCGAAGTGTTTCTCGACTACTGCGAACGCATCCTGGCGTTAGTGGAAGAGTCCAAGCGCGCCGTCGACAGCAACGCGATTCCCCGCGGCAAACTGCGCATCGGCGCGGTGGAGTCCAGCGCCAGTGGCCGGTTGCCGCCGTTGTTGGCCGAATACCATCGACGTTATCCACAGGTGGAGCTGGAACTGGTAACCGGCGCCTGGGCTCAGCTACTCGATGACCTGCAACACCACCGCATCGATGCCGCGCTGGTGGCCGCCGGCGGCAAACGCCCGAAGCTCGAACAAAGCGTGGTCTACAGCGAGCGCCTGGTGCTGATCACCAGCGCTTCCAGCGCACCAATCGAGGATGCCCGGGACCTGGCCGGCCGCACCTTGCTGGTCTGGCCGCCCGGCTGCCCGTACCGCGCCGCCCTGGAAAACTGGCTCAAGCCCCACGACATCAAGCCGGCCATCGCCAGCTATGCCAGTTGGGGCACGATCATTGGCTGCGTCAGCGCGGGGATTGGCGTGGCACTGGCGCCGGAAGGCATCCTGGCGCGCTACGAGCAGGCCAACCAATTGACGTCCTATCGTTTTGACGAATTGGCGGCGGTGGACAACCTGCTGTTCTGGCACAAGGACACCCAGCGCCACTTGGCGCGGGACGCCTTTGCCGGGCTGCTGCGGGAAACATTCGGCTAACCCGTTGCAACATGTTTCAGTTATCCTGCCGCGAAATTAATTCAAATTGTAAGGGACTACCATGAATTACTTCCGCCTAGTGTTGGCGGCGGCCGCTCTGAGCCTGCCTGTCGCACCCGCTTTTGCCGCCCCCAAGCCGGCGCCTGTTGAAGCCACCGCCCCCGCCGAAGCTCCCGAAACCGCCGAACACTTTCTGGCTTCTCTCAAGCAGAAGACCGGCACGGTCACCCTGCCCGGCGACATTGCGACTCTCAAGCTCAACGACGAGTTCTACTACCTCGACCCCGCAGACACCGAGCGCCTGTTGACCGATGGCTGGGGCAACCCACCGGGCTTCAAGACCCTGGGCATGATCGTGCCGAAAGCCGTCAGCCCATTGTCGGAGCGCGGCTGGGGCGTGATCGTCAGCTACAAGGCCGACGGGCACATTTCGGACGAAGACGCCGCGAAAATCGACTACACCGAACTGCTCAAGCAAATGCAGGAAGAAGACGTCGAAGACAACAAGGCGCGCCAGAAACAGGGTTACGCCGGCCTGCACCTGCTGGGCTGGGCCGAGCCGCCGCACTATGACGACACCACCCACAAGATGTACTGGGCCCGCGAACTGAAGGCCGACGACGCCAAGCAGACCACCCTCAACTACAGCATCCGCGTGCTGGGCCGTGAAGGCGTGCTGGAACTCAACGCCGTCGCCGGGATGTCCGACCTGGCCACCATCAAGCAGGAACTGCCCAAGGTCCTGGCCTTTACCAACTTCACCGATGGCAACCTGTACACCGACTTCAACCCGAAGACCGACAAACTCGCGACCTACGGCCTCGCGGCACTGGTTGCCGGCGGGATCGCCGCCAAGGCCGGGCTGTTCGCCAAGATCGGCATCTTCCTGCTGGCGGCGAAGAAATTCCTGGTAGTCGGCGTCGTGGCGCTGTTCGCCGTCATCCGCAAACTGTTCAACCGCAACAAGGCCTGATTCGCGGGCGTAAAAAAGCCGCGGCGTGCCTGGCACACCGCGGCTCACAGAACGACTTCAGCTTTTCGCAGGGGCCAGCCTGGCGTATTGGTCCTGGCTGATCCAGCCTTTGGAAGAGCGGCCCTCGCCATTGATGTACTCCACCTGGGCCCAGCCATCCTTGAACGCCAGCACCGCGACCACATCGTCCTTGACCACGTAGGCACGATGATTGGCCTTGGCGTCCGGGGTTTTCTGCAGGAAGGCCTTGTCGGCCGAGACAGTGACTAGGCCAATCCACTTTTTGGCAGCCGTCTGGGTCAGGTCCAGGCCGGTGGCAATTTCGGGCATCAACACGCTGATACAGCCGGGGTGTTCGCGGCCCTTCTCCACGGTCAGCGTCACACCGTCCGAGGACGCAGCGACGGTTCCCGGATACGCCGCATCCAGCCACGTGGACACCGACGCCTTCGCGCCATCGACCTTGCCCTGCAAATAGAACGTGCACGTGCGGGTCACGCCCTCGCCCATCTCCTCAGAATAAAAACCTTCCACCTGATGCTCAGGCGTCACGGCCAGCATCAGCCCTTCGTACTTGCCCGAGTGCAGCGTGGCGGCAAATGCAGGCGTTCCGACCACACACACGAAAGAGGCAACCCACAACCGGGACAGGCAATGTTTGAACGGCATGCTATTTTTTCCCTTCAAGTGCTTCGTAGGCTTTTTTGATGCGTTGGTCATAGTCGCCATAATCCTTGCCGTTATAGTTCAACGCCATGGCGGCGTAATCCTTGTTCTTCATGGCCTTGACCAGTGCCGGGCTCTGACTGCAAAAACCGAGGAAGGCCTTTAGTTGATGCCCGGCATTAATCTTCATCGCCACCACCAATTCAAACACCGTTTTATAACCGCATGCCGTGAAGTTGGAGCCCATTATCTGAAACATGCCCCAGGAGGCCGACTTCAAGGCCGCTTCCTGATCCAGCGCAAAAGCGGTGGCCATGGTTTCCCAGGCCTTGGTCTGGTCCTTGTTATTGGCCTTCCACTGGGGCCCGGCCTTCTTCACGTAGGGGTACGACAACAGCGGGTGGGTCTGATCGTATTTCTGATGGGTGTACTTGCGAAAGTGGTGCCCTTCAAAGGCAATCACCGGCAACTTGGCCGGCCCAAAGCCGGAGCGCCCGCCCGACTCCACCGTGGCGAAGGCCTTGATGATATTGACGGATATGCCGTTACCCAACTGCGTGGCGGCGTTCTGGAAGTCCGTGTCCGTCAGCGTCGTCCCGCCATCGCACGTGGCCTGGAGCATCATCTGCCGGTTGCGCCGCTCGGCCTCGATCATCGCCCGCATGCGGTCCAGGTAATTATTGACGGTCGCCTGGACCATGTCGGAACTGGTGTTGCCAAACACATTCAGGAAAGTCGGAATGCGCAGGGTCGGGTGCGACTTGACGGGCACCTTCACCGCCTCTTCGATCAGGCTATTGAAGGTGCGCCCGGTGGGGTCGATAACACCATCCGGGTGAGCGTACTTGAGGTAGCGGAACTGATACTGGCTGATGCACTGCACCAGTTGGCCGTCGCACTTGCCGTTTTCGGCCAGGGGAAAACCCAACTTGGGAATGATCAAGTTGAACAAGTACTGGACGCACTGAACGTCGGCGGGCAAGTTGCGGGCTTTGCCCGGCGCCCCGACGGAAGCGCTGATGAGAGTAGGCAACCCTTGCAGGCTTTTCATTACCGACATCCTTGTTAGTTGGGCTGAATGAGCCATAAAGCGCCATCACTTTAATATCATCCATGTGCCGTAGACATATTTAGAAATATGTCGCTGGCGCAAACTAACAAGGCGAAATTGGGTTGTCCAGAGTGGATTCTTGAAGTTGTGAAAGGGCACTCACAGTGTTTTTTCGATAGCGATTGCTTTGCGGCGGGTGAGCGCTTTGCCAACGGACGAACAGCAGAAATCGCTTCGCACTTGACGATTGTCAGCGAAGGGTCTCATAAGCGTATTTTTTTGAATCAAGGAGGGGTGGCGTTATGGAGGCAACCCCACCAGCCACACCCCGGCACACAATGTTCCCGCTGTGGCTGCTGCCTTCCGGCTCTGACCAGGTTCACGGGTAATCGTTGCGGGGGGACCGATGGGGTCACCATAACGACGCTCGCCTCTCGGCAAGCGGGGCCATTGTACCGATCTCATCGGAAGTTACAACCGTTCGCGTGGGATTAAAAATATGAAGGGCTTCAAGCACTTGCCTATTGGGCCTGGAGCACCTCATCCGCCCTGCCGCCCTCTTGCTGGATCACCAGGTGAATGAAGTGCAGCTTGGCAATCACCGCCGGCGGCAGGACGAACGGATAGAAATCCGGCTGGCCCATGCTGCGGGACAGTTCGTTGAGCATGCCGGCCAGTTCGATCCAGGCATTGACGAATGACAGGAACGCCGCGCCGCCGGGATGTTCAGGGTCATACAGCGTGCTGACGGGAAACGGCTGGTAATCCAGGTCCATTTCGCGGGCGCTCATGCCGAAGCCCAGCGCGGTGTCGACGGCGTCCATCATGTGCAGGTAATGCGCCCAGGTTTCCGCCCAGTCTTCCCAGGGGTGCATGGTGGCGTAGGCGCTGACGCAGGTTTGCTGCCAGTCCGGGCGCGGGCCGTTCTGGTAGTGCTGCTCAAGGGCGTCGGCGTAGCTGGCGCGCTCGTCACCGAACAACGTGCGGAATGGCTCCAGCCAGTGGCTGTTGGCGATCAGGCGGTCCCAGTAGTAGTGGCCGACCTCATGGCGAAAATGCCCGAGCAAGGTGCGGTAAGGCTCGCGCATCTGCACACGGATTTTTTCGCGGTGGGCGTCGTCGGCTTCCTTGATGTCGAGGGTGATCAGGCCATTGGCGTGGCCGGTGGTGGGCGCGTTGCCTTCCAGGTCGATGCCGACGAAATCGAAGGCCAGGCCGGTGTCTTCATCGACGGTCTTGGGGATGACCTGCAAACCCAGGCTGATCAGTTGCGCGACCAGACGGCGCTTGGCGGTTTCGACCTTGCGCCAGCGCTCGGGGTTTTCAGCAATCGACAGGTCGGGGATGGTGCGGTTCAGGCTGCAGGCCACGCACAAGGCCTGGCCGCTGTCGGAAGGCACCAGCCAGTTGCAGGCAGCCGGGCTGTCGAGGTTGGCACAGCGGCGAAAGGCGCCAGCTTCAGGGTCGGCGTCCAGCAGCCACGTGTCGGCGTATGGGCCAGGCTGCAACGATGTCAGCCGACTCTGCTCCGACTGGTAACCCAGCAGCGCCGAACAGGCCAGGCACTGGCTGTTGCGAAAGAACAGCGACTGCCCACAGCGGCACTGCCAGACCTTGCTGTTGCGCGAGGTTTCGGCCATGAACGGTGCGGCGATGCGCGAACTGAGTTGTTCGAAGAAGCGGTACATGGCGATCTCTCCCAGGGCTGCCCAAGACTAGATCATTTCCTGCCGATGATCGTTCCCACGAATTGTAGGAGCCGGCTTGCCGGCGATGGCGATCTTGAAAACGCCATCGCCGGCAAGCCGGCTCCTACAGGATGGGCGTCAGGCAACGGTTATGCCGTGCTGGGCGAGGAACGCCACGAACGCCTCTTCATCCAGCACTTTCAAACCCAACTCACTGGCCTTGGCCAGCTTCGAGCCGGCGCCCGGCCCGGCCACCACGCAATGGGTTTTCGCCGACACCGAGCCCGCCACCTTGGCGCCGAGGCTTTCGAGTTTTTCCTTGGCGACATCACGGCTCATCAGCTCCAGGGAGCCGGTGAGCACCCAGGTGTGACCGGCCTCGGGCAAGCCTTCGACGACCTTCTTCTCGCTCTGCCAGTGCATGCCGAAGTCCTTGAGCTGCTGCTCGATGGCCAGCGCACGATTAGTGTTTTCTTCGATGTCGAAGAAATCCCGTACGGCCTTGGCCTGCTTCTCCGGCAACGCCTGGCGCATGTCGAGCCAATCGGCCTTGATCACGCCTTCCAGGGAGCCAAACTTGTCTGCCAGCTTCTGCGCCGCACCCGGGCCTACGGACGGCACGTGCAGCTTGTCGAGCAAGCCACCCAGCGTGGTGCTGGCCGCGAATTCGGCGCTGAGCTCGCCCTGCTCCTGCAACTCCAGGCCGCACTCCTCCTTGGAGATCAAGGCCCCGATCACTTCCTGGTTATGGCTGTCTTCAAAGAAGCTGTGAATCTCGTGGGCCACTTCCAGGCCGACGTCCGGCAAGTACGTCAGCACTTCCGGCAAGGCCTGCTGCACGCGCTCCAGGGACGCCAGCGAGCGCGCCAGCACCTTGGCGGTCTCCTCGCCTACATCGGGAATGCCGAGGGCGTAGATAAACCGTGCGAGGGTTGGCGTCCTGCTGTTTTCAATGGCGGTGATCAGCTTCTTGCTGGAAACGTCGGCAAAGCCTTCCAGGTCGATGATCTGTTCGTACTTGAGCTTGTAGAGGTCTGCCGGTGAGCCGATCAGCTTCTCGTCCACCAGTTGCTCGATGGTCTTGTCGCCCAGGCCATCAATGTCCATGGCGCGGCGCGACACGAAATGGATGATCGCCTGCTTGAGCTGCGCACCGCAGGCCAGGCGCCCGACGCAGCGATACACCGCGCCTTCGCTGACGGTTTCCTTGCCCTTGCTGCGCTTGACCAGTTGCGTGCGCTCCACGTGGGAACCGCACACCGGGCAGCTCTCGGGGATCTGCACCGCGCGGGCGTTTTCCGGGCGACGCTCGGTGACCACCGACACCACCTGGGGGATCACATCACCGGCACGGCGGATGATCACTGTGTCGCCGATCATCAAGCCCAGGCGCGCCACTTCGTCCATGTTGTGCAGGGTTGCGTTGGACACGGTTACACCGGCGACCTTGACCGGTTTCAAGCGCGCCACCGGCGTTACCGCGCCGGTGCGGCCGACCTGGAATTCAACGTCCAGCAGTTCGGTCAGCTCTTCCATGGCCGGGAATTTGTGAGCGATTGCCCAGCGTGGTTCGCGGGCACGGAAGCCCAGTTCCCGTTGGTAGGCAATGCTGTTGACCTTGAACACCACACCGTCGATTTCATACGGCAAGGCATTCCGGCGCTCACCGATATCGCGGTAGTAGTCGAGGCAATCCTGAATCCCCTTGGCCAGCTTCAGCTCATGACTGATGGGCATGCCCCACTGCTTCAGCTGTTGCAGATTGCCGATGTGGGTGTCACTGATATCCGTGGTCACGCCGTAGCAGCAGAATTCCAGCGGACGGCTGGCGGTGATCTTCGAATCCAGCTGGCGCAGGCTGCCCGCCGCCGCATTGCGCGGGTTGGCGAAAGTCTTGCCGCCGACTTCCAGTTGCGTGGCGTTCAGCCGTTCGAAACCGGCCTTGGACATGAACACTTCGCCGCGCACTTCCAGGGTCGCTGGCCAGCCGCTGCCCTGCAGCTTGAGGGGAATATTGCGCACGGTGCGCACGTTGACGCTGATGTCTTCACCGGTGGTGCCATCGCCGCGCGTGGCGCCACGCACCAGTTCACCGTCCTGATACAGCAGGCTGACCGCCAGACCATCGAGCTTCGGCTCGCAGCTGTATTCCACTGCCGCGCCACCGCCAAACAGGTCGCCTGCCGGCAGGTCCAGGCCTTCGGTCACCCGGCGATCGAACTCCAGCATGGTGCTTTCATCGAAGGCGTTGCCCAGGCTGAGCATCGGGATTTCGTGACGCACCTGAGTGAATGCAGACAATGCCGCACTGCCGACCCGCTGCGTCGGTGAATCACGGGTGACCAGGTCCGGGTGCTCGGCTTCCAGGGCCTTGAGCTCGTGGAACAACCGGTCGTACTCGGCGTCCGGGATGCTCGGTTCGTCGAGGACGTGGTAACGGTAGTTGTGCTGATCCAGTTCAGCGCGCAGTTCGAGGATGCGGGTGTGGGCGGCGGTCATGGGTGTTCTCTCATAAAGCAAAAGAGCAGCCGAAGCTGCTCAATATGTTAGTGCATGGATTCTACAGGCAACGCTTAAGCTTGAACCTCAGCGCTTCTGTGTCAGGGCGCGACGCTCGAACTCGACGATGCGCTGACGGTAATGCTCGATGGTCTGGGCGGTCAGGACGCTGCGTTGATCGTCCTTGAGTTCGCCGTTGAGTTCCTGGGACAGCTTGCGGGCGGCGGCCACCATCACGTCGAACGCTTGTTTCGGGTGACGCGGGCCTGGCAGACCGAGGAAGAAACTCACCGCCGGGGTGCTGAAATGGTCGATGTCGTCCAGATCAAAGATGCCCGGCTTGACCGCGTTGGCCATGGAGAACAGGACTTCACCGTTGCCGGCCATGCTTTCGTGGCGGTGGAAAATATCCATCTCGCCAAAACGCAGGCCGCTTTCCAGAATATTCTGCAGCAAGGCCGGGCCCTTGAAGCCGGCGGCGTCACGGCAGATCACGCTGATCACCAGCACCTCTTCGGCAGCCGGTTGGTCCTTGACGGATTCTTTATGGGCGCTCTTGGTCGGTGCTTCATCCGGGAAGTCATCGTCACGGCTGCTGAAACTCGGGCCTTCGTCCAGGTCCAGGTTCAGGTCGCCCTGAGCGGGTTCGCTGGCCGCAGCACGCTTGCCGCGCTTGGGCTCGCGGGCTTCACGCACCGGTGCGCTCATCGACGGCAGGTCGTGCTCGTCCAGTTGCGGCTCTTTATGGTTATCCAGGACACGCGGAGGCCCCAGCAGCTCTGCGCTGCCGTCGTCGTCCGGCAAATTGGACAGGTTGCGGTCCAGGCGGAATTTCAACTTGCCCTTGCCGCCGCGCATCCGGCGCCAGCCATCAAAAAGAATACCGGCAATGACAATAATGCCGATGACGATCAGCCACTCGCGCAGACCGATTTCCATGTAATCCCGTGCCTCTAATAAAAAATGCTGAAAAATAAGGGGTTTAGCACCGTGCAAACCGCTTTAAAACGTGGCGCCAACTCTATGTTCTGAATGACGTTTTGCCCACGCATACGAAAATTTGACATTAAACTAGCACGACCAAAGATAACTTTACACCGTCTGTCAAAATGCCTTGAACAAATATGTCCATTTGCCACTTTTCCCAGACCGGTAAATCACCTTACGTCCTGCTGAAAATCCTCCTTCGAGTGCGACTCAGGATTCCACCAGCGCCATCGCCTCTTCGACATCCACCGCCACCAACCGCGAACAGCCCGGCTCGTGCATCGTCACGCCCATCAACTGATCGGCCATTTCCATGGCGATCTTGTTGTGGGTGATATAGATGAACTGCACCGTCTGGGACATCTCTTTAACCAGTCGGGCATACCGTCCAACGTTAGCGTCATCCAGCGGGGCGTCAACTTCGTCGAGCATGCAGAACGGCGCCGGGTTCAACTTGAAGATCGCAAATACCAGGGCCAATGCCGTCAGTGCCTTCTCGCCACCGGACAACAAATGGATGGTGCTGTTCTTCTTGCCCGGAGGCCGCGCCATGATCGTTACCCCTGTATCGAGTAGATCTTCGCCCGTCAGTTCCAAGTAAGCGCTGCCACCACCGAAAACTTTCGGGAATAACGCCTGTAAACCGCCATTAATCTGATCAAAGGTATCTTTGAAGCGATTACGGGTTTCCTTGTCGATCTTGCGGATCACGTTTTCCAGGGTGTCCAGGGCTTCGACAAGGTCAGCGTTCTGCGCATCCAGATAACGTTTGCGTTCGGACTGCTGCTGGTACTCGTCGATGGCGGCGAGGTTGATTGCGCCGAGGCGTTGAATGCGCGCGGCAATCCGTTCAAGTTCTTCTTCGGCCTCTTTCTCGTTGGCCTCGGCGGTCAGCGTATTGAGCACGCCGTGCAGGTCGTAGCCGTCTTCCAGCAACTGGTCTTGCAGGGTTTTGCGGCGCACGGTCAGGGCTTGCCATTCCATGCGCTGCTGTTCGAGTTGGCCACGGATCAGTTGCGACTGCTGCTCGGCCTGGGTCCGGCGTTTTTCGGCGTCGCGCAGTTCGCGGTCGGCGTCTTCCAGGGCGATTTGTGCAGTCTTGAGTTCTTCGTCGACAGTCATGCGCTTGTCGAGCAACTCTTCGAGCTTCAGGCGCAGCTCTTCCAGCGGGGCTTCGCCCTCCTCCAGGTTGAGGCTCAGTTGCTCGCGCTTTTCGGTCAGGCGTTCGGACTGCATCTCGAGACGCTCAAGGGCCTGGCGCGTGGAGTCGTGTTGCGCACGCAGGGAACCGAGGCGCACGGCCAATTGATGGGCGTGGTCCTTGTGCTGGCGGGCTTCCTGGCGCACCCGGTCGAGGCGCTCGCGCAGGCTGTCGCGCTGGGCCAGCAGCAACTCGCGCTGCTCGGTGTCCAGGGCCATGCTGTCGAGGGCTTCCTGCAATTGCAGGCGCGCTTCGCCGACTTGTTCGTGTTCAAGGGCGCGTTGCTCGCCCATCTCGGCCACTTCTTCGTCGAGACGAGTACGGCGCAGGGTCAGTTGCTCGACCTTGGCCTTGCTCGCCGAGAGCTGGGCTTTCAATTCGCCTTGCTGGCGCGCTTCGTCCTGCAACAGGCGGCGCAGGTGTTCGCGGCCAGTCTCTTGCTGGCGCTGGGTGGCGCGCAGGGTTTGCAGCTGGTTTTCCAGGGACTCAAGCGTCGCTTCGCGCTCTTCGCGCTCGGCGGTCAGGTTGACGATTTCCTGGCCACGGGCCAGAACACCGCTTTCCGCTTCGCTGGCGCGACGCACCCGCAGGAAGTGCCGGCCAACCCAAAAGCCGTCGCGGCTGATCAGGCTTTGCCCCGCCGCCAATTGGCCGCGCTGGGCCAGGGCCTGCTCAAGGCTGTCCACCGGTTTGACCTGGCCCAGCCAGGGCGACAGATCAATCGCCGCCTCGACCTTGTCCAGCAGGCTGCCCGGCACACGGGTGCCGTCCGCCGCCGGGCTGAGCAAGCGCAGATCACCCTGGGCAAACCCCGCCAGGTCGAAGCCGCCAAAATCATCCACCAGCACCGCTTGCAGGTCGGCGCCGAGCACGGTTTCCACCGCCAGCTCCCAACCGGCTTCAACCTTCAAGCCTTCGGCCAGGCGCGGGCGCTCGGCCAGGTGTTGATCGCGCAGCCATTCCGCCGTGCCGGTGCCCGGGTCGAGCGCCGCTTGCTGCAAGGCTTCCAGGGAGGCCAGCCGGCCGTTGAGCCGCTGCAAATCGCCCTGGGCCTGCTGCTGTGCCTGGGTCGCCTGCTGCAGTTGCTGACGCAATTGCTCCAGGCGCTCCACTTGTTGTTCTTCGCTGGCTTCCAGCTCTTCCAGCGTCATTTCGCTTTCGGCCAGCTTCTCGCTCAACTCCAGGATCGCCGCGTCTTCCGGGTCGGCGGCGAGCAGCACACGCTCTTCCACCAAACGCCGCTGACGCTCGGCCAGGCGCTCCATGCTGGTTTCCAGTTGCTGGATGCGCGACTGCTGCACCTCAGCCTGGCGGCGGGGCTCGGCGGATTGCAGGTTGAAAGTGTCCCACTGCTCCTGCCAGCCGTGCATGGTGGTTTCGGACTCCTCCAGGGCCGCAGCGGCTTCTTCAGCGGCAGCGCTGGTGACTTCCTGCTCGGGGGTGAGCATGTCCAGCTCTTCCCCAAGGGTCAGCAGCAAGGTGCGGTCGTGGCCCAGGTGGGATTCGGTTTCCAGGCGTGCGCGTTCGGCTTCTTTGAGGTCATCCTGCAATTGGCGCAAACGTTGTTGACCGTGCTGGATACTCTGTTCGACCCGGGCGATATCGCCGCCCACCGAATAGAAACGCCCCTGCACCAGATTGAAGCGCTCGGACAGGTCATGGTGACCGTCCCGCAGGCGCTCGATACTGGCGTCGGCATTGCGTTGCTCGGCCACCAGGGCCTCAAAGCTGATTTCCTGGGTGCCGATGATCGCTTCGCGCTGGCCCACTTGATCGTTCAGTGCCTGCCAGCGCAGGGCCGACAGTTGCGCCTTGAGCTGGCGCTCTTCGCCCTTGTATTCCTGATACTTCTCGGCGGCCTGGGCCTGGCGGTGCAGGCGCTCCAACTGGCGCTCCAGCTCTTCACGCAGGTCGGTCAGGCGGGCGAGGTTTTCATGGGTACGGCGGATGCGGTTTTCAGTCTCGCGACGGCGCTCCTTGTACTTGGAGATACCGGCCGCTTCTTCGATAAAGTTACGCAGGTCTTCCGGCTTGGCTTCGATCAGCTTGGAGATCATGCCCTGTTCGATGATCGAGTAGCTGCGCGGGCCCAGGCCGGTGCCGAGGAAAATGTCGGTAATGTCCCGGCGGCGGCACTTGGTGCCGTTGAGGAAGTAGCTGTTCTGGCTGTCGCGGGTGACTTTACGACGGATGGAAATTTCCGCGTAGGCCGCGTACTCGCCCACCAGGGTACCGTCGGAGTTATCAAATACCAGTTCGATGCTGGCCTGGCTCACCGGCTTGCGGCTGGTGGAGCCGTTGAAGATGACGTCGGTCATCGACTCGCCACGCAGGTTTTTCGCGGAGCTCTCGCCCATCACCCAGCGTACGGCGTCGATGATGTTCGACTTGCCGCAGCCATTGGGCCCCACCACTGCCGCCATGTTACTGGGGAAGTTCACCGTGGTCGGGTCGACGAAGGATTTGAACCCCGCCAGTTTGATGCACTTGAGCCGCACGCTTAGGCGTCCGCCAACGCAGCGATGACCAGCGAGCAGCTGCGCTCGCCGTAAGCCGAGAGCACCTGGCGAATCTGCGGCAGGTCACGGGCCAGCACGGCGGCGAGCAATTGCTCAAACAGCACCAGGTACTCGCTCATGGACGCCTTGCGTTGATCCAGCGCCAGGTAATAGGCGCGGTTCATCGCCGGCTGCAGGTTCTCGACGGTTTCCTGCAAATACGGATTGTTGGCGAACGGATAGGCGGCGCGCATCACGTTGAAGCTTTCTTCGACGAAGGCGCGGATGTCCTGGCGTTCGAAGCTGGCGATCAGGCGCTGCTGGATCTGCACGAACGGCGCCATGTCGGCCTGGGTCTGCCAGCCTGCGGCGACGGCGTTGCCCAGCAGGATGTACAGCTCGCCCATCAGCGTGCACAGGCTCTGCACCTTGTGGGCAGTCAGCTCGGTAACGTGGGCGCCACGGCGCGGCAGGATCGCGATCAAGTGCCGGCGCTCAAGGATCAGCAAGGCTTCGCGCACGGAGCCACGGCTGACATTGAGCGCCAGTGTGACCTTCTGCTCCTGGATCCGCTCCCCAGGCTTGAGGTCGCCGCGAATGATACGTTCGGCGAGGTGGTGAGCGATTTGCTCGGCAAGACTATCCGGCGCCTTGAACGTCATGTTTTCCCTTCAAAATCGTCTATCGGTACAAGCGCGGCAGTGTAGCGCAAATGCCCGCTGATGGCGCTGGGCCCACAAACCAGAATTTGGCATGAAATAAGCAGCCGTTAAAGTCCAGAAGCCCCCAAAAACGGCGGTTCCAGAGAACTGGACCATAATTAAAGATGTTGAGATCGCATTTTCTTGACCTTTCGGTCAGAAAATCGTTGACCGAAAAGTCAGACATGACTAGATTCGGCGCAAAGCGGTTAACAACAATAATGAGTCTGCGAGGCCTTCCGTGATCCAGTTTTTACTAAACCAGGAGCTCCGTAGCGAGCACGCCCTGGACCCGAACCTGACCGTGCTCAACTATTTGCGTGAGCACCTGGGCAAATCCGGCACCAAGGAAGGCTGCGCCAGCGGCGACTGTGGCGCCTGCACCGTGGTGGTCGGCGAGTTGCACACCGACGATCAGGGCGCGGAGCAGATTCGCTATCGCAGCCTCAACTCGTGCCTGACCTTTGTCTCGTCCCTGCACGGCAAACAGCTGATCAGCGTCGAAGACCTCAAGCACCAGGGCCAACTCCACAGCGTGCAACAAGCCATGGTGGAGTGCCACGGTTCGCAATGCGGCTTCTGCACCCCGGGTTTTGTGATGTCACTGTTCGCCCTGCAGAAGAACAGTGATGCACCCGACAGCCAGAAAGCCCATGAAGCCCTGGCCGGCAACCTCTGCCGCTGCACCGGCTATCGCCCGATTCTCGCGGCTGCCGAACAGGCCTGCTGCAATAAACCCCAAGACCAGTTCGACAGCCGCCAGGCCGAGACGATCGCCCGCCTGAAAGCCATCGCCCCGACGCAAACCGGTGAACTGAACAGCGGCGACAAACGTTGCCTGGTGCCGTTGACCGTCGCCGACCTGGCCGACCTTTACGACGCGTACCCACAAGCCCGGCTGTTGGCGGGCGGCACCGACCTGGCGCTGGAAGTCACCCAGTTCCACCGCACGCTGCCGGTGATGATCTACGTCGGCAATATCGAAGAAATGAAGCGCATCGAAAGCTTCGACGACCGCCTGGAGATCGGCGCGGCCACGTCGCTGTCCGATTGCTACACGGCCCTCAATAACGAATACCCGGACTTCGGCGAATTGCTCCACCGCTTCGCCTCGCTGCAGATCCGCAACCAGGGCACCCTGGGCGGCAATATCGGCAACGCTTCGCCCATCGGTGACTCGCCGCCGTTGCTGATCGCCCTCGGTGCGCAGATCGTGCTGTGCAAGGGCAACACCCGCCGCACCCTGGCCCTGGAAGACTACTTCATCGACTACCGTGTCACTGCGCGTCAGGACAGCGAATTCATCGAAAAAATCATCGTGCCCAAAGGTGTGCCGCTGTTCCGTGCCTACAAGGTGTCCAAGCGCCTGGACGATGACATTTCCGCAGTCTGCGCCGCCTTTAACCTGAAGATCGATAACGGCGTTATCAGCGACGCCCGGGTTGCGTTCGGTGGCATGGCCGCCACCCCGAAACGTGCGAAGAATTGCGAAGCGGTGCTGAGGGGTGCCACCTGGAATTCCGCCACCGTGGAAAAGGCCTGCGCTGCGCTGGCCGAAGATTTCACCCCGCTGTCGGACTTCCGTGCGAGCAAGGAATACCGCCTGCTCAGCGCACAGAACCTGCTGCGCAAATACTTCATCGAACTGCAAACGCCGCACATCGAGACTCGGGTGACCGCTTATGTCTAACCATCATGCCGTGGAAAAATCCCAGGCCGAACTCGCCGAACTGTTTGCCAAGGACCTGACCAGCGGAGTCGGTCGCAGCGTCAAGCACGACAGCGCCGCCAAGCACGTCTCGGGCGAGGCGCAGTACATCGATGACCGCCTGGAATTCCCCAACCAGTTGCACCTGTATGCACGCATGTCGGACCGCGCCCACGCGAAGATCATCAGCATCGACACTGCGCCCTGCTACGCCTTCGACGGCGTGCGCATCGTCATCACCCACGAAGACGTTCCGGGCCTGAAAGACATCGGCCCGCTGATGCCCGGCGACCCGCTGCTGGCCATCGACACCGTGCAGTTTGTCGGCCAGGTGGTGCTGGCGGTTGCCGCCCGCGACCTGGAAACCGCGCGCAAAGCTGCCATGGCCGCCGTGATCGAATACGAAGACCTGGAGCCGGTGCTGGACGTGGTCGAGGCGTTTCGCAAAAAGCATTTCGTGCTGGACAGCCATACGCACCAACGGGGTGATTCCGCCGGCGCGCTGGCGACCGCAAAAAATCGTATCCAGGGCACCCTGCACATCGGTGGCCAGGAACACTTCTACCTGGAAACCCAAATCTCCTCGGTGATGCCTACCGAGGACGGCGGCATGATCGTCTACTGCTCTACGCAAAACCCCACCGAAGTGCAGAAACTGGTGGCCGAAGTCCTCGACGTGTCCATGAACAAAATCGTCGTCGACATGCGCCGCATGGGCGGTGGTTTTGGCGGCAAGGAAACCCAGGCGGCCAGCCCGGCGTGCCTGTGCGCGGTGGTCGCACGCCTCACCGGTCAGCCGACCAAAATGCGCCTGCCGCGGGTCGAAGACATGCTGATGACCGGCAAGCGCCACCCGTTCTATATCGAGTACGACGTGGGCTTCGACGACACCGGCCGCCTGCACGGTATCAATCTGGACCTGGCGGGCAACTGTGGCTGCTCACCGGACCTGTCGAACTCGATTGTCGACCGTGCCATGTTCCACTCCGACAACTCGTATTACCTGGGCGATGCCACGGTCAACGGTCACCGCTGCAAGACCAACACCGCGTCCAATACGGCTTACCGTGGCTTCGGCGGGCCCCAGGGCATGGTCGCCATCGAGGAAGTGATGGACGCCATTGCGCGCCACCTTGCGCTCGATCCGCTGGCCGTGCGCAAAGCCAACTACTACGGCAAGACCGAGCGCAACGTCACCCACTACTACCAGACCGTCGAGCACAACATGCTCGAAGAGATGACCGCCGAACTCGAACACAGCAGCCAGTATGCCGAGCGCCGCGAAGCGATCCGTCGCTACAACGCCAACAGCCCGATCCTGAAAAAAGGCCTGGCGCTGACCCCGGTGAAATTCGGGATTTCGTTCACCGCCAGTTTCCTCAACCAGGCCGGTGCGCTGATCCACATCTACACCGATGGCAGCATCCACCTGAACCACGGCGGCACCGAAATGGGCCAGGGCTTGAACATCAAGGTCGCGCAAGTGGTGGCCGAGATATTCCAGGTGGAAATCGACCGCGTACAGATCACCGCCACCAACACCGACAAGGTGCCCAACACCTCGCCGACGGCCGCTTCCAGCGGTGCCGACTTGAACGGCAAGGCCGCGCAGAATGCCGCCGAAACCATCAAGCAACGCCTGGTGGAATTTGCCGCGCGCAAGTATGAAGTCAGCGAGGCCGACGTTGAGTTCCACAACGGGCATGTGCGGGTTCGCGATCATATCCTGACGTTTGAGGCGCTGATCCAGCAGGCGTATTTCGCCCAGGTGTCGCTGTCGAGCACCGGCTTCTACAAGACCCCGAAAATCTTCTACGACCGTAGCCAGGCACGTGGCCGGCCGTTCTACTACTTCGCGTTCGGCGCGGCCTGTTGCGAAGTGATCGTCGACACCCTGACCGGCGAATACAAAATGCTGCGCACCGACATCCTGCACGACGTGGGTGCCTCGCTGAACCCGGCCATCGACATCGGCCAGGTCGAAGGCGGCTTCATCCAGGGCATGGGCTGGCTGACCATGGAAGAGCTGGTCTGGAATAACAAGGGCAAGCTGATGACCAACGGCCCGGCCAGCTACAAGATCCCCGCCGTGGCCGACATGCCGCTGGACCTGCGGGTGAAGCTGGTGGAAAACCGCAAGAACCCGGAAGACACGGTGTTCCATTCCAAGGCCGTGGGTGAGCCGCCGTTCATGCTCGGCATCGCCTCGTGGTGTGCGATCAAGGATGCCGTGGCGAGCCTGGGTGACTATCGCCATCAGCCGAAGATTGATGCACCGGCGACTCCGGAGCGGGTGTTGTGGGGCTGTGAGCAGATGCGCCAACTGACCGCCGCAAAAGCTGTGGAAACCGAAACCGAGCTGGCTTCGCTCTAGACCGAGGCGCTGCCATCGCGGGCAAGCCCGGCTCCCACATTTTGATGTGTGAACCCGATCAAATGTGGGAGCTGGCTTGCCTGCGATAGCGGTCGAACTGACAACAGAGATGCTGAGGTAAACATGAACAACTGGATCAGCGCCCTCGCCGACCTGCAGAACCAGGGTGAACCCTGCGTGCTGGTGACCATCATCGAAGAGCTTGGCTCCACGCCACGCAATGCCGGCTCGAAGATGGTCATCAGTGCCGCCCACACGTTCGACACCATCGGTGGCGGGCACCTGGAATACAAGGCCATGCAGATCGCGCGGGACATGCTCGTGCGCGGCCAGCAGAACACCCACCTGGAGCGCTTCAGCCTCGGCGCCAGCCTGGGCCAGTGCTGCGGCGGCGTGACGGTGCTGTTGTTCGAACCGATGGGCCAGGTGCAGGCGCAGATCGCGGTGTTCGGCGCCGGCCACGTGGGCCGCGCGCTGGTGCCGTTGCTGGCCAGCCTGCCGTGCCGGGTACGCTGGATCGATTCCAGGGAACAGGAATTCCCGGAACACATCCCTCAGGGCGTGCGTAAAATCGTCAGCGAAGAGCCGGTGGATGAAATCGACAACTTGCCTGTGGGCAGTTACTGCATCGTCATGACCCACAACCACGCCCTGGACCTGGAACTGACCGCCGCCCTGCTCAAGCGCAATGACTTCACCTACTTCGGCCTGATCGGTTCGAAGACCAAGCGCGTCAAGTTTGAACATCGCCTGCGGGATCGCGGTTTCGACACCGCGCAACTGCAACGCATGCATTGCCCGATGGGGCTGACTGAGGTCAAAGGCAAATTGCCTGTGGAAATCGCCATCTCCATCGCCGGCGAAATCATCGCCACCTATAACGCCAACTTCGGCCAGCACACTGCGAGCGCCGAACCCATTGCCAAACTGCTGCCGGTTTCACGCCGCAGCCAAGCGACTAACTGAGACGACCATGCCTTTGACACGAAAAGCCTACCGTGCCGCCATCTTGCACAGCATCGCCGACCCTGCCGAGGTAGGAATCGAAGCCTCCTACGAGTATTTCGAAGACGGCCTGCTGGTGATCGACAACGGCCAGATCAGCGCCCTGGGCCACGCCAGCGAATTACTCGCCAGCCTGCCCGCCGACATCGAGGTCACCCATTATCAGGACGCGCTGATCACCCCCGGCCTGATCGACACCCACATTCACCTGCCGCAAACCGGCATGGTCGGCGCCTATGGCGAGCAGTTGCTGGACTGGCTCAACACCTACACCTTCCCGTGTGAAAGCCAGTTCGCCGACAAGGCCCACGCCGAAGAAGTCGCGGGGATTTTCATCAAGGAACTGCTGCGCAACGGCACCACCACCGCGCTGGTATTCGGCAGCGTGCACCCGCAGTCCGTGAACTCGTTTTTTGAAGCCGCCGAGAAACTCGACCTGCGGATGATCGCCGGCAAAGTGATGATGGACCGCAACGCGCCGGACTATCTGACCGACACTGCGGAATCCGGCTACGCAGAAAGCAAGGCACTGATTGAGCGCTGGCATGGCAAGGGCCGTTTGCACTACGCGGTGACGCCACGTTTCGCACCGACCAGTACGCCCGAACAGCTGACCCTTGCCGGGCAGTTGCTGGGGGAATACCCGGACCTGTACATGCAGACCCACATCAGTGAAAACCTGCAGGAAGTGGAATGGGTAAAGGAACTGTTCCCGGAGCGCAGCGGCTACCTGGACGTGTACGACCATTACAAACTGCTGGGCGAGCGCTCGGTGTTCGCCCACGGCGTGCACCTGTGTGACGACGAATGCGCACGGCTGGCAGAAGCCGGCTCGGCAGTCGCATTCTGCCCGACGTCGAACTTCTTCCTGGGCAGCGGGTTGTTCAACCTGCCGATGGCCGAGAAGCACAAGCTGAATGTCGGCCTGGGTACGGATGTCGGTGGCGGCACCAGCTTCTCGCTGCTGCAAACCCTGAACGAAGCGTACAAGGTGATGCAGTTGCAAGGCGCGCGGTTGAGCCCGTTCAAGTCGCTGTACCTGGCCACCTTGGGCGGTGCGCGCGCGCTGCGGCTGGAAGACAAGATCGGCACGCTGCAACCGGGCACTGACGCAGACTTTTTGGTGCTGGATTACAACGCCACGCCACTGCTCAGCTATCGCCTGAAGCAGGCCAATAACATCGCCGAGACGCTGTTTGTACTGATGACGCTGGGGGATGACCGGGTGGTGTTGCAGACGTATGCGGCGGGGCAGCTCGTGCATCAACGCTGATTCAGCAAACACCTCAAAACCAATGTGGGAGCTGGCTTGCCTGCGATGCAGACACCTCGGTGTATCAGTGATACCGAGGTGATGCTATCGCAGGCAAGCCAGCTCCCACATTTTTGATGGGGTTTACAGTTTTACAGACGAACGCCCCGGCTTCTTGGTCTGCAACAAATGCGAGAACACCGCATGCAGGTCATCCGACGCACTTTCCTCGTCGAGGTTGAGTTTGCTGTCGATGTGATCCATGTGGTGCATCATCAGGTTCACGGCCAGATCCGCATCCCGCGCTTCGATCGCGTCGATCAACTGGGTGTGCTCATCGTAGGAACAGTGCGAGCGGTTGCCGCTTTCGTACTGGGCGATGATCAACGAAGTCTGGGACACCAGGCTGCGCTGGAAGCTGATCAGCGGCGCGTTCTTCGCCGCTTCGGCCAGTTTCAGGTGGAACTCGCCGGAAAGCCGGATACCCGCACCGCGATCGCCACGGGAAAAGCTGTCGCGCTCGTCGTTGACCATCTGCCGCAACTCGGCCAGTTGCTCGGCCGTGGCATGCTGCACCGCCAACTCAGTGATCGCACGCTCCACCAGGCGACGGGCGAGGAACACCTGGCGGGCTTCCTCGACACTCGGGCTGGCCACTACCGCGCCGCGATTGGGCCGCAGCAGTACCACGCCTTCATGGGCCAGGCGCGACAGCGCGCGGCGAATGATGGTGCGGCTCACGCCAAAGATTTCGCCCAGCGCTTCTTCACTCAATTTGGTACCGGGCGCCAGGCGTTGTTCAAGGATCGCCTCGAAGATATGCGCGTAGACGATATCGTCCTGGGTTCCACTGCGACCGGCCTTACCGGCTCGCGGTTGTTTCTTGAGGGGCTGCAACTGTTCGTTCATGGGCACTCGGGTCGGGAGAACGGCGGCGAATTGACGTTGACTGTAATACGGCACAGAGGGTCGCTGGCAAGTATCGCGTAAAATCAGCGCACATTGTACACAACCCATTGCGCCAACACACTGTACGGCTGTTTGCGGCGCCGGCTGTATTGCAATGAATCGTTACGTTTGAGTTTAGGCTTGATTCTGCATTCGCTCCTACAAAAAGCCCCAGGCATAAGGAACACCGCCCCATGTCCGACGCCCCCCAAGCGCGATTACGCCCACTGGCCGACACTTCGCCTTCGGCCATCGTCGCCGGTTTCATTGCCATGATGACCGGCTACACCAGCTCCCTGGTGCTCATGTTTCAAGCCGGCCAAGCCGCCGGCCTGACCACGGCGCAGATTTCCTCGTGGATCTGGGCGATCTCCATCGGCATGGCGGTGTGCAGCATCGGCCTGTCCTTGCGCTACCGCACGCCGATCACCATTGCCTGGTCGACCCCGGGCGCGGCGCTGTTGATCACCAGCCTGGGCGGCGTGAGTTACGGCGAAGCCATCGGCGCCTACATCACCTGTGCGGTGCTGGTGACGATCTGCGGGCTCACCGGCAGCTTCGAAAAACTCGTCAAGCGCATCCCGGCTTCCCTGGCGGCGGCCTTGCTGGCGGGGATCCTGTTCAAGATCGGCAGCGAGATTTTCGTCGCCGCGCAGCACCGTACCGGGCTGGTGCTGGGGATGTTCTTCACCTACCTGGTCATCAAACGCCTGTCGCCACGTTATGCGGTGCTCGCCGCGTTGCTGATCGGCACCGCGCTGTCCGGGCTGATGGGGTTGCTGGATTTCAGCGGTTTCCACCTGGAAGTGGCGACGCCGGTGTGGACCACGCCGCACTTCTCCCTGGCAGCGACCATCAGCATCGGCATCCCGCTGTTCGTGGTGGCCATGACCTCGCAAAACATGCCGGGAGTCGCGGTGCTGCGGGCCGATGGCTATAACGTGCCCGCCTCGCCCCTGATCACCACTACCGGCCTGGCCTCGCTGGTGCTTGCGCCGTTTGGCTCCCATGGCATCAACCTCGCGGCCATCAGCGCGGCGATCTGCACCGGGCCCCACGCCCATGAAGACCGCAACAAGCGCTATACCGCTGCGGTCTGGTGCGGGATTTTCTACGGGATTGCCGGGGTGTTCGGCGCAACGCTGGCCGCGCTGTTCGCCGCCCTGCCCAAGGAACTGGTGCTGTCGATTGCGGCACTGGCGCTGTTTGGCTCGATCATCAATGGCCTGAGCATCGCCATGAATGAGCCGAAGGAGCGGGAAGCCGCGCTGATCACCTTTATGGTCACAGCGTCAGGGCTGACGTTGTTTTCCATCGGTTCGGCGTTCTGGGGGATTGTGGCGGGGGTGTTGACGCTGGTGATTCTGAACTGGCGCAAGGCCTGAGTTTTTAAGACCCGGAAACGAAAAAGCGACCCGGGCGGGTCGCTTTTTCATGACATCAGACTGCCGGATTGATCGGCTTTTCTGGATGCCAAGCGTCCAACAGGGCGCTGACTTCAACGCGGGTCAGCTCTGGACGAGCCTTCAGCCACGCTTCAACAGCGGCACGCTGCTCTTCGTTGACCGAACCACGGGTGGCTTTGCAAACCAGACCGAAGTCATCACCGCCGACGTAGTCCAGGCCGTTGCCGTCCATCGCTTCGGTCAGGAATGCTTCGAGGAGAGCGTCAACCGCTTCATCGTCCAAACCTTCTTTGAAGTCCAGGTTCAGTTCGAAACCCAGCTCTTGAAATTCATCAACGCACAGTTTTTTGCGCAGACGCCGGGAACGGTTAGTCGCCATTGGAACAATCCTCTTAAGTAATAACGGGCCGCACTTTAGCAGTTTAAGCCGGCCTTTGCCCGATTCTCTGGGACGGGCGGCAGAGTGCCAGTAAAAAAAACCGCGAATAGCAGCTATCGTTCAGCCACAAGTGCAACGGCCTTGGGGCATAATGCCGACACTTTCATGACCATTGAGGGATTTTTCGTACATACCCCTCGCCTTTTTACCCCTCAGCAGTAGGGTTTTAATTCTTATGATCAAATCTTTGCGTCCATTGTTGCTGGCCGGTTTTCTGCTCCCCCTGGCCTTTTCCGTTACCGCCGCACCGATCAACACTTCCCTGCCGCCCAAGGTCCAGGAAGCCCTCCAGAAAGCCAAGTTGCAAAACAACGCCTTGTCCCTGGTGATGATTCCCCTCAATGGCCCGGGCACGCCTACCGTGTTCAATGCCGATGTATCGGTCAACCCGGCCTCGACCATGAAGCTGGTCACCACCTACGCGGCCCTGGAAATGCTTGGCCCCAACCATCAGTGGAAAACCGAGTTCTACACCGACGGCACCCTGAGCGGCGGCATCCTCAACGGCAACCTGTACCTCAAGGGCGGCGGCGACCCCAAGCTGAACATGGAAAAACTCTGGCTGCTGATGCGCGACCTGCGGGCCAATGGCGTGCAGCAAGTGACCGGCGACCTGGTACTGGACCGCGGCTTCTTCATCCCGCCGCAACTGCCGGAGTTCAATGACGACGGCAACGACGAGAACAAGCCGTTCCTGGTCAAGCCCGATGCTCTGATGGTCAACCTCAAGGCCCTGCGCTTCGTCACCCGTAATGACTCGGGCAAAGTGCTGGTCTCGGTGGAGCCGCCGATTGCGAGCATCCGCATCGACAACCAGGTCAAGGTTTCCAACGCCAAACAATGCACGGGCGATGTGCGCTACAGCCCGATGACCGCCGCCGATGGCAGCGTCACCGTGACCGTCAGCGGCCAGTTGGCGGATGGCTGCAGTTCGCAGACCTATCTGTCGTTGCTGGACCACGCCACCTACACCGCCGGTGCTGTTCGGGCGATCTGGAAGGAACTGGGCGGCAGCATCCAGGGCCGCGATATCCAGGCGCCGGTACCAAAGAACGCCAAAGTGCTGGCCCGGGCGTTCTCGCCGGACCTGGCAGAGATCATCCGCGACATCAACAAATACAGTAACAACACCATGGCCCAGCAGCTGTTTCTGAGCCTGGGCGCGCAGTTCCGTACCGATGCCGACGGCGACGACGCCAAGGCAGCCCAACGCGTGGTGCGCCAGTGGCTGGCGAAAAAAGGCATCACCGCGCCGCACCTGGTGATGGAGAACGGCTCCGGCCTGTCCCGTGCCGAACGGGTCAGCGCCCGTGAGATGGCGACCATGCTGCAAGCGGCGTGGAAAAGCCCGTACGCGGCGGAATACATCAGCTCGCTGCCGATTGCCGGCACCGACGGCACCATGCGCAAACGCCTGAAGACCACCGCCATGCGTGGTGAAGCCCACGTCAAGACCGGTACCCTGAACACCGTGCGGGCGATCGCCGGGTTCAGTCGCGACAACAATGGCAATACCTGGGCGGTGGTGGCGATTCTCAACGATCCTAAACCGTGGGGCGCTTCTTCGGTGCTGGACCAGGTGCTGCTGGACCTGTACCGCCAGCCGAAGCTCGCGGCGGCTGCGCCGGTCCTCTAAACGTAGGAGCTGTCGAGCCTTGGCGAGGCTCGACAGCTCCTACAGGTGAGTATTACTTCAGGCAAGCGCCCGCTCTGCCTCAACTCTGTCCCTGCCCGCCTGCTTCGCCGCATACACCCCCGAATCCGCCCGCAGCAACAAGCCGTCAACGCCCTCCTCGACTCGCCAACTGGCCACCCCGAAGCTCGCCGTCACCGTCCCCACACCGTCCATCGGCGTGCTGCGCAACGCTTGCCACAACTCCAGGGCAACACTGAAGGCCTGGCTGCCATCGGTATTGGGGCACAACACCACAAACTCCTCGCCCCCCAGCCGGCAAAACACATCCGTGCGCCGCAACCGCTGGCTGATGCGCCGGCACAATTGCTTGAGCACCTCATCGCCCGCCGCGTGGCCGTGCTGGTCGTTGATGCGCTTGAAGTGGTCGATGTCGAGCATGATCACCGACAATGCCCCCGAGGCGCGCTTGACCCGGGTCATCTCGGCCTTCAATCGGTCCTGGAAATAACGCCGGTTGTGAATCCCCGTCAACGAGTCGGTAATCGACAACGCCCGCAGCTCTTCCTCGACCCGTTTGAGGTCGGAAATGTCCGATACATAGCCATGCCATAACGTACCACCGCCGGGCAATTCTTCCGGCGTCGCTTCGCCGCGAATCCAGCGCAGACCGCGCTGGGGCAGCAGCACCCGGTACTCTTCACGCCAATGGCTCAGTTGCAAGGTAGACAGCCGAATGGACTCGCGTACCCGTTCAACGTCCTGAGGATGAATCCGCTCGAACACCTTGCTCGCATCCTGCTGCAACAGCGCCGGCTCGATTTCGTAGATATCGCGAATGCCGTCGCTGGCATAAATGAAACGCGAGACATCGTTCGGCTCCAGAATGAACTGGAAAATGCCGCCGGGCACATGGGCACTGAGTTTCTTCAGCAACCGATCCCGCGCGGCCAGTGCCTCATAGGCGCGCTTCTGCTCGGTGACATCCAGGCAGATCGCCAGGTGCCCGACCCACAGGCCGTGCTCATCCAGCAACACAGTGGCGAGCATGTTCACCGTCAGTTGGCTGCCCCCCTTGCGCACCAGTGTCCACTCGCGGGCTTCGTGAACGGTATCGGCGCTGTCCACCAGCATCGCCTGGCCGGGCGGAATGCGCTTGCCCAGCGCTGCGCTCAACTGCACAGCGCGGGCTTCCAGCTCGGGCGCCAGGTGCAGGCTTTCGAGGGTCAGGTGGCCCAGTACCTCGTCCGCCTCAAAGCCCAGCATCTGCTCGGCGCCGGCGTTGAAAGTAGTGATCACGCCGCGCAGGTCAGTGGCAATGATCGCCACCTGGGTCGCCGCATTGAGCACGCTGCGCAACTGGCCATGGGTGCCCCGCAGCTCCTGTTCACGTTGACGCAACTGGGCCGTGCGCTGCTCCACCAGTTTCAAGGCGCGCTGGCGCTGACTGACCAACACATAGAGCAACGCACTGAGCAACAGGCTCAGCAGGCTGCCCATGACCAGGATACTGATCAACGAAGAATGATTGCCCTGCTGGAACACCTGGCTGGGGCGCAGGCTCAAGGCGTAGATGTGGTCACCCAGGGTCAGCCGGCGCGCGGCTACCAGGTCGCTGTCTGCCAGGGCATTGCTGGATTCGTACAGCACTCGTTTTTCTGCGTCGGAGGTGTCGACGATTTGTATCACCAGGTTGTCCCGGTCAGCCTTGGGCAAACCATCGGCCACCAGTTGGCGCATGCTGATCACCGCCATCACGTAGCCGTAAGGTTCGCTGACGGGCACTTGTGTCGTCGGTGCCCGGCTGACCGGCGCCACCAGCAGCACGCCCATGGCGTAGGCCGGCTCCACACCCACCAGTTGCATGGGCTGGGACACGGCCATTTTCCCTGACTGTTGCGCACGCTCCACCGCCGAGCGCCGCAATGGCTGGGCCAGCAGGTCAAACCCCAACGGCGAGCCAAGCAGGCTCTGGGTCTGGCTGTACAGCACCGGCACATACTCATCGCGCTGGCTGGCCGGGGTCAGTTCACCGGCCGTGTTCAATTCGCGAATGGAGAAACTCGCGCGGCGCTCAGCCGTCACCTCTTGCTCAAACGCACTGCGTTGGTCACGCAACACCCGGGGCGCCCAGGCATAGGCGCGGGTACGCAGCAGCAAAGGCTGCGCGAAACCGTCGAACTCTGCGCGGGAGACTGTATTGGAATTGACGAAGAACCGCCGCAGGCTGCCCAGGCGTTGCTCCTGGTCCTCGAAACGTTCCTGGAGGCGGCTGTAACGCTCGTTGACCAGCAACTGGAAACGCTGGCGCAACTGCTGCTGATAGAGATCGGAGGCGGTCCAGGCGACGATGACCGTCAGTGCGATTCCCGTCAGAAACACCACCACCGCCACCAGCCACGCCGACACCTGCTCACTGATAAAGCCTAGGATTTTCGGGCGGACGGCATGCAGCGGCATAGACAAGACTCGAAACGCCAGCGTGCAGGTGCGTCACTTTGGCCAGGCCTTAAGTTATAGCCACAGGACTGGCGTTTGACCAGCGTAAAAAAGCCGCAAGGCCGGAATAATCCGGGCTTGCGGCTTCAGGAAGGCAGCGATCAGCGAGCGGTGATTTTCCACGCCCGATGGATCTTGGCGTTGCGCGCAAAATCCGGGTCGATGGTCTTGTCACTGATCTCCTCGACGGCATACCGCTCGACGAGGTTGTCTTCCAGCTGGAACTTGCGGAAGTTGTTCGAGAAGTACAACACGCCGCCCGGCGCCAGGCGCGCCATGGCCAGGTCCAGCAACTGCACGTGGTCACGTTGCACGTCGAAGATGCCTTCCATGCGCTTGGAATTGGAGAAGGTCGGCGGGTCGATGAAGATCATGTCGAACTCATCGCGGCTGGCTTCCAGCCAGGCCATCACATCGCCCTGCTCCAGGCGGTTCTTGTCGGAGAAACCGTTGAGGGAGAAGTTGCGGCGGGCCCAGTCCAGGTACGTTTTCGACAGGTCGACGCTGGTGGTGCTGCGCGCGCCACCCTTGGCGGCGTGCACACTGGCAGTGGCGGTGTAGCAATACAGGTTGAGGAAGCGCTTGCCGGCCGCCTCTTTCTGGATGCGCATGCGCATTGGGCGATGGTCGAGGAACAGGCCGGTGTCCAGGTAATCGGTCAGGTTGACCAACAACTTGACGCCGCCTTCACTGACTTCGGTGAACTTGCCCTGGGCGCTCTGACGCTCGTACTGCTTGGTGCCGCTCTGACGCTCACGACGCTTGACCACCACACGGTTCTTGTCGATGCCCAGCGCCTGGGGAATGGCAGCCAGGGCATCGAACATGCGGGCCGAGGCTTTTTCCGGGTCGATGGACTTCGGCGCCACGTATTCCTGGACGTGAACCCAATCGTGGTACAGGTCGATGGCCATGGAGTATTCCGGCATGTCGGCATCGTACACACGGTAGCAATCGACGCCTTCGCGCTTGGCCCACTTGCCCAGCAGCTTCAGGTTCTTTTGCAGGCGGTTGGCAAACATCTGCCCGCCTTCGCTCAAGCGCGCCTGCTCGACCACAGGGGCCGGGGCGGGTTTGATCGGGTTACCGTTCTTGTTGTACTGACGCTCTTGCGGCTCGGTCGGCGCCTGATCGTAGGCGGCCTGCTCGCGTTCGGCCTGGCGCTGCTCCGGGGTACGACGCTCGCCGGTGACGAACTGGTCCGGGGTGACCTTGATCAGCAGCAATTTGCACGGCAAGGCGCCGTTCCAGAACGAATACTGTTTGTGGCTGCGGATGCCCATGCGCTTGCCCAGGTCCGGGGCACCAGTGAACACCGCCGCTTCCCAGCCCAGGCACGCCTGGCGCAGACGCTCGCCGAGGTTCTGGTAGAGGTACAACAGGCTGGCTTCATCACCCAGACGCTCGCCGTACGGCGGGTTGCAGATCACCAGGCCTTTCTGGTTCTGGTCCGGGCGTGGCTCGAAGGTGCCGACTTCGCCCTGGTAGATCTTGATCCAGTGGCTGAGGCCTGCGCGTTCGATGTTGTTACGGGCCGGCTGGATCAGGCGTGGGTCCGCTTCGTAACCACGGATCCACAGCGGTGGCTTGGCCATGCCGATAGCGGCGCGTTCGCTGGCCTCTGTATGCAGTTTCTTCCACAGCGCCGGAACGTGACCAAGCCAGGCGGTGAAGCCCCACAGCTCGCGGTTCAGGTTAGGCGCCATGTCGGCGGCGATCATCGCGCCTTCCACCAGGAAGGTACCGACGCCACACATCGGGTCGCTCAGCGCGCCGCCTTCGGCAGCGATGCGCGGCCAGCCGGAACGAATCAGGATCGCTGCCGCGAGGTTTTCTTTCAACGGCGCAGCGCCCTGCTGCAGGCGGTAACCGCGCTGGTGCAGGCTGTGGCCGGACAGGTCGAGAGACAGGATCGCTTCGCCACGGTCCAGGCGCAGATGAATGCGCAGGTCCGGGTTGATCTTGTCGATGGACGGACGTTCGCCGGTCGGGGTGCGCAGCTTGTCGACAATCGCATCCTTGACCTTCAGCGCGCCGAAGTGGGTGTTGTCGATGCCCGAGCCATGGCCGCTGAATTCAACGGCCAGGGTGCCGTCGGCGAGCATGTGGTCTTCCCACTCGATGTCCAGCACGCCGTGGTAGAGGTCTTCGGCGTCCTTCATCGGGAAGCGCTTGAGCACCAGCAACACGCGGTTGGCCAGGCGCGACCAGAGGCACAGGCGGTAGGCGGTCTCCATGTCGGCCATGCCGCGCACGGCCGAGGTGTGCTCGCGGGCTTCCTCAAGGCCAAGCCCGACGGCTTCCTCGATCAGCAGGCCTTCGAGGCCCTTGGGGCAAGTGAGGAAGAGTTCAAAACGGTCCGACATGGGGCATTCCAGGCTTTTCAGCAATAAGTGAACGGGCGACGCATCGCGCGTTCGGTTTTCAATCAAGCGCTTTTCTTGAAGAGCGCTCGTGTGGCACGAATGTGCCGTTCCACCCCGGCTACAGGCCTTACGGGCCTTTATTGACGGGGCAGTTCATGTATTGGGTGCAACAAAAAGAAATATTCCGACCCTTCGTCGAATAATAACCGACTGCAACAGACGGGCATTCTCACCAAAGGATTAAACCCATCCTCTTTGAAGGGCACATCATAGCTGGGTTTGCCCAACAAAAGGGGCGAAAAGCCATCCCAGCTTATGGCTATAGCATCATTATCGTTACGTGCTTATGACAAAACGATCATTGAATCCATGTGACCTATTGGTTAGAACTCAACACAGGTTGGCGCCGTAACGACGCCGACACATTGGCTCGCCACGCCGGCAGCGAGCCCACCAACGGCAGAAAAACTCTGCCCGGCCTCGGACGAGGCCGAAGGATATCAAGACAGTCAACAAGTGAGGGAAACACCCTATGAGAAGACTTAAGCGTGATCCGTTGGAAAGAGCATTTTTACGCGGATATCAATATGGCGTTCATGGCAAATCCCGTGAGCTTTGCCCATTTACTCTACCGTCGGTACGCCAAGCCTGGATCAACGGCTGGCGAGAAGGACGCGGCGACAACTGGGACGGTATGACTGGCACTGCGGGAATCCACAGACTCAACGAACTTCACGCCGTCGGCTAATCAAGGGCATTTAATTCCGACACCACCACGAATACGCAACACCTTAACCACGCACGCCCTATCCGGGCGGCGGGCTTCGGCCCAGGGGCTCCTTCAAGGAGCCCTTTTTAATGGGCGGCGATTAACCTCTTGGCAGTGCGGCGATTGCATCCACAGACTGGCGAATCAACGCCGGGCCCTTGTAGATAAAGCCGGAATACAGCTGCACCAGGCTCGCACCTGCGGCGATTTTCTCGGCCGCGTGCTTGCCCTCGGTGATGCCACCCACCGCAATGATCGGCAAGCGCCCGCCCAGCTCGGCCGCCAGCACCTTGACGATGTGGGTGCTCTGGTCGCGTACCGGCGCACCGGACAAGCCGCCCGCCTCGTCACCAAAGGCCAGGCCTTCGACACCGACGCGGCTCAGGGTGGTGTTGGTGGCGATCACCGCATCCATGCCCGAGTCCACCAGGGCCTGGGCCACCAGCACGGTTTCTTCATCGCTCATGTCCGGGGCAATCTTGATCGCCAACGGCACGCGCTTGCCGTGGCGCACAGCCAGGTCTTCCTGGCGCTGGCGCAAGGCTTCGAGCAATTGCTTGAGGGAGTCGCCAAACTGCAGGCTGCGCAGGCCCGGGGTGTTCGGGGAGCTGACGTTGACCGTGACGTAGCTGGCGTGGGCGTAGACCTTGTCCAGGCAAATCAGGTAGTCATCCACGGCACGTTCTACCGGCGTGTCGAAGTTCTTGCCGATGTTGATCCCCAGGATGCCCTTGTACTTCGCCGCCTGGACCCGCGACAGCAAGTTGTCCACACCCAGGTTGTTGAAGCCCATGCGATTGATGATCGCCTCGGCTTCCGGCAGGCGGAAGATCCGCGGCTTGGGATTGCCCGGTTGCGGCCGAGGGGTCACCGTGCCGATTTCGACAAAGCCAAAACCCAACTGCGCAAAACCGTCGATGGCTGCACCGTTCTTGTCCAGGCCAGCCGCCAGGCCGACCGGGTTGGGGAAATCGAGCCCCATCACCGACACCGGCATTTTCGCCGGCGCCTTGCACACCAGCCCATTGAGCCCCAGGCGGCCACCGGCCCCGATCAAATCCAGGGACAGATCGTGGGAGGTTTCCGGAGAGAGTTTGAACAACAGCTGGCGGGCCAGGGTATACATGGGCGGGATTGACTCGGATGGCGGCGAAAGGTGGCGGCGATTATAGCCGGGGTGACGGGCTGCATGCGAGGCGTGCCGTCCAATCGTCAGTTGCGGTGCGCCATCAGTTGCTCGTAGCGAACCCAAATCTTTTGCGCATAGCGAAGACGCAGCTCTTCACGCCGGGGCCCGGGGCCGCCCCCCACATTGTAGGAACCGATCGCCGTCCAGTTGTAGCCGAACTGCTTGATAAACTCGGCCAGGATCGAGGCACCGACCTCCACCGATAAACAAGGCTCATCCAGCAAGCGTTGCTCGGTAATGCCTTCCTTGAGCAGGCGCGGCAGGTGAATGCTGTTGATCTGCATCAGCCCGATATCACGGGTGCCGTTGTTGTTGGCGTGGTTCATGGCCTCGGCGCGATAACCCGACTCTACCGCAGCGATGGCCTGCAGCAACTCCGGCTCGATGCCATATCGGTTGGCGGCCTCTGCCCAGCAATACGCCCGGGCTTCATGGCCAAAGCAGACCGTGAGCAGCAACAGCCCCTTGCGCCAGACGCCTTTCATGCGTGGCCCCGACCGCAGGAGGAACAGACCTGGCTCGCCGCGTTGACCGAACAGGTCACTCGATACCCCTTGCCATACACCGTCTTGATCAGCCCCCTGCCCTCCTTCAAATACTTGCGCAGTGAACAGATGCAACGGGTCAGGGACTCCTCGGTGGCATCGTTATGGGGCCATGCCCGTTCCAGCAACTGATCCTTGGTCACCAGCACACCGGCCGACGCCAACAACAGGCGCAACACATGCCCCTCCTTGGGCGGCAGTTGAATATCCGAGTCTTCGCCGGTCAGCCTGCCGTCGCTGTGCAATGTCCACCGATCAAAGACCATAGGCGCCGCCATTCCCCCCTCCATCACCCCTGCCATTCACACCTCTGCACCTGACTCCCCCCATTTCCGACACGGGCCCTCCTGCAAGGTCGCGACTATAAAAAGCTCACCCGTCGTATAGGAGAGGCAAAGGCCCACAGGCCCGGTATTTTTCAGACGGGCTATGTAAGACTTTTCCAGATCGCCAGTCCTGGGTGGACGGTCAACGGCTTTATCCCTCGGATATGCGGGTAAATGCCCGCTTCACGCGCTCATGCTGGGAGGGTGTCAACGGCGGTGCCTGCCCCGGTCCGCCACCTGTGTGCGAAGCACCACCCACCGGCGCAACCTGGATGACAAACAGCCGCACGCTATTGGCCATAGGCCCGTAGTAGCGCCCGGCCAAGGCCGCGCCGGTTTCACGCTGAAAATCCCCCACCAGCAACCGCCGGCCCGGAGCCACACGCACCACGGTGCTGATCCCCATGCGTTCCACCGCCGCCGAGCGTTTGTCGCGACTGCCGGCCTTGCCCATCTGACGGCCATCTTCGAGGGTGAGCTGCATCTCGATTTCATTCTCCTCGGCGAAGCGCGGCAGCACACTGACCTGTGTGCCGTAGACCACCGGTTGCCACTCATCACTGTTCTCACCCGGCCGGGGCAGGTAGAACGTCTGGTTGTCGTTGAAAACCGCCGGCACATTCTCCTGGGTCAGAATCACCGGCAACGCCGTGACCTTCGCTCGCCGACGCTGCTCCAGTGCCGTGATCCGTTTCATGAACACATCGTCCTCGACGGGTGCCATTACGCGGGTTGCCGGAGGCTTGTCGGGCCCCTTGTGCAGGACATCGCCCACCTTCTTGAGCTCGTCGCGGTCCACGTCCACCAGCCACAATGAAACCTCAACCGCACGCTTCGGCACGTCCAGTTCCGCCACCAGGTTTTCGATAAAGCTCACTTGCGCAGGCTTGCCCTTGATCAACAAGCTGTTGGTGTCCGGGTACGCCAGCACCGAAATAGTCTTGTCGGCGAGTAATCCGGGTTGCCGTGGGGATGCGCTCTTCTGCTCGACGGCCAGCAGTTTTTCGATCATGGAAGCCATGCCCGGCACCGTGACGGTTTTGTCACCCATGTCGTACTCGCGGTCGGCAACGTGGGTGTTGAGCACCTGCACCACGCCAATCCGCTGCGGCCCCATGCGCAGCTCCGCACGCTGGCGGTCCATCAGCTGTGCCAGGCGCAACACATGGTCGACGTAGTTCGGCGGCCCGGACACATAGAACACCCGCGCCGCACTCGCACGCAGCGGATAGCGCGCCTCGTCGAGCCCGGAGCGGCGCATGAACCCGCGCAACATATCGACCGAAATATGCCGCAGGGTTACCACCGAGCTTTTCGCCTCGTCGGCGTCATACAGGTAAAGCACCTGGCCGTCGCTGTACCAGATCAAACCGTGCTGCCGGGCAACTGACGCCAGAAGCGTTGGGGCCGAATCGAAATCGAACGTCCCGCTGATGCGCTTGCGGGCCGCCGCCTGACTGACCACGATCGGCTGCCCCAACGGCAAGGACAACGCGGTAAAAAACGTGTGCAGGTTCTCATCACGGGCCTCGTAAGGCTCACCGAGCACCCGGGGACTGCCCAGCACCAACAGCCAGAAAAACACAGTCGCAATACGATGGCGGTTGATGAACATGCCTGCAAAGCCCGGGATCAAGGAGCGGCCATACTGGGAGCCAGGCCGGTTTCAATCCTGACGGGAAGCTGACGGCCTGCCGGGCTTTCCCGGTGCGTGGCATGTGCCTTGCTTTGCCTTGCCTATCGCAGCCCGCGCCAACGGCGGAACGGGTTCAGGACAAAGACGTCGTTACCCCGGGCCTCCTCCGTGCGTGGCCCGACGGAGCGGCGTTTTTTTATGAAAGGTACATACAAATGAATGATCCCCTGGCTTGGGTCAACGGCAGTGATGCTCCGGAAAAGAGCAGCCTCAACCTGGGCTTCATGGCCCTGAGCGATTGCGCCTCAGTGGTAGTCGCCGCCACCCAGGGCTTCGCCCAGCCCTATGGCCTGACGCTGAACCTCAAACGCCAGTCGTCATGGGCCAGCCTGCGGGACAACCTGGTCAGCGGCGAACTGGACGCGGCCCACAGCCTGTATGGCCTGATCTACGCCGTGCACCTGGGCATCGGCGGCGTGGCGCCCACCGACATGGCGGTGCTGATGGGCCTGAACCAGAATGGCCAGAGCATCAACCTGTCCCGTGGCCTGCAACAGTTGGGGGTGACCAGTCCTGAGGCACTGGACCGTCACGTGCATCAAAGCCGAACAAAACTCACCTTCGCCCAGACCTTTCCCACAGGCACCCACGCCATGTGGTTGTATTACTGGCTGGCCAGCCAGGGGATCCATCCGTTGCAGGATGTCGACAGCGTGGTGGTGCCGCCGCCGCAAATGGTTGCTCACCTGCAGGCCGGACGCATCGACGGGTTTTGTGTGGGCGAGCCGTGGTGCGCCAGTGCGGTGAAGCAAAACCAGGGCTTCACCCTGGCCACCACCCAGGCGATCTGGCCGGATCACCCGGAAAAAGTCCTCGGCTGCACCCAGGCGTTTGTCGAGCAGTACCCCAATACCGCCCGGGTGCTGGTGATGGCTATCCTGCAGGCCAGCCGGTTTATCGAAGAAAGCACGGAAAACCGCCGCTCCACCGCGCAATTGCTGAGCGCCCCGCACTACCTCGACGCACCGCTCGACTGCATCGAACCGCGCTTGCTGGGCAACTATGACGACGGCCTCGGCAACCACTGGCAGGATCCCCATGCGCTGCGGTTTTATGACGACGGCGCGGTCAACCTGCCCTACCTGTCGGATGGCATGTGGTTCATGACCCAATTCCGTCGCTGGGGCCTGCTGCGCGAAGACCCGGATTACCTCGGCGTCGCCCGGCGCGTGCAGCAACTGGATATCTATCGCCAGGCGGCCAGCGCCGTAGGTGTGCCGGCCGGTGGCGAGGCCATGCGCAGCAGCCAGTTGATCGACGGAAAGGTCTGGGACGGTTCGGACCCGGCCGGGTATGCCCGCAGCTTTCGCCTGCATGCCATGACAGATGTTGTCAGCCGCCAAGCCTTGCGCTGACAGGAGGACCTTATGTTGCGAATCCTGTTGATCAACGATACGCCGCGCAAGGTGGGGCGGCTCAAGGCCGCGTTGACCGAGGCCGGGTTTGAAGTAATCGATGAGTCGGGGCTGACGATCGACCTGCCGGCGCGGGTTGAAGCGGTGCGCCCGGATGTGATTTTGATCGATACCGAGTCGCCGGGGCGCGATGTGATGGAGCAGGTGGTGCTGGTGAGCCGGGATCAGCCGCGGCCGATTGTGATGTTTACCGACGAGCATGATCCGGGAGTGATGCGACAGGCGATCAAGGCCGGGGTCAGTGCCTATATTGTCGAGGGGATTCAGGCGCAACGGTTGCAGCCGATCCTGGATGTGGCGATGGCGCGGTTTGAGAGTGACCAGGCGATGCGCGCGCAGTTGCAGGCCAGGGATCAGCAGTTGGCGGAGCGTAAGCGGATCGAAACGGCCAAGGGGCTGTTGATGAAAATGAAGGGGTGTAATGAGGAAGAGGCCTACACGCTGATGCGGCGTCAGGCGATGAGTCGGCAGCAAAAGCTGATTCAGGTGGCGGAGCAGATTATTGCGATGAGTGAGTTGTTGGGGTGAGGGGTGTATATCCGTTATTTAGGTAACGGCCACTATTGGTTCCGCTCTTACAGCGGCTCACTTTTGAAAAGCGCAAAAGTAAGCAAAACGCTCTTGCCCCACCACTCGGCACCTCGCTCAGGCTCGGTGTGCCCTTGTAAGATTGTTTTCACCTGCTTCAGACCGTAGTGCCCTCTGATTTCGAGATCGTGAGTGAGCATGGGTCGGAGCAGGTTCCTTCCTAAACTAGTCCGAACGGTTGCCTGGGCGCAAAGCCCGATTCTGCAAGGTTGGACGTGAGGAAAACGCTATGGACCATGACTCTGCGTTCGTCGGAATTGATGTTTCCAAAAACAAGCTCGACTCATTCGTCAGCACTACTGG